>JBBRBG010000001.1:0-152084 GCA_038206055.1 Haliangiales bacterium
TGGATCGGGACGGCGCTCGTGAGCATCTCGTACATGATCACGCCGAACGCGTAGAGGTCCGCACCGATGCCGATCTCGGCATCGCCGCGTGCCTGCTCGGGCGACATGTAGTACGGCGTGCCGAGCACGAGGCCCGTCGTGGTCAGCCGGAACTCGCCGTCCTGCCCCTGCGAGCGCGAGATGCCGAAGTCGAGCAGCTTGATCATCTCGCCGCGGCTCTGCCGTACGAGGAACACGTTGTCGGGCTTGAGATCGCGGTGGACGATGCCGGCGCGATGCGCGGCCTCGAGCGGCGAAAGGATCGAACATCCGAGCTCGCACGCGACCTCGATCGGGAGCCGACCGGCGGTCTTGAGGCGCGTCGCGAGCGACTCGCCGTCGAGGTACTCCATGACGAGGAACGGTTCACCCTCGGTGCTGGTCCCGATGTCGGTGACCTGCGCGATGCCCTCGTGACCGATCTGCGACGCCGTGATGGCCTCGCGGTGGAACCGCTCGATGAACTGCGGGGTGGAGAGCTGCGGGTTCAGCACCTTGATCGCCACGCGCTTGCGCAGCTTGATGTGGGTGCCGACGTAGACCGCGCCCATCCCGCCCACCGCGAGGAGACCCTCGATGCGGTACTTGTCGTCCAGCATGGCGCCCGGCGCGAGCTGGCGCTGTCCCTCGGACGCCGGTTCCACGGCTCGATGGTAGCGCGCCGACGGAGGGGTTGCTACTTCGCCTTGATCGAGAGGCACATGTTCTCGACCAGGGGGATGAGCTCCTTCACATCCTCGCCGCGCTTCATCGCGTAGACCCGGGCGTTGCAGCGAAACGCTCCGTCGCCGACGAACCGCTCCGCGTGGATGACGAAATCGTCGCCCTTGCCCTTCGAACCATTCTCGTACGCGGCGATCCACCCGTCCGTCGTGGACTCCTTGTGGACCATGGGGTCCTTCTCGCGCTTCAGCTCGTCCTCGAGCGTGTCCTTCTTGTCATTCCACGACACGCTCACGCTCGGCGCGAACACGTAGTCCTCGCCACCCTTGTCCTGGTGGTACTGGTAGTCGTCGTCGTAGGTCGAGGTTCCCTTCTTCATACCCTTCGGCAGATCGACGGTGTAAGCGTGCCCCTTGAAGGTCGCGCTCACGGACTCGGTGGGCTGATCTTTCCAGTGAGTGGGGCCGCCGCCGCACGCGGCCAGTACGAGAGGGAGCACGACGAGGTTGCGCATTGGCGCGCAGCTTACGTCGGTTCGCGACGCGCGGGCAGCTGAGCCGTTGGTCGATGACGCTCGTCCTCGCGGATCACGAATCTGCGCGCGCCGGCGTCGCGCCACCACGTGACCCACTTCGCCACCGCGGTCTCGCGCTCCCGCTTCGGGAGATCGTGGTGGTAGCCGAAGTACTCGCCGGTGAGGCGACGGAGGTCGTTGATCGCGCTCTCGCGGATCGCGTCTTCCTTGTGCCCGAGGCCTTCGATCAACCACTCGATGCGGTGGCGGCCCCGCGCGCCGTCGTACCACTTGCGCCACTTGCGCTCGTTCGTGCCGAAGTCCTGCGCGGTGAGCGAGACGAGCGCTCGCCGCGCATGCTCGCCGGCGCGATCATTGCGCTCGATCGCTCCGATCAGATCGACGACCGACTCGGTATCTCCGAGCTCGGTGATCGCCGTCGCGGCAGCCGCCACGACTTCCGCGTCCGACGAGTGCAGGGCGCGCCGGGCACGGACGAGCGCCGTTCCCAGATCGTGTACCGGATAGCCGGAGAGCGCCTCGATCGCACACGCGCGAACGCCGTAGTCCTGATCGAACAACCGCTCGGCGAGCGCGAACACCACGGTGCGCGGGCGCAGCTCGGCGGCGCACACGGCCGCGTAGAACCGCACGTCGCGCTGCGGTGCGCTCATCTTGTCGATCAGGAGGTCACTCGAGATCGAGCCGAGCCGGATGACGAGCTCGAGCAGACCGCCGTACTGCGCCGCGCGCAGCGGCCGACCCGTCACCGCGAACCGATCCACCCGCAGCTTGCCCGGGAACCTGCGCATCAGCTCGCCAAGCGTCTCGCTCGCGCGCTCCACCGCCTCGCCGAGCGCGTCCTCCGCGTTCCCCTCGCGCGCCGACTCGATCTCGTCGACGATCTCCTCGATCGGCGCCGGCGGATCCTGCGTGATCGAGACCTCGAGGCCGTCGTCGTAGCTCGGCACGTCGGGCGCCTTGACCGGCGCCGGGGCAGACCACGCGCTGTCCTTCTTCGGAGCGGTCTTCGCCGCCGGCTTCGTCAGCTTCTGGGTATCGAGCGGGTCGGAGATCGTGATTGGCGTGCGATAGCCGGCTGACTTGCTCTTCACGATCAACCTGCCGAGCGCCTCCGACGCTGCGTTCGAGAGCGGCAACAGCTCGGTCACGTCGGTCAGCCGCAGATCGGAGTGCACGCGATGCGCGACGACGATCGCGACCACGCGATCGCGCAGCACCACCGGCATCAGCAGCGCCGACGGTGGCATGGTGCCGCCGAGCCGGATCGCCATCGCATCGATCCCCGGATCGCCGGAGACGATCGGCCCGATGTGCGGTTGCTTGCTCGCCACCACGGCGCGCCACGGCGACATCGCATCGAGCGGGATCAGCACCGTGTTGACCGCGGCCGTATCGAGGCCGGGCTCGGCGAGCGCGACGCGGCCGATCGCGGCGCCGCCCTGCACGGTGAGGAGACCCGCCCAGCGCGCGCGCAGGCGAGCGGCGCGGAGGAGCGTGAGGAACACGCTGTCGCGATCGTCGGCGATGGCGAGCAGCTCGCGGGCGGCGACCACGGGGAGCGGTGCATCGCGGCCGTGGGTGTCGATCGGCGCCGTCGCGGGACGCTTGAGCCCGCGCAGCGAGCCCGAGCCGAGCTTGCGCTGGCGAGCATCAGCCGGCGGCGACGAGTTGATGAACGTGACGACGGGCCGCGCGACGATCTCGGCGGGCATGCCATCACCCTTGACGCGAGACGCCGGCGGGCGCGACGGTGGCAACCCGGGATCCGTGTCTCCGGGGCGCGGTGCCTTGAACCCGAGCAGCGTGCTGCGCTTGTCGCGGTCGGGTGCCTGCAGCACGGGAAGCGTCGGCGGCTCCTCGATCGGCGCGGGCACCCGCGTGGTCAGCTCGGCCAGCTCCGTGCGCTCCGTGATGTCGCTCGGAACCGCATCGAGCGGCGCCGCCGGGTCGACGATCACGCTCTTCGCGCGGCCGATCGCGGGCACCGTGGCATCGACGTCAAGCGAGCGCGCGAGCGTGGTGAACCGCGCGGGCGGATCGAGGCCGTACGCCGCCGAGTACACGAGGTGCCAGCGGTACTCCGGCGTGATCAACGGCTGCAGTGCGCGATCGAGCTGGTCAGCGAGATCCTCGAGCCGCTCGATCTCGAGTGGCGAGCACACGAGCAGGCGGATCGTCTCGCCGGTCACCGCGAGCGGCACGGCGCGATACTGCTCGGCGATCTCGCGCGGGATCGCCGCGACCGCCTCGTCGCTGATCTCCTGACCTTCGTCGCGCTCGGCGGGCGGCAGGCCCGAGGCCAGCGCGAGGTATTGCGTCAGCCGCTCCTCGGGGAGGAGGTTCATCTCGAGGAGGATCGTGTCGAGGCTGCCGCCGTAGATCACCTGGCGCTGGAACGCTTTTTCCATGCGCTTGACGCCGACAAGCCCGTCGCGAACGAGGAGCGAGCTCAGACGCGAAGGCATCGCGACCGCCTCATGCCCGGATCACGTACGTCCCCGCGATCCAGTCCTGGAGGCCGCGCTTCTCGCTGTCGAAGCCCATCCAGAGGAATCCCAGGAACAGCGTGGCAACACTCGCGACGTACCCACCACACCGGGCCACGCAACGAGCAGGCGACGGACGGTCGCCATAGACATCGATGATCTTCATCTTCAGCAGGCGCATTCCAAGCGTGCGCCCGACGACGATCTGGAACACGAGCAGGTAGATCATGCCGATCGCGAGCATCATCACCATCGCCATCACGAGCGCGGGATCCGTCGCGAGGACGAGGTCGATCCACATGTCGACATCGAGCAGCTTCAAGTTCGAGGGCGGCAAGTGCACGCCCGCCACCTTGCTGATGATCAGCGTGAGGAGCAGCGCCGACGGGATCACGATCGCGAGATCCACGACCGCCGCCGCGAACCGCTTCCAGAACCCGACCACGTGCACCGACGGCGCCTCGCGCCGCGATGGCCGCGCCGGCGGCTCGATCGCGCGCGCGGGTTCAGGGGCCGAAGCGGTCCGTGGACCTTCAGCCTCATCCCCGAGCAGGGCCGGCTCGCGCTCCGACATCATGGATGAATAACGCGTCGGGGGCATCCAACGCAAATCCTCGTCAATCCTCGGGTAACCTCGGGGTCCCGATGTCACGCCTCTCCGTCCTCACGGCCCTGTTCCTGGTGGCGTGCTCCTCGAAGGCCGACAAGGCGCCAGAGCCCGCTCACGGCTCGGGTTCGGCCGTCGTGGCCACCCCCGCGGATGCCGCCCCGCCGCCGCCGGACGCCCCGGAGGTGGCCCCCGTGGTGGTCCCGGCCACCGCTCCCGCCCGGAAGCTCTACTCGCCCACCCTCGAGACCGCCGAGGACTTCGAGGCCTACTCGAAGGAGCTCGGCGGCGAGCGGTTCGCGAAGTTCGTGATCGATCTCAAGAGCGACGCCATCTATTACTTCGACGTCGACGTCTACAAGGTCCACAAGGACTTCATCTTCCAGGAGCTCTACAAGAAGCCGAAGACCAAGGAAGCCGTCCGCGTGTTCGACAAGAACTACACGGAGAACAAGGTCGACTTCATGATGTGCTACCTCGTCCACCACCTGTCGCAGGACGTGTGGACGTTCGCGTTCTGGGACGGCGACCTCGCCACCGCCGAGCAGGTCACCCACGCGTACCGGCGCATGAAGCAGACGTTCTTCAAGGGCGACGTGGTGAAGTTCCGCCCCGACTCCTCGTACCAGGAGAAGGTCGCCAAGCAGCTCAAGGACGTACCGTTCATCCTCAACGACGCGCTCTACAAGGCCGCCGACTACGTCGCGTTCAACGAGGGCACCGCGATCGGCAAGCTCCGCCTCGTGCCGCTCGGCGTCGCCGAGTCCGAGCTCACGTTCGATCCGAACGAGATCGTGGTCCTCACCACGCCGCTCGCCGACATCACGCCCGTCTCCGGCATCATCTCCGAGCAGTTCTCGACGCCGCTGTCTCACGTCTCGCTGCGCGCGAAGGCCTGGAGGATCCCGAACATCGGCCTCAAGGGTGCGCGCGAGTCGCTGAAGGCGCTCGACGGCAAGACCGTGTTCTTCGAGGCCAAGGGCGGCGAGCACACGATCCGCGAGGCCACCCCCGCGGAGATCGCGGCCAAGACCACGGTCGTGCCGAAGATCGTCATGCTGCCCGTCGCCGACCTCGCGTTCGCAGAGCTCCCCATGCTCGACGCGTTCCGCGCGATCGACGTGGTGCGGTTCGGTGCGAAGGCCGCGAACCTCGGCGAGATCCTGGCGTCGAAGCCGACCCTGTTCGAGGTGCCGATGGGCTTCGCGATCCCGTTCCACTTCTACGCCGAGCACATGGCCGCGAACGGCCTCGACAAGAAGCTCGCCACGCTCCTCGCAGATCCGGCCGTCCAGACCAATCCAAATCTGCGGAAGGCGAAGCTCGCCGAGCTCAAGAAGCAGATCATGGACGCCCCGGTCGGCAAGGACCTCATCGCGAAGGTCACCACCGCGCTCGCCGCGCTCCCCGGCTCCGAAGGTGGCGTGTTCGTGCGTAGCTCCGGCAACGCCGAGGATCTCGATCAGTTCAACGGCGCCGGCCTCTACGACACCGTGCCGAACATGCGCGGCCCGGACCAGGTGCTCACCGCCGTGAAGCAGGTCTGGGGCTCGATCTGGAACTTCACCGCGTTCGAGGATCGGTCGCGCGCGAAGATCGATCCCGCGAAGACCTACAGCGCCGTCCTCGTCCAGATCGGCGTGCCCGCGACCGCTGCCGGCGTGCTCGTCACGGAGCATCCGACCGACCCCACCGACGAGAAGAACTACACGATCAACGCGAAGTCAGGCCTCGGCATGTCCGTCGTCGACGGCAAGAAGGTGCCCGAGAGCCTGATCGTCTCCTGGTACAACCACGGCATCCGCGTGCTCTCGCGCTCCGCCGAGGAGACCAAGCTCGTGTTCGACGAGAAGGGCGGCATCCGCGAGGTGCCGAACCCCGATGCCGGCAAGCCCGTGCTCACCAACACGCGCGCGATCCTGCTCGCCGACTCCGCGAAGAAGCTGACCAAGGTGTTCAAGAACGATCACCTCGACGTCGAGTGGGTGTTCGTCGGCGAGAAGCTCTACATCGTGCAGACGCGCCCGCTGGTCCGCTAGCTCTTCACGAGATCGAAGATCAGAAAATAGGGCACGCGCGTGGCATCCGCGAGGTCCGGATGGTCACGCACCGCCTGCTCGGTCGGCTTCGGCTCGCGCAGCGCGCGGATCGAGAAGCCAGCCTCGACGGTCCAGTCGATCCACTGCTCGAGCGTCACGTGCAGCGCGCGCGTGGTGAACTCGTAGCTCCAGCGCTTCCACGTGTACGGCAGCGCGCCGCGCTCGAAGTAGCGATCCACGCACAGCCACTTCTTCTGCTTCTTCGCATCGCGCTCCCACTCGCGAAACGGCACCGAGGAGAATGGGTGCTCGATCGACGACACGAAGCGCGCGCCCGGCTTGAGCACCTTCGCGATCGCCTTCAGGGCCACGGCAGGCTCCGGCACGTCCTGCAGCGTGAGGCACGCGGTCGCCATGTCGAAGCTCGCTGCCGGGAATCCGCGGTCGATGCGCGCGGCGTCCATCACCTGGTACGCGGCGCCGCCGCCGGCTTCCTGCGCGTGCTGGATCATCCGCGGCGAGAGATCGATGCCGGTGACCTGCGCGCCGCGCTCCGCCATGGCGCGCGAGAAGTACCCGGACCCGCAGCCCACATCGAGGAGCTTCTTGCCCGCCACGTCGCCGCACATCGCGATCTGGTACGGCCCGAAGAACTCGAGGCGATAATAGTCACGTCCATCGGCCTGCCCCTTGGCATAGGCATCGGCCGCGTAGTCCCAATCCTCGCGGACTCCGTCGGCGTCGAAGGCAGGCATGTCGCGACTCTATGCGATCTGCGCCCAGATCGCGGCTGGCCTCTGTTACCGTCGTCGGCATGAGGTTGTGGTTCGCCCTCGTGCTCGCCGGTGGTTGCGCGGCCGCGGGCGTTCCCGGCCCCGGCGGCGGCGGCGACGACAACGGCAACAACCCCGTCGACGCGTTCGTCGTGGTGCCGCCCGACGCCTGCCCCGACAGCGACAACGACGGCGCCTGCAACAACGTCGACAAGTGCCCCGGCTTCGACGACCGCCTCGACACCGACGCCGACACCGTCGCCGACGGCTGCGACAAGTGCCCGATGGCGGACGATCGGATCGACGTCAACATGAACCAGATCCCCGACTGCACCGAGGTCATGACGCGCACGATCGACGTCAAGAAGGTCGGCGCGGACTACTGGCGCGGCTGGCACACCGCCGGCGGCGCCAGCCACACGAGCGGTAACGACAACACCCTCACCGGCACCTCGGGCACCACCGTCTACAACAGCTACTTCGTGTTCAGCCTCGCCGGCTTCACGGCCACCACGATCACCGACGTCAAGCTCGAGCTCGAGGTCGAGAGCTACGCCGGCGACGCGAACGAGACCATCTCCGTGTGGGACGTCACCACCCCGTCGGCGACCGTCGAGGCGAGCGGCACGAACGCGACGATCTTCAACGACCTCGGCGGCGGAGTGAAGTACGGCATGGCCACCGTCACCGCTGCCTCCGTCAGCGCGGTCACGCCCGTCCCGTTCCCGCTCAGCACGCAGGCGAACACGGACGTGAAGGCGAAGCTCGGCGGCGAGTTCGTCGTCGGCGTCCACAGCGACAACGCCCCCGGCTATGTGCGCTTCAGCTTCACGAGCGAGGCCCGCATCGCGCGCCTCGTGATCAAGTACCTGCCCTGATCCGCCCGACGGTCGAGTCTGCGCGCTCGAAGGCGAGTCGAAGAGATTCAATCGAGGAATCTCTGTGTCTGGCAGGTGCTTGATCGTCGACACTTGTATCGCGGGTCGGGCGAGGACGTCGCGCTGATCGAGGCGCTGGCGATCATACAGAACGTCCACATCAGCGACGATGGCCATCGTGTCCTCGTCGTCCTGGCGCAGTCGTCCAGGTCACCCGGAGGCAGCAGGTACGCTGAAGCTTTGCGCCCGATGGAATGAGAAGACTGCGTCAAGAAGCGGTCTAGCGCGCCAGACCTCGAGCTTCATGTAGCGTTCAAACTCGTCCGAAGACTGAACGACAGGAATCTCGTCCCCCACGACCGTGAATACAAACTGGCGTGTCGCCGTACCCGCATCCTCGTCATGAGCGACACGATAGGTTCCAGGCGCGATTCGTTCGATGGACTTAACACTCAGGATCATTTTGGAAAGCCCACCATTCCAGTCCAGACGCGATTGAATTCATCCAAGGCCATCTCGTGCGGATCTGTCTCGTGCATGCGAATCACGTCTTCTGCGCGCGACGGAAACACTTGCGCCCGTCGACAGATCCGGCGAACCTGACGCCTCGGCGAAGCTCTCGTCGTGGACCACGGATCTACGTTCTTTCAAGCAAGCGCTCGATCTTCGAGATCGCCTGCAGCACTTCGTCCCATGTGTGCTCCGTGGCGGACCGATCCTCCAACGCCACGTCTAGTCTACTCGACCGCCCCGCTTGCTGTCTACGAAGGTCTTCAATGTCGATATGGACACTTGGACGACTCCACTGTCGCTCAACGAGCTCGATGCGCTCATGCATTTCGGACATGAGACGACGGTCAAACGTAGCTCACTCATGCCGTCCACCGGCCAAGGTTTGAGGGCAGCCCCCCAGAATGCCTGTTCGGTCTCCATCTATTCTTGCTCGGAATACTCTCGATTCATCGGCGGTGCAGGGCCGTCTTCTCAGGAGACCACGCTTGTTCCGTGGCACAAAGACTACGAATCGTAAGTCACGCCCTCCGCTCCGGCGGTCTGCGCTAGCCACCTAAAGGCCCCCAAGGCGACGGGCATCCCTTCGACGGACAGCACCACTTCGAGTTCGACTGGCCCACGCTGAGTCGCCCTTGCCCACCGCCACACAGACTGGCTGGGCTCCATCCAGTACAGCCAGTCCGAGAGTGACCACGGTTTCGCATCTTCGGCTTGCAGCCGTTCGGATTCAGGCATCTGTCTCCAACGCAGTAACCAAGCGTCGGCCTCTTCGTTTGACATCGGCGTTGCACATGCCTCCACGAACCAGGTCGGCAACAACTCTTCCCATTGCTCAACGGATGGCCACACTTCGCCAGGTCGCTCCACGCGATCCAGAACCTCGCGCAACTTGTGGAGGCAGTTCGTCGCACCCTCTGGGCAACTCAGCATCACTGTCAATTCCATGTTAGTTACCGTCCACTACCCTGGATGATCGCTTTCTTCAGTGCCTCGATCTGAGTAGCTCGTAGACCAAACTGCCCTGCGCCTTTCGTAACGTCGACCGCCAAGGGTGCGTTCGGGAATCGAGCAGCCATCCGTTCAGGCACTGAGCTAGCGGCGATGTCGTCGGCGAATGACTTCGAAACCTTGAATGACTTGATGCTTGCGTCGCTCATTCCTTGCGCAAGGCGCTTCGCAAGGAATTCCTCCGTACGGGCGGCATTCCCTAAGCTCACAAACAGCATTTTATCGCCCTGAAGTGACACGTTCCCGCCGTCGATAAGGATGCGCTGGTTTACCATTCCTTCCGCGCGATAAACAGTAACGGTCTCCGGTGGAGCGATCTGAGGTCGCGGGCCGGGAGCAAGCGCCGATCTAAGACCCAACGCAGCAAAGAGCGCCGAACCTTCATCAGGCGCGCTGATGACGCCGTATGCGACTGCAACACGCGCCAATCCCGCAGCCCGTACCTGCCCTGAGGAGAATCGCCCAGTAGTGGTCGTCGCTTGCGAGCGATTCCGGGTCGGCGAGCGCGATGGCCTTCTGGACGATCGCCAGCGCCTCGTTCGGCGCGACGTCCCTGGCCGACCTCCGATACCACTCGTGGGTGATCAAGCACCGGCCAAATGCGGAGATGCTTCCGTTGACGAAGCTCTTCGACGCGCCTTCGCGCGCCCAGACGCGACCGTCCACATCGGCGGCGATGGTCATCGGGTCGTCGGAAGCCAGGACCACCATGCCCTCCGCAACCCGTGGCGCGCTTCCCGGTGGCAGCGATTCGAGGCGGAGCTTCACGCCGATATCTGTCGGCAGACCAACCTTGCTCAGGTATTCGCGTTCGGTCGCCGGGAGGCCTAGCTCGCGCACTTGCTCCTCCGGCCAGCGCTTCAGCTTGTCGCCCCAGAATTGTTCCTCGACTGCGCCCAGCCTCTCGTCTGGAAAGTGCGGGGCCAGTGAGAGGGTGAGCTCCTTCAGGCAGGCGATCACGAGCAGGTGCAGGTCGTCGTAACTTCTCTCGCACTGGGAGGCTTCGATGATCAGAGGTCCATGACGATCGAGGGTCGTTCCGATCGTGCGGATGAAGCCGCCCGTCACGCCTTCGAGCATCGGCACGTATCGCGGTGCACCGTGAAACGTTTCGTAGAGACCGCGCGCGAACAACGCGAGCATGTTGAAGCGTTCGATCGCTGCGAACAGATCAGCGCACGCTGCCGCTGTCTCCGGCGGAGCGGCGTCATCGGCCATGAGCTGAAGCAGCGCGCTTCGAAAGGGGCTCGATGGTGGATCAGGAAGCATTGTTCGATCGTACCCGTTCACGTGGCGGTCTACGGCGCGGCGATCAGCGATGGCGTCTTGCGATCGTGTCGCGCGGCTTGCGCGAACACCAACCGAAGCTTGCCCTCCGCGACCACTTCCAGCAAGACCAGCGTCGACACCTCCCGAGGGAAGTGCCACAAGGGCATCGATGACCATGGGTCCATTGCCGCTACTGATGCGCGGCCAGGCGGTCATCAAGTGTATCTAGACATCCGGCGATCGTTGAGTCCGTCAGCAATTCGAAGACCAAATAGAGTCGTCCGCCTTCGAGCGGCAGCCACCACAACCTGAGTGGTTGATCGGCTACGGCATCAAGCTCTCTGACGAGCGCACTCGCGTCATCCGCCAGGTTTGGAGTGAGTGGAGACGGGTTCCTTGCTGCCATCGTAGCGCGAAAGCGATAGTTCTCTCTCTTCGTGGGTGTAAGGCGCCCGACGATCACCTGAAGTCCAGGTACACGATGAGCGTGGTGACGCAACATCTCGCGCACCTCCACCGCATGCGGGAAGTCGGCGCCTTCGTACGTTTCAAGAAACTCCTCAACGAGCTCACCCGTGTTCATCCTGTTCCTCTACGACAGCGACTGGACGATCGTAGCGCCCCTCGCACCTCTTGAGGAATAGCTCCTGCTCCGCCCGGACGCGGTTCAATCCCTGGCGAGCACGTTGACGAGGCAGTCGAGCGAGCCGTTGAGCTTGTAGATCGACGACACGGCGACGGGATCCAGGGCCGACGAACCGTCGTGGTGAAATCCATGCTGCTCGAAGTGAGTGGTGTACTTGTCGCCGGTGAAGGCTCTGACCCAGGAGGTTTTGACGGATCGCGTGAGGTCTGAGCGTCGATCGTTAACTGGCTCGATCGGTCAACTCAGTTCCAGATGCTACAACTACTTCACACCTCGTAGAACACATCCTTTGCCCCAAGGATTTGCTGCTCTACTAACCGGCCGTGACCGGAACTGAACCAATAGCGTAAGTGCCAAGCTTGGCCGAACTGATCCTCCCAGACAGCACCCACGACTCGTGACCGATCTGAGCGGTCAAACGCCTCGTATGAGCATCCTGTCGGGAAGATTGGAAAGTTCCATACCGTCGCCGTCTCACTCAGGAAACGAACATCCGACCCACTCAGGGACTCACGAATGTGCAACATCGCGGTCTCCGACGAATATGATCTCCAAGGCATAGGCACTAACAAAACACCGCAACATCTATCCGCATCGGCGAGTGTAACCATACCACCACCAAGAAGCGAGAGTGTGGCCTTGCCTTGTGTCAGATCGGACAGCCGCACCGCTGCATCTTCCCCGACAGGGGACCACGAGACGTGGAGGGGAACGGGTCCCATTGCGGCGTGGCCATATTGATCGATCGTTCCATACTCTCGTTCTTCGATCGGACGCACCGCTAGCTCCTCGGCTATTTGGGCCGCTATCGGACTATCCTCACCGCGAAACACGTAACTAGCCTGAACCTCAGGAAGTTGCCAGTCACTGCCCGGGGGACAGTCGCTCCGCGCAAATCCGACTACAATCGTCATACCCTTCCTTAATACCCTCCCATGGGCGGCCACGCCGTTCACAGTGCGGGCCAGCAACCACGTGCCCGGGCGCTGGATCGCGGCGGAATCGCAGCGACTTGGATCTATCAGGCCCCCGTCAAAGCTCACAACATTTAGGATTCCCTCTGAGCCCGAGAAGACACCCTCACTGGACTTGGCCCAACTCTTCGGGACTGGCCATCGCGTTCCGTGAAAGGTCTCGGTGACAAATGACACTCGCCTCGTCATTGTAACGACTCGGCTCACGTCTCAATTGCTATTGTTCATCAGCCAGTTCCTCAAGAGACTTCAAGATCCCTAGCTCGGTTCGCTCGAACAAAACATAGCTCGCGCACTCAAGTAGGAATGATGCACCAACATCCTCGATTCTTGCAGTCCGGTTGTCCTGCGACACGGCTAACCGGGAGACGTTCCATGAGAAGGGGCCGGAGATCTTGGAACAAGTGACGGCTAGAAGGCCGAGCACTGTGTCGACACCGTTCCGGTGAATGCGGAGCAGGAGTCGAGTCAAGCTGACATCGAAGAGCCACACCTTGGCAATCCCCCCGTCGAATAGCGCGAGTCGTTGATTGATTTGGTCAACTCCGTTAATGATCATTCGAAGGCTGCCCCGTTCCAAGTACGTACGGTTCCGTTCTCAACGAACGTAGTTTTCCCTAGCAGACTAGGGGTCTTAAGAACGCTGCTCAACTCCTCAGCAGTGTACCCGAACCCTGAGTACGTCGATTGGAAGCTGGACAGCTCGAATCGAATTGCTGACGCATTCGCGGCCGCTTCTCGAAACGCCTTCATGAATTCGCTGCGAAACATCGTCGCAATCTGGTAATGCACGCCTGTTAACCCTGCCGTCTGCCAGCCTCCATTGAGGTACGTGATAGCACCGGTTCCGGCATGTTTCGGAAGATCCGCTTCCAGGCCCAAGCCAATGGTCTTTCCGCCACCGCCGCCGCCGCCGCCAAGGGTTCCACTTGCTCCGATGCCGGAGCTAGCCCCGCCCCCCGCGGCGGTTCCCGCAAGGCCAGCAGCATTGACGGCCGCCTCCTCGATTTGACCAGCCAGCGGGCCGCCGAATGTCTCGGCAACCGTCGGGTGGTGGCTGCCTGTGAATGACTGTAGAAACCCGGAACCGGCTACATCGAGTCCCCCAGCTGCGATCGGAGCGCCGATCCAACAGAGCCCAACCTGGCATAGACCGGCTCCGACGAGGAACGCCGCGGCTCCGCTTCCGACCTTCATAAGGCCGCTGATCCGCGGGCCGACTTCCTCACGAAGGAAGTCCTCACCTGGGAAGGTGTGAGCGACGAGTACTGGGTAGTACATGGACGGTTGAAACGGGACCGCCCCCGAGAAATGTTGTGCTGCCCATATGCCCAACGCGAGCACTCCGCCAACGTTCGAGGAGAACGTAGCGCTTTGATTGGATGACCAGAGGCAATTCTGCGAGCCGCCGCACGGGTCGAGCCCGCTCGGATCCGAGAAGTTCACCGGATCATTGACCGAGAACGCGTACGGATTGCTCGTCGCCGCGGTGCGAGAGATCATCAGCGGATCGCGGCTCAAGAAGCGGCCGAGCGACGGGTCGTAGATGCGCTTGCCGAGGCGAACGAGGCCGAACCCGTCGAGGGCATCGCCGCCGTTCCACTGTTCGTTCGTGAACTCGGTCGCACCCGGCGCGGCACCGGCCACCTTCGGTTGACCGAACGGCGTGTAGCTGGTGTCCTGGAGGAACTTGCCGGTCTCGTCCGTCGTGAAGCGCGTGCCGCGCGATTCGCCGAACTCGTAGATCCAGGGACCCTTCGATCCGCGCCGGCTGAGGGCGAGCCCCGGACCGGGGAACTTTCGCGAGAGGTAGACGACGCTTCCCCCAGAACCCTTCTGCGCCCGCGCCGTGATGAAGGAACCGAAGTTGCGGTCGTGACGCAGCTCGGTGGAGCCCTTGACGATCAACAGATCCTGGACGTCGCCGAAAGCGTCGTACTGGAACGTCGCGCTGGTACCCGCTTGGTCATCGATCCGGCGAACGTCGCCGGAGTTGAAGTACGACAGCTTGTTGTACCCGGTGCGCGTCGGCTCGTAGACGATGTTGCCGAAGCTGTCGTGCTCGACGTTGCAGCTTCCGGGCGTTCCGACGTAGGAGACGCCGCAGATCCGGTCGCGATCGGAGGTGAGGTAACTCAGCGTCGCATCCGCCGTGCCGAGCTGGTCGTTCAGGTTGGCGACGTTGCCCAGCGGATCGTAGGAGAACGTCCACAACGAGGTTGTCGTCGGCCCTACCGTTCGGCGCGTGCCCTGCAGCCGACCGAGCGGATCGTACGACTGAACCTCGTGCCCGGGACGGTTGGGGAGGTCCTCGTCGCGCGAGGTCTCGCGACCGACCGCATCGAAGTCATTGAACGCGATGGTCCGATCGCCGTACGGGGAGTGGACCGCGAACTTTTGCGGAAGGCGACGCCCGACATCCGCGTAGTCCACGGTGGTCTTGGCCACGCCGTACGACGCGCTGCGAACTCGGCCCCACGCGTCGAGGTTCGTGGCGTTGTACAGCTCCTGCGTGTTCGCGCCGTCGGAGAACCACATCCATCGCGTGCGCCCCGCCGTGTCATAGGCATAGTCGAGCCGCTCGGGCTTGTAGCCGGTGTCCGGCAGTTGCAGCTCCATCCACGCCTGCGAGCCGTCGCCGTGAAAGCCATGTCTCTCGAAATACGTCGTGTACTTGTCATCGGTGAAGGTGCGTGAGCTCACGCGTCCGTAGCCGTCGTAGCTCATCACGACACTGCTCGTCGCCGTCGACGCTGAGGACAGACGCCCGGCGAGATACGTCGGACTGACGAACGGCGAGCTGCCGGCAACGTCGTACTGGAACTTGCTCACGGTGGCGGCATCCTTCAGACCGCCGTTCTGCTCCGCGGAGTCGGTGAGCCGACCAAGCTCGTCGTAGCTCATCACCGTGCCGTGTGACGGTTCGGGGTTCGGCGGGTACGTGGTGACCGTCTTGAGCTGTCCCCAGTCGCTGTAGGTGCGCTCCTGTGGCGCGCTCATCGGCTCGTCGAGCCAGAGAATCTGCCCGAGTGAATCGAGCTGCATCGATGTGGTGACCGGGTTCGAGGCGCCCGCCGCGTTCTGATAGCGAATCAAGGTCGAGAACTGGCCGAGCTGGTCATAGCCGAGCGCCTCGTGCTCGAGCCGCGTGCCGTTCTGCCAGGTCGAACGAGTGAGCACGCGGCCGATGGCGGTCGACGCCGCTTCTCGTGTGACCCCGTACTGCTGCGCTCCGACCGTCAGGGCATCGGCGGCCTGCGAGACGGTCGTCTCCACGTGGTTCGTGAAGGTGTGGCGAAACGTCGAGGGAAAGCGCTCGACCGATGCCGACGGCGTCGTCGAGTATGCCTGCGGACCGAGCCCGCGAATCTCCGCCGTCAGCGTGCCGTCCCGGTCGAAGAACCGCGACGTGCCGTACGCCGTCGTCGCATTCTGACTCTTCGGGAACGCGTCGGCCTCGAACACGACGCGGCCGAGCAGGTCATAGGTTCGCAGGCCGACGACGAGGATCTCCTTCGCGTAGTCCTCTCCGAGCTCGACGTTCGTGAACCGCGAACGGCCCAGCGGATCGACGTACGTCGTCGAGGTCCGCCCGGGCGCCGTGCCGACGCTTGCCGGCGTGACCGGATCGGTGAACTCCTTGACCGACACGTGCCGGCCATCCGCATCGAGCCCGTCGAACCCGAGATAGGTTCGCGCAGCGAGGACGCCAGGCGCGGCGTCTCCGGGCGTCGAGATCGTATCGAGCAGCGGACGACCGAAGCCATCGAACGTCGTCCCGCGAATCGTGCCGTTCGGATCCTTGATCGCGACGAGCTCGTTGCTGATCGGATCGATCACCTGAGTCGTGACGAGCGCGGGCAGGTTCGCACCCATCACCGCGGTGGTGTTCAGCGAAAGGCCGAACGAGTCGTACGAGAGCTGCGTCGTTCGCTTCCCGCCGTCCTCGCGCACGCTGGTGATCTTGGTTGGGTTGCCGGTTGCGTCGTAGTCGGCGTCGAACTCGCGGATGGTCTTGATGACCGCGCCGGTGTCCGCCGTGTACCGAACGACCGTGCGCGAAGTCGGCTGACCGAGCGAGACGAGGCCCAGCGACTGCTTGTCGTACTCCGTGTATTCCTGTCCCAGGACGGCGTTCCCCTTGCCGCAACCCCAGACCTTTCGCGAGGAGACCGCCGTGAGCACGGGCTGGTCGAGCTTCGTCGGCGCCGCGTAGGTCACATCGACGCAGAGATCGTCGTCGGCACGAAAGATGTCGTTCTGATAGAAGGTACTGGTTGCGCGGCCGTAGTCGTCGATGCTGCGAACCGACGTCGCGACCTGCACGTTCTGCGTCGCTGGCGGCGCCGCGCTACCGCGCCACGACTGCGTCGAGCCCGTGTAGACGAAGCCGCGCGACGAGCACGGGTTGTATGTCCCGACGCTGTTCGCCGACGAGAGATCGAAGTCGTACGGAAACATGATGTCCTTGCAGACGTCATCGGTGGGCGTCGTACTGTCGTTGAGCAGCCGCGCATCGATCGTGTTGACGTCGTGATGCACGCCGGCGATCCGGCGAGGATCCGTCGTGACGTCGACGCTCAGCAGCGCCTTCGGATCAGGGGCGAGACTTCCCGCAAGGACCGTGACGTCACGGATCTGCCCTGCGCGCAGGTAGCGCCCGAACCGCTGCGCGTCGGTCAGGAATGGCAGGGTGTTCGGGGTGACGAGATCGAGCGGGTAGAGATCCACGATCGTTGCGGTCTGCGCGGACGTGTCGACCGTGCCGGGGACGCTGACCAGCTCGACGCGGCGCCGATATCCCGTGGGGCGGAAGACGTCGAGGGTCGAGTCGTAAAACAGATCGATGTCACCGTAGGCGTAGCTGGTGGTCGCGAGATCTCCTCCGAGCGTCGGGGATCCAGTCGTCTGGATCGATGTGGCGACGATCTCCGGGAAAGGAACCTGATGGCGTGTGCTCGGATCATCCTTCGCCGATCCGTAGGTGACGTTCGTGATTGCCTTGTAGCCGTTGTCGACCGCGACGATCCGGCCCGCCTCGGGCCTGCCCGGCTGACCGCCCGTGAGCTGAGAGACGACCAGGCTGCCCGCGTTGAGCGTGACGACGTCGGGCTTTCCGTCGCCGTTGACGTCGTACAGGCCCGCGAAGGTGCTCGATGCGGTGCCGTCACATCGCTCCGTGACGGAGGAGAATGCGAATGGGCCCTCGATGGCGGTGGGCGTTTCCGCGAAACCCGCGCCCGTGCCGACGAACACGCGTGACCCCGACGAAGTCTTCTCGACGAAGTCGGGGATGCCGTCGCCAGTCAGGTCACGAAGCCCGGCCGTCTGCTGCGCGATGGAAGCCGCGGCTGCGTTCTGCGGACACGTGTCGAGGAAGTCGCTGTTCTGCACCGCGAGGAACTTCAGCGGTGCGGCCGCCGGGAACAGCAGCCGCACGGTCTTGAAATTGAACCCGGTCCCCAGCAGGAAGCCGCCCTTGCCGTCGATCCTGTCCGCAAGCCCGTCTCCGTTGACGTCGGCGATCGTGCACTCCACGTTCTGAACACGGTCCTGCAGTTCGTCGTGACCGACCCATTTGGCGACTCCACACGCGGACGGAGACTCCAGCTCGTCGTATGCGGAGAACGGGTCTGAACCGTTCGAGACGAACAGACCGCGGACGTTGCGGACGGAGAGCAATCGATTCGGTCCTCCGTTCTCGCCGACAGGACCGATCCGGAGGAGATTTTGGTCGAGGATGTGCTGTTCGTGGGTCAGGTTCGGGTCGGGCTTGCCGCTCACCAGCGTGAAGCCGACGGGAGACGAGTCGAAGACCACGTCCGGATAGCCATCCCCGTTGAGATCCGTGACCTCGTACTCGACGAACGTGTTCTGCAGACCCGCGAATGCGGGGCGGGTCGGGTCGAATCCCGGGCAGTTCGCGGGCGGCTCGGCGACGTAGTCCCCGTTCTGCAGCCCCCAGCACGCCCACTCGCCGTGGTCACGACCTGTGACCCGGTGCCCGAGCGGAAGGTAGTTGGCAAACGTGCCAAGGCCTTTGCTCCTGAACGCGTTGTGAAGCTGGGTGACGTCATAGGTTCGCCGCACCCACTTGATGCCGGAGGGTCCCGGGTCCGGCGTGTTGAGGTAGAGCACCCAGGTCTCGGGTTGCTCCGCCGCGTCGATGACATCGATCCGACCGTCACCGTTGACGTCGATCGACTGCGTCCACACGTACTCGTTGTGCAGCCCGACACCGGACTCGTCGGCGAAGCGATCCACATCCGGCGTTCGGACGTCCAGGACCGAACGGGGAAGCACGTTGCCGCTCAGCGGTACCGCCGCACCCAACCGCATGCCGCTGAGACCGCGTGCGATCGACATCGCGCCGTTCTGGGTGAACACGAAGTCGGGGAGCCCATCGCCGGTGTAGTCGGCGAAGGTCTGCATGGACGCAACGCCCGCACCGAGTCCCGAGACCGGCGGCTGAAACACCGAGGTCCCGACCTTTGCCGTTTGCGCGATCATCGCCAATGGCACCGGGATCGCGAGCGAGCTCGTCGTCTGCGCGTATCGCAGGACGGGAGCCCCGTTGCTGATGGTCGTTGCAGTTCCGTATTGATAGCTGGCGACCGGCAGAGCGAGGTTCGCCTCCGGGGGGCCCGCCCGCCCGAGCACCTTCACGGACTCGAGGCGCTGCTGACGGGTGTCCTGATCGGGCGCGTAAGCCAGCGCGTACTTCCGAAGGCGCTGTGGCGTATCGCTTGCGCCGCAGCTCGCGCGGCTGGTGATCTCGACCGAGGTGAGCTTGTGCCAACGCGCGACAGGCACCTCTCCGATCACCGACACCGACTGCATCGGAGCGCCGAGGGCGATCCCGTCGTAGCTGAGCGTGACTTCGTGCTTGTAACATCCGGCGGAGGGGTCCGGGTTGTAGCGGATCGAGGTGAGGTCGATCGAGATCGCGGCGCCCGGCCACGTGCGATCGGACACCGCATGGATGTCGTAGTGAAGTTGCACGGCCGCGCCTCCGCTGCCGTGAATAGAGTCGAGCAACCACAGTCCGCGGCTGCCAGCCGCTGGACCGCCCGTGCCTTGAAGGAGCGGATCCTGGATGAACGTGTAACTCAGCCCATTGCCGTCGGCGACGACCCACGTGCTTCCGTCCTTGCGCATGGACAGGTCGGCCGCATACCGACCGATCCATCCACTCCCTTTGGGAATCATCTCGACACGCCTGCCGAGCAGCGAGATCGAGATCCGCTCCCTGCCCATAGCCGCGGACCCCGGTGACATCGCCGGCCTGCGATGCCCGAACGA
Organism: Haliangiales bacterium; assembly: GCA_038206055.1. Taxonomy (GTDB): domain Bacteria; phylum Myxococcota_A; class Polyangia; order Haliangiales; family Haliangiaceae; genus JABFXX01. Next base: position 19,736 of record JBBRBG010000001.1, read on the forward strand.
TTTGTCGACGATCACGTACGAGAGCGGGACATCCCAGCCCACACCGGCAGCGCCGAAGCCCTTCGTCCCAGAGACCACCTGCACCGGCAGCGGCAACCCGCCACGCGACGCCGGAAGATCCAGCGGGATCGACGCTGCGAAGCCGCCACCGTCGGTCGGTCCGACATGCCCGGTATCCGAGGGCCGGCCAGCATAGTGGACGCCGGTCGGGGCGATCTGAGCCTCGGCCGAGGTCGGCAGGATCAGCACCGCCGAGAACAGCGTCAGCCACGCGAGAAGTTGCTTCGTCATACGATCCGCCTCCATTCCTGATGACAAAAGGAGCCCGTGCGCACGGCACCGAGGTGCGTGCGTGGTCCTGACCAACTGGTTCACTCCGGCGCTGGTGCGCCGTGCGGCTTCACGTCACGAAACGACGACGATCGCGAGCCGCATGACTCCTTCTACGGAATCCCGATCGAACACATCAACGAACGCGTTCGAACATTCCGGAACTCGGCGAAACCACCGGAGTGATGTGTTCACCGCGAGAACAACATCGGTGGAGCCTGCAGCGAAAGGTTGCAGGGTGTTCGACGTCTCCACGTTCACGCCCGCCTCGCTCCGGCAGCACGCATGAACTTGTAGACGAGCGCGCGCGTGACCCGAAGCTCGCGAGCCGCGCGCGCCACGTTGCCACGCGCGCGGTCGAGCGCGTTCGTGACGAGCCTGGCCTGAAACTCGCGCGTGGCCTCGTGCAGCGTGGGGAGCGTCGTCGTCGTCGTCTCGAGCGGTGTTCGCCGCGCGAGCCGTGACAGCGCTTGAAATAGCAGCTCGAAGTAGTGACGGTCGCGAACCGTCAGCTCGACGCCAGCGTGACGGCTTCGAAGCTCGAGTCGCGCGGTGGCAAACCCGGTCTCGAAGACGTCGAACAAGACGTCCGTGCGTGCTCGCTGCGGACAGGTCGGATCATCGCTCTCGGGAACGAGTGATGGAGCGTTCAACGTCGCCAGCACAGACGGCTCCACCTGCCCGCGCACTCGAATCTCGGCACGCCCGTGGCGAGCGCGAGTCAGGATCAGCAGCGCGCGAAGAGCCGTGGTGATGGTCTCCTTCGCCGGCGCATCGGCATCGAGCGCAAGCAGCGAGGTCAGAAACGCGCGTTCCGTGGTACCGCCCATCTCGCGCGTATCGGCACCAACGACGAACGGTTGCGTACGAACGCGCAAGTGCGCGTCTATGTTGGCGTTCCGCGGCCGCCTATTGCACGATCGTCGCGCCGGTCTCGGAGATCGCCGGCAAGGCGCGTGCATCGGCGCGCCGCGCACGGACGTGGAGCACCCAGCTCCCACCGGCAAGCGGCTGCATTCCCAGCTGATCGGGCGTGGTCTGGAGTCGCTCGGCGACGCCCTCGTCCTGCGCGACGGCCTGCGTGATGCCGATGACCAGCGGCGGCGTTGCAGCGGCGACCGCGAGGGCGAGCTCCACGTTCTGGCCGAAGTAATCGAGTCGACCCGCCTGCGTCAGCGCCATCATCGGCCCGCGGTGCACCGCGACCCGGCAGCGGAGGCCGGCGGTCACGATGTCCCTGTCGATCATGGACTGCAACGCGAGCGCGGCCTCGACCGCCTGCATCGGGCGCTCGAAGCCCGCGATCGCGAGCCCGCCGAAGATCTTGATCAGGCCGCCGCCGTATTCCTTCGCGAGCACGCCGACCTGCTCGTAGAACCGCGCCGCGACCGGAAACGCCTTGCTGTCGCCGAGATCACGGAACAGCGTCTGCGCATCATCGACCTGCGCCACGAGCAACGTGGCCTGCGTGACCGCCATCAGGCGGCCCGGCGCGAGCGACTGATCGGGAAATAGCTCGCGGAACGCGGCGCACGCCATCACGCGCGCCGCGGTCAGCGCGAACGCACGATCACCGGCGCGCTCGACGCGAATCACCACTTCGCGCTGCTCGGAGTTGACGAGGGTGAGCAGCTGATCGCCCGCGGTGAGCGTGGCGACGTCGGTGGGAGAACCGAGGATCACGTCGAGCCGGCGCACACCGCCCTGCGCGGTGACGCGGATCTCGTGCTGCCGCGACAGCTGCGGGCTGCGCAGCAGGTAGTAGCCCGGGCCCAGCGCGAGCGGCAGCGCGAACCGCTCCCCGGGCGCGAGGCGAACCTGCGCGGCGACGTGGGGGAAGTGCGCGGGACCGCCGATGCAGAACGTGCGCGTCTCGACCTCGCGGACGTCCGGTGCGGCGCGGAACGCGAGCTCGATCGCGCGGGAGAAGTCGACGTTGAAGCCGATGTTGCAGGTCTTGCAGGTGCCGTGCTCCTCGATCTTCGCGAGCGACTCGACGACCGTCGACGGGATCTTGCACGACGGGCAGATCACGTCCCACACCATGCCGAGCACGCCGAGCTTCGCTGCGTGCAGCGCGACCTCGATCATCGCCTCCTCGGGCACCGCGAACTTCGCCGCGAGCTCGAGAGGACGGATCCGGGCCACGTCCTGATCCGAAGCGCGCGACAGGTACGAGCTCAGCGCATCGACCGACCGCGACTCGAGCCCCGCCTCGTGCAGCTTCTCCGCCGCGCGCTCGATCCGTTGCTTCGCCGCCGAGGTCAGGTTGATGTCGGGCTCGATCGGATCGATCTCCATCGAGGGTCCTGCCGCGAGGATGCGATCGAGCCGCTGATAGACCTTCGTCAGGTTGCGCTTGTACTTCCAGCCGATCTCGAACTTCGAGAGCATCTTCGTGAAGAAGTTGCGCGGCTCCATCTTGATGATGTTGCGCAGCTTGGTCCCGCCGCCCGCGAGCCGCTCGAGCTGGACCTCGGCGACGTACCAGCGCAGCGGCCCGCCGCTGAACACCCGCAGCACCACGTGACGGCTCCCCTCGATCCACTCGTAGGGGTGCTCCTTCCACTTCATGTTGAGCCCGGCGACGCGCTGATGTCCCGTGGTGCCCGGGCTGGAAGGCACGCGCGCATCGTTCTTCACCGACTCGATCTCGAAGCGCACCGGCGGTAGCCCGGCGGCGCGGTTCATCTTCTCGGTGTTCGAGACGTACGGCCACAGCTGATCGGGCGAGCTCTGCAGCTCCCACTCGAACGTGTACGTGACGATTCGCCCCTCGCGATGCACGGGCGGCGCGGGGTGCGCGGTGATCAACGCCGCCACGCCATTGACCATCTGCTCGATCGTCGTCAGCACCTCGGCCGCATCGGCCGGCCGGCTGCGCGGATCCTTCTGCAGGCACTTCGCCACGAGATCGGCGACGGCGGGCGAGGCCTCGGAGTTGATCGCATCGAGCCGCGGCGGCGCCTCGCCGAGATGCTGGAGGATCACGCCCATCGGGTTGTCGAGGGCGACCGGGAACGGCGGCCGCCCCGCGATCAGCGTGAACAGGCAGCAGCCGAGCGCGTAGACATCCGTCGCCGGCGTGACCTGTGCACCCTGGCACTGCTCCGGCGCCATGTACTCGGGGGTTCCGAGCACGGCGCCCTCGCGCGTGGCGCCTTCCGCCGATGCTTGACCGGCTGCTTCCTCGGCGATCCGCGCGATGCCGAAGTCGCCGAGCTTGATGAGCTGGCCGACCGGCGCCGACTCGAGCTCGATGCCCGCGCGGACGAACATCATGTTGTCGGGCTTGAGGTCGCGGTGGACGATGCCGAGGCGGTGCGGTTCGGCGAGGGCGCGACACGCATCGCCGATCACGCCGAGGGCGAGTCGCTCGGGAAGCTTGCCGGCCTTCTTCAGCACCGTGCCGACGGAGCCGCCGGCGACCAGCTCGAGCACGAGGTAGTGCAGCCCGCGATCCTCGTTGAGATCGATGAAGTTCGCGATGTGCGGGCTGCCGACCTTCGAGAGCACGCGCGCTTCCTTGCGGAACCGGCGCAGCAGCTCCGGATCTTTCGCGATGTCGGGCCGCAGGATCTTGATCGCGACGTCCTCGCCGCCACTGGTGTCGTGCGCCTGCCACACCTCGCCCATCGCGCCGGCGCCGAGCTGGCGCGACAGCTCGAATCGTCCGATCCGCACGTTGAGCCCCGGGCGCAGCGGCCGGCTCTCCTCGTCGTCCTGCAGCGTCGGTCGGCCACGCGCACCGGCGGCGGCCTGGTGGAGCAACCGCACCGCATCGCTCATCGCGGGGCGCGCATCGGGATCCGGATCCGTGAGCTGCCGGATCAGCTCCACCACCAGGTCATCGGGCGAGCGGCCCGCACTGATCGTGAACAGCTCGAGCAGCTTGCCGAGCGCGAACACGTCCGCGTTGTCGGCCGTGAAGCAGCGCTCTGCCCACGGATGGTGGGTCGTGCGAGTAGAGAGGCCGGTGAGCTCGAACCGCGGCCGATCGTTCGTGCCGACCACGATCGCCCATGGATGCAGCCTGCCGTGGGCCACGCCCACGCGATGCGCAGCGGCCAGCGCGCGCGCGACCTCGACCAGGATGCGCAGCGCGCGCGTCAGGTCGACGGAGCTCTGCTCCATCAAGTCGGCGAGCGGCGGGAAGCTATCGCCCTCCAGCACGCAGGTCGGCGGCTCGAGGTCGAGCGCGAGCACGGTCCGGATCGAGGGCTGATCGAGCTCGGCGATCGCGCGCAGCCGGTGATCGAGCGCCATCCAGCGCGGCGACCCGACCGCGAAGCTCAGCTGGTGTAGCTCGACGAGGCGCTCGCCCTTGCGCGCGAGCACGGCGGTCCCATCCGGCCCCGCGCCGAGCTGGGCGAGGGGTGTGTAGCCCTCGTCCTTCCCGTCGCTACCTTCCGGCGCAAACAGCGCCGGCATGGTCTGGTCCACAGCCACGGAGCCAGCATAGCCCCCTTACGTCGGGCTAGCGACTTGTCAGCTCGACGTCGACGGTGGCGGTGGCCCGGTCCGGCCGCAACGCAACACTCACATTCGCCGGCTTGCCATGGCGCTCGAGGTTGTCGGCGAGCGTCTGGCGCGCGCGCTCGATGCGCTCGGCCAGGACATCGTCGCCTGTGGTCAGCGTGACCACGGCGTCCTTCGGGGATGCGCCCTTCACCGTCACGGCGCCGAACCGATAGATGCGACCCGCGGTGATCGAGAACGTGATGTAGGCGCCGCCCGACGACGAAAACGTCACCGTTGCCGGTTCGACGCGCGCCTCGAGGTACCCGAGCTGCGCGAGCACAACCTCGAGCGCCGAGCGATCCGTGACGAGGCGGTTCGCGTCGAGCTGGTCACCGCGATGGGTCGCGAGCGCCGCCCGAAGGGACGCCAGCGGAAGACCGCGACCGCCATCGATCGCCACGCTCTGGATCTGTTGCGTGACCGCGATCGTTGCCTCGGCCTCAGCCTGGCTCGTAGAGCACCCCGCGCCGGAGACGGCGGCGAGAAGCACAGCGAGGACAGCGAAGCGCACGGCCCTCCAGAGTTGCAACCGGGAGACCATCCACGTCGGCTCGCTAACCATCCGAGATCATTCGATCCGGGGCGTCGGGAGCTGGAGAGTCCACTCGCCGGCCGTTCACACCGTATCCCAGCTACGGCAGGGGGTTGACCGAGGAGTTACCGAACCGGTCGTAGACACGGACCTTGGTGGCGGCCACGTTGTCGGCTACCTGGACGACTCCCGAGCCGTCGGTGTTGAGGTTCTGCGCCGAGAGGACCACATCGGCTGCCGTCAGGAGCTCCACGCTGACCTGCTGACTCCTCACCGCCACCGGCGTATTGGAATTCGCCGTCATGTCCATCAGGCGCCAGCCCTTCGGCGCGTACCACGACACCACCGTGCGCACGTTGCCGCCGGTGCGCGTGGGCTGGGCGAGGATCACGCCGCCGGGGACCACCGCGAACGGAGTCGAGTCGAGCATCCAGCCGGCGCCCTCGACATGGAAGCGATAGTTCCCGAGCGGGAGACCACCGCGGTCGTTCAGCGTATCGAGCCCCGTCATGCCGACCCAGGGCACCGCCTGCCACTCGGCGACCCAGAAGTGCGTCTGCGGTCCCGAGCGCTGCAAGGGCGACGGCGAGTATGCGAGCACGATCTCCATGTCCTCGACCGGACGACCACTCCGGCGCGTGACGTTCGCGTACGCGCCGGCGGTGGCGGTCTCCTTTTGCAGCGTGACCCTCGGCGTCTTGGTCAGCGGGTCATCGCCGATCCACGTGAACGTCGCGACGCCGGAGATCCGCTGCACCGTGGCCGCGGGCTGCGCCTGCGTCGGAGTTCCGGTGCGCGCGTAGACGAGTGCCGGCACGGTCGCCGGAATGGTGCCGCGCATCTGCGCCGGTTCGTCCTTGTCGAGATCGTCGGTGATCGTCGCGGTCGCGACGCGCGTGGTGCCATCGGTCGTGCCGTCCTCGCGCATCGGGGTCATCGCGAGGGGCAGAAGCTGCGCGAGCTTCTCGGCGACGAGCTCGGCCTCGAGCGGGCCGCCGAACGTGACGCTCGGCTCGTAGCCGCCGAGGACCCAGTCCTCCGGCCGCAGCATGTAGCCGATGTGGCCCTGCGCGTAGCCGATGACGATCGTCTTGTCGGGGATCGGCGAAAGTTGACGCACGCGACCGGCGAGCAGCACGCTGAGCTCGCCCGGCATCGTGCCGAGAACGTAGTCGCCGAGGCGCAGCGCGCTGACGGTGGTGCGCGTGGTCTCGCAGACCGGGTGGGTCTCGTCGACGCCGAAGTTGATGTTGAAGATCGGGCCGAGGATTCCGCCGGCGATATCGAGGCGGAGGCACGAGCCGTACGGCAACGTGCCTTCAGTGCCGGGGATCGCGGCGGCCGGGAACATCGGCGTGGCCGTCTCGCACAGGGCAGCGCCGACGGGCGCGTTGTACTCGTCGATCGGCGAGGCGAGCGCGCCACCCTCGTAGACCACCCCATCGGGGAGCCGGTTGATGTCGAACGGCGCGTACGTGAGCGCGCCGTCGCGGATCGAGTAGGTCTCGGGGAACGGTCCGGTCTCGACGGAGCGCGTGAGCATCTCGAGCTCGATCGAGTCCTTCATCGCCGTGCCCGCCGAGGTCCACGCGGCCATCAGCTCGGTGAGCGCGGCGCGACCGTGACCTTCCTCGCCGGTCCAGCTGAAGCACGGATCTTTCGGCTTCGCCGGGTTCGGGTGCACGTTGCAATCGAGTCCGCCGTGGCCGACCGCAGAGACATCCGCGCCGGCGCTCTGCAGGTGCATCACGACGACCCGCGTATCGAACTGCTCGCTCAGCGTGCGCTCGAGCGCGCCGACGGCATCGCTCGACGCGAACGGGTTGTCCTGGTCGTTGAGGGTGGGGTGCTGGCCGAAGATCGGAACGATGGCGATCGGCGCGCCTGCGGTCGAATCGACGCGCAGGAGGAACATGTGATCGTCCTTCTTGTTGCCGCCGGGCAGCATGTCATTCTCGCCGCGCCGATCGCGACTGATCTGGTTCGTGGGATCGAACGTCGTCGTCGAGAACACGCCGAGCTTCGCCGGAACCCGCGCCGCGAGCGCCGCGCGCGCGGTGGTCTCGCACGCGTCGAGGAACCGCTTGTAGACCACGTCGCGCAGCTGGCCCGCGCCGAGCTTGAGCGGACCATGACCCGTGTACTGCGCCCACGCCGAGTGAGAGTGCGACGTGGCGATGATGACCTTGCCGGCGTAGTCCTCGCCGAGGCGCTGCTCGAGATCGAACAACATGCCCTCGTACGCGAAGATCGCATCGAGCTTGATGATGACGACCGTCTCGCCGCCGGAGCTGAGCGCGAGCGCCTTGACGCGCGGCGCGGACTCGACGCCGATCGACGGGTTGAACGTGCCCGACGTCTTCACCTTGCGCGTATCGACGGAGCCCGCCGAGCTGAGGAAGCCCGCGCGCCCCGTGTACCCGCCGAGCGCGGTGCCGACGGGAACATCGAGCAGGTTCTCGGCTGCGCCCGCCATCAGCGGCGCCGCGGTGACCGTGCCGCCCGCGTGCGCTGTGGCGGGGAGCGGGACGTATGTGCAGAGCTCGGTCGAGACCGCACTATCCGGCGGCTTCGCGTCGTCGCCGCACGCGCAGAACACGAGGAGGATCGGGAGGACCGAGCGCATGCAGCTTGAATATCATCTATCGGAGGTCTTTCGCGACGGTCACCGTCTTCCCGGCCTCCACCCGGTGTCCTATTCGACCTCGCGGGGTAGCGTGATTCCATTGCGCACGCAGATCTGCACGATGCCGGTTACGGTCGCCGACGGCAGCTGCGCATAGTGACGCCTCGCACGATCGGCGTTCTTCGACCGGCATGCCGCCATGAACGCCAGCCGGATGGTCGAAGCGTCTGACTTGCACGCGAGCGAGGCCTCGAACTTCTCGAGTGCGACGACATCCGCGCCGATCTGCAGCGCATCCTGCCCCTGTGTGCGCAGCGCGTTGGCGTCGCACCCCGTCGACTTCGGATCGATCCCCTCGCGCACGCAGATCTGCGCGATGGCCAGGCCCATGTCGCCGGGCAGCTTCGCGATGATCGCGCGCGCCTTCACGCCGTTCTTCGAGCGGCACGCGGCCATCCCGGCCTTCTTCAGCGTCGCCTTGTCGGGCTTGCACTGGAGCGCCTGCTCGTACGACGCGAGCGCCGCGGCGAACATGCCCGCCCCGATGTTGGCGTCGCCTTTCTTCGTCAGTGCCGCCGCATCGCACGCGGCCACTGCCGGCGGCTGCGACTTCGGCGCCTTCTTGAACTTCAGGCAGCACTCGCCCTCGTAGTTGTTCAAGACGCACGCAACCTCGTCGCAGGGAACGGGATCGACGGTTCGCTTCTGGCTCGCCTCTACGAGCCGACGGAGCTCCGCGATCTGGCGGTCCATCTCGGCGAGCTGATCGGTGGCCGCCCCGACCGCGACCGGTGGTGGCGCCAACGCGGGGTTGCGCAGCTCGAGCGTCGTCCCCGGTTCGACGGTGACGGTCTGGCCGCCGCTCGCGACCTTCACCCTACCCTCGTAGACCACGACCGTCACCATCGCGACCACGGCCGCGGTCAGTGCACTCGCTCCGATCACTCGTGCATCCGAGACGTTCATCGTTACCTCCACGCGCAGGCTCGCGCCCGACGCTTCGACCGACGCCACCATGGCGCCGGCATCGATCACGAACGTGTCGTCGCCGTGGATCGTCCAGCTCGCGGCGCCGCGCGGCTGGGTCACGGTCATGCGGTGCTTGTCGCGCCGCCAGTGCATCTCCGCGCCCGGGTCGAGCAGCGCGCTCGATGGGCCGAGCTCGACGAGCTGTGCATGGGTCGCGACGACATCACCGCCGCCGTCCTGCGGCGCGCGCTGGAGGCCCCACAACCCGACCGCGAGCGTGGCGGCGACGCCGGCGGCAACCACACCGCCGATCCACCACCGGCGTACCGGCTTGCCTATCGGATCCTCGGTGGCGGCAACGCCAACGGGCTGCTTCGCGCGCGAGATGACCGCGTCGGCGAGGCCGGGGCTCGGCGGTGGGACGTCCCACGCGCTGAGGTCGTAGTCGGCGAGAGCATCGTCATCGTCGTCACGCATGAGGGTCTCCGAGGTGCGCGCGCAACGCCGAACGCGCGCGGGCGAGGCGCGACTTCACCGTGCCGAGATCGAGGTCGAGCACGGTCGCGATGTCCTGGTAGTCGAGGTCGTGGTACTCGCGCAGCACGAACACCGCGCGCTGCGCCTCGGGAAGGGTGGCCACGCCGCGTGCGATCGCCGCGCCGAGCCGCTGTCGTTCCGACGCCGCATCCGAGCGATCGTCGGCGAGAACGTCGACTGGGAGCGTCGCGTGCTCGGCGCGGCGCAGCTCGTTGAGCGTGAGGCGCGTCGCGATCGTCAGCATCCATGTCGACAGCGACGCCGTGCCCGCAGGGTCGAACCCGGGGAGGGCGCGCAACACGCGCACGAACGTCTCCTGTGTCAGATCCTCGGCGCGGTGCTTCGCGCGGCCACCGAGCAGCCGCCAGATCAGCGCGTGCACGGGGCGCTGGTAACGCTCGATCAGATCGCGCCACGCGCGTTCGTCCCCGCGCTGCGCACGACGGAGCGTCAGCTCGTCGAACGGCGGAGAAGAACGGGCAGCGGCGGCCGCAGGCATCGGTTACCGGGTATCACCCGCGGCGACCGAAAAGGTTCCGCCGGATCGTTACTGGCGCAGAAACGTCGAGATTCGCTTGGTATTCGACGCCGCCGGGAAGTGCAGCGAGGACACCTGCGTCTGCACGCACTTCACGATGTGGAGGTCGATACTTGCCAGGTCATCGGCGATCGCGCGGACCTCGACGTTCGACACGCTGCCATCAAGGTCGACGTCGATCGCGACACGCACTTGCAGGGCTGGATGATCCGCGATGCACGCCGCGAGGCCATCGCGCACCGAGCGCAGCGTGACCACGTACGGATCCTCGGTCTGCACGGGCGCGACCTTCGCCGCGCGCGCACCACAGCCGTGCATCCTGCGCACGGGCTCGCGCGGTGCGGCCTTGTCCGCAGCAGCGGTCGGCCACGCGAGCACGAGCATGGCTCCGGTGGCGAGCGTGGACAGAACGAGAGCTGCGCGCGTACCAGCCGACTCCGCGAACTTCATCTCCTTCAGTCTCGCACGCCGGTGGCCGGGCCGTCGAGGCCGCGATGAAGGGCGTCCCGGATGGCGTCGTAACTCTCGGGCAGCTCGACGGGAACGTTGCGATACCGCGGGGATGGCACGTCGGCGAGCTTGGCCTCGTGATAGCCGACCTTGAAGTCGGCGAACTTGAGGCCGCTCGCGGTGGAGATCACGACCACCTGGTGATCCCGCGTGACCTCGCCCCGCTTCGCCAGCTTGGTCAGCGCCGCGAGCGCGACGCCGGTGTGGGGGCAGGTGAACAGGCCATCGCGATCCGCATGCGCCGATGCATCCGCGAGCTCGGCTTCGCTCGCCGCCTCGACCACGCCCTCGAACGCACGGAGCGCACGCACCGCCTTCTTGAAGCTCACCGGGTTGCCGATCTGGATCGCGGAGGCGAGCGTTGTCTTCGCCTTCACGGGTGCGAGGTCTGCCCACCCGGCCTGATAGCTCGCGAACAGCGGGGACGCGTGCGCCGCCTGCGCCACGCAGATCCGCGGGCGCTTCGTGATCAGCCCGAGCGCGAGCAGCATCTCGAAGCCTGCGCCGAGCGCGCTGACGTTACCCAGGTTGCCGCCGGGGATGATCACCCAGTCGGGCACGGTCCAGCCGAGCTGTTGCGCGAGCTCGATCGCCACCGTCTTCTGCCCTTCGAGGCGCAGCGAGTTCATCGAGTTCGCGAGGTACACGCCCTCCTTGTCGGCGAGCTCCTGCACGAGGCGCATGCAGCCATCGAAGTCGGTATCGATCGCGAGCACGAGCGCGCCCGCGGCGAGCGGCTGGACGAGCTGAGCCGTCGAGATCTTGCCGCGCGGCAGGATCACCACCGAGCGAAGGTTCGCCGCCGATGCATACGCTGCGAGCGCTGCGGACGTGTCGCCGGTCGAGGCGCACGCGACGGCGCGCAACTGCTGCCCGTTCGCCACCATCTGCTTGACCATCGAGACGAGCACCGTCATCCCGAGGTCCTTGAACGACCCCGAGTGCGACGTACCGCATTGCTTGACGCGCACATCGCCCAGGCCGAGGTCCGCGGCGAACCGCGGGATCGGCGTCAGGTGCGTCACGCCCTCGCGCATCGACACGATGTTGGCCTGCGCGAGTTGCGGCGCGACCCACTCGTGCTTCCCCCACACGCCGCTACCCCACGGCTCGTCGGCGTTCGCGTTGCCCCAGCGCTCCGCGAACAATTGCTTCCACTCGGCCGCCGAGCGCGCGCGGAGCGCGGCCTGATCGTGGACGACCTCGAGAAGCTCGCCGCATTTCGGGCAGCGATAGATCACCTGATCGAGAGGAAACGCGCCGGCACAACCGGCGATGCAACGAAACTCCGCCGAGAACGGCATGGACCGACTCTAGCGTATGCTTGCCGCGTGTGGCGTCGCGTCGATGACGTGCTTCGGTTCGTCTATGTGCTGATCGCACCGGCCGTGATGGTCGTGCTCGCGAAGCTCGTTCCGATCACCGGCATCGTGATCTCGACGGGCATCGCGACCATCATCGCTCTCACCGGCCCCTCACAGTGGATCCGCGCGGTCGCGGCGATCAAGCTCGTGGGCAAGCCGCTCGCGAAGTTCGCACGGCTCGGCGAGTACTACCGCGCCCACCCGCCGAAGCCGCTGCTCTACTACGTCGCCTACCCGCTGCTGTTCCCGTACTGGTTGTTCAACAAGGCAGCGCGCACCGAGTTCCTCGTCTACAAGCGGATCGGCGTGGTCGCGCTGCTCGTGACGATCGGCACCAGCATCCACGACTACTTTCACAACTGGGTCCCACTCCCCGGCAAGTACTTCGCGAACACGATGTTCGTGACCGCGGTCATGCAGCTCCTCGTCACGTTCATGTTCGTGATGCCGATCGTGACCACGCTGGTGACCTATCAGCGCCAGGGCCACAAGAAGACGACGTGGGCGCTCACCGCGCTGGCCCTCATCCTCGGCGCGGTGATGTGGGTCGGGATGTCGAAGTTCCCGTCGGTGACGTTCGCCACGCAGGCGCGGTTGCGCGCGCGCATCATGTACCAACCGGAGGTCACGCGTGCGGCGATGCATGCGGCGCTGGACTCGGGAAGCGTCGACGGTGCGCTCGCCGCCCTCGAGGCCGTGTTCCGCTCCGACGAGGTGCGCGCATTTCACATCCAGCCGTGGAGGGATGGCGTGCTGCTGTGGGCGAAGACGAGAAACCACGAGGTCGCGTGGACCGCGAAGTTGCGCGCCGGCTTCGCCAGCTCCGCCGCCGAGCTCCCCGCGGATGCGCGCGACGCGCTCGGTCTCGAGCCGACCGCCGCCCCGCGGCCATGAGCGTTACAGCTTCGGCTTCGCCTTGATGATGACCTGGTTGTCCTTGACGACGACGGAGAACTCGACGCCCTTCGCCTTGTAGTGCTCCATGATCTTCGGAGCCTGCGAGTTGATCGTCTTCAGCAGCTTGCCGTAGGCGCCGGGACCCGCGTCCTCGCCCACGGCCTGCTTCGCTTTTACGTACTTCGCGTAGAGCGCGTTGACGTCGGCGTCGTTCATGCCGGGGGGCGGGCGCATCGGCGGTGCGGGCTCGGGGCGCGGCGCGCGCGGAAACGGACCCGGCATCGACTGCACGGGGACCTGCGGGCGCTGCTGCGAGGAGCCAGGAGCGATCGGGTTCGGGCGCGTGACCTGCGATGGTGCGACGGGAATCGGGCCGGTCGCGCGCTGCGGCGGCACGACCGGCACCGGTCCGGTGGTGCGGCTCGGCGGCGGCGGCGGCGGTGCGGAGACGCCTGGCACCGTGCCAGCGCGCTGCGGCGCGACGAAGCGAACACCGGCCTGCGGATGTGGCGGCGGCGGTGGCGGCATCGCCTGCATCGGCTGGCTCTGGCGCTGCGGCGGCATCGCCTGCATCGGCTGGCTCTGGCGCTGCGGCGGTTGCGCCGGCATCGGCTGGCTCTGGCGCTGCGGCGGTTGCGCCGGCATTGGCTGGCTCTGGCGCTGCGGGGGTGGCGGCATCGCCTGCATTGGCTGGCTCTGGCGCTGCGGCGGTTGCGCTGGCATTGGCTGGCTCTGGCGCTGCGGCGGCACGGCGGGAACGGCCGCGCGCGACGCCGGTTGAGGCGCGCGCACCGGCGTCGGTGCCGGCTTCGGCGGCGCGGTGAAGCCGGTCGGGTCGTCGTCGTCGTCGAGCGACGGGAACGCCTTCGCGTCTGGGTTCGTGTCGTCGGAGACCGAGGCGAAGAACGCCTCGAAGTCCATATCGCCGTCGGTCTCGGAGAGCTGGTGCTGGTTCTTCCTGATCGCGTTCCGCACCATCTGCGACTCGCCGACGACGGGAATCTCGCCGCTCGCATTGACGTCGCTCTGACCCTCTGCTGCATCCTCGCCCTCGGTCTCACTCTCGGTCGCATCGCGACGGTGACGCGCGCGGACCGCAAGGGCCTGCTCGCGATCGCGCTTGACCTGCTCGCGCATGCGCTTCGGCATCGCGGCGAGGATCTCCTCGGGAATCTCGTCACCGGTCTCGGCCGCCTTGCGGCTGATCTTTGCGAGCTGGCGGATGTACGTGCCCTGCTCGATCTGGCGCAGGGTGCGCCGCCAGTACGAGTTGTACGAGCCGAACTTCTGCTGAAGCGTAGCGTAGCGGTAGCGCAGACCCGTGTTGCGGATCTGGATCTGCATCAGCTCGCGGATGCGGCGCTCGACGTCGTTGTGCAGGTGAGCCGGCGCCTGCTTCTGCAGGCCCAGAAAGAACTGTTCGTAGAGCGACTTGAGTCGCTCCATCGTCTTGTCGAGGTAGTCGAGGGCCTCCTCGACATCGAGTGCTTCGACCTTCGTAGCCACGTTCTCCAAGGATAGCAGTTCTGCTATAGCGTCGGCGGCGGTTCGTGTCGGTCCTGTATTTCCTACTGCTCGTCGGTGTTCTCGTGTTGATCCACGAGATGGGGCACTTCGTCGCCGCGAAGCTGCTCGACGTGCGGGTCCTCCGGTTCTCGATCGGCTACGGCCGCGCGCTCGTGCGGATCAAGCTCGGCGAGACCGAGTACCAGATCGGCGCGTTCCCGCTCGGTGGCTATGTGCGAATCCTCGGCGTCGAAAGCGCACCGGACGAGAGCGGCAAGCGCGAGGATGTCGGCCGCAGCTTCGCGAGCCGCCCGCTGTGGCAGCGCCTCGTCATCGTCCTCGCCGGGCCAGCGGCAAATCTATTGCTCCCCGTCATCATCTACTTCGCGCTGTTCGCCGGCCACACCACGCTGCCCGCCGCCGTGGTCGGCGATGTCCTCGACGGTGGCGCCGCCGCCCGCGCTGGCATCGAGCCCGGCGACCGCGTCCTCGAGATCGATGGCCATGCGGTGCGCTACTGGGAGGAGATCGAGAACGCGGTGCGCTCCGCGCCCGGCAAGGAGCTTCATCTACGAATCTCTCGCAGCGGTAAGGTGTTCGAGCGCTACCTGACGCCGATCGAGGACACCGTGCGGCGTCGCGATGGCCAGGTTCAGATCCAGGGCCGCGTCGGTATCACGCACGCTCCGTTCGTTCCGCTCGTCGGCGTGATCGACGGCGCATCGCCCGCGGCCCGCTCCGGCCTGCGCACGGGCGATCTGATCATCAGCGTCGATGGCCAGGCGGTGCGCAACTGGCGCGATGTGCAGCACCAGCTCGGCCGGTTCGCGCGCCGCACCTCGATCGTTTACTTCCGCGGCACCGAGGTCCCGGGCGTGCCGCAGATCGAGCTCCTCGGCGCCGGCTTCGCCGACCTCCTCCCCGAGACTCAGGTCGATGCCACGCTCAAGCGCCAGACGTACACGGGCCTCGAGCACGCGGAGATGTTCATCGCGCACGTCGACGCCGGCTCGCCCGCCGACAGCGCCGGTCTTCGCCCCGGCGATCTCGTGGTCTCGCTCGACGACAAGCCGGTCGCGCACTGGATGGATCTCGACCAGCGCCTGCAGGCCGAGCCCGAGAAGACATTCAAGCTGACCTGGCGCCGCGCCGGCGTTGGCAGCGCGCCTGCCACCACGTTCAACGCCGAGGTCACGCAGGTCCGGCGCAACCAGCTCGACGAGTACGACCACACCGTGACTCGCCTGGTGTTCGGTGCGCGCAACGATGTCGATCGCGGCAGCGGTGCGATGGTGGCGATCGAAGGCCGCGTCGGTTACGCGATCGGCAAGGCATTCCAGCGCACCGGCGAGACGATCAACACGATGGCCCACGGCTTCCTGCAGATGGCCATCGGCGGTCCGTACACGATGTTCCGCGCGGCGTCGGTCTCTGGCAACCAGGGCTGGGACAGCTTTCTCCTCATGCTCGCGCTGGTCAGCGTCAACCTGGGGCTCATCAACCTGCTACCGATCCCGCTGCTCGACGGCGGTCACCTGCTCGTGTTCTTCCTCGAGGGCGTGCGTCGCAAGCCGCTGACGCAGAAGCAGCGCGAGCGCATCCAGCTCGCCGGCCTGATCCTGATCGGCCTGATCACCATTCTCGCGATCCGCAACGACGTCATGCGGTTCTTCATGCCCAAGTGAGGATCCTCGGCCTCGATACGTCGACGCTGACCTCGGGCATCGCCGTCGTCGACGATGGCAAGGTGCTCGCGGAGGCCCGACACGACGCGAGCGCGCACAAGTCCGATCTCCTCGTCGCGATCGACGACGTCTGCAAGCGCGCCGGCATCGCACCGATGGAGCTCGACGCGATCGCGGTCGGCGCAGGACCCGGCTCGTTCACCGGCCTGCGCATCGGCATGGCCACCGCGAAGGGCATCGCATTCGCCGCCGGCAAGCCGCTGTGGGCCGTGTCGTCGCTCGCCGCACTCGCCTGGGGGCACCCCGGCTTCGTCGTCGCCGTTCTCGATGCGCGCAAGCGCGAGGTCTATGCCGGATGCTATCGCGATGGTGCGCTCGTCGACGTCGAGCGCGTGTTGCCACCTGCAGAGGTCGGCCCATGGGCAGCCGAGCTCGCCGGAGAACAGGTCATCACGTACGTGGGAGACATGCTCGCGCCGGAGGTCACGACACCTTCGGGCGCATCGGTGGCGTGGCTCGCGCTCGCCGGCGCGCGTGTCGACGTCGTCACAGCAGCGGCACCGAGCTACATCCGCAAGGCCGAGGCGGAGGTCATGTATCCAGATGGCGTGCCGGGCGCGTTGCGCCGCCGTGATCCGTGAACCGGTGCTAGGCTAGAGGTTCCTGCAGGACCGCAGGCGGAGGCTGCGTGAGCACACAGACCGAGGTCTCGAAGGAATCCCTCCTCGCCGAGCTGACCGCAGAGCACCGACGACTCGATGAACGGGTGCAAGTGCTGGAGCGCCGCCGCTCCCTGACGCCGGCCGAGCAGGCGGAGGTCAGCCGATTGAAGAAGCAGAAGTTGCTGACCAAGGATCGGATCGCCAGACTGGCCTAGTGCAGTTGACCCCCGAGCAGATCGAGAAGATGCGGGCCATCGGTCTGCGCCTCGATCGATCGGGGACGTTCTGGCAGGAAGGCGCGCCGGTCACCCACGCTCGCCTGCGCCAGGCGCTGCTGCGCTGGCTCGATGTTCGCGCCGACGGCAAGGACGTCATCAAGCTCGACGACAAGCGCTACGCGTACGTCGAGGTCGAAGATGCCCACCTCCGAGCGCTGTCAGCGCGATGGGAGGGCGATCGCGTCAAGATCTTGTGGGACGACGACCAGGAAGAAGAGCTCGCCTACGACTCGCTCCGCCAGGCCGAGGATCACGCACTGTATGCGCGCGCCCGCGGCAACCTGCGCGGCCGCATCGCCGGGCCCGCATACCACGCGATTTCGGAACGCATTGTTGAAGCTCCCGGTGGGTTCGCTCTCGAAGCGGCGGGGCAGCGCTGGCCAATTCCAGGCGCGGCCTGATCGCCGCCACTGAAGCGCGTAGGTCATAGACCTGCGCGAGCGGCAATCCGCAGTGCCGGCTGCGAACCGGAGTCCGCTGGTTCAGGTGAGCCCCGAAGGCCCCGAAGGTCCCGAAGCAGAGCCTTCTCCTGCAGGAGTAAACCTCTCCTTGGGGTCTTCGAGAACTGCGGGGCTCATCTTTCTGGAAGCACGGTCGCGTGGATTCGTCGCCGTCCGTCCGGCCGGGGCGCCCCCTAGGCGCGCGCGGACTTGATGACCGCCACGACTTCGTCGTCGGAGAGCACGCGGTTGCCGCGCTTCGCTTCACCGAGGACGGCGGCGACGAGCTCGGGCGTTGCCTCGTAGCCCCGCTTCTTCAGCCAGTAGACGACGTTCGACTCGCCGGAGTAGTGACCGATCTCGATCTCCTGCTCCTTGCCGAACATGCCGGCCGGGACGCCGGAGTAGATGCGATCGGCGAGCCACGCGTCGCCCTTCTTCTCCGCCTTGATGATCGCGGCGGCGTGGACACCGGTGGCGGTGCGGAACGCATCCGTGCCGACGAGCGGGTACTGCGGATGGATCGGCACACGCGTGGCGGCCGACGCGGTCTTGCACCACAGGACGAGCTTCGTGAGGTCGTGATCGGGGAGCTCGCCGAGGAGCTTGAGGTTCAGCATGATCTGATCGAGCGCCGCGTTGCCGACGCGCTCACCGATGCCGAGGGCGGTGCCGTGGATACGATCGGCGCCGTACTCGATCGCGAAGATCGAGTTGACCACACCGAGGCCGCGGTCGTTGTGGCCGTGCCAGTCGAGACCGACGTCCTCGCGACCGAGGCCATTCATCATGTTGCGCGTGAACTTGAGGAGGTTCTTGATGCCATCGGGCGTGGCGTGGCCGACGGTGTCGCAGAGGATCAGCCGCTGCGCGCCGTGCTCGACGGCGGTGGTGAACATCTTCGTCAGGATCTCGGGGCGCGAGCGCGTGGTGTCCTCGGTGACGTACGCGACCGGGAGGTTGTACTTGCGCGCGAGATCGATCGCGTCCGCGGAGAGCTGCAACATCTTCGGCAGATCCCAGTTCTCCGCGTACTGGCGGATCGGCGAGCTACCGATGAAGCACAGGACCTCGATCTCGATGCCGACCTTCTGGGAGATATCGATGATCGCCTGGATGTCGTTCTGGTGCGTGCGCGCGGCGCACGACGCCTTGACCTTGAGCTTCTGCGACTTGATGTGCTCGGCGATCGTGGTGACGTCCTCGACGGCACGCTTGCCGGCACCCGGGAGACCGATATCCATGGTGTCGATGCCGAGGTCGTTCGCGAGATCGACGAGGCGGAGCTTGTCGTCGATCGATGGGTCGACCACGCTCGGTGACTGGATGCCATCGCGCAGGGTCTCGTCGAGGAACTGGATCTTTCGCTTCGGCGAGATCGGGGCGACCTTCTCGACGGAGTTCCAGTCGTAGATCAGCTCGTGGTCGGTCATCGTGGCCTCTTTTACATCACCGCGTGGAGGATCAACATCACGACCACCGTCACAGCGATCACGATGGCGAGCATGAGGAACCAGCCGAGGACGAGGGAGGCCGCGGCGAGGCCGAGCCCGATCGTCCACAGAGGATAGGCGCCGCGCTCCTTGCGAGCGACCGAGACGAGCGCGGCGATCCCCGTGACGACGAAACACGGCACGCTGATCCGAGGATCGGGCGTGGCCCACAGCTGGCCCTGCGAGACGGCGACGATGATGAAGGAAAGGAGGCCCAGCGCTGCGGCCGCGCAGCCCGCCGGCTTTGTCGCGAGCCACGCCGCCGCCGACGTCTCGACGGTCCGCAGGTGCTCGGGCTTGTCCACCGTCGGACTATAGCCCGTCAGTGGAGCTCAGACACGCGAGAGTCCGAGCTGGGAGCGGAGGTTGACGTGCGCCGCGCTGTACGCGAACTCCTGCAGGTCGCGGTCGAGCTCGCCGGCCTCCGTCGCGCCCGCGAACGCCGCCGGCACGTCGCCACACAGCAGCATCCCGGCGCGGTCCGCCGTGCGCGACAGCGACCGGGCCCACAGCGACAGGTTCAGACCGCCGCCGCGCGAGAGCAACCGCAGCGCCGCCGCACGCGCCTGAATGCGCGCCGTGTCACCGAGCACCAGCAGACTCTCCGCGGCCTGGGCGGCGAGCGGATCCTCGAGCCCGACGGTCGAGCCCGAGGCCTCGCGGAAGATCGCCATCACGATCGCGCGCAGCATGCGGCCTGGTCGCGACGCCCCGACGGCGCGGCCCGGCCACAGGAACGTCATCGCGCGCACGAGGCGGAATACGAGCTCCGGCCGCTCCGGCGCGGTCAGCGCTTCATCGCCCGCGACGATCACCGGCGTGGCAGCCGCGACGATGTGGATCTGTGTGCCGAGCTCGACCCGCGCGTAGACCGGCGCGACGGCGACGCCAAGTAGCTCCGCGATCTGCGTGCGCAGCCGGCCGAACGCGACGGGCACGTCCGCGTCCTCCAGCTTGTTGCCCGCTTCGAGGTCGCTCTCGGCGAGCGTCATCGGCGCGAGCGCGTGGACCGCCGGCGCGACGAGCTCCATCAGCGCGCCGAGCTCGACGCTGTCGTCCTTGTGGCGAAGCAGTGCCCACTGATCGCGGCCGAGCGGCATGGTCGGGAACTTCGCACCGCGCACGCGATGCTTTTCGTAGAGGCCGGCCATCGATTCATCGGCGCTACCGACGGCGACCATCGTCGACGCGGCGAGGAACGCGGCATCGGCGTGACCGCTCGCGTGCGTGCTCGCGACGAGTGCAGCACCGGAGTGCGGGTCCGCGAGTGCCTCGCGCCAGCCCGCGCGGATCGGCTCGGAGTGCTTCGCGGCGACTTGATCGGTGCGGGTGATCAGCGCGGCAACATCGGAGTCGCGCGGCGCGATCTTGCGCGCGGTCGCGGCGGCCGCGGTGCCAGCCTGCGGATCGTCGAGGTGATCGAGGTAGAGCCGCGCGAGGCGTGCCCAGGCCTTGGCCTCGGCGACGGTGCTCTTGCCGCGCAGCCGGAACAGGATCCGCTTGAGTACGCGCTCCCAGCGCCGCAGCTCGCCCCGACCGATCAGCAGTGCTTCGATCGCGGCAACGGCTTCGACGCGCGCGGGGTCGAGATCGACGGCGCGCTCGAGGTGGAACAGCGCTTCGGCGTCGTCCTGCTTGAGCTTCGCTTCGATCCGACCCTTGAAGTCGTGCGCCGCGGCGTGGTCCGGGTTGATCGCGAGCGCCTGGTTGAGGTGAATGCGCGCGGCGTCGCCGGCCGGCGTGGACTCGTTGCCGGCCATCCACTCGGACCAGCCGAGCGCGGCGTGATAGTCGGCCTCGTTCGGCGAGCGCGCGATCACGGTCTTGATGTGACCGATCGCCTGCGCCCACTGCTTGCGCGCCATCAGCTCCTCGGCGACGCGGAAGCTCAGCTCGGTATCGATCGCCGGCGCGACTTGCACCAGCTCGCCGCCGGCGAGTTCGCGGTCGTACGCCTGCCGCTGGCGATCATCCTGCAGGACTGCACGCGCGGCGTCGTACATCTGGCGTAGCTCGCCGAGCTTCGCGCGCTCGCGCGGGTCCGTCATGATGGCGGTGCCGCGGTCCAGCATGCTCGCGCGCAGCCGGAACGCGGTCTCGATCTCGTCATTGTCGGCCTTGCGACCGACCATCAGCACGGCGTAGTGGTCCGCACCCTTGATGCGCGCATGCTCGGCGGTGAGCGTCTGCTTGAGCACCGTGGCGTGCTCGCTCTCGGAGCCGGCCTGGCGAACATCCTCGAGGGAGACGACGCCGGAGTCTTCGGGGTCGAACTCGAGCGGCGCGGCGCCGTCGGGATCGCCGTCCATGTCCTCGAACAGCATGTCGAACAGCTCGGAGCCGGGGCGCGTCTTCGTGCGCGGTGGGGCGACCATCGGCGTGACCGGTCCGCTGCCCATGCCCACGCCGGTGACCGCCATCGCGGTGACCGCATCGCACATCATCATCGCGTCGATCGCGAGGCGGCCCTGCGCTCGGTCCGGGAACGAGCGTTCGATGTCGGCGATCGGCGAGCCGGTCGCCAGCAGATGGATCGCGCGCTCGCCGAACACGCGCTTGAGCTCGTGACGGATCCGCTTGCCGCGCTCGGTGAGCTCGAAGCTGAGACCATCGAGCCGCCCGAGCCGGCCGAGATCCTCGACGGCGGTCTCCTTCAGGCCGCCGAGCACGACCTCGACCATGCGTAGCTGCATGCCCTCGATCGGATCGAACGATTCGTCGAATCGCCACGCGCCCTGCGGCCAGCGCAGCGCCTGGACCAGCTTGTGACGCGCTTGCTTGCCGAGCTGCTCGATCAGCTGCTCGACCGTGAGCATCCGCATCGCGACGAGCGCCTCCCCGAGCTTGCCGCCGAGCTCGCCGACGCGCGCGACCGCAGAGCGATGCTGCTCCTCGCTGATCACACCGCTCGATACAAGGAAGTGCCCGAGCGTCTCGTCGCGCGGCGTGGACGCGGTGGACACCGGGTTGCCATTGACCAGCTCGACCGTCTTCGAGACGCGGCCGCGCTTCAGGATCAGCGATCCCGTCGCGAGATCCTCGTGGAGGTCGAGGAGAACCGCCGGCAGCGGCCGCATCGCAAGCTCTCCCGAGCGTGAGCTCATTTCCGAATAATTCTACTTCACTCTGCGACGTGACACGCGGCCTGGGCGCCGTTGCCGAGCACGCGAAGTTTCGGGAGTTCTGTGAAGCACGCCTTGGGCTTGTCTTTGATGGGACAGCGCGGGTGGAACGGGCAGCCTGGCGGGGGCGCCAGCGGGCTCGGCACGTCGCCTTGAAGGATGATCCGGTCCTTGCGCGCCTTCGGATCGATGCGCGGGACGGCCGACAGCAGGGCCTGGGTGTAGGGGTGCTTCGGGGTGCGATACAGCGTCTTTGCCTCGGCGAGCTCGACGATCCTGCCGAGATACATCACGGCGACGCGGTCGCAGATGTGCTGCACGATCTTGAGGTCGTGGGAGATGAACAGGTAGGTGAGGGACTCCGCTTTCTGCAGGTCCTCGAGCAGATTCACGATCTGCGCCTGGATCGAGACGTCGAGGGCGGAGATCGGCTCGTCGCACACGATGAACGTTGGCTTACATGCGAGCGCGCGCGCGATCCCGATGCGCTGGCGCTGCCCACCGGAGAACTCGTGGGGGTAGCGTTTTGCGGCATCCCCCCGCAGCCCGACCTTCGCGAGCAGCTCGCCAACCCGCGCGGCGCGGTCCACTTTGGTCGCACCGAGCTCGTGGATCTCGAGCGGCTCGCTGATCGCCGCGCCCACGCTCATCCGCGGATTGAGCGACGCGTACGGATCCTGGAAGATCATCTGCATGTAACGGCGCAGTGGCCGCAGCGCGCGCTGCGAGAGCGCGGTCAGATCCTTGCCGTCGAACACGATCCGCCCCGAGGTCGGCTCGTAGAGGCGCAGCACCGTGCGGCCGAGCGTTGACTTGCCGCAGCCCGATTCGCCGACCAGCCCGAGCGTCTCGCCCGCCTCGACCGCGAGCGTGATGTCCTCGACGGCGCGCACCGGACCGAAATGCTTCGTGAGATTCGTCAGCTCGAGCAGGCTCATGACGCGGGCTCCAGCGGGAAATGACAGCGCACGTGCGACGCGCCGAGCTGCACGAGCGCCGGCTCGTCGGTGCGGCAGAGCTCCTGCGCGGCGCCGCAGCGCTCGACGAACTTGCAGCCCACGGGCAGCTCCGCGAGGCTCGGCACCATGCCCTTGATCTCGACGAGCCGCGTCCGCTCGAAGTTATCGTCGCCATAGCTCGGCATCGAGCGGAGGAGGCCCGCGGTGTAATGGTGGCGTGGCGCGGCGAACAAGACCTCCGTGGTGGCGCGCTCGACGATCCGGCCCGCGTACATCACGACGACCTCGTCACACGTCTCCGCGACCACGCCGAGATCGTGCGTGATGAGGAGGATCGACATGCCGAGATCGCGCTGGAGCGAGCGCAGGAGATCGAGGATCTGCGCCTGGATCGTGACGTCGAGCGCCGTGGTCGGCTCGTCGGCGATCAGGAGATCCGGCTTGCACGCGAGCGCCATCGCGATCATCACGCGCTGCCGCATGCCACCCGAGAGCTGGTGCGGATAGTCATCGACGCGCGTCTCGGGGGACGGAATGCCGACGAGCTTCAGCATGTCGATCGAGATCGCCCGCGCCTGGGCCTTCGACTTGTTCTGGTGCAGGCGCACCGCCTCGCCGACCTGATCGCCGACGGTGAACACTGGGTTCAGCGACGTCATCGGCTCCTGGAAGATCATCGCGATCCGGTTGCCGCGGATCTTTCGCATCTCCGCGGGCGACAGCGCCATGAGGTCCTTGCCCGCGTACTTGATCGAGCCCGAGGCGATCCGGCCGGGCGGCGAGGTGATCAGGCGCATCACGGAGAGGGCGGTCACACTCTTGCCCGAGCCAGACTCACCGACCACCCCCAGCGTGGTTCGCTCGGCGATCTCGAACGAGATCCCGTCCACGGCGCGCACGGTCCCGGCGTCGGTGCGGAACTCCGTCACCAGGTCCCGGATCTCCAGCAGCATGTGGACGAGAGGGTACCTCACGAGTACGGTGCAGTGTCCCCGATGGACGCAGTAGACGAAGAGCTCTCCCGCCTGGGAGCAATCCTGGTCGAGGACGGCGTCCTCCGCCGCCTCATCAAGAGCCATCACAAGCTCCGCGGCGTCGGGTTGCGGGTTCCCCACGACCACTGCTTCGTGATCGCGAAGGCCGCCCTGCCCGCCGCGCTCGTCCGTGCCGATCTACCCGACCGGGTCATCCTGATCACCGGCGATCGCACGAAGCTGCTCGCGGCGAATCCAAAGGAACTGACCGCCGCGTGGCGCGCCGTGTTCCACGCGCGGGTCCATCTCGCGCTCGACGAGCAGGTCGCACGCGGTGCGCTGACCCCCGCGGGGATCCGCGAGCGCATCGATGCGATCGGCCAGACCGAGTTCGACGAGATCCGCTCCGTGTTGCGGCAGGAGGACCTCCTGGTCCCGCCCGCCGGCGAAGGCGTGATCTATCTCGAGTTCGTGGCGCTCTATCTCGAGCTCGCGCGGTTCGCTCCCCGCGCGCTGGTCTATACGTTCCCTGCCCTCGCAGATCTCGCCGCGGTCAATGCGACGATCGGTCGCGATGTCGATGCGGATGCGCTGTTTCGCGCGTCGCGACCTGCGCGCGCACCGCGAGCGCCGACGATCGATGCCGAGGAGCCGATGGATCCATATGCGGCCTCGGGCAAGCTCGAGTTCGCGGATCGATCCGCGCGCAAGGATGCAGCCAAGGCGCGCAAGAAGGGCAACCTCGCGCGCGCTTCGATCTATGCGGCGCGTGCCGGTGATCTCCCGGGTGCACGCACGGATCTCCAGGCACTCGTCGACCGGCTGGCCACGTCACTCGGCAAGCCAGCGACCCAGGGCTGGGTCGATGCCCTGTTGCCGGTGGTCCACTTCGCAGGAACGCAGCGGTCGCTGCAGTTCAACCTCGGCGCGCGCCTGATCTACGATCTGCAGGCGGCGTGCATCGTCGCGGAGCACGAGGTCAAGGTCGTCGATGTGGTGAGCTGGGCGCTGTCCCTCGGCAAGCGCAAGGTCGTGCGCTCGCTGCCGGCGACCCGCGAGGTGCGGATGGCGAAGAAGCTGCACCAGGCGAGCGAGAAGGTCGCCGCATGCGAGCTGGCGACCGCCGAGCAGCGCGATCGCCTCGCCGCGGTCCTGCACGAGATCACGAAGCGCGGCGACCACAACGTGCGCGAGCAGCTGCGGCCGAAGGTCGAGGCCACCCTCGACGCCGTCGGATTGCAACCGCACTCGCTGCCCGAGCGCGTGGCGCAGAAGAAGCTGGTCGACGAGCTGCTCGATCGCGCGGTCGGCGTGGGCCGGCTGACGCTCGCCGATCTCCGCGACGCGCTCTCGAAGAACGATCTCAAGATGCCCGACCTCACGCTGCTGGCGCTGAAGTCGGGCGACCAGATCCTACAGGCCGATCGGATCCTCGAGGGCTCGCTCGACGGCGTGTATCGCAGCGGCGAGATCTATCTGCGCTTCCTCCAGAAGATGTCGTCGATCCTGTTCGGTACGCCGATCGGTCGCCTCCTCACGCTGTACGTGTTCCTCCCGCTCCTGGCCTCGCTCGCCGCCGTCGAGGGGCTGCAGCACATGGTCGGGCCGCTGGTGCACAAGATCTGGGGCGTTCATCTGCAGATCTCGACGCCCTACACGCTGTACGGCGGCGCGGCCTTCCTGTTCCTGGTACTGCACCTCCGGCCGTTCCGTGACGCGGTGTGGTGGGCTATCAGGCTCAACGGACACTTGCTGAGGTTCGTGCTGTGGACGATCCCGATCGCGATCTGGCGTCACCCGGTCACGCGCGCGTTCATCGAGAGTCGCATCAACCGCTGGCTGATCCGTCCCGCGATCCCGGCGGCGATCTCGCTGCTGTTCACGGGGCGCTTCGACGAGTGGGCGCGCTGGGTCATCGCGGGAGGCATCTTCGTCGCGTGCGCGCTCGCCTTCAACTCGAGATACGGCCGCCTCGTCGAGGAGCGAATCACCGACTGGCTGGTGATCTCGGGCAAGCAGTTCACGACGCGCATCCTCCCTGGGCTCGTGAAGCTCATCCTCGAGTTCTTCGCGAAGCTCGCCGACCTTGTCGACCGCGCGATCTATCGCGTCGACGAGCTGCTGCGGTTCCGGCAGGGCCAGTCGATGATCAAGCTCGTGATCAAGGGCGCGCTCGGCACCGTGTGGTTCTTGATCGCGTACGTGCTGCGCCTCTACGTCGATCTGTTCATCGAACCGACGACGAACCCGATCAAGCACTTCCCGGTAGTCACCGTGGCCGCGAAGATCATGCTCCCGATCATCCCTTCGATCCTCTCCGGCGTCGCCAACGCGATGGAGGGGCTGCTGGGCTCCACGTTCGCGAAGGGGTTCGCCGGGTTCACCGTGCTCGTGCTCCCCGGCCTCGCGGGCTTCCTCGTGTGGGAGCTCAAGGAGAACTGGAAGCTGTATCGCGCGAGCCGGCCCCCGACGCTCGAGGCGCTCGGCATCGGTCACCACGGCGAGTCGATGGTCGGCTTCCTGCGGCCGGGATTTCACTCCGGGACGATCCCGAAGCTGTTCACGCGGCTGCGGCGCGCCGCGTGGCGCGGCGACGAGAAGGGCATCGCGAAGCAGCACGACGGGCTGCACCACGTCGAGGAGGCGATCGCGAAGTTCGTCGATCGCCAGCTCGTGTCGATGCTCGTCGAGGTCGAGGCGTTCCGCGCCACCGATGTCGCGCTGGCGCGGATCGACATCGGCTCGAACCGCGTGCAGATGACGATCGTGTGCCCGAGCGTGGGCTCCGCGCCGGCGACGATCCGGTTCGAGCTGCAATCTGGGTGGATCGTCGGCGGGCTCGCCGAGCCGGGATGGATCACGCAGCTCGACGAAGCCCAGCGCCGGATCTTCGAGATCGCGCTCGCCGGGTTCTACAAGCTCTCCGGGGTCGAGCTCCTTCGCGAACAACTCGAGCACGCCCTCAAGCCGGACGACGCGCCGACGCCGCCGTACGACATCGCCGACGAGGGTCTCGTGGTGTGGCCCGGCGATGGCTTCGAGACCGAGGCGATCTACGATCTCACCGCCGCGAAGCTGACGCCGGTCACGCGCGGCGCTCCGTACACCGGGCAGCTGTTCGACCTCGGCGGGCGCCACGCGCTGTTCGGGCGCGAGCCGCTGTACTGGTCCGTGTGGGCGACGACGTGGCAGCAGATCGCGCGCGGCGAGGAGCCGATGCCGATCATTGTTGGCCCGAGCCTGCTCCCCGCCCATCATACCTGACAGCGGCACGCCGACGCTCGAGGTGAGCTTGGTTCGACATGCTAGGGTGCGACCGTGGTGACGCGGTAGATACCGGGTCACGGCGTGCTTCGGCACCAGCTCCGTGCTCGGAATGCTCGTGGGCTACAGGGCGACGACGGATGACTCACCGCGCCGATTCGCGATCGCCGCGATCGCCACGGCCGCGCTCACCGGCCTCCTTGGCTGCGGCACCACGGGGCTCGGCGGCGCGATCGGCGTGGTGCTCGGACTCGTCGCGGGCGGCTTGACCGGTTGGGTCGTGGCCGGGCGCACGGCGCAGATCTAGTACGTATATGCGGCCGTCAGCGTCGCCGTCAGCGGCATACCCGGCGTGTAGTGCATCTGCTCCATCAGGCCGGCAGTCGGTGACACTCGCGACTCCTCGGCGAACTGCGCCTCCCGCCAGTTGGCGTTCAACACGTTGTTGACCGTCAGGTTGAGGTCGATCGACTTGCCGATCTTCTTGCCGGCGATGATGTCGAAGATCAGATACCCCTCGGCGGTCAGCGTACCGTCATCGTTGCCCGGGCGATCACCGATGCCGCGCGTGCGCATCGAGATGAAGCCGCGCTGGTCGTGCACGCTGAAGCCGCCCGAGCCCATCCAGCGTGGAGCGAGCGCGAGCGCGCCGCCGTTGCCGGCGTTGGCGACCGCGGTCGCGTGAGCCCAGGTGACGTTCCCGTCGAGCGAGAGCCAGTCGGTCGCATCGACCGAGCCCTCGATGTCGAGCCCGAAGCGGCGGGTAGGCTCCGAGGCCTCGGTCCCACCGGCGTCACCGCTCCACACCTGCTCCGACGCGAGGTGTAGATACCAGACGTCGGCCGAGACGCGTGCGTGTGCGCCCGGCTTCATGCGCGCGCCGAATTCGGCGCCGATCGCCCGGGCAAGTGCGCCGTTGCCCTTGCTCGCGACCGCGGCGCGCGCGTCGTTCGAGTGGAAGCCCATGCCGGTGTTCACGAACAGCGCGACCTTGTCCGAGCTCACGATCTCGACCGACAGCTTCGGGCTGGCGATCGCCTTTGTCGCCGAGCCGCCCGTCGTTGTCATCGGATCGTTCGCGGTCTCGGGATCGAGATCAGAGACGTTCCACGAAAAGCCGTCGACGCGAAGGCCCGGGTACACGCGCAGCCAGTCGCCCTTCATGATCTTCGCCTCCGCGTACGCGGCGACGTTGCGAATGTGATTGTCGGTGCGGTTGCACGGGTTCGCACCCTCGGCGAAGCACTCGTCGAGTCGACGGCGCTGCGACGCGTGCCACAGCGAGGTCTCGACGTCATCCGCACGGACCTGCGCGCCCGTGGTGAGCAACGCTTGCAGATCGCCCGAGCCGATCCGCTTCTCGTAGGCGGTGTCGGCGCCGTAGAGCAGCCGACCATCGGTCTGCTCGATCTCGTCGCCGTTGATCTGGTCGCGGGCGTACAGCGTGAAGTTCGAGAACAGATCGAGCTTGTTGCCCACGACGTACGCGTTCGACGTCCAGCTTGTGCCCGCCTGGGTATCGCGCACGGCATAGCCGACCTGCCCACTCGCGCGCTTCGCCTTGCCACCTTCGCTCGGATCGATCGCGCCGAACCGCGACACGCGACCCGAGGCGATCTCGCTATCGGGGAGCTGGCCCGACTGGTTCCACGAGCCCTGGTACCAGTTGCCCTCGACCTTCAGCGACCCAGGGCCCACGTCGCCCTGCCACTTGACGAGCGCGTTGCCGTGGCGGAAGTCCTGCGGGTTGACGAACGGACCGTCGGACTCGCCGATCTGCGCGGCGATCAGCGACTTGTCGTCCTTGTTGTTGCGGATCGACGGGCTCGCCATGCCGACGAGGCGGCGGTTGATCCCGCCCTGGCCGGTGAGCGGAGACCCGGCCGCGATCCACATCGTGGGGCCATCGATCTTGTCGATCGTCTTCAGCTCGAGCGCGCCCGCCGTGTAGAAGTCGCCGTAGCGCGCAGCATACGGACCCTTGTGCATGTCGACGCTGTCGAGCGTCTCCGGGATCAACCAGTGCGTATCGGCGTAGCCCTGGCCATGACCGTGCGAGGTCAGGTTGACCGGGATGCCGTCGGCGTAGATCGCGATGTCGGTGCCGTGATCGGCATCGAAGCCGCGGATGAAGTACTGGTCGCTCTTGCCGCCACCCGCGTGCTGCGAGACCACGAGGCCCGGCACCTGGCGCAGCAGATCCGACGGTTGCGTGCGCGAGCGATAGCGCAGCTCGGAGGTGGAAAGGTGGACCGACGACGCCGACTCGGCGGGCGCATCGGAGGTCACCTCGATCACCTCGGCGTCCTCGGCTTCTTTGGTGGAAGCCGCGAGCAGCTGCTCGTCGGTGAGCTGGGGAAGCGGTGGCGTTACATCGGGCTGCGCGAGCGCGGAAGGTGCAGCTAGCGCGGAGATGCCGACGAAGGCACCGAGAGTGCGGAGCATGGGATGTCCTGGCGAGAGTCAGACGTGACGGGGTGAGGTCGAGCGCGACATCACCGTCATCGGCGGACCACGGGCACAGGACACGAGTGCGAACATCGAGATCAGTGGTTGCTCGAGCGACGCCACGAGGTAGGTCGTGCCGCGATCGATCGGCAGCGGCTTGGTGATCGGCGACGGCGCGACCTGGAGGGCGGTCGCACGGTGCGCGAGGCCACCACCGGCGTGCGCGTGTTCGGGATGATCGAGCTCGGTCTGCGGAACCGGGCGGTCGGCATCGTGATGGTCGTCGTCGTGGTCGTGATCCTCGTCGGCCACGATCTGGTCGCCGTCGTGATGGTGGTTCCCGACGTGGTGGAATGCCTGATGGAGCCCCGGCATCACCTCGATGCCGAGCAACCACAGCAGGATCAGGAACCGCGCCCTCATTGCAGTGCAGGAAGTACGAGGGTGGGCCGAGGTGGGATCACAGGAGAAAACGCCCACCGGAACGCGTACTTCCACCCATGGCCGGTCGGGTTACGATGGTGGGATGTGGAAGGCGAGCGCCCTGGTACTGGCAGCCACGGGCTGTGGGTTCCACGTGGGCGCCGGCGTGGCCATCGACGCTTCCGACGACGACGGTGGTCCGCGCGACGCCGCCGATGCGCCGCCCGACATGCCTCCCGATTCGTTCATCGCGACGTCGCAGTGGATGCGGCGCAAGACGATCACGATCGACAACACGAAGGTCGCCGGCGGTCCGCACGCGAGCTTCCCGGTGCTGATCTCACTGCCAGCCGATGTGGACCTCGCGCTCGATGCGAACGCGAACGGCGGCGACATCATGTTCATCGCCGCGGACGGCGTGACGCGCCTGCCGTATCAGCGCCAGCGCTTCGTGAAGCAGACCGGCGAGCTGATCGCGTGGGTCAACGTGCCGACGCTCTCGTCGGCCACGCCCACCGTGATCTACCTCTACTACAAGAACCCGAACACGGCCGAGCAGTCGGATGTGGCGATGACGTGGGGACCGACCTACCGCGGCGTGTGGCACCTCGACGAGACGGTCGGTGGCATCAACGCGATCAAGGACGCCACGACGAACAGCAACCACGGCACCGATCTCGGCGGCACCGCACTCAACACCGCCGGCATGATCGGCGGCGCGGCCACGTTCGATGGCATCGACGATCGCATCAGCATGCCCGACAGCGGCAGCCTCGATGCAACCGCCGGCACGGGCACCGCCGCGATGTGGGTCAAGTTCACCGACCCGAGCAACGGCAGGGTGCAACTCGTGATGACGTCGAGCAACACGTTCGGCGCTGCGCCCAACGGATTCTCGTGGTCCGTACAGGCCGACGGAGATCACTACTTCTATCCGTGGACCGGCGACACCAACGACTACAACCTCGTGCCGAACCCGTTCACGAACGCGACGTGGGCCTACGCATCCGTGACCTGGGCGTTCGCGACCAAGGAAGTGAAGCTGTACGTCAACGGCGCGCTGATCACGCCGAACGTGATGAACGTCCCGACGTTGTGGACACAGCAAGCGCAGCCCGCCGCTTGGCTGTGGGGCGGCAACCCGGCCGATCCGGCGCCGACGTTCTTCGCCGGTCAGCTCGACGAGCTGCGCGTGTCGTCGACCGTGCGCACGGCGGGGTGGATCCAGACGGAGTATCGCAACCAGAGCTCGCCGCTGACGTTCTACTCGGTCGGCGTGGCCACGTCGCTCTGAGGTTTCAGAGAGCCGCGACCAGATCGCTGAGCTGGCGGCGCTGGCCCTGATCGAGGGCGCCTTCGAGGCTGGTCAGCAAGGCCGTCTCCAGCTGGGCATGGTCCGCGTACGCGTTCTCGAAACGTTCGAACAGCGCGAGCAGCGTCGCCGTGGGAGCTCCGGTGGCCGCGACGTGGACCATGCGCGAGAGGGAACCGCAGATCATGTCGTGCGCCACGAGCATGGCCTTGACCTGCGGCTCGAGCGCAGGCGTGACCTCCGCGACGAACGGGAACAACGCTTCCTCTTCGCGCGCGAAGTGATGGAACAGCTCGTCCCGCAGCTCGCCGAACCCGAGCTCGAGGTGGCTACTCGAGGCCTCCACCTCCGCACGGCGGATCGCGCTCGCCAGGGACAGCACCATCCGATTGAGCGCTGCATGGTCGTGCGCCAGCTCGGTCATCGCGTCGGGCATCGGCGTCCAGGGTACCTCAGAACGTGTAAGCCGCCGCGACCCGTCGCGCGTGCTCGGGCGCTATCAGACGAGCTGCGCGACCAACGGAACGCTCCACGCGATGCCGAGGCCGATCGACAGCGCGCCCGCACCGAGCGCGAGCCAGCGCCGCCCGCGGTGGAACACGCCGAGCGATGCGCCGACGAACGCCGACGCGGCGGCCATGCCGACGATCGAGCCGAGGCCAAACACCGAGATGTACGCGATGCGCTCCGCGGTAGACGGAAGCTGCGCGAACACGATCGCGGTCAGCGCACCGGAGCCGGCGAGCCCGTGAACGAGTCCGACGGCGAGAGGTCGCCATGCGAGCGTCCGCCGTCCCAGGTGAACGTGAAGATCGGGCCCCGCGTGCACGTGACCGCGACCGCCGTGCGCGTGCGGGTGGGTGGGCCCGACCAGGCCCTCGCGCCACGCACGAACAACGGCGCGCACGCCGAGCAGGACGAGCACGCCCGACACCGCGAGCTCGAACGCGACCGCGAGCCGCATGGGCAGTACCGAGCCGAGGCCGATCAGGATCGCACCGACCACGACAAGCGAGATCGTGTGGCCGAGGCCCCACAGCGCGCCGAGCGCTGCGCCGCGCCGCGGATCGCGCGCGTCGGTGACGAGCGTCGCCATCGCGGTCAGGTGGTCCGGTTCGAACGCATGGCGCAGGCCAACCAGGAGGCCGAGCAGCATGCCAGCGATCGACGAGGTCACCGGGGCAGGCTATCCCACTACGTTCTCGGCGCGTAGTAGCCTCGGGACACAACCAAGTGGGTGCAGCGACCGTCGCTGCAGGCTCCGTGCTGGTCGGGCCGCCAGCACATCCCCTCCGGGGAGGCCGTTTCCATGTTGCTCGTTGTTCTGTTCGTCGTCGGCTACCTGGCCATCGTGTTCGAGCATGCGCTCGGCATCAACAAGGCGGCGTCGGCGCTGTTGACCGGCGTGGCGTGCTGGACCGCGTACATCGTCACGGGCGATCACCACGTGATCGGGGACTCGCTCGTCCATCAGATGGGCGACCTCTCCGGGATCCTGTTCTTCCTGCTAGGGGCGATGACGATCGTCGAGCTGATCGACGCCCACGATGGCTTCCAGCTGCTGACGTCGCGGATCCACACCCGGTCGCGGCGACGCCTGCTCGTCATCGTCTCGGTGGTCGCGTTCTTCCTGTCCGCCGTGCTGGACAACCTGACGACCTCGATCGTGATGATGTCGGTCGTTCGCAAGCTCGTCAGCGACGACGAAGACCGGATGGTCTACGGCGGTGCGGTGATCATCGCGGCAAACGCCGGCGGCGTATGGTCGCCGATCGGCGATGTCACGACGACGATGCTGTGGATCGGCGGTCAGATCTCGACCGGCGCGATCATCCGGCACCTGTTCGTGCCCGCGCTCGTCTCCGTTGCCGTCCCGGTGCTGTGGCTCGGGCTACGGATGAAGGGCCAGTGCGTGCGGCCCGCGGCCGAGACCACGGCCGATTGCCGGCCGACGACAACGCTCGAGCGCCGGCTCGTCCTGATCGTCGGCGGCGGGGTTCTGCTGTTCGTGCCCGTGTTCAAGACGGTCACGCACCTGCCGCCGTTCATGGGCATGTTGCTCGGGCTCGGCGTGCTGTGGACCGTCACCGAGCTGATCCACAAGCGCAAGAACGACGAGGCGCGCGACGTACTCTCCGTCGCCGGAGCGCTGCAGCGCGTCGACACGCAGAGCATCATGTTCTTCCTCGGCATCCTGCTCGCGATCGGCGCGTTGCAGAGCGCGGGCTTGCTCGCGTCGCTCGCGCACCATATGGACGAGACGATCGGCAACGTCGACGTCATCACGATGTCGATCGGTCTGTCCTCCGCCGTCGTCGACAACGTGCCACTGGTCGCCGCGTCGCAGGGCATGTACACGCTCGCGCACTTCCCGCACGATCACCACTTCTGGTTGTTCCTCGCCTACTGCGCAGGCACGGGTGGGAGCATCCTGATCATCGGATCGGCCGCGGGCGTGGCCGTGATGGGGATGCAGCGGATCACGTTCGGCTGGTACGTGCGGAAGATGTCGTTGCCGGCGCTGCTCGGCTACCTCGCCGGCGCGCTCGCGTACCTGGGAATCGCGCAGCTATGACTTCGGCCCGCACTGCGCGAGGCCGGCCGGCACGGCGACCGTGAACTTCGCCGGGTTGGACAGGTCGGGGTTCACGGTGCGCTCGCCCCAGTCCACGAGCAGATCCGCCGCCTGGTTCGGCGCCTTGAACCGGGTCTTGCCGGGGAGCCGGTGCTCCACGCCGTTCGGATCGGCGACGTTGCCGAAATCCGCGTTCTCGATCGACCACACGGTCTTACCGGCGGGATCCTTGAGGTCGCTCTTGATCACGTCGAAGTGACCGCCGCGCATGTCGAGCTCGATCGTCTGCGTGCCCTTCGGGCCGGTCAGTGCGACGTTCTCGTGCCCGGTCTTCGCATCCCACATCACCGTGCCTGCCGTCGCGACGATCGGCACGCTGCCGACCGCAAAGTAGATGAAGTCCTCGGGCTCGACCTCGACATGAAGCAGCGCCGCGATCGATTGCCGATCGCACGGCCCGGTGAGCTGGCAGTTGTTCTGCTGATCGACGTACGCGAAGTTGGTTCCATCACACGCCATGTCGGCGAGCACGGTGCCGCCGGCGGGAGACAGCGCGTTGAACCGCACCTTCTTGCCGATCGTGCCCATCACCAGCACGGTGCCTTTGAGCCGATCTTTGCCGAGCCAGTAGTCCATCGTCGACTCGGCGGTGAACGCAGTGCGCGTGGTGTGATCCTTTTCGAGCCGCGCGACGATCTCGGCGGCCTTGGGCTCGGGATAGCCGCGGTTGGCGCCGGTACCTCCGCCGGGACAGGCGGCCAGCAGAGGAACGAGGACCGCGGCGAGCGAGGCAAAGCGCATGTGCAGGTCATAACAGACACACGCACCGGATTCCTTCCCATGCGTGCGCGGCGTCACCTGAGCCGTGCAGTGAGGAACGCGAGCGTATCTGCGACGCGCTCGACCTGCGACTTCACCATGTCCGCGCCACCGTGACCGGCGTTGCGCTCGATCCGCAGCAGGATCGGCGCCTCCGCCATCTGGTTTGCCTGCAGGATCGCCGCGAGCTTGCGCGCGTGCAGCGGATCGACACGGTCGTCGTGATCCGCCGAATCGAACAGGAACGCCGGGTACCCATGCGGCCCGCCATCGACAGCGCGACGATATGGCGAGTAACCGTGCAGCACGCGGAACTGCTCTGCGTCCTCGGCAGAACCGTACTCCGGGATCCACGTCTTGCCCGAGCCCGAGAGGTGATAGCGCAGCATGTCGAGCAGCGGCACGGCGCAGATCACGGCGCGGAACAGGTCGGGGCGCTGCGTCCCGGCGGCGCCGACCAGCAACCCGCCGTTCGATCCGCCGGAGATCGCCAGGTGGCGCGGCGAGGTCCAGCGCTCGGCGATCAGGAACTCCGCCGCCGCGATGAAGTCATCGAACACGTTCTGCTTGGTCAGCAGCATGCCGGCGCGGTGCCAGTCCTCGCCGTACTCGCCGCCGCCGCGCAGGTTCGGGATGGCGTACACGCCGCCGCGCTGGATCCACACCGCGCGCGATGACGCGAACGCCGGCGTCATGTTCACGTTGAAGCCGCCGTAGCCGTAGAGGATCGTCGGATTCGTTCCATCGCGCACGGTGTCCTTGCCGTGGATCAGGAACATCGAGATCTTCGTGCCGTCCTTCGAAGGATAGAACACCTGCTCCGTCACGAGCTGCGAGGTATCGATCGGCAACTTCACGCGCGTCCACTCGGTGACCTCGCCGGTCGCGATCGAGGTCTTGTAGATCACCTGCGGTTCGGTGAACGAGGTGTACGCGAAGTAACCGGTGTCCTCGTCGGGGTTGCCGCTGATGCCACCCGAGGTCCCGAGCGGCGGCAGAGCGATCGCGCGGAGGAAGTTCCCCTCGAGATCGCGGACCTCGATCTGCGTCGCGGCGGTGCGCAGATACGTGGCGATCAGGTGCTCGCCCACCACGTTCACGCTCTCCAGCGTGCCCTCGCTCTCGGGGATGATCTCGCGCCATGCACTGCGCTCGAGGTTCGCCGGATCCACCTTGAACATCCGGTATCGCGGCGCGCCGTCATTCGTCGTGATGTAGAGCTGGTCACGCCACACGTCGGTCGCGAACGTGGCATCGACGTCCTTCACCACCGGGCGCCACGGCGCGTCCGGAACCCGCGCGTCCTTGAGATAGACGTCGGTCGAGCTCCACCCGTGCGAGATCGTGGCGACCAGCCAGTGACCATCGAACGAGACGCCGCCGGAGAGAAATGTTTGCGGACTTCCGGTGCGCTCGTGGATCACTGGATCGCTCGCCTGCTCGGCGCCGAGCGCGTGGTAGCGAAGCTCCGCGAAGCCGGGGCGATCCGCGATCGTCACCTCGCCACCGACCGGCGGGACCCACGTGTAGTAAAACCCCGTGCCGTCCGGCGTCCACGACGCGCCGGAGTACTTCGTACCGTCGAGCGCATCGGTCAGGTCGGTACCAGCGGCGACGTCGCGGATCTTCGTGGTGGTCTCGTCGGAGTTGTTGAGCTTGACCGAGTACGCCACGTACGTGCCGTCGTGCGTGGGCCACCAGCCGCCGAGCCCCACGCTGCCGTCCTCGCTCCACGCGTTCGGATCGAACAGCACTTGCTCCGCGCCGTCCTCGCCCTGCTTCCAGTAGACGATCGTCTTCTCCTTGTCCGTGTGCTTGCGCGTGTAGAAGTAGCGACCCTTGCAGTGCGCGGGTGCGCTGACCGCATCGTAATAGAACAGCTCGCGGAACCGGGCCGCCAGCTCGTCGCGCCCGGGTAGCTTCGCGAGCTCCCCGCGCGTGTACTCGTCCTGCGCGCTCATCCACGCCTGGACCTCCGGAGCGTGCTCGTCCTCCAGCCAGCGATACGGATCCGCGACGGCGACGCCATGCAGCGTCTCGGTGATCGCATCCGTGCGAGTCGAAGGAGGAGTGGCCATGGGGCGAATCCTATCTGTACCATTGGCTCGTGATCATCCCGATCGGCCACGACCAGCAGGTCTCACGGTATCCGTGGGCCACCATCACCCTGATGGCGCTGTGCACGATCGTGCAGATCTACTCGACCGCCGCCGCGCCGAGTCGCCGCGAGATCGGCGAGGCCATCGCCCGGGTCGAGGCCGCGCAGACGGAGGAGGAGGCCGCGGCGGTGATCGAGCACACGAAGGCGCTGCTCGATCGCGTGCCGATCTGGCGTTTCGGGTACCGCACCGGCGAGGGCCTGGACTATCGAATCCTCACCTCGGCGTTCGTTCATGACGGCTGGCTCCACCTGATCGGCAACATGTTGTTCCTCTGGCTCGTCGGCTCCGCCGTAGAGGATCGCTGGGGGCGCGCGAAGTTCGTAGCGTTCTATCTACTCGGCGCTGCGGTCGCGACGATCTGCTACGACCTCACGTACACGGGTCCGCCGACGATCCTCGTTGGTGCATCGGGCGCCGTGTCGGCGGCGATGGGTGCGTTCCTCGTCTACTTCGCGAAGACGCGGATCACGCTCTGGTACTTCCTGATGATGCGCACCGGGACGTTCCAGATCCCCGCATACGTCGCGCTCCCGCTGTGGCTCGGCGATCAGGCGCTACTCGCCTCGCTCGACAAGGGCTCCGACGGCGCGACCCAGGTGGCTTATGCCGCGCACGTCGGCGGCTTCGGGTTCGGCGTCGCGGTCGCCCTCGTCGCGATCATGGTGTGGCCGCGCTCGGCCCAGCCGGACAGCGACGATGACGATGACGTGGTGGTTGCGCTGCCCGTGAAGGATGATCGCTACAGCCAGTGCCTCGCCGCGATCAAGAAGGGCGAGCTCGGCAGCGTGCGCACCCTCGCCTCGCGCGTGCTGATCGATCTCGTGCGCGGCAAGGACCACGCGCGCGCGCTCCAGCTCTACCGCTCGCTCGAGGACGCACAGTTCCCGACCATGCCGCTCACCGACGGCGCGTTCGTGGCGGTCGCGGACGCCGCCGAAGCGATGCGCGATGACCGCGCCTTCATCGAGAGCCTCGAAGCGATGCGCGTCGAGCACCCGGGCAGCATCCAGGTGCCGAAGGCACTATGGCGACTGGCGGTTCACCACGGCCGCGCCGGTCGCGACGCCGAGGAGACCGAGCTGCTCACGCTGCTCGCCGAACGCTATGGCCGCCAGGAGTATGGCGCGAAGGCCGCAAAGGAGCTCGCGAAGCGCGCCTGAGCACGAAGCCGCACACGAGCACGATCAGCGCGAACCCGACGCCGGGGCCCGCGGCCGAGCATCCGTCGTCATCCTTGGGCGGCGCCGCGCACGGCGCGTAGCACGAGCAGCTCTCCCCGACGCTCAGACACATCCCGCTCTCGCACTCGCCGCCGGCTCCACACGTTCCGGTGAGCAGGCCCGGTGGGAGACCACGCGGGCCGCAGGCCATGCCTCCCGCGGGGTTCGGCACGCATCCCATCCCGAGCGGACAGTCGGCATCATCGGCGCACGACGCCGCGCAGAAGTCGGCGCTCGGATCGAGGCCGGGCCGCGCGGGTGGTGGGGACGCCGCGAGGTTCGGCGCGATGAAGGCGTCGTACGCATCGACGCGCATGTTCGTCCCCGACAGCTTGCACTGCGCATCCCCGAACGCCGTGATGCCGGCGAGCTCCTCGATCGCATTGCGGGTGATGTATACGGGCCCACCGCTGTCGCCCTCGCAGCTCATCGCGGGCGCGGCACCGATCACGAAGTCGCGTGGGTTGACGGCGGTGATCGTCGCCGTGCCCTGGCGTTTCACGCCCAGGCCGCCGAGCTCGTCGCTGCCGAACCCAGCGATCCGGACCTGCGCACCGACGTCCGCCGGGCCGAGGGCGATCGTGCGCCGGATGGCGAGCGGGATCATCGGAGCCGGCTCCGCGAGCACGAGCACACCGACATCGTCGGCCGGCGGGGCGTAGTCGGGATGCGCGACCACGTGATCGACCGCCACGAGCACCCCCTGGCCGCTCGCCACGTCACTACCGAAGTGGACGAGCATATCGGCGACCGGAAGCGCGGTCACGCAGTGCGCCGCGGTGAGGACGACGCGTGGCCCAATCAGCGTACCGGAGCACACGACCCGGAGCGGAGCTCCGCAGGCGATCGGCGCTGCCACCAGCGCGACGGTCGCGGGATCCGCCGGATCAACCGCGCCCATCGTCACCGCGCTGCTCTCGCTCGCGGTGGAGGTCTCGGTCGTGCAGCTCGCCACCAGCGCGAGCGCACAGACCGCGCGCGAGATCACATGCCGCTTTTGCAGTTCGAGCTCGCCGCGTAGTCGTCGATCGCGTAGGTCCACTCCTGCAGGCCGTAGTCGTGGAGCGCGCAGTCCTGCGAGTACACGCCCGTGCCCCAGCGGAACCAGTACGTGTTGTCCCAGCCGCAGCCAACGCCGCAGCGTCCTTCGCAGTTGCCGCCCTGACCGGTCCACGCGTACCACCACTGGCCAGTGTAGCTCTGATACAGGTAGCTCGGCTGGCGGCCGCAGGGCAGCCAGCGCACGTCGCGGGCGCTCTCGTACGTCTTGCTCGTCAGCTTGGTCTCGACCGGAGCGATCGCGAGGTGGCTCGCCATCCGATCGAGCATGAGCTCGTTCGGCGCGAGCTCGTCCTCGGACTGGACCTCCTGGATGAACTGCTTGCCGAGCGCGTCCACGAACGCGAGCGTCAGCTCGTGATCGCGCGCGGACAGCTCGCCGGTTCCTGTCATCGAGCCCGTGCCGGCGGTCAGGTCGTTGACGTAGGTGACCGTCGCGCCCTGGAACTCGAAGCGGGAGGTGACGGCGCCGTTCGCGATGCTCGAGAACGTGACGACATCATCGCCCGTACGGAACGTTCCTTCGATCACGCCCGCGGTTCGCGCGGAGATCGTCAGGCCATCGGGGGCATCGACAGACGTCGGTTCCTGCGTTGCGCAGCCGATGAGACCTGCCAGCGAGACGGCCAGGAGCGTGAGTGAGCTGCGCATCGAAACCCCCATGAGTTTGTGTATTGGGGGAGACACTCATGATTCGTGCCGTAGTCTAAGTGGCTGAAACATTAGACGACGATGCTGAGCCTTGCTCAACCCTTGTGCATGTCGCTGCGCGAATAGCCCAATGCTTGGGCAACCCGCTACGGGTGCAGGACGATGGACATCACGCGGGTGGTGATCCGAGCGCAGCGCGCGCCATCGAAGCGATACACCTCCGCGGTCAGATCGGTGAGCACGGTCGCGATCGCGGCGCGTGCACGATGCAGCCGCACGCGCACAGCCTCGGGCGACAGGCCGAGCAGATCGGCGGTCTCCGCGGTATCGAGCTCGAGCACATCGCGCAGCACCATGACCTCGCGATTGCCCTGCGGGATCTGCGCGAGGCACTGCTCGAGGAGTGCGCCTAGCTGCGCACGATCGATCTCGGTGACGGGCGTGACATCGCTCGGCGAGTCGGTGACCTCCATGATCACGGGCCGCTTGCGATTGACCGCGATCGCCTCGTGCACCGCGATCCGCGTCACCCACGTCGCGAACGATGCGTCGCCGCGGAACTGCGAGAGGTTCTTGTAGACGTTGAGCCACGACTGCTGCAGCACGTCCTCGGCGTCGATATCCGAACGCGTGACAGCGCGCGCGGCGCGGTACATGCGCTGGTTGTGGCGGCGAACGAGTGGCTCGAACGCAGCGCGATCACCGGCCAGAACGCTCTCGACGAGCTCGAAGTCGGTCGCGTCGGCGCGTTCAGGAGTGCCCATACCCAACGGAGTCGCGAGCCCGACCGGGCGTTACATGCTTCCGTACGATGGCAGATCGATCGTCCAGCGCCCGTCGGCCTTGACGAGCTCGATCCGCGATCGCCCCGACGGCGAGACGACCTCGACGATCGCGCGATCGCCGTGCTCCTCGATCACCGTGATGTCGGTCGGCGCGGGCACGCCATCACTCGACCCGATGCTGACCAGATCCTTCGCGGAGTAGCGCGTCGCCGCGCCGACGAGATCCGTGGCGCGCTTTGCCTCGACCTCGAGCCGCGTGCGCGTCGCCGGCGAGAGCAGCAGGAACACGGTCTCGCGATCGCCGGTCTTCGCCGCCTGCAGCATCTCGCGCACCGCGACCTCGGGGCCGGGCTGCGTCACTCGACAGCTTCGCCCTGCAACGGCTGCCGCGAGCGCCATCGCCGCGAGTGCGCTCGCAACGGCTGCGACGGTCGAGCGCCGGCTGGTGAGGGCGAGACCCATTACGTGGCCACCTTAGCCCGCCACAGCCCGAGTTTCTTGTGAACTTCACCCAGCGTGCGTTGTGCGAACGCGCGTGCCTTCTTCGCGCCCATCTCGAGCACCTCGTCGACCCTGCCCGGATTCGCGACGAGCGCCGCGCGCCGCTCCACGTACGCCGCGAAGTGCGCGTTCATGTTGTCCGCCAGCTTGCCCTTGCAGTCGACGCAGCCGATGCCCGCCGTGGTGCAACCCTGGCGCACCCACGCGTTGTCCTCGTCGGAGGAGAACTGCTTGTGCATGGTGCCGATCGTCGGACAGTCATCGGGATTGCCGGCGTCCTCGCGCGTCACGCGCTTCTCGTCGGTGACGCAGCGTGCGAGCTGCTTGCGAAGCTGCTTGTCGTTACCGAACACACCCAGTGGGATGTGGTTGCCGAGCGACTTGCTCATCTTCTGCTTGCCGTCGATCCCGACGAGCTTCGGCAGGTTCGTCATCAGCGCCTCGCACTCGGGAAACACCTTCCCGAAGCGGTGATTGAATGCGCGTGCGATGTCACGCGCGAGCTCGATGTGCTGGAGCTGATCCTGTCCCACAGGTACGGCCTCGGCCTTGTAGAGGAGGATGTCTGCGGCTTGCAACACCGGGTATGTGAACAGACCGACGTTGATGTTCTCGGGCTGGTGCTCGCTCTTGTCCTTGAACTGCGTCATCCGCTCGAGCACGCCCATGCCGATCACGTTGCTGAACACCCATGCAAGCTCGGTGTGCTCGGGCACGGATGACTGGAGAAATAGCAGCGATCGTTCGGGATCGATGCCGAGTGCGAGCAGGTCGATCACCATGTCGGTGACCCGCTTGCTCATCTCCTTCGTGTCGTAGGTCTGCGTGATCGCGTGGTAGTCGACGACGCAGAAGATGCAACGGTACTGGTCTTGCAGCGCTACCCAGTTACGGACGGCCCCGAGGTAGTTGCCCAGATGGAGCTCCCCCGACGGCTGGATCCCGGAGAAGACCGTTTTCATCGGACTTCTGTGTACTTGTGGCACTAGGTACCGTCAACTACACTGTGAATGCTCGGGTGGCTTCACAGGTCGAATATCTGAAGCCTTAGGAGGCACGTATGCGTATGCGAACCCTTGCTCAATGGATCGGCGCCCTTGGCCTCGCACTGGCGACCCAGGCCTGTGTCGTTCGCGAGACCACGCCTGTGAACCCTGGTTACGGGTACGGCAATGGCAACGGGTACGCGACCGGGTCGGTCTCCGTGGGCGAGCCGCAGAACTACACCGTCTCGAGCATGCCTCCCGAGCCGCTCTACGAGCAGATGAGTGCGTCACCCGGATACGGCACCGTGTGGATCGATGGCTACTGGCACTGGAACCAGTACGAGTGGGTGTGGGTCGGCGGCCGCTGGGAGCAGCAGCAAGAGGGCTACCTCTACGTCGAGCCGTACTACGACTACTCGGGAAGCTCGTACGTCTACAAGCCGGGCTACTGGTCGCGTCCTGATCGCGTGCCCTCCGGCTGGAGCATTCGCGATCACCGCGATGGTCGTCCGTCGGTCGTCGTGCCGCCCCGCGGTGGCTATCGTCCGCCGAACGGTGGCAATGGTTCGGGCCCGGCCAATGG
Organism: Haliangiales bacterium; assembly: GCA_038206055.1. Classification (GTDB taxonomy): domain Bacteria; phylum Myxococcota_A; class Polyangia; order Haliangiales; family Haliangiaceae; genus JABFXX01. Next base: position 62,467 of record JBBRBG010000001.1, read on the forward strand.
CTGGCGTCCGCCTGCAGGTGGCGGCGGTGCCGTTGGTGGTGGTGGTGGTTGGGATGGCGGTGGCCGCGGTCCTGCCAACGGAAATCCGGGCGGTGGCGAATGGAATCCGCCGCCGTCGGGCCCCTCGAATCCAGGCAATCCGGGTGGCCCGGCGAACCCCGGGCGTCCGAACTACACGCCGCCGCGCGATTCAGGAGCGAACGCGCAGCCTGCGAATCCCGGTCGTCCGAACTACACGCCGCCGCGCGACTCAGGAGCGAACGCGCAGCCTGCGAATCCCGGTCGTCCGAACTTCACGCCGCCACGCGACTCCGGGGCTAACGCGCAGCCCGCGCAGCCGGGCCGACCGACGCGCGATAACCGTCCGCCGCCGGAGACCGCCACGCCCAACGATACCCGCGCTCGCACGGCTCCCCCCCCGACAGCGCAGCCCGCTGGCCCGGCGAATGGCCCGGCGAATCGCTCGCGCCGGCGGTAACGATCGACGTTACTCGACGCGCAGCGCGCGCTCGAACTCTTCCGGGTTCGAGCTCGCATAGATCGCCGTCTCCATCGAGATCAGGCCGCTGTTGACCAGATCGATGAGGTGCTGGTCGAACAGCTGCATCGAGTAGAGGTCGCGGCCCTTCCGGATCAGCTCCGGGATGTCGGAGAGCCGGCCCGCGCGCACGCACTCGCGAATGGTGCGCGTGACGCGGAGGATCTCGACGGCCGGCAGCCGGCGCCGGCCATCCTTGCTCGCGAGGAGGCGCAGCGAGACGATCGCCTGGAGGCAGTCGCCGAGGCGATCGCGGACCACATCCTGGGCATCGGTCTCGAACAGACCGACGATGCGCTGGATCGTGCCGACGGCGTCGGGCGTGTGCAGTGCGCTGAGCACGAGGTGGCCCGTCTCCGCCGCCTTGAGGCAGATCGAGGCGGTCTCGCGATCGCGGATCTCGCCCACCATGATCACGTCGGGGTCCTGGCGCATCGCGGCGGTCATCGCGTCGCGAAAGCTCTCGGTGTCCGCGCCGACCTCGCGCTGGATGATCATGCACTTCTGCGGCTCGTGGATGAACTCGATCGGATCCTCGATCGTGACGATATGTGCGTGCCGCGTCTCGTTGATGTAGCGCAGCATCGCCGCCATCGATGTGGTCTTGCCGTTTCCGGTGGCTCCCGTGATCAGCACCAGGCCGCGCCGCGCATCCGCGATCTCCGAGAGCACCGGCGGCAGGTTGAGCTGCTCGATCGACCGCACCTGGATCGGGATCAGGCGCATCACGATGCCGACCGCACCGCGCAGGCGGAAGATCGACGCGCGGAACCGACCGCGCTGCGCGAGCGAGTAGCTGACGTCGATCTCGGTGAACCGGCGCGTGAAGTCGACGTTGATGTTGCGGTCCTCGAGGATCATCCGCGCGATCGCCTCGGTGTCCTGTGCCGAGAGCGGTGGCACCTTGATGGCCCCGAGCAGCTCGCCATGCAGGCGGTAGTGCGGCGGGTAGCCAACCTCGAAGTGAATGTCCGAGACACCGCGTTCAATGCCGAACGCCAGAAGCTTGTGGAACGCGTTGCGGTCCATGGATCCGAGTCAGTTTAGACCTGGACGACCCGGACCGCGCTCTCCGTCAGGAGTATTTTCACCGGGCTTCTTCAGGCTCTCCAGCAGCGCTTCTCCGGTGGCCTCGTCATCGGTCAGCGGCTCCCATGGGGTAGCCTGGCCGTTGCGCTCGGCCGGCGGCTCGGAGGCGCGCGGTCGGGGCCGCTCGGCAGGCGGTGCACCGGGGATCTGGAAGTCAGACGTGATCTCGTCCTCGGGTCGACCGAACGCGTTGCGCGGGATCGCATTCTGCGAGCCGGTGCCGAACACCTGACTGTGGTTATTTGCCTTCGCGAGCGGCGCGAGCGGGATCGAGAGGTCGCGATCCTCCTCCTCCTCATCGTCGTCGTTGTTGGAGGTGTTGATCTGCGGCTGCGGTGCCTTGTTTGGCGAGATGCTGCGCAGCTCCGCGCGTACCTCGTCCTTGAGCCTGACGAACGGCGGCGCCGGGCGCGCCATGTAGTAGCCCTGGCCATAGCGGAGGCCGAGATCGCGCAGCGCGACCACGTCCTCGACGTGCTCGATGCCCTCGGCGACCATCACCGCGTCAATGGTCTCGGCGATGTGGCGCAGCGAGCGCATCATCTCGCGCTTCACCGTCGAGCGCGCGATGCCGCGGACCAGCACGTCGGAGATCTTGATGAAATGCGGGCGCAGCGACATCACGGTCTCGAGGTTCGAGTGCCGCGTGCCGACGTCATCGATCGCGACGCCAAAGCCCATCGCCGTGTAGGCGGCGAGCGCACGCTTGAACGACGTGAAGTTCTCGATCGCGAGGCGCTCGGTGATCTCGAACACGATGTTCGCGGGAGTCAGGCCCGCGGCGCTCAGAAGATTGCCGACCTCGACCTCGATGAATGCCGCGTCGTAGAACGACATCGGCAGGAGGTTGACGAACAGGCGGTGCACCGGCTCGAGCGTCTTCGCGTTGCGCAGCGCGCCGCGGAAGCACGCGCGATCGAGCTCGACGGTGAGATCCACCTCGTCCGCGATCGCGAACAACGTCGCCGGCGACTCGAGCGCGGAGCCGCGCGGACCGCGGGTCAGCGCCTCGTACGCGAAGATGTCGCCGGTGCCGAGATCGACGATCGGCTGATACACCGTCGACAGACCCTCGCCGAGGATGATGTCCTGCAGCGTCGAGCGATCGCGGTGCGCCTTGCGCTCACGCAGGTTGCGCGTGTTGTCGGCAGCCTCCGCGACCAGTCGCGCCATCAGGCGCTCGGGACGGATCAACGAGTTGCCGAGGACGCGCGCCGAGCCGACGGTGATCCGCGGCTGCTCGCGGAGGACGTCCTTGACCATCGGCGCGAGCGCTTCTTCGACGGCGCGCTCCACGCTCTGCGCGAGCGCCTCGAGGTCGACGCGCTCGCCGGTGCGCGGGCCGAGGATGACCATGTAGCCATCGCCATCGCCGGAGCGGCAGACCAGATCGTTCGGGTCGAGCACCGCACCGCGGAGGCGATCGAGCACGGCCGCAGCGTGGTCGTAGATCTCGCTGTGGTGCTGCACGCCGAGATCGAGCTCGACCTTGTGCAGGCGCGAGAGATCGACCTTCAGGCACGACAGCGCGCGCTCGCGATGGAGGATCGCGGTCACCTCGTGCATCCGCTCCTGGTACGAGCGGAAGCGATCGACCTCGACGGGCTTGAACGTTGCCGTGGTCGTACGCCCGAGCTTTGGCGTCTCGCCGGAGAAGAACTGCACGCTGCCGGGGCCACCGCGCTTCGCGCCGCGCAGCGCGGACTCCGCGGCGGTCAGCAGGCCTTCGGGATCCGCCGCGTCGTCGGGGAGCGAAGCCACACCGATCGACATCGACAGCTTGCGCCCGCCGGGCATCTCGGTCGCCGCGACCGCATCGCGCAACCGACCAGCCTTGGTCAGCGCGCCCGGCTTCGCGGTCTCGGGCAGCAGCAGCACGAACTCCTCGCCCGAATAGCGCGCGACCACGTCGGAGGTGCGGACGCGATCGGGAGAGTCGTCCTCCTGCAGCACGATGGCGAGCTTGCGCAGGATCTCGTCGCCGGCCTGATAGCCGAGGTCGTAGTTCACGCTCGCGAAGCCATCGATGTCGCAGACGAGGAGCGACATCGGCTGGCCGTAGCGCAGCGCGCGCGCGACCTCCTCGCGCAGGCGCTCCTGGAACGCGCGGTGCGAGTACAACCCGGTGAGCGCGTCGCGCAGCGTGAGCGCGTCGAGCTGGTTCGACATCTGCGCGAGCTGCTCGGTCGCGGCATTGATCTCGTGGCCGCGCGACTCGAGCTGCGCTTCGAGCTGCGTCTCGTGCTCGCGCAGGCTCTGGTTGGCGAGCCGGAGCTCGTTGATCAGGCGGTTGTTGTCGCGCTCGAGCCGATACGTGTGAAGCAGCTGATCGACGACCTGGAGGAGGTCCTGCAGCTTCCACGGCTTCGTGATCACGTAGTGCAGGTGGCCGGCGTTGATCGCCGAGATCAGATCATCGGACTCGGGGAACCCGGTGACGACGGCACGCCGGCAGTGCGGACGGATCTGCGCGACGCGCGCGAGGAGCTCGGGACCGCCGAGGCCCGGCATCCGGAGATCTGCGAGCACGCACGCGACGTCGGGGTTCGCCTGCACCAGCTCGAGCGCTTCGAGGCCGCTCGACGCGAGCAGCACCGTGCAACGCGCGCGTAGCACGCGGCCGAGCGCGTTCAAGTTCGTGCGATCGTCATCGGCGCAGATGACGATCGGTTTGCCGGCCTCCTCCAAGACCGGCTGTTCCAGGTCGGAAACAGCCAATGTGGACTCAGTATCGACCTACGCCCCCTCGGTGTGAAGAGGATCGCGTGGGCTGCTATGCGGGGCAGACCTGCCTACATGTCGAATTTCCTTACGAGTAGAAGGCCGCACGCGGCCCCGGCGGGAATCAAAAGCCACCAGGACCAGGTGATCTTCTGACCTGCGACGGGGAGCGACCACCGCGGCGCGGCGGCGCGGATGACGATGGGCTCGCCTCCGTCGAGGCGGACGATCGCCTCGTGGCGCGGATCCACGGCGAAGAACGCCGAAAGATCGAGGTCCAGCTCGTCTCCGATCGAGGGGCACGTGAGCGTCCACGTCACCGCGACGAACCGGTTGTCGAGGTCGGGTGCGGCACGCTCGGCGCTCGGCGTACAGCCGGAGATGCTCACCCACTCGCGGGTGTAGCGAGATGCGGCAGGGGTGGCGGCGGCGATCGCCGTCGGCTGGGCATCGGGGGCGAGGCCGAGCGGCTCGGCGAGATCACTCGGCGCCACGGTCATGCGCACCGCGATCGTGTCGCCGGTGACCACGAGGTCGAGGTACTTGACCGAGCTCTGGTGTTCGAACGCGAGCACTAGTGAACCCGCTTGCCACGGATCCACACCTCGCGCGGCGACAGCAAGAAGTCGATGTTGCGCTTTGGATCGCCGTCCAGCACGAGCTTCGTGTTCTCGCCGGTGCGCGGCGCGAGGTTCCAGTACCGCAGCGGCATGGTGGTCATCGCGGCGACGATGTCCTCGTCGGTCATGCCCGCCTTCTTCATCAGTGCGACCTCCTGCGCGCTCGGTCCCGCGTCGCGCAGGTTGCCGAGGTCCGTGCCGTAGAGCACCGTGGTGCCGGCCTCGCGGAGCGCCCGCAGGTTCGCGATCGCGCGGTCGCTACCGCCGAACGCCGCGAGCGTGGAGATCACCACGAGTCGACAATGCCGGGCGAGACCCAGCGCGAGGTCGGCATCGCGGTGCCAGAAGCGGGCGAACTGCACGCGGAGGCCACGACGAGCAGCGCAGCGAGCTTCATGATCTCAGTACGAGCAAACGTACGCGTAGGATCCGCTGTCCACCGGCGGCGGTGCGCACGGCCGATCGTCCCAGACGCCCGCGAGCAGGCCCTGGATGACGATGCAGTCCTCTTCGTAGCCGCCGCCGTTGCCATTGTTCGGCTCGCCGGTGCGCCAGTTCGTGTACGTCGCCGGCGTGCCATCGGGCCACACGAACGTGCCCTCGGTGGTGAGGTCGTTGCCACCAAGAAACGCGGACGGCGTGGCGGAGACGAGCGCGGTGACGACCGCATTCGACGCCGCGGTCTTCACGGTGGCGAGGTGTCCGCCGAGCGCGACGCAATCGAGCTCTGCGTTCGCACGCGTCTTCGGCCCGGGGAACAGCACGAAGCACTGGCCGCCCGGCTCCTGCATCGCGGCGCTGCCGCCCATGCACGGGCGCGCGTCGAGCGGCGGGGACACGGCCGCATCGATCTGCGTGCTCGCGTCGACGAGGATGTTCTCCTTGGGACCTGGCTCGTTCAGCTCGACGCCGCAGCCCGCGACGATCACGAGCGCGACGACGAATCCCACTCTCACCTCACTATTGTGCCGGAACTCTGGCCGCGGGGCACGTGCTAGGTTCCGCCCACATGAGTCGTCAGCAGCCTCTCGTCCTGATCATGGCGGCGGGTATGGGTACGCGGATGAAGAGTGACACTCCCAAGGTGTTACATCGAGTTGCGGGGCGTCCTCTGCTCCACTGGGTCGTGACGTCGGCGCGCACCGCCGGCGCCGCTCGCGTGGTGGCGATCCTGGGTCACAAGCACGAGCAGGTGAAGGCCGCGCTCGATGCGAGCTTTGGCGCCGGCGTGGTGGATGTCGCACTCCAGACCGAGCAGCGCGGCACCGGCCACGCGGTGCAGTGCGCGCTCCCCGCGATCGCGAACGAGCCGGATGACCGCATCGTCATCATTCTCACCGGCGACGCGCCCCTGATCGCGAGCGAGCGGATCGCCGAGCTCACCAAGGCCGCCGCCGAATCTCCCTCCGGCATGGCGCTGCTCTCCACCGTCCCGCCGCGACCGATGCCGTACGGCCGGCTCGTGCGCGACGCGAGCGGCAAGCTCGAGAAGATCGTCGAGCACTCCGATGCCACCGAGGAGCAGCGGAAGATCGCCGACACCAACGCCGGGTTCTACGCGATCAAGCTCGGTCACCTCCGCAAGGACCTCGGTGCGCTGCGCGCCGACAACGCGAAGGGCGAGCTGTACCTGACGGATCTCGTCGCGCATGCTGCGGCGCGCGGTGGCGCCACGTCGATCGACGCGCCGTTCACCGAGGTCGCCGGCATCAACGACCGCGTCGATCTCGCGGCGGTCGAGGTCGAGGCTCGTCGGCGGATCAACGAGGCGTGGATGCGCGCCGGGGTGACGATGGTCGACCCGGCGAGCACGTTCATCGACGCGGACGTCGGCCCGCTTGGCAAGGACGTGTGGATCGCGGCGAACGTCGCGCTGCGCGGGAAGACCACGATCGGCGACGGCGTGCGGATCGATCTCGGCTGCGTGATCACCGATGTCACGGTCGCCGCCGAGACGAACATCAAGCCGTACTCCGTGGTGACCGAGACCACCGTCGGTGCGCGGGTGCAGATGGGCCCGTTCACCCACTGCCGCCCGGGCTCGCGGATCGACGAGGACGTTCACCTCGGCAACTTCGTCGAGACCAAGAAGACGCACATGATGGCCGGCGCGAAGGCGAACCACCTCGCGTACCTCGGCGATGCATCCGTGGGTCAGAAGGCGAACATCGGCGCCGGCGTGATCACCTGCAACTACGACGGCGTCGGCAAGTTCCAGACGACCATCGAGGCCGGCGCGTTCGTCGGCTCGGACTCGCAGCTCGTCGCCCCGGTGACCGTCGGTCGCGACGCGTACGTCGGCGCGGGGACGACCGTGACGAAGGACGTCCCGCGCGGCTCGCTCGCGATCACGCGCGTCAAGCAGGTCAACGTCGAGGGCTGGGCGGATCGCTTCCGCGAGGCCCAGGCGAAGAAGCGCCAGGGAAAGAAGCCCGAGGAGCAGTAGGCCGCATGCGCCACGCGCTCCTCGTGATCGGTGCGCTGGCGGCCTGCAAGGGCAAGCGCGAGCGCGAGCATGAAGCGCTCCCCGTGGAGACGGCGCCGGCGCAGCGCGATGCGGGCCTCGATGCAGCGGCGACCGGCTGGGCATCGCTGGCCGCGCTGCCGGTGATCCATCCGGTGCGCGAGGTGGTGCTCCCGTCGCGCGCCGATCAACCGCGGTTCGATGTGGTCGGCCCGGTGATCGCCGGCGACATCGCCGTCGTCGGATCGTCGCAGCTTGGGTTCGCGGCTGTCGACTGGCGACGCGGCGCGATCGCGTGGACGAAGGCCGCCGGCACCCGGCTCGCGCCGCCGGTCGTGCACGGCGAGGATGTGGTGCTGATCGGGGACTGCCTCTCGACTCCCGCGATCCCGGACGCAGATCAACTGCTCGGCTGCATGCGCACGGTGACCGCACTGGGAGCGGATCAGGCGTACATCGCGATCCACGGCAAGACGGCCTTGGTCGACGAGTTCTCGCACTCCGCCGGCGAGCAACAGCTGTGGGTCACCGGAGATCGCGTGCGCTGGCGGCGCGGCGATTACGCAGTCTCGATCGACATGATGTCGGGGATTGCCGTCCCGGCCCCCACGATCGCACCGCTTCTCGGCGTCACCTACAAGGGGCACCACTGGGAGGTCGAAGAGGAGGATGGCAAGGTCATCGCGTACGCGAACGGCAAGATCGCGTGGCAGACCGAGCACGCCTATGGTCGTTTGCTGGGCGCCGTGTGGATTCCCGGGCAGAACCCCATGGTGCGCGTCGCCTCGATCAGCGCGCGGTTCGGCGATCCCGAGATCCGCCTGCTCGATATCGATGCGACGGGATCGATGAACGGTCAGGCCTCGTGGTCGTTCGTCCCGGGCATCGCGGTTCTCGCGCACGCGATCTCGCCGGTCGGAGATGTCGCGCTCGCGGTGCGGCTCGACAAGACGCTCAAGCACGACTTCGTCGCGGGCTACGCGGCGAACGCGCTGCTGCTGTGGGTGTACCCGCTACCGGAGACCGCGCGCGTCGATCCGGTCGGCGTCGCGATCGGCCTCGATGCCGAACGCGCGCCCGAAGCGGTCGTCGTGTTCCACGACGGCGACACGGTCACGATCCTGCCCGAGCTGTCGTCGCCTCCTACGGCTCCGGGTGCGGTTCGCGGACCGTCGGAAAACGCCACACCGTAAGTCCGCGCGATCATACAAAGCTACCTTGGTATGCCGGCTGCTTATCAGGTTCGGCATGAAGCTCAAGACCAGCCTCCTCGCCGCGACCGCCGCCATGTCCCTCGTCGCCTGCATCAAGCAGGACGAAGCGCCCGCCGAGCTGCGTGGAGCGATTCCGACCGCCGACCAGGTGAAGATCAAGCTGCCGACGAGCTCGGCGCGCTCCGTTGGGCAGCTCGCCGACTGGTACGTCGCCACGCGCAACGTGACCCGGATGTTCAACGGCGGCGCCGGCTGGGTGCTCGTGCTGATCCACACCATCGTCGAGTATCCGGTGACCTCGGTCAGCGGTGACACGTACACCTGGGGCCCGTGGAGCGATGCGCTCGACCCGGCCGAGTACAAGCTCGACGTGCGCGCGGTCGGCGACGGCACGTACGAGTACCAGCTCTCCGGTCGCTCGAAGACCGTCCTGGCTTCGTCGTTCGAGGTCATCATCGACGGCAAGTCCGATCCTCGTGCGGGAGATCTCAAGGGCAACGGCGACTTCCTCATCGACTTCGACGCCGGTCGTCGCGTCAACCCGATCGATGCCGGCGATTCGAAGGGCCAGGTCGACGTTCGCTATGATCTCGCGGCGCGCCACCTCGACCTCGGCATCATGTCGACGAACGACCAGGGCGAGCCGGTGATGGCCGACTACGCGTACAACGACACGCTCGACGGCGGCGGCGACATGGTGTTCAACGTCGATGGCAACGCGGGCGGCACCACCGCGGTGGAGCACATCACGCTGCGCTCGCGCTGGCAGTCGAACGGCATGGGCCGCGCCGACGCGCGCATGGCCGGTGGGGACCTCAACGCAGGAGCCATCGCGTCGGAGTGCTGGGACGGCCAGTTCCGTCGCACCTATTACACGGACTCGGTGAACTTCGCTCCGGCGGAAGGCGACGTGGCGAACTGCGCGTTCGGCACCGCGGACCTTCCCCCGCTGCACTGAAAGCGTGTTAAGCCTCCGCTCGGAGGATTACGCACATGGCCACGATGCCCAAGGACGCCGCCGATCTGTTCGACAACCTCGTCCCGGAAGGACTCAAGCAGTTCCCGGACAAGGCGCGCGAGCTCAACGCGATCTACTGCTTCAAGATCACGGGCGAGGGTGGCGGCGAGTGGACCGTCGACACGACGGCGAACCCGCCGAGCTGCGTCAAGGGCGATAGCGGCAAGGCGCAGTGCACGGTCGAAGTCGCGCACGATGACTTCAAGACCATGCTCTCCGATCCGAACGCCGGCATGCAGCTGTACTTCCAGGGCAAGCTGCGCGTCTCTGGCGATCCGATGCTCGCGATGAAGCTGCAGCAGCTGTTCGAGATCGCTCGCCCCAAGTGAGCTGATCTCTGGCGCGCAAGGCAACGAAGTCCCGCCTCGAGTGGGTGAAGCCTGCGCAGCAGGAGCGTAGCCGCGACACGCACGCGCGGATCGTAGCCGCCGCAGAGCGCTTGCTCTCTCGCAATCGCGCGTGGGCAGAGCTGACGGTGGCGGAGCTGGTCGCCGAGGCGGATGCGTCGGTCGGCGCGTTCTACAACCGGTTTCGCGACAAGGACGCGCTGCTCCACGTGTTGCAGCTCGAGCTGTACACGCAGGGGGTGGCGACCGCGCAGAAGGCCCACGACCTCGCGGCGTCGGCCGTGCCGGTCGAGGTGATGGTGCGCGCGTTCGTCGGCGTCGCGATCGCGTCGTATCGCGATCAGCGCGGCCTGCGGCGCGCGTTGCTCGTCGAGATGTGCACGAACGCCGTGTTTCGCGAGCGCGCGGTGGAGCTCTCGCGGCTGACCTGCGCCGGGCTGGTCACCGGGCTCGCGACGCACGTGAAGGGCAAGGACGCCGAGCGCATCGCGACGGTGATCGACGTTGCGCATCGCCTCGTCTACGGGTCCCTCGACCAGATCCTCCTCTACGACGATCAGCCGCCCACGGGTCGCAAGATCAGCGATCCTCAGCTCGCCGAAGAGTTAACCGCGGCGTGCCTGGGATACCTGGAGCGCAGCTTGCCGCTTCGGGCATGATGCGCGCATGGTCGCCTCCCCGCTCGCCGACGCCTTGACCGGCATTCGCGTCCTCGATCTCTCGCGCCTGCTCCCCGGACCGTTCCTCACGATGGTCCTCGCGGACATGGGCGCGGACGTGGTGAAGGTCGAGGATCCGAGGCTCGGCGATTACCTGCGCGCGTTCCCGCCGGCGAAGGGCGGCATGTCGGGCCGGTTCCTCGCGGTCAATCGCGGCAAGCGATCGATCGCGCTCGACCTCAAGGACGCGGCGGCGAAGGCCACGTTCCTCGCGATGGTCGAGAAGGCGGATGTCGTGGTGGAGAGCTTCCGGCCCGGCGTGATGGCGAAGCTCGGGCTCAGCTACGCCGAGCTCGCGGCGAGGAACCCGAAGATCATCCTGTGCTCGATCTCCGGGTTCGGGCAGACCGGACCCTACGTCGATCGCGCGGGTCACGACCTCGGCTACATCGCGCTCGCCGGCGTGCTCGCGATGGGCGGCGGCGTTGCAGGAGGAGCACCCTCGATGCCCGGCGTGCAGATCGCGGATCTCGCGGGTGGTGCACTGTGGGGCGCGACCGCGATCCTCGGCGCGCTCGTCGGCCGGCAGCGCACCGGCAAGGGCGCTCATCTCGATATCTCGATGACCGAGGGCGCGCTCGCGCTGCTCGCCGCCGAGCTCGGGAACCAGGACTGCGGAGCGAAGCCGACGCGCGGCACCGAGACGCTCAACGGCGGCGTCGCCGCGTATGGCATCTACGCGACCGCGGACGGGCGCTACCTCGCCGTCGGAGCGCTCGAGCCGAAATTCTGGATCGCACTCAACACGGCGATCGGTCGGCCGCCAAACGTGGCCGAGGTCGTCGGCAAGCCGCACGAGCAGGCGAAGACGCGCGCCGAGCTCGCAGCCATCTTCGCGACGAAGACCGCCGCGGAGTGGAACGAGATCCTCGCGAAGCATGATTGCTGCGTCGAGGTGGTCGTGGAGACCGGCGAGCTGCCGACGCATCCGCTGCACGTCGCGCGCGAGGTGTTCTTCTCGATCGATGGCGGGCCGAATGTGGGAATGGTCCAACAGGTGCGCACGCCGCTCGGCACGCCGACGTCGCCGCGCCTGGCGCCGCGTCATGGGGAGCACACGGCCGAAGTCCTCGCCGAGTACGGCGTCGACTGAGTACGGTGGCCTCGGCGCGCGTCGAAGTGCGATCCGTGCCCGTCCGAACGAAAGACCGCCCCGAAGGTCCCGAAGGCACGAAGAAGAAATTCTTCACCGTCGCGCGCGTTCTCGTCGAGACCGCGAGACGAGGCTCGATCGAGCCTCTCCTCCGGGCCTTTAGGATCTTCGGGGCGCTCCGATCTGGCTACGGACGGATCTGGCTTACGGACCGTCCGGACGCAGGATCTTCTACGTATGCGCCGCGAGCCAGCCGACGACGGCGGCCACCACATCGTGGTCGAGCACGCGACCCTCAGCGTTGTAGCCGTCCTGGTACTTCTGCATGTTGGCCCGCATCTGCTCCTTCGTCGACGTCTCGTGCTTGAGCACGTGATCCGCCTCGGGTGAGATGTGCAACGTCGCATCGCGCTTTGCGGCGATGAACGCGGCGTGCAGCGGCTTCGCATCGAGATCGGGATCGATCTGCATGTCGTGCGCACCGTTGACGATCAGCACCGGCACGGTGAGCTTCGGCGCCTCCGCGGCGTTGTCGTACGCGATCAGGCCACGCATCAGCGGCGCCGTCACCGGCGAGACCAGCTGCGCGACGAGCTGTTGCAGCGGCGGAAGCTTCGAGGCTGTCGTCGGGTCGACGTCCTTGCCGGCGAGAAACGCCGCGACCGCGGTGCGCAGCGACGCCATCTCCGACGCGACCATCTCGGCCGGCAGCCCGGCCTGCGGCCCCCGGAGCTGGCCTTCGATCTGCGTCAGGATCGTCTCGGCCATCGAGCGCGACGCCGACGACAGATAGATCACGCCGGCCACATCAGCACCGGCGACGAGCGCGAGCCGCGTGGCGTGCAGCCCGCCTTCGCTGTGACCGGCGACAAATACGCGATCCTTTCGAACGTCGGGGCGCGCGCGCAGCGCGGCGAGCACTTGGACCTGTTCGTCGCGGTACGTGTCGAGCGTGAACTCGGCGATCGGCACGCCCTTGTTGCCACCGACGCCCGCCTTGTCGTAGCGGATGACCACGGCGCCGTGCTTCGCGAGCTCCTCGGCGAGCAGCTTGCCCGAGCCATTCTTCGCGGGCAGCAGCGGTGAGTTCCAGTCGCGATCCGTAGGGCCGCTGCCGGCGAGCAGCACGATGCCCGGCCACGGCCCGGCCTCGGTCGGAGCGACGACGGTCGCCGGCACCGGGCGGGCGCCGACGGTGATCGTGATGTCCTCGGACTTCGTCGCCAGGGTTGCCATCGCGCTGACCGCCTTGCCACTCGCCACCAGTGGCGGCGTCGTGGGCTTCGTCGCCGAGCCCGAGCACGCTGCGAGCACCATCAACCCGGTCCATCTCATGGACGCCAGCCTACCAAACGACTCGGCTCGTCAGTTGGTGCGCCACAGGACGACGGAGGTCGCGTTGACCTTCGCACCGAGCGCGTGCAGGTGCAGTTCGGTGGTCGTGGCGTCCTTGACGAGGGCATAGAGCTTCTCGATCGGCGCCTCACCGTCGCGGCGGGCGCGGCACCGGAATGTCTTGTCGCCGAGCTGAGTCAGCGTGAGATGCACGGGAGCATCCGCCGGGGGCCACGATGTGAAGACCTCCAACGTCTGGTCGTACCAGATCTCCAGGGTACCGATCGTGCCGCTTCCGACGTGGAGGTAGCACCCGATCTCGATGTCACCGACGGTGAACCCAGCTCCCACGTATGAATTCATGGTGAACGGACCGGTGACCGTGGTCTCGAACGTCGGGTAGGTGATGGGCGCGATCTGCCGGTCGAGCCGTGCCGTGCCGATGGTGGCGTCGACCGCGACCGCATCGCCATCGAACGTCCATGGCACCGAGCCGGTCCACGGGCCGATCTCCGTGAACGGATCGAATAACACGCGCTGCTCCGAGCTGAGATCGCTCGGATCGCACAGGTTGCCGGCCTGGTCACCGTCGGTGTTTCCACCGCCGAGATCCGCAGGGCACAGATCATCGCCATCGGCGACTCCGTCGTGGTCCTCGTCGTGAAGCGCCGCGTCCACCGACGCATCGACGTCCTCGACATCGTGGTCACGGCGCAGGCCGAATGCGCGATTGCAGCCAGCGACGACGAGTAGCGCCAGCAGCGCACGGCCAAGCACAGCTGGTCAGTTGCACGCGACGTGGGCGCTGCCGGCAGGCGCGACCATCGTCTCGGTGGTGAGCGTGAGGTTGTTGCCGGTGCCGAGCTTGCCCATGTTGTTCGGACCTACACACCACACGGCGCCGTCGTTGTAGATCGCGCAGATCGAGTCGCTGTACAGGTCCGTCGCGAGATAGAGGACCTTGCCGGCGGCGAACTTGGGTCCGGTGTTGCAACTCACGGTGCCATCGGTGGTGAGCCAGCACGTGCCGCTGCTGGTCGACGAGCCCATGACAACAGTGCCGTTGGTCGGGCCAAAGGCCGTCCCACTGCACACCAGACCATTCGCCTTGACCTGGCACGAGGTCCGGCTCTCACCCGCACGTAGCACGGTCGTATCGCTGGCATGCAGCGCGCCCGTCGTATCGACCCACATGCTGGTCTGACCGGCGGCACCTTGGTTGACCGGCGGGATGCCGAACGCTCCTGCTCCCACGCTGCTGCCGCACAGAATCTGGCCGCCGGTCGTGATCCCGCAGATCTGATCCCACGTGCCCGACGCGATCGCCGCGAGGTCGCTGTGCGCGGTCCAGCGCGCGAAGTTCATCGACAGGTTGCCGGCCCCGAACGCGTTGGTGTTGGTCCCCATGCACCAGACCGTATGGTCGGTCTTGGTGATGCACATGCCGTTATCCTGGCCGAACATCACCATGATCTGCTCGGCGTTGGCTTGGCCAGTGGTCCCGAAACTCATGCCGAAGCTGACGCCCCCGATCATACCCGCGCACTTCACGTTGTCGTCGGCCGCGAGGAAGCAGAACCCGCTGCCGCCCATGCTCGCGGCGACGCGGCCCGTACAGGTCGTGCCGAGCTGCGTCGTGAACTTGCGCTGAGAGCCCTGGTACGCCGTGTCGGCGAGCGTCGGCGCGACCGGCTTTGTGGGCACCGCCGTTGCGGCATCGATCCCGGGCGCATCGATCCCGGGCGCGTCGCCGTTGCCCGCGGGCGCATCAGTCCCGTGATCCTTGACGCTGCCACAACCAAGACAAGCAAACACCACACCGATCGCCACGGCTCTCACCATGGAGACATCATAACCCGAGCACGCGAGCTTGCGAACGGGGTTCGTCGGGCCCTCGGGCCGCAGGTCACGCCACCCGCGCGCCGGCGATCTGCCGCGCACGCAGCGCGGTTCCGAGCGCGAGCCCGAGCATCGCGAACATGCCGATCGCGAACACCACGCGCGCATTCGGGAACAGCGAGAGCACGCCGTCCATGCGCTGCGCCATGACGAGCCGACCGATCGGCTTCGCGCCAAAGCCGGTCAATGCACGGGCCTGGACCTCGTACGCGACGTCGTCGATGGTGAGCTGCGCCTGCCCTTCCCCAGGTGCGATCGAGACCAGGCGATCCGGAACGTCGCCGACCGGCGTGCCATCGGGGGCGACCACGGAGAGCAGCGTGTCATCGAGCCGGATCTGATCGAGCAGACCGCGCGCCTCGACGATCTGGAAGAACTGGGTCTTCGCGGCCTCGCCGAGCGACCGGGTGCGCGCGAACACCATCGCGAGGCCGGTCGGCGGGCGCGGACCGAGGACCCTCGTCGCGACGAGCTGCGGATCGTCGTAGCGCACGAGGATCGTCGAGTTTCCGCTGCCCGCGTCGAGCGCCGCCCTGACCCACGGCAGCGCCGAGAGATCCGTGCGCGGTGCGCTGGGATCCGCGCTCGTGTAGAGCAAGCGCGCCTTGTAGTCCGCGACCGCGAGGATGCTCGGGTGTTCGCGGCCGCCGAAGTCGCGCGCGAGTCGCCAATCTGCAGAGACGAGGCGGTCGTGGATCTCGTCGAGGTCCTTGCTGTCGTCGGCGGGATCGCCGAGGCCAAAGTCCGCCTGATCGTGGTGCGCCGAGACGTCGCCCATCACGGGGAACAGGTAGACGAGGTTCGAGATGGCATCGAACTGATCGGCGACGAGACGGACCGCGCGATCGGCCTGCTTCGCGGTCGCCTCGAACGACTGCCGGATGCTGCGCTGGAACCGGCTGCGCACGGCGAGGTCAGCGCCGAGCCCGAGTGCGAGCAGGCCTGCGACGGCCGCCGCGACCCACGCCGTGCGGCGCCACGGCTTTGCACGATCGCGGCCGAGCTCCGTGAGCAAGCTGCCCATCGTGGGGAACCGATCGCCCGGCTTGACCGACAGTCCGCGCAGCAGGATCGCACGCAGCGCGTTCGAGATCCGCGAGCTCGGCGGTGCCGCGCGAACCTTGCCCTCGCAGACGTTGCCGGAGAGCTCGTCGAACGTCTTGCCCCCGAACGGCCGCTGCTTGTACAGCGCCTCGTACAGCGCGACGCAGAAGTTGAACTGATCGGTGCGCGCGTCGACGTTGCCACCGAGGAACTGCTCGGGCGCCATGTACGCCGGCGTGCCGAGCACGGAGCCCGACGTGGTCAGGTTGATGTCGTCGATCGAGCGCGCAGGGCCGAGACTATCCTCGAGGTCCTCCGCCGCGCGCGATGCGGCGAGACCGAAGTCGGTGACGCGCACGCGACCATCCTTGCCGACCAGCACGTTGTCGGGCTTGAAGTCGCGATGGATCAAACCGGCATCGTGCGCGGCGGCGAGCCCGCGCCCCGCGGCGACGTACGCCTCGAGCAGCTCCGCCACCGTTCGCTGCGGCTGCCACGTGCGCATGCTCTCGCCGGTGACCAGCTCCATCGCGATGTACGTGGTGTCGTCGACCACGCCGACGTCGTAGACCGCGACGACGTTCGGGTGATTGACCTGCGCCATCGAGCGCGCCTCCCGGATCAGTCTCCCCGTGAGCGCGAGATCGGGTTGATGGAGCTGCTTGAGCGCGACATCGCGCTCGAGCTCCTTGTCCTCGGCGCGATACACCACGCCCATCGCGCCGGCGCCAAGCCGCTCGATGATCGTGTAGCGCCCGAGCGTGGTGCCGACCTTGTTCGGCGCGCGGATCCGCACCGCCTTCGTGATCGATTCGTGGGGCGCGAGTGTGGCGCCCATGCCGTCGTCTTCGTCGCCGCCCCCCGTGCCCGCGGCGACCGTCGCCTCGCGGCCACGATCGAAGCTGCCGACCGTCTCGAGGACGCTCATCGGCAGGCGCTTCTCGGTGTCGTTGAGTGTGTCGATCGCCACATCGTGGGTGGCAGCCTTGGCCAGGAGGGCGATCAGGTCGCGACAGTCCTGACATCCGTCCAGGTGCTCGATCGCGAGCACCCGCGCCGGGGGTTCCAGGGCCCCCGCCATCAGGTCCTGCACGACGTTCGCGTCGAGGCATTCCATCGGGCGAACGGCATTGTGACACGATATGGGGATGGATCCGGTCGATCGCCTGGCTGCCACCAGCGGGCTCGCCATCACGGCGCGACCCTCCGCGGTTGCTGCATGGGATGCCCTGCGCGCCGGCGCGAAGCTCGCGTGGCCAACCGTCGAGCTCGATGACGCGAAGCTCGTCGAGTTCATCGGGCCTCGGCTCGCCGGCGCGGATCTAGCCGCCGCCCTGGCCGCCGCCGCCGCCGGTGATCTCGCGATCGCCGCGATGTGCGACGCGCAGGTTCCGACCGCGCACGCCGCGTTCGACGCGATCCTCTCCGAGGTCAACGCCGCCGGTGCCACTACGCGTGCGTCTCCCGATCTGATCGACGAGGTGAAACAGATCCTTCGCGTGCAGCTCCTCGTTCCGAAGGAGGGCAAGCCCACCGGCATCTCTGGCTATCGCGGCAAGGGCCCGCTGCGCGGCTGGGTCCGGATCATCGCGACGCGCGAGCTGATCCGGAATCTGAAGAAGAAGAGACGCGAGACACCGCTCGAGCAATCGCTCGAGGACGCGCTCGGCTCGACCGCCGATCCGATGCTGTCGCAGCTCAAGGCCGAGTACCGCTCGGAGTTCGCGACCGCGCTGAAGGAAGCGATCGCCGCGCTGTCCGCCGAGGATCGCACCCTGCTTCGCCAGAGCATCGTCGAGAACCTCTCGATCGACGCGATCGGCGCCGCGTTCGGCGTGCACCGCGCGACGTCCGCACGCTGGCTGCAACGCGCGCGCGCCGCTCTCGTCACGCAGACGCGGGCCAAGCTCGCGGCGCGGCTGTCGATGCCCGTCGAGCAGATCGATAGCGTGATCCGCCTCGTGCAGAGCCGACTCGATGCCTCGATCGTGCGCCACCTGCGCGACGGCGACTGACGTTCCCGAACAGCAACTACTGGCTCGAACCTGACGCGTACCCATACGCTACCCGTGCCCATCGTGAGCGTGGGTTCACGATGACTGGATGCCCTCCCTTAAGATCCTGTTCGTCGACGACAACGAGCTGGTTCGACGTTCGCTGGTGCGTGTCCTCCGCCGCGGCGGCCACGAGGTGAGCGCATGTGGGAGTCCGGAGGAGGCACTGGCAGAGCTTGACCGCGGTGTCGCGTTCGATCTCGTACTCGCGGATTTCGACCTCGGACACGCGACCAGCGATGGCCTCCTCGTCCAGGTTCGCCAGCGACTTCCGGCCGCGCGGGTGATGCTGCTGACCGCAGCGCCTCGGAGGATGGTTCCGAAGGACGTCGCGTGCATCTCCAAGCCGATCGCCGCCGCCGAGCTTCTCCGGATCATCACGCCCGACGCAGCGTGACTCTCGTCACGGCGCGCGCGACAGCTCGCCGCGCAGGGCATCCTCGAGGGCGATCCACTGGAAGTCATCGGGTTCGCGACCCTGCTGCTGCCGGTCGCACAGCGCACTGTCGCGCCAGATCGCGAGCGCGATCACGGCGAGCTCGCCATCGGCCGGGGCCGCGATCGACACCTGACCTTGCGCGTTGCACGCGAGCTTCATCTGGTACTGGCCCGAGGGGCGAAGCGCCGGATCCGGGGCGTAGCGCACGCCACCGGCGACCACGGCGACGTCGGCATGATCGAACACGAGCTCGAGGTAACGCGCGTGCTGGGTCGGCTCGAGCGGCGCTTCGGCGGGCGGCGTGGACCACAGGGTCGGCGACGGCGGCACGACCGGGGGAGGCGGCGGGCGCGGCGCGGGCGGCGGCGGGATCCGCGTCTTCGCGATCATCCCGGCGGCCATCTGCCACACGGCCTCGGGGGACTCGGGTGGCGGAGCGGCGTCGGCGAGCTCGGCGTGGTCGAACGCGTCGGGCCGGCGGTTCACGAAGCCGCGCTCGCGCTGGATGAACACGACCTCCGCGAGCCACGCCCACATCGACCGCGGGGGCACGTCCGGATCGAGCTGGCGACGATCCTCGAGCTTGTCGTTGCGCAGTGTGGCCATCGCGATCACGGCGAGGGTGCGCTTGCCGTCCTCGAGGGCGCGGACCACGACCTTGTCGGCGGAGTCGCAGACCACGAGCCACTCGAACGGGTTCGTGAACACGGCCACCATCGGATCGGGCTCGTACCCGATGGTGTCGGTGAGGATCGCGCGCGTCGTGCGGTTGACGCGGAACGCGACGTACGGACCGCTCATCGATAGGTACCCGGGCCCTCGGGTCGGTACTTCTCGCCGAACTTGTTGAGGTGCGGCGGTTCGGCACCACGCTGCAGCGAGAGCTCGATGGTGGCATCAGCCCCCGCAACGACCTTGACCTTCGCGCTCACCGGCTTCGCGGCACGCCGCGTGTACGCGAACAGTGTCCAGTCGCCGGGCGGAATCCCCGCGAGCGCGAACGTGCCATCGGCCCCGGTGCGCGTGTGGTGGCGATTCGGCAGGACCAGGATGGTCGCCGCCATCTCAGGGTGGATGTTGCAGTAGACGTCGACCACGCCGGGCGTCGGGAACTCCTTGTCCTTCGTGTCGCCCTTCTTGAACGAGCCGAGGTCGAACTTCCGCGTGCCCGACTGCGAGAACACGTTGTGAAGGAACGCGTCCGCGTTCGGAAAGCTCACCGTATCGCCGACCGTTACCGCGATCAGATCGGGTACGAACTTGCGGCCCTTCTGCTCGACGGTGACCTTCGGCCCCGGAATGCGCGGCTCTGCAAACCCCACGACGTACACGATCACGTCGGCCCCCGACGATGCCTTGCCGCTCGCCTCGGTGACCTTGACCGTGCCGACGACGCGACCCGTTGGACCCGCGTGGGCCACGGCCGAGAGCGCTGCGATGACGAGCAGCGCGCGCATCAGAACATGATCCCCCACTGCAACGCGGGGGCGGTCTTGATCTGATACAGGCCGATGCCCATCGCGGCGCTGACCCACGAGCGCCCGTGCGACCACGCGAGGTTCGGTCCCGCGGCGACCCAGCGATCATCTGCTGCATCGACGCTGATGTGCGCGAACACCTCCGCACCGAGGCGGAGGTCACCGTAGACCTGGAAGCTCACGCCCAAGCCGGGGCGCAGCTCGAACTTTGCATCGTCGCGCGTGAACCTTCCGACCGCGCCGATGTCGATCAGCGCCGCGACGCTGCCGGATGCCGTCGTCGTCGACGCGACAAAGTTCGCCTCGGCGATCAGCGTGTTGCGCGCGATCACGTCGCGTTTCACCGCCACCCGCACGAGCGGCGCGAACGGCGGCGCATCGACCGGATCCTGCGACACGAGCCGGTACCGTGCTTCGACGCCGTAGGTCTGCCACGTGAAGCCCGGATTGATCATGTCCGAGTCACGCCAGATCAGGTCGACCGGCAACGCGAGCTCCAGTTGATCAGTGATGCCGATCAGCGCCTGCACGCCCCACACGGTGTTGTGATAGTTGACCTTGTCGGCGTCATTCTCCTCGGTGACCCATGTCTGGATCTCCGCGCCGCGCTCCGGTATCACCTCGGTCCCGAACAGCCATCCGAACTGCGTGCGTCCCGCGCTCGCAGCGGCGGGAGCGAGCAGAACAGCGGCAGCGATCACCCGGCTCAATGCAGCTCTCACGCGGCGATCCTACAGTATGGTCCGCCCATGATCGATCACACCGGCTACCTCGTCACCGACCTCGACAAGAGCATCGCGTTCTACACGCAGGCCCTCGCACCGCTCGGTTACACGAAGCTGATGGGATTCCCCGGCGTCGCCGGCTTCGGCGAGAACAAGAAGCCCGACTTCTGGATCCATACCGGCACGCCGACCGACAAGATCCACATCGCGTTCCGCGCCAAGGGCCGTGCGGAGGTCAAGGCGTTCTACGACGCCGCGATCGCTGCAGGCGGTAAGGACAACGGGCCGCCGGGCACACGACCGCACTACCACGAGCACTACTACGGCGCGTTCGTCCTCGATCCCGACGGGCACAACGTCGAAGCCGTGTGCCACGAGGCGTACCTCGGCTAGCAAGCCCCACGAAGGTGGGGCGCGCAGCAACGCGCAGCGTTGCGCAGATCGATCAGAACGGTTTCATCAGATAGCAGACGGCGTTGAAGCAGGTCATCGACTTTCCGTTCGACGTGTAGATCAGCAGCGGCGGCGGCTTGCGGCCGCGGTCATTGCACGCGAGCCGGTATTCGACGAGCGCCGCGGTCATTCCGAACGCGGTGGCCTCGCCTTCGGCGGACGGCGAGACCTCGAGCTCGTCGACGACCTCGGCGAGCGTGCGCTTGCGCGTGGTACGGCTCGCTTCTTCGCACGAGCCCTGCCACGGCGTGGTGTAGCCGGTGACGGTGACCTCGATCGTGCGGCCGTGGAACCCGGTGGCCTCGGCCGGCGTCAACGACGAGCCCTTGCCGACGATGTGATCAGCGACGATCCAGGTGTGGACGAGATCGTCCACGGCCTTCGGCTTCTTCGCGGGCTCGTCGGGCGGCAAGCATCCCGCCACGAACGACACGATCAACAGCTCACGCCAGAGACGACTCGGGACCACGGAGAGGCAATGAGACCACGAACCGCGCGCCACCGGTAGGTGCGCGGTCCGGAGCAATCGCGAGCTCGCCACCGTGCTCGATCGCGATCTTGCGCGAGATCGCGAGCCCGAGGCCCGTGCCGGTCTGTTTCGTCGTGACGTACGGCTCGAAGATCTTCTCGCGCTTGTCTTCGGGCACGCCCTTGCCATGGTCGTCCACCGTGATCGCCACCACATCGCGGCGCGGATCGCGTGCCCAGCTGATCACCACGTCGCCTGGAGTCCCGGCTTCCTGGCCGGCGTGGATGCCGTTCTCGATGAGGTTCGCGAGCACGCGCTTGAGCAGCAGCTTGTCAGCGCGCACCGTCACGGCCTCGGCGGGTGCCTTGAGCGTCAGGCGGGAAGCGACGATGGGATCGAGCTTGAGCTCCTCGATCACGTCGGCAAGTGCGATCGGCGAGGCCTCCACCTTGGGCAACGCGCCGAGCGTGCGGAAGGTATCGACGAGCCGGGTCAGCGCCGCGATCTCCTCCTCGACGATCTTCCCGGTCTCCGCGAGCAATTTCTTGTAGCGCTCGTCGTCGCCCTTGTAGGCGGACACGCTCTGCTGCACCGCGAGCTGGATCGGCGTCAGCGGATTCTTGATCTCGTGCGCGAGGCGGCGGGCGACGTCCTGCCACACGCCCATGCGCTGCAGGTACTCGATCTGCAGACGATTGCCGTCGAGATCGTCGAGCATGGTGTTGAACGCGTCGCCGAGCTCCGCGACCTCGTCGTTGCCACGGACCTCGGCGCGGGCTTCGAGCTGCCCCTCGGAGACCCGGCGCGCGGTCGCGACGAGAAGCTCGAGGCGGCGGGTGCCGGCCGCGGACAGCGCGATGCCGATCGCCGCTGCGCTTCCTCCGGCGAGCAGGATCAAGATGAGGAACGTGAACTGGTAGCTGTCGGGGAGTGCGCTCTGGATCTGTGAGACCGCGCGCGTGCCATCGATCGATTCCTTGAGATCCTGGAGCTCTTGCAGCAGGCTCGCGGAGACCTCGAAGGTGAGGCGCAGCGTCGAGCCATCTGCACTCAGCACCTGATCCACGACCTTGTCGCGCCAGTCCGGACCGGTCGGTGGCTTCGAGGCTTCGGCGACCACGGTGCCGTTCGGGCGCAGCATCGCGATCACGCGAAGCCCGGCCTGCGACGGATCGTCGATGATCGCCTTGAGATCTGCTTCCGGATCGAGCGCGATCAGATCCGGGCGCTTCGCGAGGCGATCGACGACCTCGGCGTGGAGGCGCTTCGTCAGGTTGACGAGCTCGTGATAGCGGTGCGTCGCCTTCTCCATCGCCTCGACGCGTAGTGACGCATCGCTCGAAGCGACGTTCGCTGCGGTCTTGCCGAGCTGCCCGACGAGGACGTACGCGACGATCAGCGGCAACGACACCGCGATCACGAGCAGCATCGTGAGGCGGAACCGGAGGCTGGCGCTTCGCTTCTTCTTCATGGCTTCGGCCGGTAGAACGGTTGAGAGCGGATGCGGATCACGCGATCGGCCTCGGCGATCTTCGGGTTGACGAATACGGAGACGAACGAGCCGAAGAAGGCACCGCCGCGATCGAGTCCGCCACCGGTGCCTTGGGATAGCCAGCGACGAACCTGCGCGAGCGTCTCCTTGGAGACCGGGTTGAGCTCGATCTCCATCGCCAGCAGATAGATCTGCTCGTACGGCAGCGACGACAGCGGCGCGATGGCAAGGTCATCGAGGCTCGTCAGCCGCTTGAGCGCCTCGGCCTTGCGCTTCTCCTTGACGATCTTGCGACCGCCGGTCTCGTCGAACTTGAGCTCGTAGACCTCGTCCCACAGGTTGTAGAGCGCCTGCCGCTGGATCAGCATGAACGCGACCGGATCCGTCGAGTCCCGCGGGTAGATCCAGATCCGGATCACCACGGTCGACGAGAAGCCGCTATCGAGCGCCTCGTACGCTGCGCGATCGAACAGCTTCGCGATCGAAGCCGTCACGTGCAGCTGATCGCCGCGCTCTACGAACCGCATCCTCTGCAGCTCGGGCAGATCGTCGTCGTCGTCGGCGCGCGCGGCGGTAGTAGCGCACAGCAGCACGAGAGCCGCGACCACGAGGGTCCTCACCGCAGCCGCCCCAGCGCGTTGGCCACGGTGATCTCGAACACGCCGACGTCGGTGTCGATCCGCAGGCCCGCGTCCGCGTAGATGTCGATCGGCATCGCGTTGTACCAGCTCGCGTCGCGCGCGCGCAGATCGGCCTGCTCGCCGAGGCCCCACAACCCGGCGCCGAAGAACAGATCGCCGCCGTAGACCCGGTTCTTGCCCTTGCCGCGGAACAGCTCGAACGCGTACTCGACGTTCGCGCTGCCGCCAAGGTCGCCGTAGGTCGGCTTGTCGGGACGGGTGCCGAGGATATCGAGCGGCGCCGCGGCGGAGAGCACGAGGCCGAGCGCGCGCGGCGTCAGCATGCGATCGACATCGGCGACGTGGATGCGGTCGAACTGCGGTGCGCCGCCGATCACCACACCGCCGCCGAGCTTGACCCCGAGGACGTGCTTGCCGCCGAGCAGCGGCCAGTAGTGCTCGTAGCGCGCGAACAGTGTGGCGTACTCGTAGCTACCGCCGAGCAGCGACGAGCCGAGCTCCGCCGCGACCGCGACGTGACCACCCGCGTGCGGGAGGATCGGATCGGGGCGCGTATCGCGATCGAAGCCGAAGCTCGCGGTGATCACGCGGCTCGCGCCTGGCTCGAGGTGGAGATCGATCGCGGTGGTGCGCCCGTCGGACAGCGCGAGGGTTGGGGCGACCGGCAGATCGGTGACGATCGATTCCGCGCGCGCACCGAACGAGAACCGCGATAGAGCGGTGACGTCGTACGTCGCCGTCAGGCGGCCGCCGAACCGGCGGTAGGGGAATGCCCGCAGGTCCGCCGCAGCGACCTTCTGCGGATCTCCCGCGACCCGGTAGACCTCGCTGCCGTGGACGAGCGTGGCGGCGGCGGCGAGTCCCCAGCGCGAGCCGAGCAGCGATGGATCCGAGGCGCGCAGCTCCGTCGCCCACTGGTTGCGGCTGCCATCGACATCGCCGTGTGCGCCGAAGATGAAGCCGAAGCCAACGCCGATGCCGAGGCCAAGCAGGTTGCGCTCGCCGACATCGGCGCCGACCCAGTACGGCGACACGTTCGAGGTGCCGAACCACAGCCGGTTGAGCACCACGGTGCCGCGCTCGACCACGCTGACCTCGAGGATCACCTGGCCGCGCTGGGTGCCCTTGCGCATCGAGAGATTGACGTCGCGGAAGAAGCCGAGGGCGAGCACGCGAAACCGCGCCTCGCGGAGCCGCTTGTCGCCGGCGTGCAGCACGTCGCCCGGTTGCAGCGGGAGGGTGCGGCGGATCAGCTCGGTCTGGGTGGCGGTGTTGCCGATGACCTCGATCGACTCGATGAGGATCAGGGGGCCGAACTCGTTGTCGTCGTGCAGGCCGGTATCCGGGGCGTCGCTGGGTGGCTGGATCGGGGGGGCGGCCGGCGGCGGCTCCTGTGCGATCGCGAGGCGAGCCTGTGCGATGACGCCGCAGAGCGCCACGACGCAGAAGAGCCCGGTTCGCATCTACCGTGAACGTAGCGCATCGCTCCCGGCCGGTGCTACCGTCACGCCGTGCGCTGGGCCACGCTCATCGTCACGGTCGCGCTTGCGGTGACCGCCGCTGCCTGCAACGACCTCCGCGACTTCCGCGGGACGTGGAAAGGGCCGCGCGTCGGAGATGCGGCCGTGGTCAAGGTCGGCGTCGGCCCCACCGCCGTGGCGACGCTCACGATCGACGACCTCGACACCCATGGCCTCTCCGGCGAGCTATCGATTCCGGGCCTGATCACGAGCGCGCCGATCGCGTCGCTCCCCGGGGCGGAGGCCGATGCGCTCGCCGGGATGACGTTCACCGGCGCACCGCTGCGGGTGTACCTGGCGTTCGTGGCGGTCCCCGATGGTGGGGGAGAGGCCCTGGCGCTGATCGCCCTGTTCGACGATCACCGCATCGAAGCGCGCATTCTTCGCGGCGGAACGGTGCCCCTGTATGCCATCTTTGCCTTGAGCGAGTCGTGAACTGCCCCAACTGCAAGGCCGGCAACGCCGAGGACGCTCGGTTCTGCGGAACGTGTGGCCACACCATGGCGACCACCGAGGCGTCGAACCCGAAGCTCGCGACCGGCGGATTCGGCGAGGCGCCATCGCTGATCGGACGAGAGATCGCCGGGCGTTATCGCGTGCAGTCGAAGCTCGGCGAGGGCGGCATGGGCGCCGTCTACAAGGCGGAGCAGATGTCGCTGAAGCGGCAGTGCGCGGTGAAGCTGCTCCGCCCCGAGGTCGCGAGCAGCCAGCTGCTGTTGCGCCGGTTCAACGCCGAGGCAGAGCTGGTCGCGAAGCTCTCGCACCCGAACACCGTCAACATCTACGACTTCGGCCAAGACAGCGACGGCACCCTGTTCATCGCGATGGAATACATCGACGGCAAGAGCCTGCGCGATGTGATCCATCAGGAAGCACCGCTGCCGCTGCGCCGCGCGCTCTCGATCGCATCGCAGGTCGCCGCGTCGCTCGTCGACGCGCACGCGCACTCGATCGTCCACCGCGATCTCAAGCCCGATAACGTGATGCTCCAGGATCGCGGCCGGCAGAAGGACGTGGTCCGCGTCCTGGATTTCGGCATCGCGAAGCTGCGCGACGAGAATCGACAGTCGCAGATGGCGATGACCCAGGCCGGCGACATGCTCGGCACGCCGCAGTACATGTCGCCCGAGCAGATCCGCGGCGAAAACATCGACGGCCGCACCGACATCTATTCGCTTGGCGGCCTGCTCTACGAGATGGTCACCGGCCGCCTGCCGTTCGAGGCGCCCACCGTGATGGCGCTGCTCTCGAAACACCTGCTCGAGACCATCGTGCCGCCGTCGCAGCGCCGCCCCGATCTCAACCTGCCGCCGGAGATCGATGCGCTGATCCTGCGCGCGATGGCGAAGGACGCGGCGGCGCGGCCGCCCACGATGGAGCAGTTCGGCGAGGAGATCGCCGCCGCGCTCGCGATGTTCCCATCGGAGGCCGGACCGCGCACCGCGCAGGCCACCGCCCAAGCCACTGCGCAGCGCTCGGCGATGCACACGCCGCCCGCCCCGATGCAGATGATGACCGCGCCCACGGCGGCGGTTGGCGGGCCACCATCGCAACACGCGTTTCCGCCCGTCGGGCAGACCGCGCCGGTCGGCTTCACGCCTCAGTATCCGCCGCCGCAGCCAAGCTCATACAACCCGCACGCGCAGGTCCAGGGACCGCCACCACAGCTCGCGCGGCCGAGCGGCGGCGGCAAGGGAATCTGGGTGCTGCTGGGCTTGCTCATTGTTGCGGGCGTCGGCACCGGCGTGTACTTCGGCGTGATCCGCAAGGGCGACGCGCAGGCGAGCCCCGACAAGCCGACACCCGGCTCCGATGTCGCGGGAAATCCGCCGGTGGCGACGTCCGATGCTGCGGTCGAGGAGCGCCACGCCGCGTCGATCGATGCGGCGGTCACCGGCGACGATCCGTGGAACAAGGGCAGCGCCGAACAGGGCAGCGACGAGGAGCCGGACACCGGCGACGATGACGCCGCACCGCCGACGCCGCAGAAGGCGGGCAACATGCCGAAGGAGTGCACAGACTTGATCGACATGATGGAGCAATTTGCGAAGTGCAAGGCACTGCCCGAGACCTCGCGCCAGCAGATGCAGCAAGCTGCCGATCAGACCCGCAAGGCCTACGCCGGCATGCAGCTCCCCGCATCGTCGATGGAGCAGATTCGAAATAGCTGCCGGCAGAGCCGCGACGCGATGAAGCAGTCGTTGCAGCAAACCAAGTGCGGGAACTGACCATGGCCGTTCGACTGACTCAGTACGCGCGCGGTGGCGGATGCGCCGCCAAGCTCCGGCTCACCGAGCTCAACCACGTGCTCGCGAAGCTCCCCGGTGCGGGCGGTCCGCCGCGCCACGACATCCTCGTCGATCACTCGTATTCCGACGATGCCGCGGTCGTCCACCATGCCGCCGGCCGCGGCCTCGTGCTCACCGCCGACGTGATCGCACCGCTCGTCGATGATCCCGCCGCGTTCGGCGCGATCGCCGCGACCAACGCGATGAGCGACGTCTGGGCGATGGGCGGCGAGCCGCGGTTCGCGCTCAACCTCGTGTTCTTCTCCGACGAGGTCCTCCCGATCGAAGTGCTCGACGAGATCCTCGACGGTGCCGGCAAGGCCTGCGCCGCCGCTGACGTCGCGATCGTCGGCGGCCACTCGGTGCGCGATCCGGAGATCAAGTTCGGTCTCTCCGTGACCGGCGAGGTGCAGCCCGGCTCCGTGTGGAGTAATCGCAAGGCGAAGGCCGGCCAGGCGCTCGTCCTGTCGAAGGCGCTCGGCACCGGCGTGATGGGACAGGCGATCAAGAAGGAGCTCGCCTCTCCCGAAGCCACCGCCGCCGCGATCGCATCGATGACCACGCTCAACCAGGGCGCCGCGCGCGTCGGCCAGGCGCACGGCGTGACCTCGGCGACGGACGTCACGGGCTTCGGCCTGCTCGGCCACCTGCGCAACATCCTCGCGGGCTCGAACCTCGCGGCGAAGGTCGACCTCGCATCGCTGCCGCTCCTCCCCACGGCGCTCGATCACCTGCGCGCCAAGGTCTGCCCGGCGGGAAGCAAGGCGAACCGCGCGTACGTTGCGAACCTCGTGCGCTGGGCGAACGGCGCGGAATTCGCCGCGGATCCAACGGACGAGACCGAAGCCGAGCTCCTGGCGTCACTCGCGTGCGATGCACAGACCAGCGGCGGCTTGCTGTTATGCGTTCCCGCGGACCGCGCCGCTGCGTGCGTGGCCGCGTTGCGCGACCTCGGTCTACCGGCCGCACACATCGGCGAGCTGACGGAGCGCACGGAAGCGGCGCCGATCACCCTCGGCTGACCACGATCCGGCCATGACGAGACGCGCGCGCGAAACGTTCAGCGGCCCCCTCCGCACGAACGACCCCCGGCGGTTCCTGGTCGAGGCGATGCTGGGGGCAATGGCGGCCGACGGCGCCGTCGACGATCGCGAGCTCGCGGTGATGCATCGCCACCTCGACGAGCACGAGATGTTCTCCGGACTCTCCGAGCGAAATCAGGCGGTCCTGCTCCAGCTTGCCCGCGAAGCGCTGCAGTTCTCGGGCAACGCGCTGGCGCGCATCCCGGCGATCGTCACCGGGTTACCGGGGCGCCTTCACCGGGTGACCGCCCTCGCCATGGCATGCGAGATCGTGGTCGCCGACGACATCATCGACGACGCCGAGCGGGCCTACCTCGAGGCGCTCCGGCTGGCCCTGCGCATCGCGCCGCACGAGCTCACGGAGATCTTCACGGCGGCGCAGGAGCACCGAAGCGCCCGAGACCTCGATAGCCGGATGGCGCGGTTTCGCGAGCTCGTGCCGAGCGTCGTCGAGCTGTACGCGCTGCGCTCGCTGACGCAGCTCAAGCTGACCCCGGAGCATCGCGCGCAGGTGCGAAACTTGTTGTCCGCGCTCCCCGACATGGCGCTCCGCGAGGACGAGCTCGCCGCGCTGATCGATCAGGCCTACGGACGCATGCACGTGGATCTCGATCTCGAGGCAGCGATCACGAAGATCGCCGACAAGGTCCAGGACCGGATCGATCGCTACTGGGTCGTCGTCTACGTGATGTGCGCGGAACCGTACCCGGCGCACTGGCGGACGAACCAGTTCATCACCTGGCTCCAGCGCGTGTTCGCGCTCGGCGATGGCTACCTCGAGCTGGCGGCGGCGGATGCAGCCGGATTTGCTTCGCACGTGCCGCGCCCGAGCTGAGGTTGGTCAGCCAAGGGCAGCTTCGGCCGCGATGTACGGCACGTAGCGGAAGTCGCGGATCGTCTGCACGCGGCCCTCCGCGAAGTCGAGCACGATGAAGTACGCGGGCTCCGCCGCGCCGGCGACGTACGCGGCGAGCACGTTGCGCCCGTCGATGCGCGCGACCTCGAGGCGCACGTCCTGCTTCTCGTAGTTGCCGAAGTACATGCCCACCGCCTTGCCGCGGCGCTGCGACTTCGCCACGAGATCGAGCCGGCAGTCCTCGCCGATCATCGCGCGCACGCCATCCCAGTCGCGCGCGTTGAACAGCTGCGCGTACTGCGCGAGCTGCGCGCGTGAGATCGCATCCGCCGCGACGGGCGCTTCCTCCGCCGCCGCGAGCGCCGCGCGACCGCGCACGAGCGCCGCCTTCACGGCGGGGACGGTGGTGTCCATGGTCTGCGCCGTGTCGTCGAGCGAGTGCCCGAGCACGTCCTTCAGGATCACCGCGGAGCGCTGCGTGACGGTGAGCACGAGAAACCGCGACAGCGCCGCGCGCACCGCGATCGGATCCGGACGATCGTCGAGCGGCATCACGTCTTCCATCTCCGCGCGCGACTCGGTGAACCTGTGGCCGTGGCTGCGCAGCCGATCGATCGCGGTGTTGTGCGCGATCTTGAACAGCCATGGCCGCAGCGGCGGCAGCTCCGACTGCATGCTCATCGCGTAGAACGCCTTCGCGAGCGCATCCTGGACGACGTCCTCGCCGTCGATGATCGAGCCCGTGAGCCGCGCGCAGTAGCGGTGCAGCTCGGGGCGCAGCTCGGCAACCATGGAGAGGAACTGTTCACGAGCTGCCGCGAGCGCTTCCACCCGTAGAGCCTACTTCTTCTTCGCGAGCGCCCGCATGCGGTTCGCCTTCGGGTTGTGCTCGACCTCGGCGATTCCGAGGGCCTCGAGCACCGGAGGCACGTACATGCCGAACCGCCCGCGCAGGCCCTTCTTGATCCCGTACCAGCCCTTCACGGGATTCTTCGGCGAGCGGCCCCACGCCTCGACGGTGTCGTCGGCGGCGGGCTTCTGCTCGTCGGCGCTACCGAGCAGCATCCAGTCGCCGTGCTTCGTCAACATCGCGTGCAGATCCTCGATCGCCCGCGCCTGGTAGCGCAGCTGCGTCTTGCCGACCTGCACCACGAGATCGTCGCCTTCAACGTAGGCCTCGAACTTGGAGGTGCCGGGCGGGGTCGTGAGCTTCCAGGGCTTCCCGTTTCTCGCGTTCATGGTGACACCACGGTTGGGGAGGCCGAAACGTACCGCGGGCCTGATAAAATCGTGCAACTGCGCGTAACAGCGGCAGAACAAACATTGTCACTGACGCGCCGCCGGTTGCGTTGGTCGGGTGAAAGGCACACCCAACCATGGCCACCACGATCGCGACCACGCCCCGCATGAATCCGCACTTCCCGACCACCCTGCAGGGCGCCTCGACCGGCGCCGAGCTGTACACGCTCGACGGGCGCACGCTCCCGCTCGTCGCGTCGACGCTGCGCGCCGAGGCCCAGGGCGGCATCGCGCGCCTCGTGCTCGAGCAGCAGTACGTCAACTCGTACAGCGACACGCTGCACGTCACGTATCGCATGCCGCTGCCGGCCGACGGCGCGGTTTCGGGCTACGCGTTCGAGATCGCCGGCCGCGTGATCAAGGGTGTCGTCGACAAGAAGGCGCGAGCGCGCGAGCGGTTCGAGCAAGCGATCGCGAGCGGTCGCACCGCCGCGCTGCTCGAGCAGGAGCGCGCCGATCTCTTCACGCAGAAGCTCGGCAACATCCCCGCCGGCGAGAGCATCACCGCGCGGATCACGATCGACCAGCACCTGGTGTGGCTGCCCGAGGGCGAGTGGGAGCTGCGATTCCCGACGGTGATCGGCCCGCGCTACTGCGGCAGCGCCGAGACCATCAACGACGCGCGCGCGACGCACGTCAAGGTGACCACCGAGGACATCGGCGTGCGCCTGCAGATCGAGCTCGAGATCAAGGACACGATCGTCGATGGCCGCACGGCGAGCTCGCCGTCGCACACACTCGCGCCGCAGGCGAATGGTGCGATCGCGCTCTCGACCGGCACGCGTCTCGATCGCGATCTCGTCGTGCGGTGGCCGGTGGCGAAGCCCACGGTCGGCATGTCGCTCGCGGTGGCCCGCACGAGCGAGACCGCCGAGGTGTTCGGCCTGGTCTCGATCGTCCCGCCCGCACAGTCCGCCAACGTCGCTCCGGTCCCGCGCGATCTGCTCGTGCTACTCGACACGAGCGGCTCGATGGGCGGTGGCCCGCTCGACAAGGCGAAGCAGGTCGTCTGCATGATGATCGATTCGCTCGGCGAAACGGATCGCCTCGAGATGATCGAGTTCTCGAACCAGCCGAGCCGCTACAAGGCCGAGCCCGTCACCGCCACGCCGAAGGCGAAGGCCGAGGCGATCAAGTGGGTCCGCTCGCGCCACGCCGATGGCGGCACCGAGATGCGCGAGGCGGTGGTCGAAGCGCTGCACACCCTGCGGATCGGCGCGCAGCGCCAGGTCCTGATCGTCACTGACGGTTACGTCGGCGGCGAGCAGCAGATCCTGCGCGTGCTGCACGAGAAGCTGCCGGCGAGCTGTCGTCTGCACGTGCTCGGCGTCGGCTCGGCGGTCAATCGCTCGCTCGCCACGTCGCTGGCGCGCGCCGGTCGCGGCGCAGAAGTGATCGTCGGTCTCGACGAGGATGCCGAGCGCGGCGCGAAGCGGCTGCTCGACCGCACGCGCATGCCGGTGCTGACGAACGTGGAGATCGCGGGCACCGCGCTCGTTCGCCACGTGCCGGAGCACGTGCCCGACGTATTCGCGGGCGCGCCGCTACTCGCCGCGCTGGAGCTACGCCCCGAGGGTGGCGAGCTCGTGGTGCGCGGTCAGCTCGCGCACGATACGTGGGAGCAGCGCATCCGCGTACCCGCCACGAATGTCGGTGAGGGCAATCCCGCGATCGCCGCGCTGTTCGGCCGCGAGCGCGTGGCGGATCTCGAGGCGCGCTCGACGCTCGACGAGGTCAACGCCGAGATCGAGGCGCTCGGCATCCGGTTCCAGATCGCGACGCGGCTGACGTCGTGGATCGCCGTCGACGATCGCGTGCGCGTGGAGCCGAGCTCCCCGACGCGACACGAAGTGGTGCCGCAGGAGCTTCCGTACGGCACGAGCGCCGCGGCATTCGGGCTGCGCCTGCAGCAGGCGCAGGTCATGACGCGTGCCGGTAGCACCATGCGCACGCAGGCCGGCACCCTCAGCCCGGAGGCGATGGACGAGTTCAATCGCCTGGTGCAGCAGTACGAGCGCGCGAAGGCGGAGAAGGAAAGCGACGAGGAGGCGATGGACTTCAGCGAATCCGCGCCGACCGACATGCTCGGCGATTCGTTCGACGAGCCGACCGGTCAGGTCGCGGCGCCGCGCAGCGCCGCGGATCGCGGCCCCGCGCCGGCCCAGACGGTCATGCATTCCGTGTCGCGGCAGCACTCGGTCGCGCCGGCGACGACGACGCCCACCGCGAAGCCCGCGCCACTGCCGGAGCCCGTGCCGCCGATCATCCCCCGCGCGGCGGCCAAGCGCGCGCGACAGCGGCAGCAGCGCATGCTGGCGATGTTCGCGCTCCTCGCCGCGCTGATCGCTGCACTGGTGTGGTTCCTCCTCCGCTGAGCCCACCATGAACCACGACCTCTTCCTTCCCGACATCGTCTCCGGCAACGCGCAAGCGTTCGGGACCTGGATGGCGTACTGCGAGCCAACGCTGCGGCTCTCGCTGCGCTCGTTCGCGAGCGTTGTCGACACGGAGGCCGTGCTTCAGGAATCGCTGCTCCGCGTATGGCAGGTGGCGCCGCGGTTCGTACCCGATGGACGGGACAACGGTCTCCTCCGCCTCGCGATCCGGATCGCCCGCAACCTCGCGGTCAGCGAGCTGCGACGAACGAAGGCGCGGCCGGCGGAAGCCGAGGAGATCGAGGAGGCGCTGGCGGACGACGATGCTCCGCCGGCGCCACCCGATCCGATGCTGCGCAAGCACATCGCGAACTGTCGCGACAAGCTGCCGCAGAAACCGCGCGAGGCGTTCGAGGCGCGCCTTCACAGCGCAGGTGGCCGCGATGATGACGAGCTCGCGACGCGGCTCGGCATGCGCCTCAACACGTTTCTCCAGAACTTCACGCGCGCGCGCAAGCTGCTCGCCGATTGCCTGAAGCGCGCCGGCGTAGCGCTCGACGAGGAGCTCGGCCGATGACCCCCGAGGAAGAAGATCTCCTCATCGAGCAGGTCGCCACGGCATGGCGGCCGGCCGCCGAGGACGAGCTCACCTATCACAAGGCGTGGCACGACCTCGACGCAGCGGGCCGTACGCGCGCCTTCGAGCGTGCGCGTGCGCTGCGCCCGCTCGAGGCTGCGCTCGATCCCGACGGGCTCTCGACCACCGCGCGTGCCGTCCTCACCCGCATCACGCGCCGATAACTGCGGTCGGCGAGTCGCCTTGCGCGGAACGCAGGGCGACCTGCCCCCCCGCGCGCAACTGGGCATGGCTACTCGAGCTGCCGGCTGGCACGTGGGGTGCTCGGTGGTCTGGTCAATGATGAACACCAGCAGTGAGCTTCTCTCCATCTCCTCCATCGAGCTCGACGCCGTCACCGGCGGCGTGGACTGGGGTGAGGTCGGTCGCCGCGCCGTGACGTGGGGCGGCGTGGGCGCGACGGGCGGCGCAGTGGTCGGCGGCGTCGCCGGTGGCGTCGCGGGCGCCGTGGCGACCGGCGGTCCGGGCGTGGTCCCCGGCGCGGTCGCCGGCGCGCGCGTCGGCAGCCTGGTCGGTCGCGTCGGTGGCGCGGTCGCGGGTGCAGGAACGGCGATCTACGACACCTGGAACAAGTAGCGACCCGCGAGCGGCGTGGTACGCCACGCTCCATGCGAATCGATCGCGTCTACACGAAGGGCGGCGACAAGGGCGAGACCTCGCTGATCGGCGGCGACCGCGTGTCGAAGGCCGATCCTCGGCTCGACTGCTACGGCACCGTCGACGAGGTCAACGCAACACTCGGGCTCGTGCGCACCGCGCTCGCGAGCTCCGCGGCAGGTCCACACCTGCTGCCGATCCTGCACCGCGTGCAGAACGAGCTGTTCAACCTCGGGGCCGTGCTCGCGGCTCCCGATCCCGAGCGTCGCGCTAAGCTGCCGCAGATCGAGGCCCGTCACGTCGACGGCCTCGAGCGCGACATCGATGCGGTCAACGACGATCTCCCGCCGTTGACCTCGTTCGTCCTTCCCGGCGGTGGCGCGGCTTCCGCCGCATGTCATCTCGCGCGCACCGTGTGTCGCCGGTGCGAGCGACTCGTCGTTGCTCTCGCACAAGCGGAGGACATCGGCGGTGATCTCCCGGTGCAGTACCTCAACCGACTCTCCGACGCGCTGTTCGTCTGGGGCCGGTGGTGTGCGCTCAAGGACGGAGAGCCCGAACCACTGTGGGACTCGAAGGCGACGTGAGGCTCGCGATGATCAGGTCGTGACGGCGTGCTTCGAGAGGAGCGGCGCCGCAAGCGCCGCGAGTGCGAGCACGATCAGACCCGCGCCAACCAGCTCCGAGCTCGCTGGTGCGCCGGCGCCAAACCACCACACGAGCACGTAACCCGCGAGCACTCCTGCGAGCACGCTCGAGCATCGGTTAATGGGGACCGCATACGAGCTCTCGCGATGATCGAGCAGCACGAGGCCGCCGAAGATTCCGGTGCCCTGGGACAGCAGGCCGATCAGCACGCCGACCCACACGATCGGGCGCTGGAGGAACGTGGTGAACCCCGCGCGCAGGTCCCCGAGCACGGCGCTGTGGCCGATCACGGCGCCGATCGCGAGGACCGCGACCAGCACCGGGGTCGCCACCATCTGCTCCTCCACGAAGTACCGCGTACGCTGCGCGAGATCCGGAGTCTTGGCGACGCGACTCATCCAGCGGAGCCGTAGGAAGTACGCACCGAGGTACAGCGCCACGTCGGCAGCAGCGACCCAGGTCAGCGCTAGGTCGTCGCGCACCGAGACCACGGCGACCACGACGGAGCCGAGGCTGAGCGCGAGCCCCACGGCGGAGAACCAGCGAACCTTGCGGCCGCTCGTTGCATCGACGATCGGGGCGATGATCAGGACACCGCCACGCATCAGCAGCATCATGAACACGATCGAGACGCCGTCGAACGTGTACGCAAGCGTGGTCGTCGCGATCACGCCCGAGGTGCAGATGCCCGAGAGCAACGTCGTGCGTGTCGGGTGCGGCACGTTCCAGCGGCCAACTCGCGTCGAGGAGGCGTACTTCCACCAGCCCATCGCCGAAATGAACACGAACATCCCGACGAGCGACGCGACCGCGGTGACAGGGAGCAGCTCGACGCCCGAGACAGGGCCATCACCGGCGAGACCCGAGGACACCGCCTTGGTCAGCGCCGAATACGGAACGTAGGTCGCGAAGTAGCCGAGCGCGAACAGCCAGACCGTGTGGCTCTCGCGGGGCTGCGACATCGGGGCATCGGGGAGGAAAGCAAGCCCCGGGCCAGCTCGGAATCATGAACGGAGCGCGGCCGGGCGCACAACCCTGCGTCTCGGACGCGTGCCGCGCAAGATCCGCGCGTTCAGGGCTCCGATCCAGCGGCGGAGGCCCGGGGGTTCTGGCGCG
This sequence comes from Haliangiales bacterium, assembly GCA_038206055.1. Classification (GTDB taxonomy): domain Bacteria; phylum Myxococcota_A; class Polyangia; order Haliangiales; family Haliangiaceae; genus JABFXX01. Next base: position 98,737 of record JBBRBG010000001.1, read on the forward strand.
CGATGTGCTGCAACCTCGGTGATGAAGCGCGGGCTACTCACCACCGCCGTGATCGCCGCGAGTGTCGCGACGACCGTTGTGCAGGCGCGGCCCGACGATCCATCGGCCACGCTCTCAGCGGCGGACGTGCAGCGGTCCTTCGCACCGTACCTGCCGGAGGTCCGCGGCTGCTTTCTCGCGAACGCGCGAGGCAAGGACGTCACCGGCGCGCTTCGCCTCGAGCTGATCGTGCACCCCAACGGCAGCATGTACCGGTTCGGATTCGCCGCGCCCGGCGTGCGACCTCCGTGGCTCGGAAAGCTCGATACATGCCTGCGCGCGCTGGCGACGAGCTGGCACCTCCCCGAGCGCAAGGGCTTCACGACCGCCGTGGTGCCGTTGTTCTTCCAGCGTACCTCGGCGCCCGGCGCCGGGCCGATCGAGAGTTGCTGGGATCCGCGCGGCTGCCCGCCGGGGAAACCGCGGAGCTCGAAATGAAGGCGCGGGTCGCTCTCGTGATCGTGGCCCTCGCGGGCTGTTCGAACCACCGGGAGACGCCGCCGCCGCAGCCAACACCTGCGCCCGCGCCTACCGCGGTGCCGCCGGATGCGTCGCTGCTCGCGGTGCACATGGCGGATCACTTCATCGTGGTCGCGGAGCTCCAGCGCGACATCGCGGTCGGCAGGCTCGGCGATGCGAAGCAACGCGCACGCTGGTTGATGGAGCACGAACCTCCGGCGCGCGAAGGCTGGCCGATGTTCGTCGAGGACATGCAGACGGCCGCGAAGCTCGTGGTCGACGCGCCCGATCTCCCCACGGCGGGCGTGCTCGCAGCGCGGCTCGGACGAACGTGCAGCCGGTGTCACGAACGGCAGGCCGCGGTCGTCACGTTCGCATGGGAGCCGGCGCCTCCGGATAGTCCTGATCTCGAGGCGCAGATGCGACGCCACCAGTGGGCGGCCGCCCGGCTGTGGGAAGGCCTCGTCGGTCCATCGACAGAGATGTGGGACGAGGGAGCGAGTGCGCTCTCGACCTCGCAGCTCGATCCCATGGCTGCGGCGAAAGACGTCCAGCGCGGTGATGTGGCCGCGCTCGCCGGCAAGGTCCGCGAGCTCGCGCTCCGAGCGACCACGACCGACGATCACGACGACCGCGCGACGCTCTACGGCGAGATCCTCTCGACCTGCGCCCAATGTCATCAGCTCGTGAGACCCGCGCGCTGAGGCGCTACTTGGTCACGGCGTAGAAGATCTTGTCCATCGCCTTCTTGTAGTCGCTGTTGTCCTTGCAGCGCGCCGTCCAGTCGTCGGCGATCGCATCCATGCACGTCGTCAGATACTCGTCGTCGGCGGGCGCGAGCTCCTTGTCGTTCGAGACGTCGCCGAACGGATCGGAGACCGAGACGGTGAGCTTCGCGAGCTTGTCGCAATCGGCCTTCGCCTCGTGTGCCACGAGGAATGTAGCGCACCGCTCCTTCGTCACCTTCACCGCGTCCTCGTGGGACCGCTTGCAACCCGCCACCAGAACCACCACGACCATCAGCGCGCTTCGCATGGCGCCGGTCATACCTCAGCGACCGAGGCGACGCAGCTCGTCTTTTCCGATCCAGTAGGTGATCGCGAGCACCGGCAAGCACAGGAGGTCGGTGCGATCGAGATAAACCTCGGCGTGGCGGAATAACCCGAGGATCTCGGTGAACCAGCCCGCGGCGCGATCGGACAGCTTGACCGCGGCGAACACGGCACCGGTCGCCGCGATCGCGATGACCAGCCGGCGGTGGGTCAAGGAGGGGTCCCTCCGACCGGCGATGCGCAGGGCGAGGCCGATCGCCGCTGTCAGCACCACGGGAGCGGCGATCAGGCCCCCCAGGTCGCTCAGCTTGCCCGTCACGGCGCTCGGCCCGAACCGCGGCTTGAGCACCCAGTCGTTGACGACCATCACGAGCAGGGCCAGCAGCGCGACCGGGTGCATGGCCTCCCCGATCGGCAGGCCGCCGGCGCGCAGCGACCGACGAAGTCGCTCGTACAAACCGGGCACCGACCCGTTGTCGGGGGCCGACACGCGTATATCCTGCCCGTCGTGTCCGAGTCCGGCAAGCAGTCAGAGAGTGCCCAGCAACTCGCCGCCGCCGAGGCGGCGGCCAAGGAGCGGTTCGAGAAGGCCATGAACGAGCTGCGCGAGGGGGCCTACCGGTTCTCGTCGCGCGCGCGCGGGCAGTCCGAGCTGATCATCGAGGAGCTGATCGATCCCGAGGGTGAGACGGTCGCGTCGCTCGCCGAGGTCGAAGGCGATGTCGGCGCGCTGTCCCTGGCCCAGTCGCTCGAGCTGATCACGTTCGATACGTGGCTGTTCGGCCAGATCGGTGACAAGGACGAGCTCGAGCTCAAGAACGAGGACCACTGGGAAGTGTGGTTCACGTTCGGCGCGTGGATCGCAGAGACCATGCGCCGCCGCCACGGCGGTCACTGGCTGATGATGGGCGACGACCCGCACACCTGGCGCGTCGGCTTCTCGAAGATCTTCCTCGAGATCGCGCCGTTCGTGTTCGCCGAGCAGTTGCTCCGCATGGGCTCGGGCGCGACCAAGAAGATGGTCACCGAAGTCGAGCGCGTGCGGCAGCTGCACGCCGATCAAGAAACGAAGGACAACGGTCGCGCGCTCGATCGATTCGTCGCCCAGCACTACATCCGCCTCCACACCGTGCCGCTGGGCCAGTGGATGTCGATGGACTTCGCGCGCCTCGCGAAGCTGTGGAACGAAGACCCAGTCTCCACGCTGATCGAAGCGGTCAAGGAAGCCGGGCCGCGGCTCGGACCGCAGAACGGGCAGATCGTCGAGCAGGTCGTCGCCGCGATCTCGAAGGCGAAGCAGGACGAGGCGATCGCGAAGCAGACCAACGACCGCGGCCTGTTCGAGGCGATCGCGCAGATCGTCGCGCTCCGCCGCGCCACGCAACCCGTCGCGATCGACATCCTCGAGCGCGTGGTGATGCCTGCGATGCACGTCGGCATGCCCGACAAGTTCCCGCCGCTCGACGAGGACGATCTCGCCAACCTGCGCAAGGGCATCGAGATGTTCGCGTTCTTCGTCGAGGTCGTGCCGCACCAGTTCCAGGCCGACGACGAGGGGTTCCTCGGCACCATCCCGCACGAGCAGCTCACCACGCCGTACGCGGACCGCAACGTCCTCGAGATCGGCAAGGGCGACTGGGTCGTCGTCAACCCGGTGCACTTCATCCCGATGCTCGAGCAGTTCGATCCGCAGAAGATGCTCGACAAGTACGACGAGTTCGTCACCTACGTGCGCGCCATCCCTGACGCGCCGAACCGCCGCGACGATGGCCGCATGCTCGCCGAGACGGCGATCCGCGCGCTCGCCGACCTCAAGGGCACCGTCGGCATCGCAGCGCAGAACAACGACGCCCTGTTGTTCCGCCTGCTGCCGCCGCCGGGCTGAGAGCGCCCACGTCATGACGGAGTTTCTTAACGTCGACCTCGAGATCGCGGGGCGCACCACGCTCGATCCGCTCGCCGCGGAGCTGTCGCCGCGCATGTTCGCGCTGTACCGCGGCCACGAGGGCAAGCTCGACCACGCCCACTACGAGACGCGCAACCAGCACGACAATGCCGAGGACTGTATCCGCGCGATGCTGCGCGTGCTCCAGCGGCTGAGCCCGAAGGCGCGGCGCTGCTGGCGAGCTGCGACGGTGCGGGACTTCAACGTCGGCGTGAAGTCGGGGGCGAAGCCGTTCCTGTTCGAGGTCCCGATCTCGACCGCGAGCCTCGCGGACGTCGCGAAGCTCGGCGGGCGCATCGTGCTCACGGTCTACGCCCCGCCGCCGCGACGCCGCCGCTAGAGTCTATCCACACGATCGGGGTCCACTGCCGCGATGCGCACTAGCGGAGATAGCCGCGGCGCTGCTGATCGCGCTCGATCGACCGGAACAGCGCGGTGAAGTTTCCCTCTCCGAACGAGAGGTGGTTGCGGCGCTGGATCAGCTCGATGAAGATCGGGCCGATCAGGTTCCTCGTGAAGATCTGCAGCAGATAGCCCTGCTCATCGCCATCGACCAGGACGTCGCGAGCGGCGATCTCGGCGTGGTCTTCGCGCACGTTCGGTACGCGCTCGAACACGTCGCGGTAATAGTCCTCGTCGATGTCGAGGAACTGGATCGGCGTTCCCTCGAGCGCCTTCAGGGAGCCGAGGATGTCGTCGGTGAGGAACGCGAGGTGCTGGATACCCGGACCGCGATACTCCTCGAGGTACTCGTCGATCTGGCTGCCGGTCTCGCTGCCCTCGTTGATCGGAATGCAGAACGTGCCGCACGGCGAGCGCATCGCGAACGAGTGCAGGCCCGTCTTCGCCCCCCGGATATCGAAGTAGCGGACCTCGGTGAACCCGAACACGTCGCGGTAGAAGCTCACCCACCGCGCGAGCTCTCCGCGCGGCACGTTGTTCGTCAAGTGATCGATCGCCGTGAACCCCTTCGTTGGAACGCGGTCCGGAGCGTCGAGTGGCACGAACCCGAGCGTGGTCCAGCTGTCGTTCGGATCGATGAAGTACACCAGCGACTCGCCGATGCCGGCGATCGCGGGCACCCGGCGTTCGGTCGAGGTCTCGAGGTCTCCATCGAGGGGACGCGCGCCGCGCGCGGTGGCCACCTGCAGCGCGGAGCTTGTGCTCGCGACCTCGAGGCCCATCGCGGAGATACACGGCCCGTGCGCGGCCGCGAAGCGCGCGGAGAACCCGGTGGTCGTGCGGTCCAGCAGAAAACGGATCGCACCTTGCTCGTAAAGATCCACGCGACGCCCGACGTGATGCATCGTGCGGGAGAAGCCGAACGCCAGGAGGAGGCGGTGGATCGCCACCGGATCGGGCGCGGCAAGCTCGAGGAAGGCGAGCCCGCGCAAGCCACACGGGTTCGTGGGATCTGTGCTCATCGCGCCGACTCCACCTGCCAGCTCTTCCAGTAGTCGACGATCTCGTAGGCGGTCGCCGGCGCGCAGACGTCGAGCGGCCGGCGGGCATCGATCATCACGGCGATCTCCTCGGTGCGCTGCGCCGCGGGGGCGCGCTGCGCCGCACCCGCCTGGGGACCATGATGGATACCCTGCGGGTGAAACGTCAGCATGCCCGGACGGATGCCGTCGCGGCTGAAGAACTCGCCGGCGTGATAGAACAGCACCTCGTCGAAATCGATGTTCGAGTGATAGAACGGCACCTTGAGCGCGCGCGGATCGCCGTTCTCGAGCGGCCGCGGCGCGAAGGTGCAGATCGCCACGTTCTGCGCGACGAACGTTGTGTGCGCCGATGGCGGCAGGTGATACCTGTCGCTGGACACCGGGCGGATGTCGCGGACGTTGAGGCGCCACACCGTGAGCGTCCCCTTCCAGCCGACCGCGTCGAGGGGACAGTGCGGATAGAACACCGAGGTCAGCGCGCCCTGGCGCTGGATCACGAGGCGCCACTCGCCCGGACGGCAGCCGCTGAGCCCCGCGCCGAGTTGCGAACGCTCCTCGGGTGAGGGCACCGCGAGCACCGCCGGATCGAACAACGCGTGCTGACCGAGCATGCCGCGCTCCGGCACGGACAGCTCACCCGCGGTCTCCACGATCAGGAGCTGCGTGGCGCTGGTCGGCGCGAGGCGGTACGCCGTCCCCCGCGGGATGACGAGGTAGTCGCCGGGCTCATATGCGAGCGGCCCGAAATCGGTCTCGAGCCTGCCGCCGCCCGCATGGACGAACAGCAACTCGTCCGCGTCGGCGTTGCGGAACAGGTACGGCATCGCCTCGCGGATCGCGGCGACGAACACCTTGCAGTCCGCGTTCGCGAGGACCGGGACACGACTCGCCAGATAGTCACCCGCCGGCGCCGGCGCGAGGTCGTACAGCCGGGGCCGGAGCGGTCCCTCGATCCGGGTCCAGCCGACCGGAGCGTGCTCGCGGTAAATGTGCGCGTAGCGCCCGAAGAACCCGTTGCGAGCGTACTCCTCCTCGAACGTGCCATCGGGGAGTGCGACGTGAGCCTGCGCGGCGACGCGACCTCGGACGTAGGGAATGTCCATGCCCGGACGTTCCGCTGTGATGACCGGCGAAGATACGACAATGTTTACGTTAACATTGTCGGAATTATGAACAGTGTCAGGATCACCATCGAGCAGGCGAGAGCGTGCTCGCGGGATGCCGTGCCCTCTTCGCCGCCGAGGCTGCGCTCGGCGTGACGATCGCGGAGCTGCGCGCGGGCTGGGAGCCCGCGGTGCGAGGGTTGCCACGCGCAGTTCCGCCCGACGAAGTGAACGTCTACGCAACAACCAGACCGCCGACGAGATCCGCCCCAAGCAACTTCGCGCAGTCGGTGCGCCCGGTGCAAAGGATTCGTGCGACAAGGCACCGCGTCGATGATTCGACGGTGGGCGTAGAGTAGATGTGTGAAGGGGCTACGAACGGTCGGGCAGTGGGGCGCAACGTTGATTCGTGCCGGCGAGATCTGGATGGTCGCGCTGCTCTGCGTGATCGCCTATGCGATGGGAGCGCTGCGCAGGCTCGTGATCTTCGATCGCCAGCGCCGCTTCGATGATCGTGCGCGCCAGCGCGGCCGGTTGCTGCGCTGGTCGTTCACGCGACTCGGCGCCACCTTCGTAAAGATCGGCCAGGTGATGAGCACGCGCGCGGATCTGCTCTCACCGGGCGTGATCGAGGAGCTGCGCTGGCTCCAGGATCGCGTGCCACCGTTCGCCTTCGCCGATGTCAGGACCATCGTGCAGCGCGAGCTCCGCGCCGCGCTCGCGCAGCGGTTCCGGGAATTCACGGCCGTGCCGATCGCCGCCGGAAGCGTCGCGCAGGTCCACCACGCGGTGCTCGAGTCTGGCGAGGAGGTCGCCGTCAAGGTGCTGCGGCCTGACGTGGTCGAGCGGATTCGTCGCGACGGCCGACTTCTGCTGTGGGCCGCCCACCTCGCGCATGCCGTCTCGGTTCGCGCGCGCAAGGCAGACGCCGTCGGCCACGCACGGAGTCTGATCGCGGGGATCCTCGCGCAGACCGACCTGCGCTCCGAGCACGCGAACTACGAGGAGTTCCGCGCCAACTTCGTGGGCTTCGCGGGGCTGCGGTTTCCGCGGGTCCACGCGGAGCTTTCGGCCCGCGAGATCCTGACGATGGAGTTCGTCCACGGGCAACGTCTCGACGAGGTCGCGCGCGAGCAGCTCCCGAACGCAGCGAAGGTGATCCGTGCTGCGTTCTTCGCCATGTGCTTCGATCACGGCTTCCTGCACGCCGATCTCCATCCCGGCAACGTGCTGATCGAAGCAGACGGAGGCGTGGTGGTCATCGACGTGGGGTTGGTCAAGCGACTGGCGCCGGGGCTCCTCGAGCAGGTCTGCGATCTCACGCGCTGCATCGCCGTGGGGAGCACGCAGGACCTGGTGGATCACCTGCGCCGGTACCACCGCTACCTCTCGGAGACCGACTGGGATGCGGTCGCCGCCGACGCCAGCGCGCTGCTCTCGACGCTCCGGTCACACGCGATCATCGAGCTCGAGCTCGGCGTCATCGTCGGCAGGTTGTTCGAGCTCGCCCGCAAGCACGGGATCCGGCCGATGCCGGAGATGACGCTCGTGCTGCTCGGCATGATCACCAACGAAGGCATGGCGAAGCGGCTCGACCCGACGACAGACACGCTGGCCGCGCTCGGGAGCTACCTCGCGCTGCGCCACGGCCGCGAGATCGCGGCGAGCCCGCGCGGGCGGTTCGCGCGCGGATCGCGGACGTTCCTGCGGCCGCTGTTAGCTTCCATGCCTCCGGTCTCGACGCCGCGTCCTCGGCTGGTGATCGCTCGCCCACCGAGGCCGACGCCGATTTCACCCCGAGCTCCCGAGCAGAGTCTGCGCCTTCACGCGGCGCGATCGCGTAGTTGGCGCCCTGTCGCCGGCGCCCGGCGGCGGTGACATTCGCGGCCGCCGCGCGGCGCCTCCGCCTCCGCGATGTTGAGCTCACCTTGCTACGGTGACCGGGCGGCGAAGGTCGCCATCGATCGGATCTACCCGAGTTACCCCGTGCGTGCGCCGCGCAAGAGACTTCGGACCTCGACCACGAACGAGCTGCGATCGCGCTTGTCCAGGCGAGCCGCGCACGTTCGCGGGCACGTTGCCTCACACGTACTTCGGTGTCCGGAGCACGTGCGGATCAACATTCCGACCGGACTTGTCTCGTACTCGATCGTCTCGAGGTGCGCGGTCTCGGGGCAGGTGATCGTGCGGATCAACATTCCGTGAGAGCCTTGCAGACGCTGGACCAGCGCAGCGCGGTCGTCTGGGGTGCAGGGCTTGCGCCGAGTCGGGGGCAATCGCAGACCTTGCGCGAACGGCTGCCTGAACGGCCGCTCCGGATCCCCCATTGGAACCCGATCCGTGGGAACCGAGACCTCGACCTGGAACCGCCAGTCCCCGTCACGGCACTCGTCCGACGCACGTTCGTTGGCGCTTCAGCCGACTGCTCGAAGAGCTCAGCGCATGTGCCTCAAAACCCGTCGACGATGCACGCCTTGCGTGAAATCCGCTGGCCGCACGCGTACAGGCTGGCCGGCCGCATGCACATCTGATCGTCCATGCTCTTCACTCGCTCTGTCTCCGAATACATGACCCCGGACGTCGCAACCGTGGGCCCCGACGACATGCTCACTCGCGTCGCGGCGACGCTCTCGGCGCGCCGGGTCTCTGCACTCGCCGTGGCCGATGACCAGGGAGCGATCCTCGGGGTGATCTCCCGAACGGACCTCGTTCGCGTTGGGCGCAATCAGGCCGGGTCGCACCGGAAGGCCTCGGCACTCGTCCTCCCCGAGAAGCGCGCCGGCGATCTCGTGCGGGATATCGGCCGGACGCCCGTCGTCGTGTCTCCGACGGCGACGCTGCGGACCGCTGCACAGACGATGTGCGAGCACAGAGTGCATCGCCTGTTCGTCATCGAGAACAAGCGCATCACGGGCGTGATCAGCACGCTCGACATGATGTCGGTCGTCGCCGACGCGAAGATCGAGCTACCGATCAGCGAGATCATGTCGACACCGCTGTTCAGCGTGAAGGCGCAGCAGCCCATCGGCATGGCGCTCGAGCGCCTCGAACACACCCGGGTCACCGGCCTGGTCGTGCTCGACGACGAATGGCCGGTCGGCGTGTTCACGCAGGTCGAGGCGATGGAGTCGCGAGATCTGCCGCGCGATACCCGCATCGACGAGGTGTTCGATCCGTCGATGCTGTGCCTCCCCACCATTACCAAAGTGTACCGAGCCGCCGCACAGGCGCAGCGGCTCGAGGTCCGGCGCATCATCCCGTGTCTCGATCGCGAGGCCGTCGGCATCGTCACCGGTTTCGACTTCGCGAAGCTGGTCGCCGCGTAGCTGCGCTCGCCCACATGTCCGCTGCGTACGCGTTCATCTCGTCAGCTACGGACTCGAGCGGCCAGCATTCGGTCGATGTGGTCGTAGATTCTTGGCTCGTCGAGGTATTTCGAAGCGCGAACCGGCCCGATCGCCGCCATGCGATCGACCACACCTGTTGTGTCACCGCCTGCGATCCGATCGCAGTGCTCGTACAGGCCACCCGGAGCATCCTCGAGTGGATTGTGCTCGTCGAGAATCCCCTGCAAGGTCGAGATCAAGGTCACGATGAAGGGGACCCGTCGTGACACAGCAACCTGATCTAGCGCGCGACAGCGTTGCGCAGCACGAGATCGCTCGTCATCGTGGATGAGCTCAACAATCGCTGTGCCGAGCCCCGCGCGGATGGTTCGCGCATTTCGTGCACGTGGTCGGGAGCAGTGCGCGGTTCGTGCGTGCCTTGCGGCGCAGAGCGTCTCGCCGGTGTTGCCTGAAACTTGCAACGCTGGGTCCATCACGGACTTGACGTCTAGTCAGGAACTGATGCAGCCCATCTATCTCGAGAACACCCTCGTGTTCCTGCGCGCCGACAGAGAATGAGGGCACTGCTCGCATGCGCGATCTGCGTTGCGGGAGCGTGCCAGCCGTTGGACACCGTCGCGACCAGCGATCCGAGCACGTGCGAGGGCTGTCATCCCGATCAGGTCCGAGAATGGGCGAGCAGCATGCATGCCTACGCGAGCGAGGATCCGGTGTTCGTCGCGATGAACCGGCTCGGCCAACGTGCGACCGGTGGCCAACTCGGCACGTTCTGCGTCAACTGCCACGCGCCGTCTGCAGATTCGGCCGACATCGAGGACGTACCGCGCGAACGCCGCGGCGTCGGCTGCGTATCGTGTCATCAAGTGACGTCCATCGATGCGATCCATAACGGTGCCTTGCGCTGGGACCCCGGCGGAACGATGCGCGGCGCTCTGCACGCCCCGATCGAGACGCCGGCGCACGACTCTCGTTACTCGGAGCTGCTCGATGCGGCTCGTCCAGAATCGTCACGCGTATGTGGTGCGTGCCACGATGTCGTGCTTCCGAACGGGCTCGCGATCGAGAACACGTATGCAGAGTGGAATGTGAGTGTGTTCGCGCAGAACCTTTCGTGCTCTGGGTGTCACATGTTCGGGATGGGGCCGCGGCGGCATGACCATTCGTTTCCGGGGATCGACGTCGCAGCCTCACCGTGGCCCGGCATCGCCGAGCAGCGGCAGCTGGTCGCTCGGGACTTGCGACCTTCCCTCCTCTCGAGGATCTGTGTGCAACCAACGGGCGGGGGCGTCGAGGTCGCGGTCACTCTCGACAACGCCCAAGTCGGTCACGCCTTTCCAAGTGGATCGACCCACGCGCGACGACTATGGGTGGAGCTGGTCGCGGAGACTGCCGGGGTGAAGCAGTCGATCGGTACGTTCGAACGCAACGCGGTCGTGCGTTCCGCGCAAACGCCGGAGGTCTGGATCCTCGGTAGTCGCTTCTTGCGCGGTGGCGAGGAGGTACAGTTCGCGTGGGAGGCGGAGTCCATCGAGAGCGAGCTCTTGATGCCAGGTGTCACGCTCGATCCGCAAGCGCCGGGCTACTACCACGCGCGCACGCGCAGCTTCCAGCTATCCGGCCGACCTGACGTGATCCGGTTGTCCTTACACGAACAGCCGATCGGCATCGACATCTTGCAGGAGCTCGTCGCGACCGGCGACCTCGATCCGGCCGTCATCGACGCCACCTCGACGCATACGCTCGACGGCGCCGCACGTGAATGGCACTCGACCGATGGCTTCGGGTGCGTGCCGTAGCAAGTCACCACGCTCGCGAGAGACTCGAGAACACCAGCACGGCGTTGCGATCGGATTGCAACGGAAATTCGCGAAACCACAGCCGGAGCAGTCCCCCGGAGGCAACGACGTGCCAGCTCGCGATTGGAGCATCCAGGGTCACCGCACCGTAGAGGCTGCGCATCGCCGCGAGCGTACGATCGCGAGTGCGATAGCGAGGCTCACCGGTGTAGCGGGCCGCGTAGAACGCTGCGGCGCTCTGGCTGAGCCACGGAGAGTCACACCGACAAGCCAGCTACCGATGGTGCGATGGAACTCGGTCTCGACGGTGTGGCTGAGCATCGACCACGTGTCATCGTAGAACCGATACGCTGCGCTCGTCGTCCACCGCGGTGTCAGGGAATACCTCATGCGTACTGCGATCGCGATGCTGGTCCGCAGGCTTGGTGTTGCCTCGTCGAGGCGCATCGGTAGAGGCGAGGCCGGAACGTCGACGACGACCTGACGATACGGACTGGCGTGGTAGCCGTCGGCACGCGTGAGATCGACGACTACGTCGACGATGCCTCGCCGGCTCAGCAACTGGCTCGTACCCAGCATCAGCTCGTGTGACGTGCGCTCGCGATGAAAGCTTCGATCCATCATCGAGGTCACGCCATCGTGGCCGAACACGTAGTCGATCTGCAGCGTCGTGTTGCGCTGGGCGAGCTCGGTCTTCGCGCTCGCGCGCAGCCTCAATGCGTCGTAGTCGTGCTCGTGCGAGCCGCGGACGCCGAGCGTCCACCACGTGGCTCGCTGGGTGCGATAGGTCGATGCGAGCCCGAGCTCGATGCGCTGCTCGTTGACCGTGTGCGGAGATGCGGACGTCAGGACATCGACCGAGGCAGCCGACACGACATCGACGGTGGTATCGGCCGACATCGAAAGTCGGGGCGTGACGTCGGCGCGGATCGACGCCGAGGGCGACACGACCGTCACATGATCGTCATCGGCGTAGACGTGGAGGCTGACGTTTGCGCCCGGCTCGCCGCTCGGATCCGCGTGGAGCACCCGGGTCAGGACGACGAGCAACGTCAGTTGCAGCCGCACCCACCACCGCCAGCTGTCGTCGCGCCCCCCGTTCCTTCGCGGACGACGAACACATGATCAGTGGCCGAGAAGAGCGCCGGCCAGATCGGTGCCTGCATCGCGGGTGCAGCGAGCCGGCCACGCTGGTGCGCGGCGACCCGCACGCACCCCGTGACCAGTAGCAGCACGAGGAGAACCAGGAACGCGGTGTGCGTCGACACCTTGGATGACGAAGCAGGTGCCATGCCGGCCCCAGCGGTCGGAGAGCGCGCAAGTCCTGCGCCGTGGTCGCGGCGCTGTTGCCGTCGCGAATCCAGTCTACGACGACGCCAGGGGCGGTGAGGCCCACTACGAGACGCGCAACCACCAATCGCAGCAGCGGAACGTACGATCTGTACATCGCGACACGCGGTCGGTGATCGCCGCGCCGCCGCTAGTCGCCTGGGTAGTCCAGCTCGCGTTGGTGCCTGATCGCCAGGAGCCGAACCTCGTCGCTCCCGGGTAGAAAGCGGTAAAGCGCGATATAGCCGGTGCGCCCGAACGAGATCACGAGCTCTCGTAGATCGCCTCGGACGATGCGGCCTACCAGAGGATGATGCTCGAGAATGTCGACCGCCGTCGTGATCGCATGCGTTGCCGATCGTGCAGCGTCGGGAGCGACATCCGCGAGGTACGCGAAGGCGCGCTCGAGATTCGCAACGGCGTTCGGCGAATAAACTACCCGCGCCACGGCTTGGGCTTCGTACCGGTTTCGCCCCGCGCAAGACGCCCGAGCCAGGCATGTACATCCGCAGCTGCGTAGACCTCACCACCGGCATCGATCGCGCGATCCGCCGTGAGGGCCTCGCCGATGAATTCTTCCATCCGCTCTTCGCGCTTCGTTTCGCGCTCGAGCGCATCGAGCATGAATGCGTGCGGCGTCCGGCCCGATTTCTTCGCCAGGCGTGCGATCCGTGTCTTGAGAGTGCGCGGGATCTTGAGTGTCGTCGAATCCTTCACGGTAACACCAAAGTAGCACCTCGCCGCTAACGGAACAACCAGCGGATCAGAACGCGAAGCGGACCTTGTCGGCCCACTGCGTTGCCCAGCCCTCGATGGGAGACGCTGCCGCAGTGCAGAGCTTGCCGAGCTCGCCGGGATCGAACCAGAGGACGTTGTCGGTGATGCAGCGGTCGAGCGTCAGGCCCACGAGGTCGAACGTGAACATGTCGACGCGACAGTGAGGGCACTGACGCGGGCGTGTCGTGGTGCTCTCCACGAGTGTCTCGACGAGCTCCAGCTCGGTGACGCCGACGAGCGCGCCCTTGCAACTCGGGCACCGCCATTTGTCGCGATCCCCGACTTGCTCCAGCGAGACGCCGCACTCGGGGCACGGCAGGTCGACCTCGCGGTAGCTCACGTGCGGACGGTCGGCAGCGACGGGCGACGCACCGGCGGTGGGATCTGCGCGACGCCTTCGGGATCCGCGGGCGCTGCTTCGCCGGAGGCGAGCTCGAGCTCGAAGCCGGCGTCCTTGATCATCTGGTGATCGGCAGAGGGCGTTGCGCCGCCGGTGGTCAGGTAGCCCTGCGTGAAGATCGAGTTCGCGGGGAACAGGGCCATCGCCTGGAGCGCGCGCAGCGTGATCTCGCGACCGCCGGCGACCCGCAGATCGGTGCGCGGGTGAACGAAGCGGAACATGCACAGGGCGCGCAGCGCGTAGCCCGGCTCGACGAGCGGCGTGCCGGCGAGCGGCGTGCCCGGGCGCGCGTCGAGGAAGTTCACCGGGACCGAGTCGACGTCGAGGTCGCGAAGCGCGAACGCGAGATCGAGCAGATCGTCCTCGGACTCGCCGAGGCCGACGATACCGCCGCAGCACGTGTCCATGCCCGCGGCCTTCGCGTGCTGCACGGTCTCGACGCGATCCGCCCACGTATGCGTGGACACGATCGCGTTGTAGTGGCGCTCGCTGGTCTCGAGGTTGTGGTTGAAGCGGTCGACGCCCGAGGCGGCAAGACGCACAGCCTTCGCGGCGGTGAGGAGGCCGAGCGAGGCGCACAGCTCGATATCGATCTCGGCCTTGATGCGCTCGGCGGCGGCGCAGATCGTATCGAGGTCCTTCTGCGAGGGCCCGCGCGTCGCGGTCACCATGCAGTAGCGCTTCGCGCGCGCGGCATGCGCACGACGAGCACCCTCGACGAGATCGTCGACCGACTTCATCGGCGCCTCGCCGCTCGGCGATGCGTGCTTCGACGACTGCGAGCAGAAGCCGCAGTCCTCCGGGCATGCGCCGACCTTGGCGTTGTCGAGCACGTGGAGCGAGACCCGTCGCGCCCAGTGCGCGCGACGTACCGTGAACGCGGCGTCGAGGAGCGCGAGGAGCTCGTCGGCAGGAGCGTGGAGCACGCTGCGGGCTTCTTCGCGCGTGATCGGAGCTCCCGCGAGAGCCTTCGTGGCGAGCGCGGACCAGGGCGTGGACATCGCGCGGAACCTAACGCCGTTGCCGGGGCCGCGCTACCTCGGCGCCAGCTTCATCATCTGATTGATCGTGCGCCCGCTCGGATCGCCCTTGCGGCGGTCCGCGACGACAACGAGCACCGGGCCTGCAGCCTGCGCAGCGCCCGTGACGTCACCGACCCATCCGAGGCCGGCCGTCTCGGCCTGCTTCGCCTCGGCCTTCGAGGGGAACACGCAGAGCAACACATCGAGCGCGCCGACGGTCCCGCTCTCGCAATCCTTGCCAACGGCGACGGTCGCCGGCGTGAACGACGACGGAGTGAGGCCGCCTTTCTTCCACGCATCGAGCACCGCCTCGCGCGGCTCCGAGGTCGTGCCGAACAGGTTACTGCCGCTGCCCGTCGACGCGGCGCTATCGCTCTTGCCGCACGCGGCGAGCACGAGCAGCAGGATCGCCGCGCGCATCACCAGCCCCTCCGCTTGCCCTTTCCGCCCTTCCACTTGCCACCCCCTTCACCCTTCACCCTGGCGCCGCCGCTCAAGCCGAAGCCCACCCCGACGTCGACGCGAATGCTCGGGGGCGGCGGCACGATGAAGCGCACGTCGACGCCCGCGCGGACTCGCGGCCCACGCACGCGAACGTCGGGCGCATCGACGACCACGGCCGCGGGCACGACGACGACGGGTGCGCCGAACCGCAGCCCGACCCATGCGGTCGGCGGCTCGACCTCGACGACGGGGCGCGTGTAGACCAGCGGCTCGTAGATCGCGTTGACCTTGATCATCGCGGGGCGGGCCTCCACGTATACCGGGCCGGGCTCACCGACATAGAAGTACGCATCGCCGACGACCTGAAACTCCGGTCCCTCGGGCGCCTCGAACGAGTGGTAGTGCGGCCCATCGAGGTAGCAGAACTCGACGTCGGAATCGTCATCGCCAACGACCATGTCGACGTGGATCGGATGGTGGCCCTTGTAGACGTGCTTCGGTCCGTCGTAGCCGTAGGCCACTGGATCGCCCACGAAGTAGTTCGCGCCGCCGTGATCGCGGTACTCGAGCTTGTTGCCCGCGTAGATGTGGACGTGCGGGCCCTCGATGTAACAGATGCCGCCGCCCTCGGACTTCGGCACCGGGTGAATGCCGACGTACCGGACCTGTTTGGATTTTCCTGCGTCTGCGGGAAGTGAGACCGCTGCTCCCGCGAGGAGGACCGCCAGAACGATGGTGGTTCGCATGCGGCCAGTTTGATCCGTGATCGTAAAGCGATCCACCCCACATGGAGGTGCGCCTGCGGCAGTGAGGTGTCCTGAGGTGTCCTGTCAGGACGCTCAGTGCGGATCGACGTTCGCGGAGACCCTGAAGATGCGCACGATCTGGTCGAGCTCCGCGGTCAGCGTTCCACGCAGGAGCATCGGGCCGTCGGCCGCGACATCGAGCGGCACTTCGACCACCACCGCCGCTCCCGCAGCCAGATCGCGCGACAGCGGAACCTCACCGCGGGAGACTTGCTGTCCCTGGGACGCGAACGTGTATTCCAGCTTGGTCAACCGCATCGGGCGACTCGCCGGGTTAGTGACCTGGACGAACACGACCTCGCGGCGGGATGCCTCGCTGACGCCGAGAACGGTGAGCTGGGGCGACTTGCCGGAATGACAAGCAACTGCGGGCAGCGCGAGGGAAAGGGCCAACATCAAGCGGAGCATGAGCGAGCTACGATCGTGTGCTGCTTTCGTGCCAGCGGGCAAGTTCTCGCAACCTGGTCGGAAGCTGTCGGGATCCGAGACAGCTAGTTCACAACCCGAGGCGTTGATGTCGCGTCTAGCTCACGTGTAGCCTGACTTCGTGAAGATCGAGAAGGGCCGCCGAGTCACCCTCAAAGTCGACCTCTCCGTTTCGGGGGGGCAGCAGCTGGAGAAGAGCCAGGTCGAGTTCGTCCAGGGCTCGGGCGCGATGCTCAGCGGTCTGGAGAAGGTCCTCGAGGGCCTGCAGAAGGGCGACAAGCGCGACGGTGTGATCAAGGCCAAGGATGCCTTCGGTAACCCCGCGATGCACCCGCTCAAGAAGATGAAGACGTCGGAGTTCCCGAAGGACCTGAAGCTCGAACCGGGCGCGCAGCTCGTCGCGAAGGGCATCAACGACCTCAACGTGATCCTCCGCATCGAGAAGGTCACCGGCGACGACGTCGACGTGCGGCTCGTTCACCCGCTCGCGGAGAAGGACATCAAGTACGCCGTCGAGGTGGTGAACGTCACGGATCCGCGCCCGCCTCCGATGCCGGTCGCCGCGATGGAGCTCGAAGAAGACAAGTGATGCACGCGCGCCGGCTCTACGCGCACCGTGGGGCTTCGGCGGAGCGGCCGGAGAACACGCTTCCGGCGTTCGAGCGGGCCGTCGAGATCGGCGTCGACGTCCTCGAGATGGACGTCCACGTGACGCGCGATGACCAGCTCATCGTCTCGCACGACCCCGATGGGCGGCGGATGGCGGCCACGCCACTCGCGTGGGCAAACCTGGATCTCGCCGAAGCGCAGCGTCTCGACGTGGGATGGGGATTTCTCGCGCCCGATGGCACGCGACCGTTCGCGGGCAAGGGCATCCACGTGCCACGGTTTGCCGACGTGCTCGATGCGTTCCCGGGCGTGCGGATCAACGTCGATATCAAGGGGTCCCGCGCGGTGTCGGCAATGCTCGCGCTGGTGTCGGAGAAGCATGCGGCGGAGCGCGTGACGATCGCGAGCTTCCAGACCGGCACGGCCGTCGAGGTACGCCGCAAGGGCTACGAGGGCGAGACCGTTCTCTCCCAGGTCGAGGTGATCGCACTCCTCGGCCTCCCCTCGGTGCTGTGGCGCGCGCTTCCCTATACCGGTGGAGCGGCGCAGGTACCCATCGCGCAGGGCGCGATCCGGTTCGACCGGCCCGCGTTCCTCGCGAAGTGCCACAGCCTCGGGCTGCGCGTCGACTACTGGGTGGTCGATGACCCCGCGGAAGCAAAGCGGCTGCTCGACCTCGGCGCCGACGGGATCATGACGAACGATCCGGCCGCGATCCGGCCGGTGTTCGTAAGCTAGCCGCGCGAGGTGCGTTTCATGCCCGTGCGCGCGCTGATCTTCGTCCTGCTCGGCGCGTGCGTGGTCACTCGACCACCGGATCTCGGCGAGCGCCCGCGCTGGCGGCTGGACGGGCCGGCGAGCTACGGCGCGGATTGCGCGCAGGCCGATGCGTTCATCCGCAAGTCGGGCAAGACCGGGATCGGCCTGGCGCTGCGGGTGCGCAGCAACGCGACCTGCATGTTCACGGTCACGGCCGCGCGCATCGTGTTCGGCCGGCGCGTGGTGCCCGCGGGTGCGGTGGGGCCGATCGCGCTCCCCGGTCGCTCGCAGCTCTACGCGTGGCTGCCGATCAAGTTCGACAACGACGCGGTGTGGAACGACGACCGCAACGACGCGACGATCGAGCTCGACGTGGCGGTGGCTGCGCAGCCGAGCGCGACCTGGAAGATTCCGGTGCATCAGCAATGAGGGCCGCGATCCTCATCGTGGTGCTCGGCGGCTGCACGCAGTACGCGCATCTCTCGACGCACAACGCGCCGCCGATCGTGAACCTCGACGAGGCGCCGCTCCACGAGAGCGGGGATCCGAAGGCGTTCACGCCCGGCGAGCAACCCGGCACCGAGACGCTCGCGGTGTTCGTGATGCCGAACCTCATGATGGGCACCAGTCGGTTCGATCGCAGCCTGTTCGCCGTGGAGCCTGGCGTCTCGCTCCGGTTCGAGCACGTCGTCGACGATGGCGCGCGGTACCTCGACGAGACGGCGTTCGCGCTGACCATCGGCACCGGGCTCGCGCAGGTCAGCGATACGCGCCCGACGATCTTTGGCGCCACGTTCGCGGAGCTCAACTTCCGCTTCCTCATCAAGGTGATCCCGACCGACATCGGCGTGGGCGTCGCGGCGTATCCCGGCGCGAGCTCGCCGGCGACGGGCGAGGATCTCGGCGCCGCGGTCGGCGGGCAGCTCAGCCTCCGGCTACCGGCGTTCCAGGTCCGCGCGCGCTACATGACCGAGACCGGCTTCGAGATCATGGCCGGCTACGAGATCCCGATCCCGTTCTTCTTCCGCCGCTCGCGCTAGTCAATTGACGCCGCGGCCGACGAACAGGTCACGCGGGTTGATGCCGAGCGTGTTCATGGCGGTCTCCCAGATCTGATCGGGAGGCGTCTCGAACACGAGGCCCGGCGTGGCATCGGTGTGCAGCCACGCGCCGCGCGACATCTCCTGCGCGAGCTGCCCGGGTCCCCACCCGGAGTAGCCGAGCAAGAGGCGGATGTTGCGCGGCGGTCGATTCGCGATCGCACGGAGCCGATCGGGCGAGGTCGAGAGCGAGATGCTCGACGTGATCTCGATCGTGCCCTGCCCCGGCTGTGCGATGACGACCGGCTCGTGCAGCACCCAGCCGGTGCTCGGGCTGACCGGTCCGCCGGCCCACACCACGGCGGCGTCTTCACCGCGCCACGCCATCTCGAGGCTCTCGAGCAGCTCGGTCGCGCGGATCGGGCTCGGGTGGTTGATCACGAGGCCAAACGAGCCCTGCTCGCTGTGCTCGATCATCAGCACCACGGCGCGCGAGAAGTTCGGATCGGCAAGCTGAGGCATTGCCAGCAACAAGCCTGGCGCCAGATTCGCCGACTCCATCACGTCCTCGGAGTGTTGCGCAAAAACCGCAGGACGGCCTCAGAATTCGGTCGCGAAATCACGCTGTGGGGCCAGGTCCCACCTAGTGCTGGAGCTCGGGATCGGTGCCGCCGTCCTGCTGGCGGACCTGCTCGGTCGCCTTGTCCTCCTCGGCGAGCCCCACCTGCTTCGCGATCTTCTTGAACAGCGCAGCTCCGAGGCTGAGCGCGAACCCGGTGATCACTGCCTTTGCAAAGAACTGCATCCCGCGATCCTAGCATCGCGTCTAGCGATCGACGATCGGGACCATGTCCTCTGCATAGAGGTCGGTCCACAGCTGCTTCGCAGCGGTGCGGAGCTGCTCGCCCGTGACCTTCGTCATCGGCGCCGCGAGCGTGGTGAGCCGCTCACGATCGATGCGGCGGTCGTGGATCACGGGACCCGGGCTCGTGATGCCGAGGTGGCGCGCCAGGCCCTCGACGATGATCACGCCCGCGTACGATTCGGAGCCGCCGACCTGGTTGTCGTCGAACGCGAACC
The DNA here is from genome assembly GCA_038206055.1 of Haliangiales bacterium. Lineage (GTDB taxonomy): Bacteria > Myxococcota_A > Polyangia > Haliangiales > Haliangiaceae > JABFXX01. Next base: position 118,615 of record JBBRBG010000001.1, read on the forward strand.
TCGCCACGTTCCACAGCGAGAGTTGCGCGGTGGTCGGATCGTTCGCGACCTGGCTGACGTAGGCGGATAGCTCCGCGCGTGCGCTCTCGACGTGGCGGCGCGGCTCGCCGTCCTGATCCAGCTCGTCGCCGAGCTGGTCCTCGAGCGCGGGCGGATAGCGGAGCGGTTGCTGGCGGTCGTCGTCGAGGCCGTGCTGCGCCTCGTGGCGGCGCACGGTGAGGGTGAGCAGCTGGTGCACGCGCGAGGCGAGCCTCGGCGCCTCGAGCTGCGCGAGCTGCTCCTCGATGTCCTCGACGTGGCGACGTTGCGCACCCGGCACGCTGTCCGCGAGCTGCTCGAGCAGCTTCTCCGGGAGGAACAGACCATCGGTGCGCGCCATCACCCAGCCCTTGCGATCGAGGATCTCGCGCCACTCGGCGATGATCGTGGCGCGATCGGCGAGCAGCGCGGCGATCTTCTGCGCGGCCGATCCATCCGCGGCACCGAGGCTCGCGAGCAACTCGTTGCGCACCGCTTCGCCGGCGGCGAGCGCGAGATCCTTCCCGGGGCCCGCCTGGTAGTCGTCGTCGGCGAGCTCCCACGGCGCGCCCGGCGCGAGCACCGGCAACACGTGGCTCGCGACGTGGTTCTCGATCTGATCGAGCAGCAGCACGGGATCGCCGAGGTCCTGGGACTGCATGCCAAGCAGCGCGTGCGAGATGTTCAGGTGATCGATGCGCCGCAGGCTGAGCACGCGGCGCGGTTGTCCAGCCGCCTTGACGAACACCACCTCCTCGACGCGGTACGCGTAGACCAGCGCGTGCGCCGCATCGCCCTGCGTGTACGCATCGCCTTCGAGGTAGTAGCCAACACCCGCGGCCGCGAGCTGATCGCTGACGGCGCGGACCTTGTTGCGGAACTCGTGGACGATGTCCTTGAACTCCTTGCTCGACGCGGGTACCGAGACCCACTTGTCGAGCATGCCGAGCATGTCGGCCCACGCCTGCACGAGTGCCGGCCCGTGCTTCTGGATCTCGGGCGCTCCGATCAGCCCGATGTTGTGCGCCTTGCGGTCGCGGTCCATGCCGCCGCTCTGTCGATCGCGATCGGACTCGAGCACGAGCGTGGTGAGCTGCTCGACGAACAGCTTCGCGAGCGCGGGATCGTCGAGTGGCGTGCCGCCGTCCTTGAACGCACCGGCGGCGGGCGGCGCCAGATCGCGGGCATACGCGCGCTTCGCGGGACCGGGCAGGTGAAGCACGTAGAGCCACACCGTCACGGACAACGCGCTGACCATCAGCCCGAGCGCGATCGTGGCGATCGGCGGCCCACCGATACGCGCCTTCGGCAGGGCGGCGTAGGCGCTCGCGATCCGCTCGCGATCCGTGACGTCCTCCGGCATCGCCTTCGCCACGTCGAGCGCGGCCACCCGCTGCACGTGGCGGGCGGCCTCCGGATCCTCCGCGCCGCCGAGCTCGTTCGTCGCGAGCGCGGCATCGATCAGCGCGCGCTCGAGCCGCTTCTTCGCGGACCGCCGCAGCACCCAGTCGGTCGTTCGCAGCGACGCGCGCGCGGCGTCGTCATCGCCGGCGGCGACTCCGGCGGCCAGGGCAGCGAGAACGTGGCGGCGAATCACGGCGAGTCAGACAACCGCGAGCGCGGTCCCGTTTCAAGGAAATCAGGCACTCCGGTCCGGACGTATCGGTTCGCCGGCAGTAGCAGCTACTTCGCCAAGCTGCCGTAAAGGCTTGGCCGGCGGTCGCGGAAGAACCCCATGCTGGCGCGGACCCGGCGGATCTGCGCGAGGTCGAGGGTCGCCATCGCGATGCCCGTCTCGTCACGCCCCAGCTCCGCGACCTTGTCGCCCCGCGCATCGGCCACGAACGAGCTGCCGTAGAACGTGATGCCCGTGGCGCCCTCGCCCTCCGTGCCGATCCGGTTCGCGGCGACCACCCCGACCGAGTTCGCGACCGCGTGGCCGATCATCACGCGCTGCCACGAATCGCGGCTGTCGAGCTCCGGCTCTTCGGGCTCGCTGCCGATCGCCGTCGGGTAGAACAGGATGTCGGCACCGGCGAGCGCCATCGCGCGCGCCGCCTCGGGGAACCACTGGTCCCAGCAGATCGCGACGCCGATGGTTCCGAACTTCGTGGCGAACGTCTTGAAGCCGGTGTTGCCGGGCTTGAAGAAGAACTTCTCCTGATAGCCGGGGCCGTCGGGGATGTGGCTCTTGCGATACAGCCCGAGATCGGTGCCATCGGCATCGAACACGGTGATCGAGTTGTAGTGCTCGGGACCGGCGAGCTCGAAGAACGAGACCGGGATGACCACGCCGAGCTCCGCGGCGAGCTGCTGGAAATGGCGGAGCGTGGGGTGACCCTCGGCCGGGCGCGCGCGCGCAAAGTCCTGCTCGTCCTGCGTTCGGCAGAAGTAGTGCCCTTCGAACAGCTCGCTCGGGAGGATGATCTGCGCGCCCTTGGCGGCTGCGGCGCGCACCAGATCCGTCACGCGCGCGACGTTGGTCGCGACGTCGTCGGAGAGTGCGGTCTGCAGGGCGGCGACGGCGACGGACATGAGCGAACCCTAGCAGGAGATCGCGAGCCCTTGTAACGTGATGGCGTGCGCAGCTTCCTGTTCGTCGTCTCGAGTACACGCGCGGACGGCAACACGGAGCGCCTCGCCCGGATCGCCGCGCGCTCGCTTCCCTCGGAAGACACGCAGACGTGGCTGCGCCTCACCGACCACCCGCTGGAGTCGTTCGCCGACACGCGTCACTCGACCGGCTACGCCGCGCCGACCGGCAACGCGAAGCTCCTCTGCGACGCCACGCTGGCCGCGACCGACCTCGTGATCGTCGCGCCCGTCTACTGGTACGGGTTCCCGTGGCCGCTCGCGCTCTACCTCGATCACTGGAGCGCGTGGATGCGGATCAAGGAGCTCGCGTTCATGGACACACTGAAAGGCCGCGCGCTGCACGCCGTGGTCGTCGACTCCGATGACGAGAAGGAGGGCTCGTCCCTCCCGCTGATCGATTCGCTGCGCCGCACGGCGGTCTACATGAACATGACGTGGCACGGCGCGCTCACCGGGCACGGCAATCGCCCCGGAGACGTCGAGGCCGACACCGCCGCGCTGGCCGCGGCCGCGACCTACTTCGCGTGATCGGCGGGCTGCTGCTGCGTCGAGCAGTGGAACGCACCGCCGCCGACCACGACGGCCTTGCCGTCGAGCGCGACCGCACGACGCGTGGGGAACATCTCGCCGATCGCCCTGACGGCCGCGTCGTCGGCGGCGACCCCGTAGGTCGGCACCACCACGGTGGTGTTCGCGACGTAGAAGTTCATGTAGCTCGCGGGCATCACCATGCCGCTCGCATCGAGCACCTCGCCCGGCGATGGCACCGTGACGATCTCGTACTTCGCGGCGCGCAGATCCGCGAGGATGCCGGCGAGCGCATCTCGGTTCGGATCGCTCGCGGCGGGCTCCATGCACGCGACCACGCCCGGTGACACGAAGCGCGCGAGGGTATCGATGTGGCCATCGGTGTGATCGTTCTGCAGCCCGCGGTCGAGCCAGATCACGCGGTCCGCGCCGAGCGCCCAGCGCAACCGCGCCTCGAGCGCACGCTGATCGAGGCCGGGGTTGCGGCCACCGCCGAGCATGCACTGCTTCGTGGTGAGCAGCTCGCCCGAGCCATCGACCTCGATCGCGCCGCCCTCGAGCACGAACTCGAAGGACGCGCCGCGGACGCCGGCCCAGGTCATCACGTGCGTGCTGATCTCGGTGTCGCCTGGCATCACGTACTTGCCGCCCCAGCCATCGAACCGGAACCGAGCGGCGGAGAGCTCGCCATCGCGCGTGACGAAGATCGGGCCGGTATCGCGCAGCCACACGTCACCGTAGGTCGCCTTGCGGAACCGCACACCCACGGCCGCGGGGCCGAGCAGCGCCTTGGCGGCGTTCGCGTCATTCGTGTCGCGCACGAGCAGCTCGACGCGCTCGCCGCGCGGCGTGCCCTGGTCATCGAGATCGACGATCGCAGCGCACATCGCCATCAGGGCGCGCTGCGGTGCTTCGAGACCTTCGAGCCACTGCTCGGGATCGTGGGGCCACGCGGTCCACACCGCGCTGTGGGGTGCCCACTCGGCGGGCATACGGAATCCAGTGCTCACGGTTGCCGCTTGTAGCAGATCACGTCACGTCCATGGGTTCGGCGGCGTCTCGATCGCGACCGGCTTGCCGCGCCGCGCCGCCGTGAACGCCTGAGCGAACGACAGCGCCGACGGGAAGCGGCGCCGCGGATCCTTCGCCATCGCGACCGCGAGCACGTCCTCGAGTTGCGTCGAGACCTTGCCGAGCAGCCCCGGCCGCACCGGCGGTTGATGCACGACCTGATAGACGAGCTCCGCGAGGTCCTTGCCCTTGAACGGCGAGCGACCGGTCAGGCAGCGGTACGCGATCGCGCCGAGCGCGTAGACATCCGCCAGGTGCGTGACGTGTCCGCCCGATGCCTGCTCCGGCGCCATGTACTGCGGCGTGCCGACGACGCCCTCACCGGTCAACGTGCCCTCGCTGCCGGCGAGCTTCGAGACCCCGAAGTCGAGGATCTTCCACGTCGAGCCCTCGTGGAGGAACAGGTTGTGAGGCTTGAGATCGCGGTGCACCACGCCGGCGATCCGCGCGACCTCGAGGCCGCGGGCCACCTGATCGAGCAACACGGCGACCTCGTCGGAGGGCATGCGTGGCTCGGTACGGAGGCGCGTCGCGAGGTCGGTACCGTAGAGGCGCTCCATCGCGATGTAGGGGACCGGCGCGTCGGGGGGAGACAGCTCGATGAGCTGCACGATGTGCGGCGAGGTCAGCCGCGCCGCGATGTCCATCTCGCGCTGGAAGCGGTCGATCAGCGACGAGCTCGCGGTCGAGCGCGTGTTGAGGAGCTTCAGCGCGATCGACCGCTGGTCCGGCCCGACCGCCTCGTAGACATCACCCATCGCGCCGCGGCCGAGCACGAGGCCGATCTTGAAGTGGCCCATCACCTGGCCGGTCCACCGGCCCTCGTCGGCGTGCTTCTGGCGCGCGACATCGTCCTTGACCTCGGAGAGCGCCTGCTGCTGATCGCCGATCAGCTGCATCGCGCTCTGCAGCTCGGAGATCGCGGTGGTGTTCGTCTGTCGCGCCCAGCGGCCCAGTAAATATCCGGCGACCTGGAACGCGACGATCAGCGCCTCGGCGATCACGAGCTGCATCGGCTTGGCGACGATGCTCGACAGCAGGCCGACATCGGTGATCCATCCGGCGGTGATCGGGACCGTGAGCCCGAGATGCGCGACGATGCAGATCGCCGTGACCGAGAGCGAGATCCAGCGACTCCGCCCGAGGGAGATCAAGATGATCCCGAGGATCGAGATCATCACGATCGCGGAGAACGGACCGAAGTAGTAGTACATCGGCGGCACACCACCGGCGGTCGCCGTGATCCACAGCAGGCCCACGCGACGCGGCTGCCAGCGCTCCGGCTTCATCGTCAACCACACGAGGGCAACGTTCGCCAGCGACATCACGCCGGCGCCCGCCCAGAACAGCTTCTGCGCGAACGGATCCGCACCGATCACGAACGACAGCGCGATCGCGATCAGCGGCGCGATGATCCCGAACGTGTGGAACACGCGCATGCGCGGCAAGTCGGCCTGGTCGAACGCCTGCGCCGCGGTCGGCATCGGCCCCTTCGATCCGGTGGCCCACGCACCCGAGCGCTTCACATCGGGGACGGCGGTCGCGGCCTCGGAGATCGCCGCGCCCTGCGCGAGCGCGTGCGGCGATGCCGCCTGGGTACCGGCCTCGTCATCATCGGCCCGAGGATCCGCCTCGGTGGCATCCGTGACGTCGACCGTGTTCACGCATCCAAGCGTAGCCCAGTTACTCAGGCGTAGCCGACGTAGATGTGCTGCACGTCGTCGTCGGCATCGAGGTCGGAGAGGAACTGGTCGACCTCGGCGCGCGCCGTGGCGTCGAGCGTCATGGGGTTCTTCGGGCGCCAACCGATGCGGATCGTCGCCAGGGTCCAGCCACGCGCTGTGAGCGCTTTACTCACAGCGTCGAGGTCGGTGGGTTCCGTATAGAACCGTATGCCGCCCTCACCATCGGGTTCGCAGTCCTGAGCGCCGGCTTCGATCGCGGCTTCCTCCGCATCTGCGCCACCGTCGGGTGGCGTGGCATCGACCAGCCCGACGTGCTGGAAATCCCACGTCACCGAGCCCGAGGTGCCGAGCTGTCCCTTGCGGAACAGCACGCGCACGCTCGTGGTGGTGCGGTTCTTGTTGTCGGTGAGGCACTCGACGACGACCGGCACGCGATGCGGCGCGAAGCCCTCGTAGGTCACGGTCTCGAACGTCACCGTCTCGTCGAGGAGGCCGGCGCCCTTCTTGATCGCGCGCTCGATATTGTCGCGCGGCATCGACTGCTTCCTCGCCGATTCGACCGCGGCGCGCAGGCGCGAGTTCCCGTTCAGATCCGCGCCGGCCTTCGCGGCCATGATGATGTCCTTGGTCAGCTTGCTGATGATCTTCCCGCGCGCGTTCGCGTTCGCGAGTTTTCCGGCAGCCTTCCACTGTGCGCCCATGAGAGGCGCGTTACTAACCCGCTGCGCGAACTGTGCAAAGCGACTTCGCCGGGTCCCCGCCGGGCACAAAACTCTTTCGCTCGATGGGGCGGCTGTGTATCGTCCGCGCAACTTCGAGGGGAAGTTTATGAAGCCCATTACCTCATCGGTTTTGCTTGGTTGCGCCCTGGCTCTCGTCGCCTGCGGACCCTCGGGTCGCAATGGCGGCGGAGGCGATGACACCGGCGGCGGACCCGACGCCAGCGGCTCGAACGACCCCGGTACCGCTCAGAAGTGCAACAAGATGGACATCGTGTTCGTCGTCGACGACTCGGGCTCGATGGCCGAGGAGCAGTCGAACCTCGCGACGAACTTCCCGATGTTCGCGACGGTGCTCCAGAACTTCGTCAACGAGAACGGCGAGCACATCGACTTCCGCATCGGCGTGACGACGACCGGCAAGGACTTCACGACCACGTTCACCGGGTTCCCGTTGCCGCCGATGGTCGAGCACGGCCCCGACGGCGTGTTCATGAACAACTGCGGCGTCTCGCAGCGCTGGCTCGATTCGACCACGCCGAACCTCGGCACCACGCTCGGCTGTCGTGCGAACGTCGGCACCGGCGGCACCTCGTACGAGATGCCGATGCTCATGACGAAGCACGCGCTCGGCGAGCACGGCAACATGGAGAACGCCGGGTTCATCCGCCCCGATGCGCTGCTCGGCGTGGTGATGCTGACCGACGAGGACGACGGCTCGTCGTCGGCGAATTCGATCTCGATCGATCCGACGAACCCGACCGCCCCGGGCCCCACGCTCGACTTCAATCCCCCCGATCTGATCCAGTTCCTCGACACGCTCAAGGGGCACCGCTCGCGCTGGGCCGCGGGCGTGATCGCCGGTGAGACCACGTGCAGCTCGGCCTTCGGCATGGCGGCCGAGGCCACGCGGCTGAAGGACTTCGTGCAGATGACGAACTCGAACGGCCAGCAGCAGGCGGTGTTCTCGTCGATCTGCGCGGGCAACCTGACGATGGCGCTCAGCGACGTGCTGGCGAAGTTCCAGTCGGCGTGCGGTGGTATCATTCTCTGACGTGAAGGACAGACACGTCGTCGTCACCGGCGGCCTTGGAGCACTCGGCAAGGGCGTGGTCGAGGTACTGAGCGCGAAGGGCGCGATCGTGCACGTTGCCGATCGCCCCGACGTTCAGCTCGATGACGAAGCATCGGCGTCGGCGTTCTATGCCGCGCTGCCGCCGATCTGGGCATCGATTCACCTCGTCGGCGGGTTCGCGATGAAGCCGCTGGCCGAGACCACGGCGGCGGACTTCGAGACGCAGTGGCGGCTCAACGCGTTGACCTGCTTCATCGCGTGTCGCGAGGCGGTAGCGTCGATGCGCAAGGGCGGCGGCGGCGGGCGGATCGTCAATGTCGCGGCGCGCCCGGTGATCGCACCGGTCGGCGGGATGCTGGCCTATGTCGCGAGCAAGGCGAGTGTGGCCTCGCTGACCCAGACGCTCGCGGTCGAGCTGCTCGCCGACAACATCCTCGTCAACGCGATCCTGCCGTCCACGATCGATACGCCCGCAAACCGCGCCGGGATGCCGAAGGCGGACCACGCGTCGTGGCCCAAGCCCACCGAGCTGGCCCAGGCCATCGCGTTCCTGGCGTCCCCCGAAAATACGCTGACCACAGGCACCCTTGTGCCCGTGTTTGGTCACGCGTAACCCCGTGCCCTTGCTCGGCTTCCGGCACTCATGGCCTCGCAAGCTCGGCCAAAGGTAACCAGATCGTCGGTTGCCTCGTACTCTTCCCAGGAGGCCATGTGACTGACGAGCGCCAGCCCGACTTCGACCGCTATCCCGAGCTGAAGAAGGCATGGGATCGCCGCCAGTTCATCAAGTCGGCGGTTGCCGGCACCGCGATGATGGCGGTCGGCGGCACGCTCCTGCGGATCGCGGCCGATGACCTGTCGAAGAAGGCGCGGGCCGAGAAGCGCAAGGACGGTCGCGAGCGCCTGCCACCGGGTCAGCGCGCACTCGAGGCGTTGCGCGCGATGGGCGGCGACGAGGGCGATGGCGACGTGCGCACGTTCAAGCTGAGAGTGCACGGCGACGTCAAGACGCCGTTCGAGCTCGACTACGCGGCGCTCCTCAAGCTGCCGCAGGTCACGAAGGAAGCCGATGTTCATTGCGTGACCGGCTGGTCGCTGATCGGCGGCCAGTTCAAGGGCGTGCAGATCGCGATGCTCGCGGAGAAAGCCGGCCTCAAGGACGGCGTTCGCCACGTGATCTTCGAAGCCGCGCACGGCTACACCGCGAACGTTCCGCTCAAGGAAGCGACCGCCGACACCGCACTCGTCACCTACCGCCTCAACGGCAAGCCGTTCGATCTCTCGCACGGCGCACCGGTGCGCGGCCTCGTGCCAGATCTGTACTTCTGGAAGAGCGCGAAGTGGATCACCGGGATCCGGTTCGTCGCCAAGGACGAGCCGGGATACTGGGAGGTTCGCGGGTACAACAACCACGCGGACCCGTGGAAAGAGGAACGCTATGCCTGACGATCCTGCCGGGGCTGGCCTCGGCGCGATCATCAAGAAGCGCTGGCGCGGCTGGCTTCGCGCGATCCACCGCGACTTCGGTTACCTCGCGGTCGGCTTCACGCTCATCTACGCGCTGTCGGGCATCGCGATCAATCACATCAAGGACTGGGATCCGAACTTCCACTCGCAGGAGCGGTCGCTGACGATCGCTCCGATCCCCACCGACGCCACCGACGACGCGGCGGTCGCGCTCGTGATCGCCGCGACCGGCACGGGAAAGCCTGACGACGTGTTCCGCGCCGGCGACGAGCTCCGGCTCGGCTACTCCGACGGCACCAACGTCACCGCGATCGGTGACACCGGTCAGGTCACCGTCCAGGCACGTCAGCCGCGGTTCTTCCTGCGCATTGCGAACTGGCTGCACTACAACCGCGGCAAGAAGGCGTGGACCTACGTCGCGGATCTCTACGCCGTGATGCTCCTGTACCTCGCGATCAGCGGCATCTTCATGATCAAGGGCCGCCTCGGACTCCGCTGGCGCGGCACGATCCTCGTCGGCATCGGCATCGCCGCACCGCTCGCGTACGTCGTGCTCTCGGGTGGGCCGACGGCGAACAACGCGAGGGTCGCCGACGCACCCGTCGCGAAACCGGCGGAGCCGGCACCCGCGCCGCCGCCACCCGATGACGAGTTCGCGCGCCCGAAGCCGCGCGTGCCGCCGCCGGCGCCGTAGTTACAGCGCCTGCCGCGCGGCGATGCGTCGCGCTCACGCTCCGAAGCTGCGGACGATCTTGACCAGCTCGTCGACAACCGCGGGATCATTCTGAAGCTGCGGAGACGCCGGCATCATCGGGCTCTTGCCGACGCCGGCACCGCCGAGCAGGATGATCTGCTTGATCTGATCATCCGTGGTGTTCGCCTGCCACGCCTTGTCGGTGTAGTTCCGAGGCTTCGGGTTCAGCGTGACCGAGGCAGAGCCATCGCCCTTGCCGCTCTCGCCGTGGCACGTGATGCACAGCGTGTGGAAAATGTGCGAGGCATCGGCCTGCGCCTGATGATCGACCGGCGGAGCGTTCTCGGACTTCTTGCCACATCCAAACGCGAGCACCGCAGCCACAACGATGGTGGAACGCATGTTGCTTCGATGCGGTCGTTCGTTGCGCGGCACCGCGGCAAACGGTCGCGCGCCGGAGGCGAACGCGCGCACACGCCAGCCGCCGGGTGCGTCCCGAGGGCACGGACCACGACGCCGCGCTCCACGTCGGCCTCGGGCACCCGTCGGTCAGAGCTGCGTCGCGAAGGCCCGCGCCGCATCGACCAGGGCCGGCCAGTCATCGCCGAAATCGCGAAGGTGGCCCTGGCGCTCGTCGATGTACGACCACCGATCACCCGCGAGGCCCGGCACGTGCGAGCTGTCGATCAGCACCACGTCTCGCGCGCCGCCCTCGCGCTCGCTCGAGACTGCCGCGTACGGCACCGAAGGAAACACCACCTCGTCGCCGAGCCAGACCGCGAGCTTGACGTCCGCGTCGTCCTCGCCCTTCGCGAGGAACGTGCCCGCCGTACGCACAGGCATCCACTGCACCCGCCGAATCGTCTCGAGCATGCGCAGGTGCGCCGTCTCTGGCGGCCCGCTCGCATCGAGCTCCGCGAGCACGCGCGGCCCGACGAAGTATCCGCGCCGCGGCCCCGGCACCTCCATGGGTCCACGACCATCCTCGATCATCGACCGCAGCACGCGCACGCCGGACTTCGCTTGCTCGTCGGCCCAGCCGGCATCGTGGTGCGCGACGATGGTGGCGATCGGCACCACGCCCATCATCTCGGCGTCTGCCGCCTTGAGCGCCCCCAGCGCGGCGACCTCGGCGACGATCCGCATCGCGAACGCCACGTCCTCCGGCGACGCCATCGAGAAGATCCGCACCGCGAGGCTGGTCTCGGCGACCGTGACCTCCGTGAACCGCGTCGAGACGCCCTCGCGGTGAAACCGATAGATCCCCGGGACCAACCCCCCTCCCTCGTCCGCATCGATCCGCAGGTCCGCGACGGCGATCGCATCGATCAGGTCCTCGAGTACGGGCGCGCCGCACGCGAGGGAGATCGTGGTGCTCATGCCCCATCAGACCACGAGCGGCGGGCTGCTGCTCGAATCGCCGGGCTCGTCGCGCCGAAGTTCATCGTTCGTCACGAACCGCGATAATGTCGCTTCCGTGACGCCGCGACTCGTGTTCGACGCGGCGCGCCTCGAGCGCAACGTGCGCGCGCTCGCCGAGGCTGCGCGAGCGGCTCGGATCACGACCTTGTTCGCGATGAAGTCGTTTCCGCACCCGCACGTGCGGGCGCTCGCCGCGGAGCATCTCGATGGCTTCGACGTCGCGAGCGCGGAGGAGGTGCGCGATGCACCGGCCGGGCGGGTGCTCTCGATCGCGGATCCGAGCGGTCGCGCCGTGGCAGCGGCCGCGAGCTGGCGCGGCCGGTTGATCGTGAGTTGCGAGACGCACGACCAGGTGCGCGCCGCGCCGGCGCATGCCGAGATCGCGCTCAGGGTCTCGGCATCGGTGACCCGAAGAGATCCGGCGATCGGCGCCGTGCTCGACGGCAGCGGCCATCGCCGCTCGCGGTTCGGGCTCGAGGATCGCGAGCAGCTACGCGCGATGGTCGACGCGGCGGCGGGACGGCCGATCGGGTTGCACGTGCATCACGGTCCTGTGACCGCGACGTCGGCGGAGCGGTTCATCGCCACCGCGCGCGCCGTACTCGAGCTTGCGGACTTCGCGCCGCGGTTCCTCGATCTCGGAGGCGCGTGGCATGGCATCGCCGATCTCCCGCGCGCTTTCGTCGACCTACGCGCGGCACTGCCCGCGGATCTCGAGCTGATCATCGAGCCCGGCCGCGCCATCGTCGACGGCGCCGGGTTCGCGCGCGGGACGGTCGTGGTCGCTCGCGAGCTCGCCGATCGTCCGCTGCGCGTGCTCGACCTCTCGCGGATCTGCCACCTGCGGTGGAGCCAGGTCGGGCTGATCGCCGCTGCGCCGCATCCCGGCGAGGGCCGGCGTGCGCTGTTCGTCGGACCGACGTGCTTCGAGGACGACGTGGTCGGCGAGTGGTCGATCACTCCTGCGGAGCTGCCCGCGGGAGCGCGCGTGGTGCTGGGTGGTGTGACCGGCTATGCGGTCGCGTGGAACACGAGCTTCGGCGGCGTGCCTGCGGCCGAGGTCGTCTTCGGCGACGCGACCGAGCTGCTCTCCTAGCGGCGGAGAGTCCGCGGCGCGCGCCGCCCACCGGCTGCTCGAGTAGCCACCGCGCCGATGGAGTTTCGCCGCGTTGGCGGGGTATCGATCCTGCAGCCATGTCGGCCGTGCGCCGCCTGACCTGCCTGACGCTCCTCTTGTTCGCCGCGTGCGCCACCGATCCGGGCGGCGCCGACGAAGGAATCGACGACAAGGGCGATCGAGGCGGCCCGTCGGGCCGGTTCACCGAGGTCGATCCGTCGCACTCGTCGAAGGCGTTCCGAACGTACATCGGGAAGGCGCTCGACGTGCTCGCCGCCGATGACTCGGAGCTCGCGCAGCTCACGCTGAAGTCGATCGCCGCCGGCTACGTTCGGCTCGACGAGCTCGTCGATCTCACGTGCGCCGACTTCGAGCGCGTGCGCGCCGACCTCCCCGACGCCGGCCTCGCGCCCGCGGACTACGCGCACCTCCACGATCGATCGAGCACCGTCAAGACGGCGATCGAGAACGAGCTCGATGGCTACATGTGGAGCAATCGCATCTACGTCAGCCGGGGCCAGGCCGCGAAGCGCCTCGCCGCGACGCTGATCCACGAGACGAACCACGTCGTGAACCGGTCCGAGGTCGGCTACTACGACGACCTCCCGACCTCCGCGTTCATCCACGAGTACCGCGCGTTCTATCTCGAAGCTCAGTTCGATCCGGCGGAGTACGAGGGCATCGACCTCGTCGACTACGTGATCACGAACTACGAGCTCGACCGCTCGAAGATCCACGCCGCCGTGCTCGCGCATCCCGTCACCGAACAACTCCTGCCGACCGCCGCCGCGTGGAAGAAGCGGAGGCCGCTCGCCGATGTCGAGACCGTGCCGGCGGTCTGTCGCTAGTTCTCGCCGCCGCCTTCGCTGCCGCTCTCGACGAGATCCGGGATCACGGGCTCCGCGCCCATCGGCGCCAGATCCTTGCGATCGGAGCGGACCGAGCTTGCGCGGCGCTTCGGCACGCGCGCCGCGACATCGGCGGGGAACCGAACGGCCGCGGTGAGGTAGACCGTGTTCCGCACGAACCCTGCCTGCGGCATCGCAATCGTGGTGGTATCTCCACGGTCGCTCGATTGGTACAGGAACTCGTAGCGCGCGGTGTACGTGATGCCTGGGCGCGGCGCGTACTGGAGGCCAACGTCGGTGCGAGCAACGATGAACGAGCTCTGGAGATTCGAGGTGCCCTCCTCGATGAGCTGCGTGCGGCTGACGCCGAGCGACGCGACGCCGGCGAGCCGCGGCTGGCGGCGGCGGTTGCCCTCGAGCCAGTAGAGTGGAATTGCCGCGGCGAGCGAGGCCATGTCGTTGACCGTGTTCGCGGCGACGAACAGGTTCGGCGTCACGTCGCGGCCCACCGAGAGCGTGGCGATGCCCCAGACGTCGATGTACGCGCCCTGGACGCCGACGATCGGGAAGGTGCCAACGTGGCGCTTGACGTCGGGGTGGTAGGGGTCGACGCCGTATGGGACGACGACCGCGAGGCCGGCGTTGACAGCGCTCGAGAGGCTCCGGCTCCAGTCGCGGCGCCATTGCACGCGCCCGCGTGGAATCACCTGGCGATCGAGCCGCGAGCCCATCGGCGCGCCAGGATCCGCCTGGCGCTCGAGGCGAAGCACCGAGGCGCCGGCCTCGAAGGACAAGGTGTTCTTCAGGAACGATCGGTCGAAACCGAACCCGCCGCCGGCCTCTGCCGACGTGACGATGGTCCGGGCCTCGGCGTTGTCGTCGGTCTTGCCGGCTCGCGCGAACAGCGTCTCCGAGAGGCGGATCTCGCGGGTCGCCGTCCACGAGCCGTACTCGTTGACGTCTCCCTGGGTGACATCGACCTGGCCGATCGGCTGCAGCTGCACCACGGTCTCGCTCGGGACGCTCGCGGCGGAGATCGCCGAGAGAATGCTGCGGCTCGCGTTGGCCTGCACCAGCATCTCGGAGCGCGGCCCGGGCAGGAACAGCGCCTTCCAGCCGCCGCGGAACGCGACGGTGGGCTGATCTGCGTGGGCGGCATAGCGGCTGAGCTCGATCTCGGCGTTGAGCTCGTGGATCATCCGCGGCAGTGCATAGGTGAGCAGGGCTCCCGGGCGGACCGTGAAGAAAAGATCTCCCTCCCGGTTGCCGAACTGGGCCGAGAACACGTTGTCGGTCACCGCCGCATCAACGCTGGCGGTGCCATGGACGCTGAAGCGATCCGCAACGGCCAACGGCGTCATTGCGAGGCTCACAAGGAGAAACGCCAGCGCCTTGTGCACCAAGGTCTTGTAGCACGTGGTGCGCAAGCCGATTCGATTGCTAAAGCGCGCTCACCGAGTTGACACACCTGGCAATCCGCATGCTTAGAATCTCGCGAAGGATTGAACCGGACCATGCGTACTGATGTCGTCGAACAAGTCGTCTTCCCCTCTCGCGGAGCCCCCAGCCCGCGGCGCGCAGACCGTGACGAGGACGAGGATGACAAGGACGAAGTAGAGAAGGAGGAGGAGGAGGAGGAGGAGGAGGACGAAGAGGAGGAGGTAGAAGAGGTCGACGACGCCGAGGAAGGTGCCGAAGGCGCAGTCACGCCCGTCGGCGACGACTGGACCGGCGAAGAGGAAGAGCTGAAGGAGGAGAAGGAGGAGGAGGAGGACGACACCGAGGGAACCGGTGGCTGGAAGGACGGGTCCGATCCGCCGTGGGGCAAGGAAGAGGACGAGGACGAGGACGAGGACGAGGAAGAGGACGAGGACGAGGACGACGAGAAGGTCAAAGCCGAGGAAGCGGACGACGACGAGGAAGAGAAGGACGACGCCGAAGAAGCGGAGGACGACAAGAACGACAAGGACGACAAGGACGACGAAGACGACGACAAAACGTCCTCCAGCGACGACGACGACGACGACGACGACGACGAGCCCCGGCCGCGCCGTGGGCCGATCCCGCCGCGTCCCGCGAAGCCGATTCCAATTCCGAGCCGGCCGATGATCACCGAGATCCCCACCAAGCCCCTGAGGAAGCCGACCCCGATCCCGGCGAACCTCCCGATCATCAAGTCTGTGCCTGAACCAGCGAAGCCCGCAGCCGAGCCGGAGTCGCCAGCCGCGGAATCGCCGAAGCCCGTGGCGCCCGCAGCGAAGCCAGCTCCGGAACCGGCGAAGCCCGCTCCGGCAGCGAAACCGGCCCCGGCAGCCAGGCCCACTCCCGCGGCCAAGCCCGCTCCGGCAGCGAAACCCGCAGCCAAGGCACCCGCCGCGAAGCCCGCGGCCAAGGCGCCCGCCGCGAAGAAGCCGGCCGCGGCGAAGCCGGCAGCTGCGAAGAAGCCGCCTGCGAAGAAGAAGTAGCGCAGGGACCCCTACTCGTCGCACGGGCTCGGCGCCGAGGAGCTACATCTCGCCCTTGTACTTGAGGAACAAGGGCAGCACGACGAACACGTAGGTGAGGCAGCCGACGATGACGCCAGCCGCGTCCTTCCACCCGAACTTCACGGTGAACTCGGGGTCGTGGTGCTTGATACACGAGTACCAGGCCCCCACGAGGCCGAGGAAGATCCACAGCACCGAGTGATAGGCGAACGACAGCGTGTTGATCTGGAACAGGATGCCGGCGAGCGAGCCGAGCAGCGCCATGCCCCAGACTTGAACCGCAGCCGCGCCAGGACGGCTCGCGAGCGTGGTCAGTCCGACGATCAGCGTCTTGAACGACAGGTAGATGATCGTGACGAACAGCATCATCCCGATAAGGCCGGTCTCTGCGAGCGTCAGCACGAACGAGTTGTGCGCGGTCAGGAAGTGGTGCTCGTTGAACAGACGCGCGCCGACACCGAAGATCGGACTGTGCTTGAACATATCGAGACCGGTCGCCCAGGCCTCGTAGCGCATCTGCGTCGAGACATCGGCGGCCTCGCCGCTGCGCCCGCCGAGTATCAGCAGCGGTAACGCGAGCGCCGCTGCGGCGATCAGGCCTTTGAACCTGTATCTCCGGAACAGATACACACCGGGCACCATCATCATGGAGACGAGCCCACCGCGCGATTGCGTCTGCATCACGGTGAGCCCGACGATCACGGCGCCCGCACCGCACAGCGCGACGTACAGCACGTTACGGCGGCGCATCGCGAACGCGATCAGCAGCGAGAGCGCACCGGCGGTGATCGTCAGGGCGACCTCGTTTGGATCCTGCAACTCGCCGCGATACCGCACGCGCTCCTCGACCGAGTACGTTCCGAACATGCCGACGTGCTCGCAGCGATACTCCTTGCCGGGCTCGGCCTCGGGCCCGCCGCAGCTCTCGTTGGTCTCGCACGAGCGACCATCGGGCTCGCCGTAGATCGCACCCTCCGCCTCCTCTCCCGCAACGCACTGCTTCTCCGAGAGGCCCTGATGAAAGCAGACGAGCGTGATGAACATGCACGTCGAAGCGAGCGCGCCCGCGACGATCTGGAACGTCCGGAACTTCTGAACGCCGTGCGCGATCGTGCCGTAGAGCGCAAATAGAATGCCGAATTCGATGCCGCGCTCGATCAGGTGCTCGGGCGCCACCACGGCGGTGCCCATGAAGGCCCACAGCAAGAACGCGATGACCCACGGTAGGGTGGGCACCGCCATCGGGGTGAGGCGGCGCAGCCGGATGTCGATGACCCATCCCAGCACGGCCAGGGCCGTGAACAGATGGAGGAACGGCACCCGCTGGAGCAGCGGAATGAACTCCTGCGGCCTCGCCAGGATGAAGATGATCAGCGCGGTGATGCCCGGAATCGCGAACACGTTGGCGCAACGTAGCATTGCGCCTGCGTGCGGTATGCTGCCACTCAGTGATGCGAGAGCGAGTTGCAGGCTTTCTGCACCGGACCGGAGCCCTTCAGGGGTTGCTCCAGCTCCGCAAGCTCACGCCGGTTCCGACGGTCAGCATCATCACGTACCACCACGTCGCCGATCACGATCCGACGTACCCGTACGATCCTGACGTGGCAGATGCGACGCCTGCCCAGTTCCGCTGGCAAATGGAGGCGCTGTCTCGCCACTGCACGCCGATCGGAATCGACGAGCTTCTGCGCGCCATCGATGGTGCGCCGCTGCCGAAGAACCCGGTGATGGTCACGTTCGACGATGGCTATCTGAGCTGTCATGACGTGGCGCTGCCGATCCTCCGCGCGGTCGGCATTCGCGCGACGTTCTTCATCGCGACCAGCTACGTCACGGATCGCAGGCTCTACTGGTGGGAGCGCGTCGCGCTGATCGTCGCGCAGGGCACGAAGCAGGGCGCAGTCACGTACCCGCATACGTTCGAGGTGTCGCCCCGCGATCCACGGACTCGCAAGCGGATCAACGATCTGATCAAGGATGCGAAGCGGCTCGACCTCGACCGGTTCCTCGATGGTGTGGCGACGGCGCTCGGTGTCCCGTGGAATCGCGAGATCGAGGCCGAGTACGCGGCGGGCCTGATCATGACGTGGGACCAGGTGAGAGCGCTGTCTCGGGCGGGGATGGACATCGAATCGCACTCGCGGAGCCACCGCGTGCTGCAGACGCTCGACGACGCCGGCCTCGAGTCCGAGATCGCCGGCTCGCGCGCCGACCTCGAGGCGCAGCTCGGGCGAACGGTCCGCGCGATCGCCTATCCGGTGGGCCGCCGGCTCGGCCAGGGCACGGAGCGGATCCGCCAGAAGATCGTCGAGGCCGGGTATCGGATCGGCCTCTCCAACGCGAGCGGCGTGAACCGGATCTTGCCGAAATCGCTGAGATCCATGTCCAAGCTCGACCCGCTCGACATCCGCCGGCTGTCGCTCGATCGGTCGATGTCCGATGCCATGTTCCTGACCCAGATCGCCCTGCCCCGCATGGCCTACTACGGCCGGCACCAGGACTGAGGAGACTCAGAAACTGGATCCAGACCCCTCCGGCATCCGAAAATTTTCCGCATGAACATCATGCGTCGCGAGAGCCCCCGGATCGATGTCGAGGCGCTGTGCTGGGAGCTGGTCGACGGGAAGGAGGCCGGCGGGCTGGCCGTCGACCTGTCGTCGATGGGGTTACGGCTCGAGCGGCCCTACACGGGCGGCCCGACCCGCAAGGAGATGCAGCTCGAGATCGAGATCCCCGGCATCGACGAGGTGATGTGGGCGAAGGCCGAGGCGTCGAGTGACATCCTGGTCCCCACGGCCTCCGCCGCCGGTGGACCGATGGGGCTGATCCGCCGGACCGGGTATCGCTTGATCGCTGCGGCCACACGCGACCTCCGGCTGATCAAGGAGTTCGTGTTCGACACCGACGCGGTCCGCAAGGGTCTCGTCGACGAGTACGAGCCCGAGGAGCTGCATATCGAGCTCGGTTACTGGAGCGCGCGCGCGTAGAGCGCCAGGTACGCGTCGACCATGCGGTCGTGGCTGTAGCGCGCGAGCGCGACCTCGCGCGCCTTCGCGCCCATCGTCTTTGCCCGCGCGTGATCGGCCGCGAGCGTCGCCAGTGCTGCACCGAACGCCGCCTCGTCGACGGGCACCAGCAGGCCCGTGACGCCCTCATCGACCACGCTCGGAAGACCGCCGACGGATGTGGCGATGACCGGGAGCCCGGCGGCCATCGCCTCGGGAACCACGAGCGGTAGCCCCTCCGACTTCGACGACAGCGCGAACACGTCGAACGCGTGGACCAGCCTCGGCACGTCCATCCGACGCCCGGTCATCACGACCCAGCGCGGATCCGGGAGCGCGGCGATCGCGGCCTCGACCTCGCCGCGCGCATCGCCCTCGCCGATGATGACGAGCCGCACGGCCGACGACAGCAGCGGCGCCGCGGCGCGCACGAGCATCGCCTGGTTCTTGAACTGATCGAGCCGCCCGACGGTGCCGATCACCCACGCGTCGCCGAGCCCGAGCTCGACGCGCGCCGCCGCCCGCGCTTCGGCATCCGGTGCGTAACGATCGAGCCGGATTCCGTTCGGGATCGTGTGGAGCTTCCGCTCGGGCGCATCGTGCTGCTCGCGCGCCTGCGCCTCCGTGGTCGAGGACACGGCAACGAACGCGTGCGTCAGCTTCGCCGCGGCGCGCCGGAGCATGCGTTGACCGCGCGATCCCGGGTTGATGCCGTGCTTCGTGTGGATCGCAGCCGCACCGACGAGCCGGGCCGCGGGCGCGCCGTAGATCAGCGGCAGCGGGTTGTGCGTATGGACCACGTCGATGTTCTGCCGGTGCAGCTCGCGCGCGAGCCGTGGCACGAGCGTGGGATCGAGACCACCGCGCTTCGCCACCCTCCCCACCGCGATGCCGGCCTGCGCGAACTCGGCCGCCATTGCCCCGTCGGGCTCCGGAGCAAGCGAGATCACCGATACATCATGGCCACGCGCCTTCTGCCCGATGGCGAGGTCGAGCGCGACCCGTTCTTGGCCGCCGACGCCGTAGGAGCTGAGGACATGAGCGATCGACCACACCGTGGTTGCGTACTATAAGCTCGCGTTCGTGCCTACCTCCTCACCGAGCGCTGACGATGACGATGCGCTGCTCGCGTCGATCGGTATCGAGCTCGGGGGGGCCAAGCACGGCGAGCTGAAGGCGGCCTGCGCGCGGATCGCTCGGCGGATCCGCGAGGACAACCTCAAGGTCGTCGGGTTTGTACCTAGCGACGACGAGGTCGCCGTCCCGCCGCTGATCATCCAGCTCGGCCTCGCCCTGTGTGAGGTCTCGGGCCACACCGTCGCCGTGGTCGACGCGAACCTCCGCTACCCCGGCCTCCCGATGCTCAACCGCGGCAAGGCGGTCGACCACGAAGGCTCGGCGTTCTCGACGCGGTGGCTGCGCGGCTCGCTCGCACTTCTTTCCCCGCCCCGCGCCGAGCGCGCCGGCGAGGTCGTGCCGCAGCTCGCCCGCGTCCTCCTCGAGGGACAGGAGCTATTCGCGCACGTGCTGGTCGATCTCACCGGCTTCGAGTTGCTCGGGGAGCACGCGACCGCCGCGGCGTGCATGGATGCGGTCGCGCTTGTCGGGCGTGCGCATCACACACGGGAGAACCAGCTTCGCCAGCTCGCCGAGCTGATGCCGGACGGACGGTTCCTCGGTGTGCTGCTCGTTGGTTGAGCCGCGCTGTCACGCTGTGCGGTTCCGCCCTCTCACGTCGACCAAACGCTCGCGAGCTTGAAGGCGGTCCGCGATCGTGGTGTCCTTCTCGTCGATGTCGACCCTCGAGCAAGAGAAGATTGCAGTCATCGGACTGGGCTACGTCGGGCTTCCCGTCGCACTTTCCTTCGGGCGAAAGCTCCCCACGGTCGGCTTTGACATTCGTCAGCGCCGTATCGATGAGCTGAAGAAAGGCCACGACGAGACGCTCGAGGTCACGGACGAACAGCTCAAAGGAGCCACCAAGCTCGAGATGACCGCGGATCCCGCGCGCCTCGCCGACTGCACCTTCTACATCGTCGCGGTGCCCACGCCGATCGACATCAACAACCGCCCCGATCTCGGACCGATGATCAGCGCGAGCAAGACCATCGGCCCGCACCTGAAGAAGGGCGACATCGTGGTCTACGAGTCCACGGTGTACCCGGGGGTGACTGAAGAGGTCTGCGGCCCGATCCTCGACGAGAAAAGCGGCCTCAAGAACGGCGTCGACTATTTCCTCGGCTACTCGCCCGAGCGCATCAACCCGGGCGACAAGGAGCACACGTTCGAGAGGATCGTGAAGGTCGTCTCGGGCCAGACCCCGGAAGCGCTCGAGCGCGTCGCGAAGGTCTACGCGTCGGTCGTCACCGCCGGAGTGCACCGCGCGCCCTCGATCAAGGTCGCCGAGGCGGCGAAGGTCATCGAGAACACGCAGCGCGATCTCAACATCGCCCTGATGAACGAGCTCGCCCTGATCTTCGATCGCATGGGCATCCGCACGCAGGACGTCCTCGAGGCCGCTGGAACGAAGTGGAACTTCCTGCGCTTCTCCCCGGGCCTGGTCGGCGGTCACTGCATTGGCGTTGACCCGTACTACCTGACCACGAAGGCGCAGGAGCTCGGCTACCTGCCCGAGGTCATCCTCGCCGGGCGCCGCATCAACAACAACGTCGGTCCGTTCATCGCGCAGAAGACGGTCAAGATGATCGTCACGCACGACGTGCCGCTGAAGAAGGCGAAGGTCGGGATCATGGGCCTGACGTTCAAGGAGAACGTCCCGGACCTGCGCAACTCGAAGATCCCGGACATCATCGCGGAGCTCAAGACCTACGGCATCGACGCGATGGTCCACGATCCGATGGGCGATCCGACGGAAGCGTTCGAGGAGTACAAGGTCGAGATCACGCCACTCGAGAAGTTCCAGCAGCTCGACGCGCTGATCCTCGCCGTCGCGCACAAGGACTACCTCGAAAACCCCGCGTCACTCTACGAGCGCGTGAAGGATGGCGGCGCCGTCATCGATGTGAAGAGCGTCCTCGGCACGGCGAAGCCACCGCGCGGGATCCGGCTCTGGAGTCTATGAAGCGCACCCGCTATGACGAGGTCTGCGAGGATCTCGTCAACCGGCCGCGGCGCTGGTTGGTCACCGGCGTCGCCGGCTTTATCGGCTCCGCGTTGCTCGAGCGCCTGCTCGATCTCGGGCAGACGGTCGTCGGCGTCGACAACTTTCTCACCGGCCACAAGAAGAACCTCGAGAACGTCCTCGCGATTCACCCGGACGAGCGGCTGCAGTTCCGCTTCATCGAGGGCGATCTGCGCGACCTGGCCGTCTGCGCGGATGCGATGACCGATGTCGACATCGTCCTCCATCAGGCCGCGCTCGGCTCGGTACCGCGGTCGATGAAGGATCCGATCTCGTCGCACCAGCACAACGTCGATGCCTTCCTGAACGTGCTCGTCGCCGCGAAGGACGCGAACGTCGGGCGCGTTGTCTACGCGTCGAGCTCTTCGGTCTACGGCGATCATCCCGCGCTGCCGAAGCACGAGGACAAGATCGGCAGACCGCTCTCGCCGTACGCGGTCACCAAGCGCGTCGACGAGATCTACGCGCAGGTGTTCCACGACGCGTACGGGCAGCAGAACATCGGCCTCCGCTACTTCAACGTGTTCGGTCGTCGCCAGGATCCGAACGGTCAGTACGCCGCGGTGATCCCGCGCTGGATCGCGGCGCTGCTCGAGGGCAAGCCGATCGTGATCTTCGGCGATGGCTCGAACAGCCGCGACTTCTGCTACGTCGACAACATCGTCCAGGCGAACCTCCTCGCGGGCACCGCCGAGGATCCGAAAGTCACCGGCACCGTCTACAACTGCGGATGCAACGGGCGCACGGATCTCAAGGAGTTGTTCGCGATGATCCGCGACGATCTCGCGAAGGACGTCCCCGAGCTCGCGAACGTGGAGCCCACGTTCGAACCGCCCCGCGCGGGAGACATCCCGCACTCGCAGGCCTCGATCGACAAGATCACCGAGGCGCTGGGCTACGTGCCGACGCACCAGGTCGCCGAGGGTATGGCCGAGACGGTCGACTGGTTCGCGCAGCGGATCCGGCGCAAGAAGCGTTCGGGGACTCCGGCCGAAGCGTAGCTCCGCGTCGCAGTGATAGACTCGTCGGCCAGATGTCCGACGATGATCTGCCGCAGCCCGAGCCCAAAGAGATCGACGAGAAGAACGCCATGGTGCTCAAGCACATGGTCGAGGACAACGTCCTCAAGGGCCAGCCGTATGGCGATGAGCGCTGCGATAACTGCCTGTACTACCTGAACCCCGACGAGAACATCTCGTACTGCTGGCACCCCAAGCTGCGCATCCTGGTCGGTGGACCGTGGTGGTGCCAGTGGTGGGAAAAGGTCGAGTAGGTATCGCGCGTGCGGGCGGAGGAGAAGCAGGTCGAGGGTCGCGCGGTCGAACGCGAGGTCGGGCTCGAGCAGGGTCCCGAGCAGCAAGAGCTGCCGGAGATGGGTGGTGAGGAGCTCCGCGATGTCGAGCGCGCCGAGGGGAGCGCGCTCCTCGATGCGATGCGGCAGATCCTCGGCAACAGCCCGCTCAACATCGACCAGCTCGCCCTCCCGGCCCGCGAGCTAAGGGCGCTCGGTGCCCTGCAGAAGGCGGTCACCGGCAAGAGCGATACGCAGAGGTTCCTGTTCGCCGAAGATCGGCGGAGCATGCTCGAACAGGCGCTCGCCGTGCTGCAGCCGAACCTGACCGCGAGCGGGAAGAGCTCCGAGCTCGCAGAGATGAGCGACAGCCTCGAGCAGATGACGAAGCGCGTGGCAAAGCTCCGGCAGAAGCTGACGAACCTCTCGGATGCGCAGGACGAGCTGATGGCCGACGAGAAGGATCGGGTCCTCGCGGCGGCGGCGGACGAGACCGCCGACAAGCCGGCCGGCACGCCGAAGCCATCGGATCCCGATGCACCGCGCCCCGCATCGACCGTGAAGGGACCGGGGCCCGAGGTCGAATGGAAGGAGAAGCCGGTCACCGTCGACAAAGGTCCCGAGTCGAAGCGCGAGGAGCACGTCTCCACACTGAGCAAGGGCGCCGAGGTGTCGCGCGAGGACAAGGTGACGACGCTCGGCGATCCGAAGGAGATCGCGGCGGGCCCACCGTGGTGGCAGCGGAAGAAGTCGGATGCCGACGGCTGACGCGCTCGCCCCGCTGATCGCCGAGGTGCGGCTACACGCGGAGGCCGCGCTGCTGCGGCGCCTCAACGCCGGATCCGGGTTCGCCGATCCGCGCGTGCCCTCGCAGATCTTCCTCCGCGATCCGGCGGCGCTCGCTCGCCTCGCGGGTGGAACACTGCGCCCGCAGCAGACGCATGCGGCGGCGGCCGTGGAGCTCGAGCGCGCGATCGCGCAAGCCGCGACGAACGATGCCGGCGCCACGCGTCTCGGCGTGATGACGACGCGCATGGGGTTCGATGCCACCGCGAGTGGCCTGCTCGTGGCGACGCTCGCGTACGCGCTGGACCTCGATACGCGCGAGCTGTGCCACGCGCTCGCACCACGCCGCCGAGCCGCGCTCTACGTGGAGACCTGCGCCGACGTGCTCGGCATGACACCCGCCGCGCTGCTCCGCGCCACCGCACCCGGAGCGCCGGTGCGCCGCGGGCGAATGATCGCCGTCGATGGCGATGGCCTCGCCGCAACACTCGAGCTCACGCACGGCGCCCTCGCGTGGCTGCTCGGTGACGATGCACTCCAGCCGCCGCTCTCCGGGCTGCTGGAGATGATCAGCCCCGATGCCGACCTCGGCGTCACGCTGCCCGCGCCGACTCTCGCCGAGCTCGACGCGCTCCTCCCGCGGGTTGGCGCCGACATCGCGGTGGTGCTACGCGGCCCGCGTGGCTCGGGACGCCGCGCCGCTGCGCATCGGATCGCACGTTCGCTGAACCGCCCGCTGATCGTGATCCCGGTGCCGCTGATCGTCGCCACCGAACAGCGACTGCGCGTCTCGCTGCTCGGTCACGCGCTCGCGGCTACAAGGCTGCGCGGTGCCGTACCGCTGCTCGTCGAGGCGGATGCGCTGTACGACGAGCGCGGCGAGCTCTCGACCGACCACACCGAGGCGATCACCGCGTTCCCCGGCCTCGTCATCGCGTCGACCAGCGGCCGCAGCGGTCATCTCGAGCTACGCCGCCCTGCCCTCGTCGTGCCGATGCCCCGCACGGATCTTCCCGATCGCGAGCTCGCGTGGACGTCCGCGCTCGCACCACACGCGACGACCACCGAGCCCACCGAGCTCGCCGCGCGCTACGTGATTGGCCCGGGTGCGATCGCCGACGTGGTCGCCGAGGCCGAGCGCTATGCGCGCGCCGCCGGAACCGCCGTTGACATGCTCGGTCTCGAGGCCGCCGTGGGCCGCCGGCTCTCGGTGCGCCTCGGCACCTACGGCAACGTGGTGCATCGCAAGGCGCGGTTCACCGAGCTGGTGCTGCCCGACGACGTGGTCGATACGCTGCACGACATGATCGCGATGGTCCGCGAGCGCGCACAGATCCTCGAGCGCTGGGGCTATCAGCGCCACCTCGGGATCTCGCGCGGCGTCGCGGCGCTGTTCTCGGGTGAGCCGGGCACAGGCAAGACGATGGCGGCGAGCGTGGTGGCGTCCACGCTCGGCCTCGAGCTCGTGCGCATCGATCTCTCGGCCGTGGTCTCGAAGTACGTCGGCGAGACGGAGAAGAACCTCGCGAAGATCTTCGACGAGGCGCAGGACGCCCACGCGATGCTGCTGTTCGACGAGGCCGACAGCTTGTTCGGCAAGCGCACGGAGCTGAAGACCGCACAGGATCGGTTCGCGAACCTCGAGGTCAACTACATTCTCCAGCGCATGGAGACGTTCGACGGCGTCAGCGTGCTCACCACGAACGCCGAGGCCGCGATCGATCCCGCGCTGCAGCGTCGCCTCAACTTCCGGATCCGGTTCCCCGAGCCCGAGGTCGACGAGCGCGCGAAGCTGTGGCGCCAGTTGCTCCCGCCGCAGGCCGAGCTGCACGATCGCGTCGACTTCACCGCGCTCGCCGAGAGGTTCGACATGACCGGGGGCTACATCAAGAACGCGGTGGTTCGCGCCGCGGTGATCGCCGCCCGCGCAGGGCGTGCCATGGCCGCCGAAGATCTCTGGACCGGCGCGCACCACGAGTACGTCGAGATGGGCAAGGTCATGCCGCAACTGCCGTCGCGTGGCCTCTAGCCCGGCGTAGAAGCGTGGTCATGCCGATCACGTGGAGCATCGAGCCCGCCGCAACGATCTTCTGGCCGATGACCTGGATCTGATGGCCATCGGGCGTGTTCAGGCGCGGACCGAAGAAGATCAGCCCCACGTACCCGAGCACGAGTGCGACGTACGCGACGTTGAGCGCGTTCTGCGCGAGTGAGGCGCCGTTGGTCGCCATCACGATCGTCAGCGCGATCACGTAGCCGAGGAGCAGGCCGAACGCTGCGAGGACGAAGCCGTTGTGCCACAGCAGCGCGAGATCGAACGGCGTGCACGCGACACCCACGAACGCCAGCCCGCTCGCCGTGCCGAGCGCCGCGCTCGCGCGCCCGGCGAAGGTCGATCGACCGTGGGTATGCGCGAACTGCCGCCACGTCGACGCGAACATGACCAGGCTGACACCCACGGTCGCGAGGGCGACGAAGAACAACGCACTCGACGCATAGCTCGCGCGCCCCGACCACGCGTGCGTCATCCCGAGGTCGCTGAGAAAGTTGTGCGTCAGCTCGTAGCGCGGAGCCTCCGGATTCCAGTAGGTCCCGCCGGCATAGAGCGCCATGGCGACTCCGACGAGGACGAAGAACTGGATCGCGGAGTAGCGCAGGAGGCCGGCGCGGCGGAACACGGTCGCGGTCACGCGACTGATCCTGCGCGATCGCGGCGCCTTGGGCACGTCTGAAGCTGCCTTCTGCCGCCCGGCGTGACCCGTGCGACTCCCTCCCGTGCCGTCCGTCCGGAAGCTATAAGGACCCGTCATGAACCTCGACCTCAGTGGCAAGCCCAAGAGCGATAACCGGACCCTGGCGATCGTGCTCGCGGTCGCGGCCGCAGGACTCCTCCTGTTCGCCGCGTTCTCGAAGAGCTGGGTCGCTCGCCCGGCGCCGGTCGATATCGGCTTCGGCCCGCGCGGCTGTCACAACTGCGCGCTGTTCTCGGGCGAGGACGGCGGCGGCGACATGTCGAACTTCGCGTTCATCGAGACGCTGCGCGACAAGGCGACCGACATGTTCGGCAGCGACGAGCAAGCCCATGCGTCGAGCGCGTTCGCCCCGATGGGCATGGCGACGTTCGTGCTGCTCCTGATCTCGGGCCTCGGCCTGCTCGCTGCGGCGGGCCTCGCTGCGAAGAAGATCCGCCGCGATCTGCCGATCGCCCCAACCACGGTCGCGCTGCTCGGCCTCATGGCCTCGCTGCTCACCGCCTGCGTGTTCGTCGCGACCAAGCCGGGCGGCCCGGGCTTCGTCGGCGTGTCGATGGGCTTCTGGTGCTACGGCATCGGCGCCGTGATGGGCATCGCCTCCGCGCAGATGCTCGCGAAGCTGTTGCGCCCCGTCGATCCCGATCTGCTCGATGGCGCGATGTCGCCCGATCAGTACTAGGCCGTGGGCCGCGACGACGGAGGCGCCGCCGACTGACCGTAGACTCCGCCTCGACGACGAAGCTCGCTAGTTCAGTTGCGCCCCCACGACCCGAAGCTCCCCAAGAAGAGGCCTTTCTTCTCCAGGAGAAGACTCTGCTTCGGGTGACTTCGGGACTTCGAGGCGCACGAGCATACGAGCGTGTGACCCGCGGACGCAGTCTCCTCTAGGGCGATGCCAGGCGGTTGCAGGCGGCAACGTCGACCGGGTGCGTGGTCCCGGTGACGGGATCGTGCTCGTCGAGACACGCGACCAGCGCGCGCAGCTTCGGCAGATCCTGCTCGAGCCGCGGCAGGTGCCATGCCATCGCCGCGGCGAGCGTCACGATGCCAAGCCGCTGCGTTCGCTCGTCCAGGCTCAGCCCGTAGACCTCGCCCGAGATCGAGCGCTCGGTCTGCACCACGCCACGCGGCACGTCCCACGCGCGGACCTTGTGGTCGAGGCCACCGCCGTAGAGCAGCGCACCATCCGCGGAGAACACGAGGCCGATGATGTCGGTCCCCGTCGCGAACGTCGCCTCGAGTGCGCCGGAGGGCAGTGCGAACAGCCGGATCTGGCCCGGATCGGCGATCGCCACGCGCGCGCTATTCGGCGCGAAGGCGATGCCCATCGTCACCGTCTGGGGCCGGATCGCCGGTTCGAGGACGAGATCCGGCACGCTCGGCGTCATCGAGAACAGGGTCATGCGGGTCTCCTGACCGATCCGCCCGAGCCACTTGCCATCGTTTGACCACACGAGCTCGAGGCCCAGCTCGGTCGGCGGGATGTCCCTGACCTGCGCACCGTCGACGGTCCACACGACGATCCGGCCGTGGTCATCGATCACGGCGACCTGACGACCGTCGGGCGACCACTGCACGGGGCCCGCCTCCACGGTCATCTTCCCGATCACGCGCGCGACCTTGGTCCGGCGATCGATCATCTGCACCGTGCCATCGGCCTGACCGATCACGAGGTGCACGCCATCGACCGATGCTCCGGCCCTCGGCCCCGCAGCGTACGTCTCGACGATCCGGCCCGTCGAGATCTCGCGCACGACCGTCGTGTTGTCGCGGCTCGACGACAGCACGTTGCCATCGCCGAGGATCTGCAGCGTCGGGATCCGCGCGGTGTGCCGGCCGAGCTCGCGCATGGGCTTGCGCGGCTCGTACACCGCGACGAGGCCATCGTCGCTCGCCGTGACGATGCCCTCGCCGGCGAACAGCAGCTTGCGGACGCGTGCATCGGAGGGTGCGTACGGCTCGAGCACCGGGCTCGCAGCTCGCCACGAGCGCACGCCTTCCTTTCTCTGGGCCACCGCGACCTGTGCGCCATCATCGGACCTGCGGATCGCGATGCCTCCGCCCGCCCACTGCCCGAGCTGTACCCCGGTGGCCACGTCAAAGCAGTAGGTGCCGTTGTACTGGCCGACCACCCAGAGACGACCGGCGGCATCGATCCGCATGTCGGCCGCACGATCGCTGATCGTCGCACGCCAGCGCATCCCCTGACCGAAGGTGTGCATCTCGATCGCACCATCCATGGTGAGGATCGCGACCGCATGCCCATCGGGCGTCACCACGATGTCATCGACCTCGGAGACCGACGCCGGGATGATCTCGGCGAGCTTCGTGCCGGACCAGTCGTACTGAGTGACGTGAGGCGGCTGACCAGGTCGGAAGTCCGCGACCACGATCCCGGTGGCGGCGGGGCGCAGGATCCGGCAGTTGCCGCACAGCTCCTTCACCTCGCGGCCGGAGCGCTCGACGATCGCGATCCGGTTCTGCACCTCGGAGACCACGATGCCGACGGCGACGCGCTGGCCATCGGGCGACACCTGCGGCGTCAGATCGTTCTCGGGCACCGGGATCGAGGCGACGTGGGTGATGGTACGGGTGTCGAACAGCTCGATTCCCTTCTCGCTGACCGCCGCGAGCCAGCGCCCGCTGCGGTCGCGTGCCGACTGACCTTTCAACGGGGTCGGCGAAGCGATCACCTGGGTCTGCGCGCCCGTCGTCGCGTCGATCACGGCGAGATCGGCGTGCCGCACCACGAGCAGCCGCGCCGTATCGAGCGGGAAGATGTCTCCGGCCACGGGGCCGATGTTCCAGACGCGCTGGTCCGTCTCCGGGTTCCATCGCACCGTGGCGGTCGGCGAACCGACGACGAGGTCATGCGAGCCCGGAATGAAGTCGATCGCCATCACGTCCGCGAGCGGCAGCCGGTCGCCGCCGGGCACGAGCGCGAGCGCACGCGCAGCGAGGTACTGCAGCGCCGGATCGAGCCCACCGACGTCTGCGGCGGCCACGGTGAACGCGAGCGCGGCGTGCGCATGCTGGGCCGCCAGCTCGATCCGCGCGCGGTCGACGTGCGCCGCGATCAACCGGCGGCGGACCTCGTCGCGCTCGGTATCGGCGCGCATGCGCTCCGACTCCGCGGAGGCCTGCGCATACTCGGCGGCATCGCGCGCGTGGAGGATCTTCGTCACCGCGAACGCAGTGCCCACGATCGAGCCGACGAACGCGATCGCCGCCACGCCAACCGCCGCTCGATTCTGCGCGACGAACCGACCGACGCGCTGCCGGGCGGTGTAGCGATGCGAGAGCACGAGCTGGCCGGTGGTGAACCGCCGCAGATCCGTGGCGAGCTCGGCCGCGGTCGGATAGCGCTGCGCCGGATCGGGGGCCATCGCGCGCGTCACGATCGCCGCGAGATCGGGTGGCACCTCCGGCACGACCTCGGCGAGCGGGCGCGGCGGGCCCGTCTTGACCTTGTCGAGCAGCTCGTCGAGCGTGCGCCCGGAGTACGCGGGCATGCCCGAGAGCACGTGATAGAGGATCGCGCCGATCGCGTAGACGTCCGCCCGCTCGTCGACACGCTTGCCCCGGGCTTGCTCGGGCGGCATGTACGCGGGCGTGCCCATGATCGCCCCGACGTAGGTCTGGCCCGGTTCGGCGCTGATCCGCCGGTGCTGCAAGCTGTTGGCATCCATCTCGTCGAGTCGTCGCGCAAGCCCCCAATCGATCACCACGGTCTCGCCGTGCGCGCCGCACAGCACGTTATGCGGCTTGAGATCGCGGTGGATCACACGCTCGCCGTGCGCGTACGCGAGTGCATCGGCGACGGTGAGCACGTGAGAAACCAACGCGAGCCGCGAATCGAGATCCGTGGCCTCGTCGATCACCACGTTGAGCGGCCGCCCCTTGACGAGCTTCATGGCGAAGAACGGCTCGCCGGTCGGCCACCGCCCGACCTCGTAGACCGGGACGATCGCGGGGTGCTCGAGGTTCGCCGTGATCAGCGCCTCGCGCGCGAACCGCAGCGCCGCATCCTCGGTGTTGATCAGCATCTCCTTGACCGCGACCACCCGACCGCTGCGCAGGTCGCGGGCGGTGGAGATCCTGCCGAGCCCTCCACGGGCCAGCTCGCCGAGCCGCTGGTACAGATCCGCCTGGACCTGAACGAACTTCGCCGGCGCGATCTGCGGCGATCCGCGATCGTACGAAGCGACGGTGGCGTCGCGGGCGGTATCGGTCGGCGTGCCCGCGATCGTCGGCTCCATGCCGAGCTTCGAATCCTTCCCCTGCGAGCCCACGGATGACGAACCTACCACCAGCGACTTCGGCTAAGGTCCCCCGCATGTCCCTCCGCGGAAAGACACTGTTCATCACGGGTGCGAGCCGAGGCATCGGCCTCGCGATCGGTCTACGAGCGGCGCGCGACGGCGCGAACGTCGCGGTCGTCGCCAAGACGGCCGAGCCCAACCCCAAGCTCCCCGGCACCGTGTTTTCCGCCGCGAAGGAGATCGACGCGGCCGGCGGCAAGGGCCTGCCGCTCGTCTGCGACATCCGGTTCGAGGACCAGGTCGCCGACGCGGTGAAGAAGACCGTCGAGGCATTCGGCGGCATCGACATCCTCGTCAACAACGCTTCCGCGATCAGCCTCACCACGACCGAGGCCACGGAGATGAAGCGCTACGACCTGATGCACTCGATCAACACGCGCGGCACGTTCCTGTGCTCGAAGCTGTGCGTGCCGCACCTCAAGAAGGCCGCGGCGGCCGGTGGCAACGCGCACATCATGATGCTGTCGCCGCCGCTCAACATGGAGACGCGGTGGTTCGCGCCCCACGTCGCGTACACGATGGCGAAGTTCGGCATGTCGATGTGCGTGCTCGGCATGGCCGGCGAGTTCAAGCGCGATGGCGTCGCGGTCAACGCGCTGTGGCCGCGCACGACGATCGCCACCGCCGCCGTGCAGAATCTACTCGGCGGCGAACAGGCGATGAAGGGCTCGCGCAGCCCCGCGATCATGGGCGACGCCGCCTACGCGATCTTCTCGAAGAGCTCGCGCGAGGTCACCGGCAACTTCTTCATCGACGACGAGGTGCTGAAGGCCGAGGGCAAGACGAACCTCGACGAGTACGCGATGACGCCCGGCGCGCACCTGCTGCCGGATTTCTTCGTCTGATCGACCTGCGCAACGCTTCGCGTTGCTGCGCGCCCCACATTCGTGGGGCTTGCCGCGACTACGCCGGTATCTTCGGCTTGAGCTTCTGCAGCTCGGCGACCTTCGCCGTAGGCAGACCGAGATCCTTGACCGGCTTGCCTCCCGCGCCCTTCGAGCGCGCGCCGAGGAAGCCGAAGATCGCGCCGGCGAGGCCGCCGATCAGGTGAGCCATCCGCGAGACATTGTCGTCGCTGGCAAACGCGCGATAGACCTCGCCGCCCAGATAGATCAGCGCGACCGCGATGAACGTCAGCGGGATCTCACCCTGCTTGATGTTCGCCGTCGACGCGAGAAGGATCATCATGAACACGATGCCGCTCGCGCCAAGCAGCGGGTGGCTCGACAGTGCCGCGTTCGCGAGGCCCGTCACCAGCGCGGTGATCAGCATCATGATGAGCAGCCGCAGCGACCCGTGGCGCTCCTCGAGGATCGGCCCGAGCAGCAGGATCAGCATGAAGTTGCCGATGTAGTGATCCCAGTTGGCGTGGCCGAGCGGGTGCGTGAACAGTCCGAGGTAGCTCGTCCAGTTGACGAACGTCGGGTGCGCCGAGAAGTAGTGGACGCGTGTCTCGACGGGCAAGAACGTGACGATCAGCGCGAGCACCGCAAACGTCAGGACGACCGGAGCGTTGTAGGTGATGCGGAGCTTGGCCACGCCTGAAGGCTAGCACCGTTCGGCGGGGGAGCCGGCGAGGACAATGGTGCGGCAACGGCCATGCCATCCTCGCCAAACGTGCGGGTTAGCCCCGCAGAGGCGCTATGACCCACTTGCGGATCTGGCCCCAAAGCGCCATGTTTCGGCGATGGCTACCGTCGAAATCACCAACCAGAATTTTCAAACGACGATCGAGAAGGGCGGCATCGTGCTGCTCGACTTCTGGGCCGAGTGGTGCGGTCCGTGCCGCGCGTTCGCGCCGGTGTTCGAGAAGGCCAGCGAGAAGTACGCTGACGTGACGTTCGGAAAGATCGACACCGAGGCGCAGCAGGAGCTCGCTGGGTCCGCGCAGATCCAGGCCATCCCCACGCTGATGCTGTTCCGCGACGGCGTGCTGCTGTTCCGCGAGTCAGGCGCTCTCCCCGCCGCGGCACTCGACGAGCTCGTCGCGCAGGCGCAGAAGCTGGACATGTCGACGGTCAAGGAAGAGATCGCGAAGCACCAGGCCGAGCACGTGCACGGCCCCGGCTGCAGCCACGACCATGCTGCAGGTCACGATCACGACCACAAGGGTCACGATCACGACCACGACCACGATACCCACGACCACTGATCGTTCGAAGTTGACACGTGATGCAGCGGGCCCGACTCTAGTCCGATGAGGATCTTCGCGGCGCTGTATATCCTGTGTGTACTCGGCTGCGGCGCTGTGAAAGATCCGGCTGTCGACGCGGCACCGGGTCGCGATTCCAACACCTCGATCGATAGTTCTGGCCACGCGCTCGTCTCGATCGCAATCACCGGTAGCGCCACGCTCCACACTGGAGACATGACGCTTTTCACGGCCGTCGGCACATATGACGACGCGACGACCGGGGACGTGACGGCCGCGGCGGCATGGACATCC
>JBBRBG010000002.1:0-150014 GCA_038206055.1 Haliangiales bacterium
AGAGGCTTTCTCCTGCTGGAGAAGACTCTGCTTCGGGACCTTCGGGGCCTTTGGGGCTCACCTGAACCAGCGGACTCCGGTTCGCATCCGGCACTGCGGATTGCCGAGC
The DNA here is from genome assembly GCA_038206055.1 of Haliangiales bacterium. Taxonomy (GTDB): domain Bacteria; phylum Myxococcota_A; class Polyangia; order Haliangiales; family Haliangiaceae; genus JABFXX01. Next base: position 110 of record JBBRBG010000002.1, read on the forward strand.
GCGCAGGTCTATGACCTACGCGCTCCTAGGTCTATGACCTACGCGCTCCTTGTTAGCGCTGCTTGCTAGCGCTGCTTGACGACGCGCGACCACATCATCGTGAGGTTGCGAAGCACCGGCCCATCCGGCGGGCGCGCGGCGGGCGGGAGCTCGAGGGCGAGGCCGAACTGGGCCATCTTGATGAAGGGATTGTTCCCCTCGTTGGTCTTCATCGGCACGCTCGGATCGGCCGGGCGGAATCCAAAGCGCAGCGCGGTGGACTGCACCGGCACCGAGCGGAGGAACGCGATCAGCTTCTCGCCGGCGGCCTTCTGCGCGGGCGTGACCCACGGGCCCTTGAGGAGCACGATCGGATGATCGCTCCAGATCGTCGTCGGCGGATAGTAGATGTGGAGGCTGCCCCAGCGGCCCTGCGCGTTCTCGAGCTGGCTCACGGCGAGCGACTCGTAGACGAGGGCGATGTCGTACTTCGACGGTCCGAACCGGATCATCTCGGTCATGAACGTGCCGGTCGACGACTCGAAGTGCGGCACGCCGGTCTCGATCTCCTTCACGAAGTCCTGGAACTTCGGATCGAGCATCTGCTCGATGGTGAGATCGCTCGTGGTGTTGAAGAACTCCATCGCCATCAGGACGATCGCCTGGAGGCCAGAGTTCGACTTGTTCGGATCGGTGTGGCCGAGCTTGACGAAGCCCCACGCCGGCTTGCCGCCGATCGCGGGCCAACCCTTCGGCGAGGTCACGGCCTTGTGGATCGTCTTCCACGACAGCGTGCCGCCGGATGCGTCGAGCAGGACCTTCGCCCGGTCTTCCCAGACGGCGAACACGAGCGGGGTGAGCAACAGGGGCTGCGGCCCCGTCTCGCCGCTGGTCGGGAACAGCTCGGTCGACGTCTTGGTCTGCCAGTCGGAGGCGAGGAGGTTCGCGACGAGCGAATCCGCCGGACTCCACAGCGTGGGCTTGTCGGCGCCGTCGAGGATGGCGCCGGCCGCTTCGAGCGAGCCCTTGCCGATCAGGTTCACCTTGATCGAAGGGTTCGCCGCGTGGAACTGCGCGAGCGCCGCCTCGAGCCACTCGCGCTTCTCGGTGGAGTACTCGAACGAGATCTCCACGACGTCGGCGGGGGGCGGCTTCACGGCGGTGCCACTGCCGTCGGGTTTCGCCGGGTCCTTGTCGCTGCCCTTGCCGCCACGCCCGACCGCGACGAACAGGATGACGCCGACGGCAATGAGGAAGCCGATGACGATCGCGAGCTTCGGTTTCATGGGTTCACCTCCACGATGGATTCGAGGGTCTGTTCGAACGAACGGAGATCGACGTTCATGCGCTCGAGCTCCGAGCCCACATCGCCGGTCAGCGCATCCGAGGCCTGGTCGTCGAGGGCGCGCAGCCGCACGAGCTTTGCGGGAATCGACTTGAACGTCGACGCGATCTTCTCGAGGTTCGCGAGCGTGCGCTCCTGCGCGACGGAGATGTCCGCGATCGCCTTGCGGCGCTCCTCGCCGGCGCTCGCGGCGAGCTCGTAGTCCTTCTGGACGCCGGGGTCGGTGGCGGCACGCGCCCGCTTGGTGTGCTGCGCGACCTCGGCAGTCACCGCCGAGACATCGACCGTGCGCAGGTACGCCGCGATGTCTTCGGCGCGGACGGCGAGCGCGGCGCCGTGGCTCTCGAGCTCGTCGAGCGAGGCGATGGCCGTGCGCACGTTGCGTTGCACGCGTTCCGGCGTTGCCTTGACCACGGCATCGATCTCGACGCGCGCCGCGAGGATCGACTCCACGATGCCCCGCACGGTCGGATCCTTCAGCGTCTCGGGCTTCGGCAGCTTCGCGGGCGCGCCCCTGCCGAACAGGATCCTCCTGCGGAAGTCCGGGTTCGACACATCCGAGGCCACGAGCGCCGCGTATGCCACGCCCCCGATCGCCGCGATCGGCCAGCTCATCAGCGCGACTGCTCCGATCACAGCGCCGCCGAGCACGGACAGGTTCAGCGGGCCGCGCGCCGCGCGCCCCATCACCTTGCCGACGCCAGAGCGCTTCGACATCAGAAGAACGAGGCCAGGTCCCGGTAGATCTGGATGATCGAGTCCACGTTGCCCTCGGAGAAGGATCCGGCTCCGGCGTTAGCGAGCTGCTTCATCGCATCGCGGCTGGACTGCGCGCCGTAGGCGATCGTGAAGATCGTCGCCTTGCGGTCCTCGCCGCTGATCTTCTTCGTCAGCTCGTCCAGCGTGATGGTCGACTGGTTATCGGCGCCATCGGTCATCACCACCGCTGCGCGGATGCGGTGCGCCGAGGACTTCCCGCGCGACGCGAGCAGCTCGTACGCCTTTTCCGTCGCTGACAGCATCGCGGTCTCGCCGCCGGCAGACACGCCATCGATGCGCGACTCGAGCTCGGCCATCGACTTCCCGACCTCGACAGGGCCGAACGCCGGGTAGATGTTGTTGTCGAAGAACAGCAGGGAGACCTCGTCGCGCGCGTCGAGCGTGTGGAGAAATGCCTTGGCGCCGCGCTTCGCTTCCTCGAGCGGCTGGCCGTTCATGCTGCCCGACTTGTCGAACACCACGATCACGTCGGCGGGCTTCTTCGTCTTGCGCCAGCTCACGAGCAGCGCATCGAGCGTGGCGCCATCGGGGACCTCGAGCAGCGTCTGCGGCTGCTGCGCATCCACGCCGTGCGCGGCATCGACCGGCGCGCCGATCTTGATCGATGGATCCACCGGCCGAAAGCCGAGGGCGAGAGCGCGCTCCTGCTGCGGTTTCGCCTTGAGGAACGCGAGGAACTTCGCCGCGGCACCGCGCTGCGCGGGCGTGACCCACTCGGCGTCGAGCACGCTGTACGGGTGATCCGACCAGAACGTGCCCTCGACGGGATAGATCGCGACGAGCGGCAGCGGTGGCGACTTCGCGTACGACTCGATGACGAGGTTCTCGTACAGCACTGCCGCCGAGAGGTAGCTCGTGCCGCGCTCGACCATCTTGTCGGAGAAGAATCCGGTCGACTTGCCGTAATGGACGATCGAGTCCTCGACCTGCGCCATGTACTTCTCGACCTTCGGCAGGTCCGCGGCCGTGAGCCCGCGCGTGGTCTTGGCGCCCGCATACGCGATCGCGAGCACCGAGAGCAGGCCGGAGTTCGAGTACTCGGGCTGCGTGTGTCCGAGCTTGAGCTCGCCCCACTCGGGCCGGCCGTAGGTACTCCAGCCTTTCGGATCGGCGCCGACTTTGAGGATATCGGCCCAGCCGATCGGCTTCGCGGGCCAACCGAGCGCCTCCGCCATGGGCTTCCACATCGCGATCACGATCGGCGACAGCACGAGTGGCTCGCCCGCCGGCGCGAGCGGCTTCGTGTGGTTATCGCGCGTCTGCCAGCGCTGGTTGAGCAGCGTGATGTACGCGCCCGAGGCGGGGCTGAAGATCGCGGGCTTCTCGCTGCCGTCGAGGATCGAGCTCATCGCCTCGCCGGATCCCGCCGGCTTACCGGTGATGTGGATCGTGGGGTTCGCCGCGTTGAACGCGGTGATCTGCTCCTCGAGCCACGTCTTCTTTTCGCTGCCGTAGAGGATCGAGAGCTCGACCGCCGCCGCGACGGGCTTGTCCGGCGGCGGCGGCTTGGCCGGCGCCTCCTCGCTCGTCTTCTTGCAGCCCCACGCCAGCGCGATGATTGCGACGACCGCCCCTGACCATCTCATTCGACGGCAAACGTTATGCTTCTTCGTGACGGGACTGCAACATCGCCGGGGCGCAGCGGTGAAAAGGCGTGTCCGATAATGGGGTCCGACCCCATTACCGGACAAACTGCGCGTGGCCGGCGATCGCGTCATCGAGCTCCGGCACGCGGGCGGTCGAGCGCGCACGTCGCGCGAGCCAGTCGGCGCCGAGCAGCGCGTGGCTTGCCAGGTCCGCGCCGTCGCCGAGGACCAGCGCGATCGTGGTCTCCTCCTTCGGGCCCGACGACACGCCGGCCGCGACGTGAAAGCCCGCGGCGAGCAGCGTGGTGCGGATCGCCGTCGACGCGGTGTACGTGAACACCTCGGTGGGCCCGACGAGGCGAGCGCGCAGCGCCGTGAACGCCGCGAGCGACCACAGCGGCGCATCGACCTTCGCCGAGAACGGATCGTAGAAGATCACGTCGGGTCGCGGCGCCGCTGCGAGCCGCTCGAGGAAGTCGCCCTCGACAAGGCTCCACGTCAGGCCGTCGCGCTCGAACCTCCCGCGCTTCGCGAGGATGTTCGGCGCGCGATGGCGCAGATGTGCGAACGGGCCGGTGTTCGCGAGCGCGAGGTGGAACGCATCGAGGTCGCGCTCGAAGCTGACGAGCTCGACGGGCGCGTGCCCGCGTGCTGCATCGAGCGCGCGGATCAGCGCCATCGCGTTGTGCGCGGCGCCGAGGCCGACGTCCCACACCACGAGCGGCCGCGCACCGGCGAGGCACTGTGCGATCAACTTCGATTGCGCGATGTACACGCGCTCCGCCTCGGCGTCGGGCTGGTTGACCGAGTGCATGATCTCGCCGGAGTCGGCATGCTGGATGCTCGTGAAGCCGTGCGTGGAGGCGTGAAGGCGAAATGCACCGCGCTCGGTGGGTTGCCTCGGCTTTGACCGCGGCTGGCGCAGCGGTGGGTTATCGAGGTCGTTGAGGCCGAGGACCTCGCGCTGCGCGGCGTGGAACTGAGCGAACGTATCCGCCTCGATCTCGACGCGGATGCGCGCCATCAGGCGCAGGTAGAAGCGCAGATTGTGGAACGCGAGCAGCTGCCAGCCGAGCGGCTCCTCGCACTTCACGAGATGGTGCAGGTACGAGCGCGTGTACAGCGTGCACGCATCGCAGTCGCACGCGGCATCGAGCGGCTGCTCCGCGAGCTTGTACACGCCGCGCCGCAGGTCGATCCGCCCGTGCGACGTGAACACCTTGCCGAACTGCGCCCACGCGGTCGGCAGGATGCAGTCGAACATGTCGACGCCGCGGTGCACGGCCTCGAGCAGATCGAGCGGCGTGCCGACGCCCATCAGATAGCGCGGCAGCTCTGCCGGCAGCAACTCGGCGGTCAGCTCCGTGATGTCCTCGCGCTGCGCCTTGCTCTCACCGACGGCGAGGCCACCGATCGCGTACCCATCGAAGCCGCCGATGTCGGTCAATTCGCTCGCGCTCGCGCGGCGCAGATCCGGGAAGCATGCGCCCTGGACGATCGCGAACAGCTTCTGCGGCGAGTCACCGCGCGCGGCGAGCGAGCGGCGCGCCCAGCGATGCGTGAGGCCCATGGCTGCCTCTGCCGCGCTGCGCGGGCTCGTGGAGTCGATGCATTGATCGAGCACCATCATGATGTCGGAGCCGATCGACCGCTGCATCGCGATCGAGCGCTCGGGTGTGAGCAGGAGCGTGCCGCCGCTCTCCGGCGCGCGGAACTCGGCGCCGTGCTCGCTCATCGTGCGGCCGGCCGCGAGCGAGAACACCTGGAACCCACCGGAGTCGGTCAGGATGCCGCGCTTCCAGCCCATCCAGGGATGCAGGCCACCCATCCGCTCGAACACCTCCGGCCCGGGACGCGCCATCAGGTGGTAGGTGTTCGCGAGGATGATCGCCGGATCGAGCTGCTCGAGCTGGCGCAGGCTCTGGGTTCGCACCGTCCCGCGCGTTCCCACGGGCATGAACACGGGGGTCTCGACGGTTGAGTGGATCGTGGTCAACGTCCCTCGCCGCGCGCGGGAACCTGTCGCCGTGCGGAGCCGCTGGAACGTCACATCTGCCTTGTAGCCCGAAGCCCAGCCCCTTGCGCAAACCCATGCATCACAACACACTCCGTCTGGTGACCCGTCGATTTGCGGTGGTGACGTGCCTCCTGTTGTTTGCGCTCGTGGGGCACGCCTCCGCCCAGCCGCCGGTGCAGCAGACCGAGGAGGAGAAACGGCTCTCCGACGAGTTCCCGCGGGTCGAGCTCGTCACGATGGGCGTCGGCTCGCTCGCCTGGGAGCGTCACGGCCACATCGCGCTGTGCATCGAGTACGAGAACCCGCGAGAGAACGCTTGCTACAACTACGGCATCGGTGACTTCCACCACCCGCTCGGTATGGCGTGGGGGTTCTTCCGGGGCAACGGCAGCTTCTGGGTCGGGAAGATGAACCCGCGCGAGATGCTCGGGATCTATCAGTTCGCCGACCGCACGATCTGGGTGCAGAAGCTCCCGCTGACGCAGCCGCAGAAGAAGTTTGTCATCGACAAGCTCGAGTACGACATCCTCGAAGAGCACAAGTACTACTCGTACGATCACTTCTGGGACAACTGCACCACACGCGTGCGCGACATCCTCGATGACGCGACCGATCACGCGCTGCACAAGATGACCCTCGAGACCGACGACCGGACCTATCGCACGCTCGCGCGCGAAGGCTTCTACGGGATGCCGCTGTTCCTGATCATCACGGACCTCGCGATGGGACGCGTCACCGATCGCGTGCCCTCGTACTGGGAGCGGATGTTCCTGCCCGACTACCTGCGCGAGGCAGCGACTCCGCTGTGGCACTCGGAGCCGATCGCGATCTACACGCGCAAGGGACCGCCGGCACTCAAGGAGATCGAGAAGCGGCTCGCGAATCCGAGCATCTCGCCGGCGGAGCGCGCTGAGCTCGAGCAGCACATGGAAGATCTGAAGACCGGGCCGACTGGTCGCCTCGTGTTCTGTCTCATCATCATCCTCATCACCGCACCGGCGTGGGCAACCCGGCTGTGGGGGCGGTTTCAGCGCACCGGTCTCGCCGTCGCGGTCGTGCCGACCGTGTTCCTCGGACTCGTGTTCTGGGGCCTCGCGATCATCAGTCCGCTGCCGTACGTGCGGTGGAACGAGAGCTGTCTCGCGATGCTCCCTGCCGACTTGCTCCTGCTGTTCCTCGCGGGCGAGCGGCGGAGGAAATACGCGCTCGGCCGCGTGGCAATGCTCGGTCTCATGGCCGTGCTTCTGCTCGTCAACATCCTGAAGCAGCCCATCTGGCCAGCTCTGTTGTGGGCGCTGATCCCGAACGCGGTCGTCGCATTCATGCCGGAGAAGCCTTCCAAGGCGGCTCCAGTCGCAGCCGCCGCGAAGCCCGCGCAAAAGCCGGCCAAGAAACGGTGAATTCCTTTCGATCTGGCTCGACGTCGGGCCGTTTAGGCGTCAAACACGAAGCGACCAACGCTGGGATGTCTACTACTTGGAGCGACGCTGTGTCGCTCCCATCCCTTCCAAGGTCACTACGCACAGAGGTTCATGATGTCTGAAGGTACGATCAAGCGTTTGACGGATAAGGGTTTCGGTTTCATTTCGAACGGCTCGGGGACCGACTTGTTTTTCCACATGTCGGCGGTCCAGGGCGTCCGGTTCGAAGAGCTCCGCGAAGGCCAGAAGGTGGCTTACGAGGAGGGCAGCGGTCCCAAGGGTCCGCGCGCCGAGAACGTTCGCCCCATCTAGTTCACACGCTGTAGCCGAGCAAGCCGCCTGGGAAACCCGGCGGCTTTCTTGTTTTCGGTCTACCGGCTGCGGCCCGGGCGGAGGTCGCCGAGCGGCGTCGAGTCGTTGAGGCGGACCGAACGGCGCTTGCTGCTGCTGGCGACGACGCGCTTCGCTGGCCGCCTGGTGCTCTTCGCCGGCTTCGCGGTGTGGACCTCGCCGACGGTGGGCTCGGCGAGCGCGGCGGGGCTGACCACCGGTGCGTCGTCATCGGCCGGCGCGGTCATCGCGATCTCGGCGGGCAGCACGATCGGCGCGATCTGCGCCGCGGAGGATGCGATCGCCGCACCGTTCTGACTCGAGTACGCGAGGTAGCCGACGACGAAGATCAGGCCGGCGATCGCGCCGCAGATCGGCGCCGCGAAGCGCTCCCACGTCCTCACGAGCAGCTCCTCCCACGACGGTCGGAGCGACGAGATCGGTAGCGGTGCCACGCGCTCGGTGTCGAGGCCGTACTGCGGTTGCGACTCGGCGTACGAGTAGAACGGCAGCATGTAGATGGGCTCGTCGGCGACGGGGAGCGGAGCGCTCGGAGTCAGGTTCGCGGCGGACCGTTGAACGGCGGGCGGCAGACGCGGCGGCAAGCGCGGCGCGGGAAGCTCGGGCCGAACGGTCTGCGCGCGCACCCGTACGAGCGAGGCGCGCAGGCTGGACCAGTGCGGCTCGCGGTCGAGCTCGGTGGCTGATTCGTCGGCGTAGTCGGAGGCGGGCTGATACTTCATGGCGGGCTCGCGGGTGCGGATACGATGGGCTGCCTTCCCTCGGTGCACGGGGTGGACCACCCGGGACCGCCGCGATCTCGGTCGGTTGGGATCTGGTCTTCCGACGCTGGCAACCGAGCTGGCCGGGTCCCGCGGCCCATGTACCATCGCGCCCATGATCCCCGAGCTGACCTGGGCCACCGTCACCGTGTCCGACCACATCGCCGACGTCGTGCTGCGCGCGCAGGGCAAGGCGAGCCGGATGGGGCCGTCGTTCTGGAACGAGATGCCGGTGCTGTTCGCGGCGCTCGATGGAAGCGATGACGTTCGCGTGATCGTGATCCGCGGCGAAGGCGAGAGCTTCAGCCACGGCCTCGATCTCGTCGCGATGGGCCCCGAGCTCGCCGGCGTGATCGGTCCGTCGACCGGTGCACGCGAGCGCGCGAAGCTGTACGCGATGATCCAGCGCATGCAGCGCGCGATCACGGCGGTCGCGGCGTGCACCAAGCCGGTGATCGCGGCGATCCATGGCTGGTGCATCGGCGGTGGCGTGGATCTCGCCGCGGCGTGCGATATCCGGATCTGCACCGCCGACGCGAAGTTCAGCGTGCGCGAGGTGCGGCTCGCGATGGTCGCGGACGTGGGCACGCTCGCGCGTCTTCCCGCGATCATCGGCGAAGGCGCCACCCGCGAGCTCGCGTTCACCGGCGCCGACGTCGATGCGGCGCGCGCGCTTCGCCTCGGCCTCGTCAGCGACGTGCACGCGACCCCCGATGCGCTGTGGACCGCAGCGCGTGCGATGGCCGCGCAGATCGCGGCGAACCCGCCCCTCACGGTGCAGGGCATCAAGCAGGTGCTCAACGCGCGCTCGGAGAGGTCCGCGCACGAGAGCCTGCAGACCGTGGCGATGTGGAACGCGGCCCAGCTCCCCTCGCACGATCTCGGCGAGGCGATGGCGGCGTTCGTGCAGCGCCGCGAGCCGAAGTTCAGCGGGCGGTAGCAGGACGTTCGTTCGCGGCCCGGCCGTGCGCGGCGAGATCGTCGACGAAGTCCGTGCGGTCCCAGGCCTCGAGCCACCACAGGACCATGCGTGGAAGCACGCCGCTGTATCCGCCCTCGAGGGGAGCGAGCCCGAGTGTTCTCTCCACGAGCTTCGCCGTCGTGTAGACCTGCCGGATCACCGTCTCTGCGTCCGGTCGAACCGTCTCGATCTCGGAGATGCTGACATTGCTGCAGTCCGCCACTGGCGAGAACACGAACGCGGATCCGCACTCGCGCGGCCGATCCTCGTAGACCGAACAGCGCTTCGCCGCATCGAGGAACACGCACGGACGCACCAGCGCGCGGTACCGCGGTCTCGACAGGGACTCCATCAGCTCCGCGGACTCGGCGAGGTGCGCACGGAGCTCCGGCGTATCGCGACCGTCGCGACGGAGGCGAGCCGCGACCGGCAACACCTCGTGGAACATCATCGTGATCGGCAGATTGCAGCAGCCGGGGGCCGTGCACGTGTAGCAGGAGATCACGCGCAGGTGCGTCTTCGCGGAGGTCTCGACGAGCTCCGTCGCCGCGGCGATCAGCGCGCGCGTCGACTTGAGGACGGTGCGGACCAGATCATCGCGCGTGACCAGCGCGCCGAGCGTGGGACCCGCCGATGCCAGCGCCGGCTCGGCATTGGCGCGCTTGGCTCGCTTCGCCTCGCGCTTCGCCTTGTCGGCATCGGTGAGCTTCTTGCGCTGCATCCCGCCCGAAGGTACTTGATCACGCGCGAGACGTCGCGACGACCATGCGCTGGCCCGCGATCACCACACGCTCGGCGAGGTACTCCGCGAAGTCCGTGCGATCCCATGCCTCGAGCCACAACAGCACCATGCGCGGCAGCACGCCCATGTAGGGTCCTTTCAAACGCACGAGCCGGAGCGATTCCTCGACGAGCTTCTCGGTCGCCCACAGTTGCTCCTTCACCGGCTCCATCGGCGGCCGCACCGTCTCCACCTCGGTCGCGTTCGGATCGCTACAGCTCTCCGGCGGCGAGAACACGAACGCCGCGCCGCAATCGCGCGGGCGCTCCTCGTACACCGTGCACCGCTCGGCCGCATCGAGGAACACGCACGGTCGCACGAGCTCGCGGTACTGCTGTGTGGAGCTCGACTCCATCAGCTCCGCCGACTCTGCGAGCTGCGCCCGCAGCTCCGGCGTGTCGCGACCGTCGCGGCGCAGGCGATCCGCGACCGGCAGCACCTCGTGCAAGAGCACGGCGACGGTGAGCTTGCAGCAGCCCTTCGGCGCCGTGCACGTCTGGCACGAGATCACCGCCAGGTGCGTCTTCGCCACCAGCTCGACGTAGTCCGTCGCCGAGGTGATCAGCGCGCGCGTCGACTTCAGCGCGGTGCGCACCAGATCGTCGCGCGCGATCAGCGAGCCGAGCGTGGGGCCCGAGACCTGCGCCGTCGGCTCGGCGTTGGCGCGCTTGGCCCGCTTCGCATCGCGCTTCGCCTTGTCGGCATCGGTGAGCTTCTTCCGTTGCATCCCACCCGAAGGTACTTGATCAATCCGGCGAGTGGCCGATGCCATCTCTACATGGATGTATCAGGCACCGGAAATGTCGGTCAGGAGTACGCCGTGCGCGTCATGAAGGCGGTCCAGAACGCGGCGAAGGCGGAGGGCGAAGGCGCCGTGCAGCTGATCGAGGGCGCCTCGAAGTCGGTGCCGCCGCCCGGCATCGCCGGCCAGGGCGTGCACGTCAACATCTACGGGTAAGGCTAAGGGGCCGCAGGGCAGGGCGAATCGATCGGCGCCGGGGCGAACACGGTGGGCACGCCGTCGCGCACGTAGGTCGCGAGGAAGCAGCCGTACTGGTACTGGACCGCGGGGAGCTGGCGGTGGATGTAGTGCGCGTCGAGCAGGTTGTCGTCGTGATACTGGACGACGACGTTCGTGGTGCCGTTGCGGTTGGCCTTGATCGGGTACGTCATCATGCCGTCGAGGTGATCGGTGGACAGCGCGGCCTGGGTGCCGGACCACACCTGCTCGCCACCCTGACGGTTGCCGTAGGCGAGGGCGGCGGCATCGAACACGGGGTTCGGGAAATACTTGTCGTCGAGGCCGATCGGCTCGTAGACGTGACGCGCCGGAAAGCCGGGCAGCGGGCGACGAGCGAGCCGCGCCATGAACGAACCGGGCTCCGCGATCTCCCAGCCCAGGCCGATGAGGGAGAGTGTCGGGTGGACGAACGAGAGCGTGTCGCCTTCGACGCCGAACACTCCGGCGAGAAGGCTTCGTCCGCCGGCGACGATGCTGGTATCGAGGATCATCATGTTCCAGAACCCGCCTGCGCCGAACGGCGTCAGCGCGCCGAACCGGGGCTCGACAGCGCCGACCATGTTCGTGTACATGCCGCCCATCGAGTGACCACCGGCCATCAGCTTCGTCGAATCGAAGTGGTGCGTGGTCGCGCCGCTCGGCAGTGCCATGCCGGAGCACGCGGCCACGACGGCCGGCGAGATCTGGAGCTCGAGCAGCGCATCGAGCAGGAGGCGCTGCTCGAACACGCCCTGCTGGAACGTGTAGGGGAGCGCGGCGAGGTTGTTGATGTTGAGGTAGGCGTAGCTGCTCGCACCGGCGAGGCGCTCGGGGTTGACGGGGAGCGCACTCGCGGCAGCGGCGATGCCGCGCTTCGCGACGACATAGCCGGGACCCTTGCCGACGTCGGGGATGTCCTCGGTGGTGTGGCTCGGACCATCGTCAACGATGTCCCACGATGCGCCGCCCGAGCCATGGAAGAACTGCCACAGCGGCCAGCCGCCAGCCGGCATGGTGCCCTTCGGGATCGTGATCGAGAGCGGCACGGTCATCATGCCCTGCGGGATCGGCGCGCCGGTGCTGTCGAATTGGAACCGGCCGTCCGTGCCGAACGGCGCGGTGCCGACCTGGTACTGCGGATACGTCACGTCGGCGACGAGCTCGCAGAAGCCATCGTGCGTGGCGCCGTCGGTGGGATCGACGCGCACGTTCGTGATCGTGGCGTTCGCCGCGGCGCGCACGGCCTCGGAGCGTGCGCGGAGCACGGCGACTTCATCGCCCGTGGTGAACACCGTCGCGACCAGCAGCTCGTCGGTGGTGATGCCAGCGTCGGCGAGTGCGTCCCACAGCGGTGCGTAGAGCAGGACAGCGCCGGCACCGCGGGCGCCCGAGGGAGTGCCACCGGCGGCGAGCTTGGCGAACGCGGGCGGGACCTCGGTGCCGGGGGCGAACGTCTTCTTCAGCACGAACGCGTAGCGGGTATGAGCGCGCAGCACGGTGCCCGGGCGCGGCGCGAGCGCGACGAGGCCGGTGCCGGTGAAGTCGTCGTCGGGGAGCGTCTGCGCGACCATCGCGTGCAGCGAGCCGCGCTCGTTCGAATCGGGATCGATGTCGAGCAGCAGCGCCTCGGCGGCGGCGTCGGCGGGGATGACCTGGTCGAGCGCGCGCTCCGGCGGCGTGGCGGTGAACTTGAACCATGCGATCGGCATCACGGGGAAGCCCGACCGCTCGGCGGCGACCGAGAGCAGATCGTTCAGCACGGGCAGGTTCCGGCGGTTCGGGAAGCCTGCGAGGTCGGGGCGGCCCTCCGCGGTGAGCCGCAGATCCGACGGGAACGGCATCTCCCAGTAGGTCTCTCCGGCCAGCGGACCGTTCAGGTCGAACGCCACCGTATCGGCGGGCGCACCGTCATCGGTGCAGCCGACCAGGGATGCGAACGCGAGAGCAGCCAGGACAGTGCGCATGCAGCTTGGTAGCGCGGCCGCTCCGGCGACAGAATCAATAGATTCGGCCAGTTCGCTGGCGACTCGACTCGCCGGCTTTGCGATCAACGAGGTAGGGGCACGACCTCGGGTAGGGCGCCGCTGTCCTGGCGGTGTGCAACGAGCAGGCGATCGTTCGCCCACGCGAGCGTGGGCACGTCGGTGCTGTACGGATCGGCCCACGCGCGCACCATCGAGCCGCTCTCGATCACGCGCATCGCCGTCGCGCCCTCGCGCGTGACGTAGCCCACGGCGTATGCGTCCGGACCGGCGGCGGTGATGGAGAACGTGGTGTCAGACGTTGCGTCGTTGATCGGTTTCCACCAGGTCAGCTTGCCGTGCGGCATCACGAACCAGCCGAGATTGGCGATGCCCTTCGCGTCGCGCGCGATCAGCAGGCAGCGCGCTTCGTGGCATGCGATGCCTGCGAACGTCTCCTTCCTCGAGAGCGGCACGTGAACCGAGCCTCCGCATCCCTTGCCGTCACACATGCCGAGCCACATCTTGTTGTGCTGGTCACGGCCCATCAGCCCGACCTTCTTGCCGGCGGCGGTCACCCCACACCACACGGTGCGGGTCGTTGCGGTGATCTCGCCGAAGCCGTCGGCGACCGCGCGCTTCTTCGTCGGACCGTAGACGATCCAGACGCGGCCGTCGTTCTCGAGAAATCCGACGCCCCACTGGTCCTCGCTGGCGACGGTCCCCTCGCAGAGCTGCTTGACGCGCTTGCCCCATGACGATGTCTCGCCGAGCGTGCCGTCACCGGTGACCTTCGCGAGCAGGACCTTCTTGTTCTCGAGCCAGCCGACGGTGATGCCGCCCGACGTCCCGACCAGGCGCGCCTCGGGCGCGATCACGGGCACCGCCAGTCGCTTCGCGCGGCCGCCGTCCCAGTCGACGGAGATGACGTGGCGGTCGTTCGGTGTGCCCTCCATCACCGCAAAGCCGTTCGACAGGACGGCAGCGTGGAGGTCGCGTGTTGTCGGAACGTCGACATCGGGTGTGCCGCGGCCAGCCACGATCACCGTGGCAACCAGTCCTCCAAGCACCCAGAAGTCGAGCTTCGTCGTCGAGGCGATCCGCATGAGCCGACCATACCGCCGCTGGCATGCGCACTGCACGGCGATCACCCATGCACATCACCAATGCCATCGAGCTCCTGACCCAGCAGCACGACGAGATCGAGGCATTGCTGGTCGAGGTCTCCGCGGTCAGCAGCGCGCCGGCGCGCACCGGCGCCCTCAGCGAGCTGGCCGACAAGCTGACGCTCCACCTTGCGGTCGAGCAGGAGCTGCTGTACCCGGCCGCTGATCCGCTGATCAGCCCCGAGGTCCGCGCCGAGTTGCTCGCCGAGCATTCGGAGATCAAGCGGATCCTCGCGGACCTCATCTGGCTCGAGCGCGAGGATCAGCGGTTTGCCCGCAAGCTCATCGGGCTTCAGCAGATCTTGCAGTTGCACGAGACCTGGCAGGAGACCGAGCTGTTCGTGCGGTTGACGGAGGGCCTCCCGGCGCCGCAGCTCGCCGACCTCGGTGCCGAGGTCCACACCTGGTTCGATCGTACGGCCCTCTCGCTCGCGGCGTGACAAGAACGGTCGTGGCGGAGGTGCACGGGGTGTGCGCTCGTGCCACCGTTTGCCCGTGCTCCGGGAGTTCCGCAGCGAGCCGTTGCTCGCGATCATCGCGCACCTGGAGCAGCACGGCGGCGGCGCCATCGCGGTCCCCGATCCAGACCTCGGCCGCGGCTGCTACGCCGGAGAGGTTTTCGAGCACGCTGGCCAGTCCCTGGTCCACCGCTCGTTCCGGACGTGGGTCGATCTCGCAGAGCGGCTCGGCCTGCGCCTGTTGACCCCACGCTCGCTCGCGCCGCCCATGGTCGAGCTGCGGTTCGAGGCGCTCGATCGCGCCACGTTGTTGCGTCCCACCGCCCCGGAGGCGACCGAACGTTACGGCCAAGGCTCGGAGTTCTCCCGGATCTCGAAGGCCGAGGATCCGAACTTCGTGCTGGATCTGCGGGACGCGCTGTCTCGCGTGGGCCGCGCGAAGCGGATCCTCGATCTCGGGGTCAACACCGGTGACGAGGTCGGGTTGCTCCGGGACCTCGGGTTCGCCGGGGCGGACATCGTCGGCGTCGATCACAGCGCGTCGGCGCTCGCCGTGACGCGCTCGCGGTTCGCCGATGTCACGCTGATCGAGGCGGACCTCGGATCCCTGCCGGCGCTCGGGCTCGGTCGGTTTGACCTGGTGCTCTCGATCGGGACCCTGCAGAGCCCGGGGATCGATGACCGAGAGGTGCTGCGGCGGATCGTCCAGGACCATCTCGCACCGGGGGGCGCGGTGATCATCGGCCTACCGAACGCGCGGTACGTGGATGGCGAGCTCGAGCACGGGACGCGGATGAAAAACTTCCGGCAGCCGGAGCTCGGGTTGCTGGTGAAGGACGTGGCGTTCTACCGGAAGTATCTGCAGCAGCACGCGATGCAAGTGTTCGTCACCGGCAAGTACGAGCTGCTGATCACCGGCGTGTCGCCATCTGCGGCGACCGGGTCTGCTCGACCGCACGGGCAATGACACCCGAGATCACGGGATCACGCTGCGCGAGGGAGGGGTTCGCATGCGCGATCTCTGCGATCGCGGCGAGCGTCTCCTTCGCGTCTTCTTGCCAGGGCGCGAGCTTCGGTTCGAGCGCGGCGTGCGCGGCGACGTCCGAGCCGGGGATCGACACGCGCTCGCGCACGATCATGCTCTCGTAGGTGTCGAGCTTCGCGTTCTCGGCGACGACCTTCCAGTACGGATCGCCGGCGCGGATCACGCTATCGAGGATGTCGATGCTCGGGGCCACGGCCTGATCGAGCTTCGCGATCGAGGCGTCGTCGGCGATCCGCGCGACGGCGTTCATACCGACCTCGGCCATGCAGTTCGCGACCGATACCCGCGCCGCGAGTGTCGGACCGGAGCTCACGGCGGAGGCGGGCACCTTCGCCAGCGCGACGCATGTCGTGGGGATCTCCCGAGGGAGAGGATCGAGACCCGGTACGGAGACCGGTGTCGCGGAAGCGACCGACGCGCTGAGAAGGACGGCGGCGAACAGATGACGTTGCATGACAGGCTCCTTGGGCGGTTGCATGGTCGAGCCGTGCATCGCTCGTTCCATCGCACATCGCTGTCTCCTCACCTGTGACGCGTTTCGTTTCGACACACGTGTCGATGCGACCCGAGCGCCTACTCTACTCTAGTCGACAATCGACGGACGAACCTCGCCATCTCCATCTGCGTCGACCCAGATCGGATTCGTGATCGCGAGCGGATAGACCTTGAAGTGGGTCAGGTCACCGATCACCGGTGCCATCGGGGTGTCGCCGTCGACTCGGACGATCACGAACGCGTCACGCGCGATCGGAACCGACAGCGTTTCATCGAAGCGTACGGGGGCCGCGCCGATCACCGGACGCTCGAGCACCTTGATGCCGTCGACCAGCACGGTGAGGCGCTTCACGTCGATCCACCCCGGCGCGCGCACGCGAACGTGGAGCTCGAGCGGGCGACCGCCGGTGGACACGGTGTCGCCGAGACCCTGATCACCGACGGTGACGTCGACGATCGGGCCGGTCGTGAAGTAGCTGCGCCCGGCCTTGACCGCCCGGATCAGCGCATCGGTATCGAGGTGATCGAGGGGACCATCAGGAAGCTGGACGTAGTTCCGCGGGTATCCACCGAGATTGAAGGTGAGGTGGTGCGTATCGGAGTTCCCGGTGGCGGTGATGTGATGCCCGCGGCGGAGGAACGCAAACCAATCGGCAAGCACAGCATCCACACTCAGGCGGTCGGGATCCTGGAAGCCGTTGAGCACCTCGACCGCGTCGAAGTCGAACGAGAATCCGGCGCGCTTGCTGTGGAGCGTCTTCGTATCGAGCCCGCCGAGGTGGAAGTAACCCATCTTGCCCTTGTCGAGCCGCGGGTGATGGACGTCGATGAGTACCTGCGGCCACCGTGCGCGAAGCTCCGCAAACAGGCTCGCGGGCGTCCTCTCGGTGACCACGACCGCACCGCCGGCGCGAGCGCTGGTGTCTCCGACCAGTGGGAACGCGCCGAAATGCCCCCAGTCGCGGCTCGTCACCTCGTCGCCCTGGAGGCTCGCAAGACGTTCGCTCTGGCCTAGCCTCGCGATCACCGGTGCGTAGTCCGCGATCACGTTGTGATCGGTGGCCACGATCAGGTCCACGCCATCTGCGAGGAACTGATAGACGCGATGGGCCATCGGCACCCTTGAATCGAACGACCGCTCGGCGTGGACATGGAAATCGCCCGAGATCCATCCAGGGGTGTCGACGACGTGGCGCAGCGTCACGCTGGCCGAAACCATGGTCGCGTGGCCGACGTGGATCCGACGGGACACGGCGTCCCACTCGGGCCCGTGGCTGAACCACACCTCGTAGCTCCCGGCGGGGACGAGCAGTGCGGCGCCGCCGACGACGAAGGCGCGATCGAACGCCAGGATGCCGCCCGGTTGCGGGATTCCGATATCGGCCCGCGTGAAGACCGGGGAACGCGTGCCCTCGATCCCGACGAAGGTGAGGCGGGCCGGGATCGGATGCCCAGCTTCGTCCCGGATCTGAACGACGAGGGTTCCCATGCCGCGCGGCGCCGGCATGTCGAGCGCGGACACATCGAGGACGTTGCCCGATGTGGCTTCACCCGAGGGCAGGGCGAGATCGGGCGCATCGGCATCGTGCGTCGAGCACCCGACCAGCGCCGCCAGCGCCATCCTCCAGACCATTGGCGGGGAATACCACGCGGGTGGATCACGCACGCAGCGGCAAGACCACGGTGAACGTGCTGCCGCGACCGGGCTGGCTCTCGACCTCGATCGAGCCATCGTGGTCGCGCACGATCCCGTAGCTCACCGCGAGGCCGAGGCCGGTACCCTCGCCGACATCCTTCGTCGTGAAGAACGGATCGAAGATCCGTGGGCGGTCGGCAGCTGAGATGCCGTGACCCTGATCCTCGACGACGAGACACGCCTCGGGATGATCGGCGCGGTTCTCCACGCGCGTGGTGACCCGTACGGTGCCGCCGCGCTCCATTGCCTGCAGCCCGTTGAGGATCAGGTTCGAGAGCACCTGCTCCAGCTCCGACACGTTGCCGCTGACGTGAACGGGCGGCCCAGGCTCGAGCACGATCTGGGCGCCCCGCTTGCGCGCCGTGGATTGCAGCATCTCGACGGTCGCCGACGCGAGCGTCCCGAGTTCGACATCGCCACGCGCGACACCGCCGCGATGACCGAAGTCGAGGAGGTGTCGGATGATCGCGCTGACCCGCGAGACCTGGTCGAGGATCATGGTCGTGCGGCGATGAACGGTCAGGTCGGACGAATCCTCGGCGAGGATCTCCGCACACCCGGCGATCACGTTGAGCGGTGTGCCGAGCTCGTGGGCCACGCCCGCGGCGAGCGTACCGATCACGTTGAGTCGCTCGGCGTGCCGGAGCTGGTCGATCGCCATGCGGCGCTGCGCACGCTCTCGCTCGACGTATGCGTGGAGCTGATCCACGCACCAGGTCACCGCGAAGAACAGCAGCACGGCACCGCTGCCGTTCCATACGATGCCGAGCGTCGACAGGCCATCGTGAACGAGCGACACGCCGATGCACGCGGTGGCGAGCGCCGACACCGCGAGACCGAAGGCGCGGTCGCGGTACCAGGCCGCGAGTCCGATCGGGAGCACGTAGAGCAACGTGAACGGCAGCTCGACACCCGTGAGCCGGTCACCGACGCCGACGACCACGGTCATCAGGATCGCGATCGGAACGATCGTTCGCCGCGTCAACGGCCCCGACAGCCGCTCGATGAGCTGCATCGGCCGGGGCTCCGGCGCGCGCACCAGGGCCGCGGTCGTCATCGTGGATCCCTGGTTGTATCGTCGAGGGCCTGACGAAGCGCGGCGCGCGAGAACGGTTTCGCGAGGACGATCACCTTCAACTCCCTCGCGCGCTGTCGGATCTCCTCGCTGGGAAACGCGGTGATGAGGATGGTCGGCACGCGGTGTTCGCGATCGCCCCACGCATCCAGCACCTCGAGCCCATCATAGGCCGGCATGCAGAGGTCGGTGATCACCAGGTCGCGATGGTCGAGGTCCTTCGCGGCGAACCGCGAACGCAGCAGCGTCCACAGCAGCTCGCGCCCGTTCGCCGCTTCGACCACCTCGCGGAACTCTGCGCCGATCGCGGACCGAACGAACCAGCGCATCTCCGGAGAGTCGTCGGCGATCACGAGCTTGCGGCGGGATGGCTCCATGAGCTGTGCACGAGCACATCACGCGCCAGATCGGAGCGTGGGCAACACCGTGGAATCCGACGACCGATCCCGCGAGTCCAAACGACACACAGCGGAGAATGGACTCGCTCCCGCATCACGTCACCGTGACCAGAGCGACGAGGATGACCAGCACGGCAAGGGACAGGCCTGCGAAGTAAACCCGGCCACGGCGCCGCTCGCGCCGCTCGCGTTCCAGGATGTTGTCGATGGTCTCGATACTCATGACTGCCTCCTGGATCGTCTGGGTGCATCGTGTGGGCCAGGCATGCTTCGTGCTCGTTCCGGCGCCATGTCCAGGCTCGGGCGCTACTTCGTCGGCAGGCAGCTCGGAACCGGCGGGATGGGGGTGGTGTACGAGGGCCTCTCGTCCGACGGCGAGCGGGTCGCGATCAAGGTGCTGCGCCGCGACCGCTGCGCCGATCCACGTGCGCTGCGGCGCTTCCACGACGAGGCGGTCGTCGGGCGGATCGTTCATCATCCGCACCTCGTCTCGGTGATCGACGAGGACGAGGCCGGTGGTGTGCCCTATCTCGTGATGCGCCCGGTCCCGGGTGAGCCGCTGGGCGTGTCCATCCGGCGCGATGGCACACCGTCGTTCGCGGGCACCATCTCGCTCGTGATGCAGATGCTCGATGCACTCGGGGCGATCCACGACGCCGGGATCGTTCACGGCGACGTCAAAAGCGACAACGTACTCGTCGATCGGAGCGATCCGCGGTGCGCCACGGCGACCGTCATCGACCTCGGCCTCGCGCGCGTGGACCTGTGGACCGGTGAGCCCGTCGCCGATCCGGGCATCGAGGTGGTGTCCGGAACTCCCGAGTACATGGCGCCCGAGGTGGGGCGTGGTTGCGCTCCATCGACGCGCAGTGATCTGTACTCGGTTGGCGTCATCCTCTACGAGCTACTCACAGGAACCACGCCGTTCGCAGGTGGTCTGGCCTCACAGGTCCTGCACCGGCACGTCAAAGATGCGGTCGTTCCGCCGTCGCTCCGCTGTCCCGAGCGCGACATGCCGCCGAGCCTCGAGAGGATCACGTTGCACGCGCTGCAGAAGGATCCCGCGTGCCGGTTCCCGAACGCGCACGCGTTCATGTCCGCGCTCGCGATCGCGGCGCGCGGTTGCACCGACGAGCGGACGGGTCCGCCGCCGCGGGTATTCTCGTCGGAAGCCAGTACGCTCGAACAGGCGATCTGATCACTCGTGCTGCGGCGTTCGTTCGCCCCAGCGCTCGAGCATCCGGTACAGCGTCTTGCGCTCGATGCCGAGGATGCGTGCGGCGGCCGCCTTGTTGCCGGCCACGCTCTCGAGCACCCGCACGACGTAGCGCTGCTCGAGCTCCTCCAATGTCACCAGGGTGGTGGGGTCATCGCTGCTCAGTACGAGCTGGCTCGCGCGAAACGCGCGGACCTTTTCGGGGAGATCGCTGACCGCGAGCTGCTCGAAGGATGCGAGGGCGACCGCGCGTTCGATGCAGTTCTCGAGCTCGCGGACGTTTCCCGGCCATGCGTAGGACATCAGCTTCTGCGCTGCCTCCGGGGAAAATCCGATGATCCGCTTCTGGGCGCGCGCGGCGATCCGGTCGAGGAAGTGGCGGGCGAGCACGAGGACGTCGCCGCCGCGGCTGCGCAGCGGTGGCAGATCGACCTGGAGGACGTTGATGCGGAAGTAGAGGTCCTCGCGAAACGTTCGCTCCTCGATCATCGTCTCGAGGTTGCGGTTCGTCGCCGCGATCACGCGCGCGTCGAACGCGACCTCGGTGGTGCCTCCGACCGGTCGCACCGCGTGCTCCTGGAGCGCGCGCAGGAGCTTTGGTTGCATCTCCAGGGGCAACTCTCCGATCTCGTCGAGGAAGATCGTGCCTCCGCTGGCTGCGATGAACAGGCCAGGCTTCGCGGTCCGCGCGTCCGTGAACGCGCCCTTCTCGTGGCCGAACAGCTCGCTCTCGAGGAGCTGGGCCGGCATCGCCGCGCAGTTGAGGGCGACGAACGGACCGTCCTTGCGGGGACCGGCGTCGTGGATCGCGCGTGCCACGAGCTCCTTGCCCGTTCCGCTCTCGCCCGTCAGCAGGACGGGCACCACCGACTCGGAGACCTTGCCGAGCACACCGTAGAGCTCGGTCATCTTCGGGCTCTCGCCGATCAATGTTCCGAACCCGAGCGGAGCCACGGCGCGGCGCAACCGCTGGACCTCGTCCTTGAGGCGCGCGAGCGTGGCGCCGCGCTCGATCGCGAGGACGAGCTGATCGATCTCGAACGGCTTGGGAAGGAAATCGTAGGCGCCGGCGCGGATCGCCTGGATCGCGAGGTCCATCGACCCGAACGCGGTGATCAGGATCACCGGGAGCTGCGGGCGATGCTCGAGCACGCGCTTGCACAGCTCCACGCCGTCCATGGCCTTCATGTTGACGTCGCTGACCACGACGTCGACGTCGTCGCGCTGGATTACCTCGATCGCCTCGCTACCCGACCCGCAGATCACGATCCGGAACCCGCGCGTGGTCAGGCGCGCGGCCAGCATGTCGCGCATGCCAGCGTCGTCGTCCACCACGAGCACGCTCGTCTTCGTCACGTTGCCTCCTGAAGCACCACCGACACCGTGGTCCCGCGGTCACTCGAGTCCACCGTGACCGCACCACGGTGGTCCACCACGATCCCGTAGACCACGGCGAGACCGAGGCCGGTCCCATCGCCCGCCTGCTTGGTCGTGAAGAACGGTTCGAAGATGTGGGGGCGGACGTCGTCGGGAATCCCCGGACCGGTGTCGCGGATCTCGATGCGAACGCCGGCCCCGGGCTCGCGTGCGACCCGGATGTGGATCACACCGCCGCTCTCCATCGCCTGGGTCGCATTGAGCACGAGGTTCGCGAGCACCTGCTGGAGGCTATCCTCGTCGATCAACACGCGCAGCGCATCGAGCGCCTCGACCTCGCAGCGCACCTTCGCGCGGTCCATGATCGGTGTGAGCAGGCTGACGCAGCGGCGCGCGATTTCGCCGGCCTCGCACGTGGTGCCCTCGGGCCCCTTGCGTCGCGCGAAGTCGAGGAGCTGGCGCACGATGCGCCCCATCCGCGTGACCTCGCGATCGATCGCCTCTGCACTCTGGAGCGCCGCATCTCCGGCGACCTCCTTGCCCGCGATCATCTGCGCGTGCCCGGCGACGATGCTCAGCGGCGTGCCGAGCTCGTGCGCCACACCGGCCGCCAGCTTGCCCACGGTGGAGAGCCGCTCCGAGTGGCGAAGCTGCTCGACGGCGCGAACGCGCGCCTCGGTCTCGACGGAGATCGTGGCGAGCGCGGTGGACAGGGCGTCGCTCATCAGCTTCATCTCGGTCGCGAGCTCGCCGAGCTCGTCGGCGCGTCGCAGCGCCAGCGCACCGGTGAAGTCGCGACGCCCGATCGCGCGCGCCTGCTGGACCAGCAAGCCGATGGGGCGCCCCACCAGCCATCTCCCTAGCACCAGCGAGAGCACCAGCCCGATCACCACGATCAGGCCGAGCTCGATCACCGTCAGCCCGACGTCAGCGTGGACGAGCCTGTCGATCTCGTCGAGTGACTCTCGCCCGACTACGCTGCCGACGAGCGCGCCGCCCACGCGGATCGGAAAGCGCGATACGAAGTCGTGGCCTTCGATGCGCTGCGAGTCCGCGCCGGCGGCGCCCTCGATCCACTCGAACCGGACCGCGCCGGCGTTCTCGTTGGCGCGTTGCATGAGCTCCACGGTCTGCCGGGTCGCGCTCGCGCGATCACGATCGATCCATAGGTCGGTGACACTCGTCTGGAGCAGCCGGCCGAGCACGCGGTGGTCAAGCTCCATGTCGCGCATGAAGTGATCGCGATCGCGCTCGACGCGGACGAAGGCGAGTACGGCGAGTGCAACGATCAGGGCCGCCCCCAGCACCAGCGTGTACTTGGCAACGATCTTCATCGAGGTATCGGCACCGTACCAGGAGCGAGCTAGGGGGCGATGGCTTGCGTCACGGCACGACGTAGGACCTGGAGGCTCAACGGCTTGTCGAGTAGTAACGCTCCGAGGTGTGCCGCTTGACTGCGTGTCCATGCGTCGCCGAACGCGGTCATGAAGATCAGCGGCACCTCGTGACCGGCGGCGCGCAGGATCCGCGCTGCCTCCAGTCCACCGAGCGTTGGCATCCGGACGTCGGTGATGATCAGGCGCAGCGGCTGACCCTCGGCGACGAGGCGGCGCACGATCGCGACCAGGTGCTCGCCGGTGGCGACCGACATCACACGATATCCCACCGTCTCCAGCGCGGACGCGAGGAGCGACCTCAGCTGAGGATCGTCCTCGGCGAGCGCGATCAGGGGGCCAGGTTCCATGACGTGTGTTACTGCAACCAGCGCGCCGTCGCGAACAGGCGTATGTGACGAAGCGTTTCAGCGCTGGTGTGTCGTTCAGGAGCAACGGGTCAAAACGACACGCCCGGGCGGTCGTGAGCGCGCTGCCAAGGATGGCGCGACCGATGCAACCCGCCTGGGCTTGATGTGGAATCCCGATGACGACGACTTCGACGACTTCGACGACGAGCCGACGAACCCCGAAGCGCGCGAGCTCCGCGCCCGCGTCCTCGTGGTCGAGGATGACGAGAGCCTGCGGCAGCTGATCATCGCGCGCATGCGGCGCGAAGGCTTCGAGGTGATAGAGGCCGACTCGGGGTCCGAGGCGCTCGAGGTGCTCGCGCTGTCGTCGCGGAGCAAGCGCGCCCACGAGCAGCTCGATCTCCTCGTCATGGACGTCCGGATGCCCGGCGCGACCGGCATCGAGATCGCGCGCATGCTCCGCGCCGCCGGCTGGACGGTGCCAGTGGTGCTGATCACGGCGTTCCCCGATCGCGAGCTGCTCGTGGAAGCCGCTCAGCTCGGGCTCACGGTGCTCGCGAAGCCGTTCGCGCTCGAACGGCTGAGCAACGCGGCGATCTCCGCGATGATGAGCTGATCATGCGTCGAGTCGCGCTCACCCTCGGACGCGTCGCTCCTTCTTGCGGCGCTTCACTGGTGCGCGCAGTTCGATCCGAGCGGATGGACCGTCGAGCTCGAGGACGCACGAAGCGAGGACATCGCGGCCCAGGATCGCTTCGTCGGCGAGCGCGACCACCCGAACGAGCATTTCGATGGGGCCAAGATCGAGAACCGCGGCGTGAACAGTTGCCCGAAGAGTCGCGCCGCCTAGCCCGGATACCGCGATGACACCGACCTGAGGCAATCGGAGTTGGTTTGCGATGGTGGCTGGCACCAGCGTGCAATCTGCACCCGTATCGACCAACATCGAGACCATCACCCCGCCGCCACCAGTTGGCAGCGCGATCCGCACGGGTAAGACCGGCGCCGGGGGAACAAACTCCTTGTCGTATGGGAGCCTCACGATCTCGAGCGCCGAGGTGAGCGCACCACGACGGTGAGATCCTCGGGGTGTGCAGTTACCCGTGGCATGTAGATGTTGCGATTGCCGTATCGGGCAAAGACGCGGACTGCCAGCTGGTCGAAGGCTCGCCCGTGGTCGACGATCTTCTGATCGATGATCGCGACGTAGGCGCCCTCGTACCGTTTCACCAGCGACGCACGGCGTTTCCGATACCAGTCCATGTCGCCCTGAAGACTGTCGCTTGCCGTCGATGCCCCGTCGCCCCCGAGCGATCTGGTGAGTGCCTCGGTAACGACCGTCGTCAGCGTCTGACCACGGCGCGCCGCGACCGCCTTGACCTCGCGGATGAGCTCGGTCGGCACATCACGCAAGAACAACACTTTTCTCGACGGAGCGGCCACGCAACATTGCTAGCATTTGCAGGCAACGCTGTCCAGACGGGGATTCCGGCGGTGCCGCTGGTCGCGCTCGGGCCGCTGTAACGATGCGATGACGAGCTAAACCGCCGGCGGTGGGTCGAGGCGGCGCTTTCGCAGCACCACGACGATCAACATCAGGACGACCGCACCGACCACGCCGGAAAGGCCGTCCACCCACAGCATGGAGTTCGTGCCGTGCTTGGTGGCGATGAAGCCATCGACGAGCGCCATGGTGTAGATCGGCATGTTCGCGAGCGACGCGAACAGGTTGTACTTCGTTGCCCCACCGGTGTGCCCGATGATGTCGAGCACGAACGCGGTGAACGTCGAGTAACACATGCCGAGCGCGAAGCCGTAGGCGATGACGCCGGCGGTGTAGAAGTAGACGTTCTGCGGGCTCGCAGCCATCCCGAACGTGAGCACGGCGAGGATCACGCCGGAGAGCGCGTAGGCCTTGCGCTTGTCGATCTTGCTGGCGAGGTAGCCACCGGCGACTGATCCCACGATCGAGCCACCGCCGGAGATCAATCCGTTGAGCAACGCGATCCAGTCCTTCGACGCACCCCACTCCTCTCCCATCGCAGCAAAGATGTTCTGCGCGCCACCAGAACCAATCGGCATCAGCGACAGCGAGATCGAAAGAATCCCCGCACCCGACAGCGTGTAGAACAGCACGGGCGGGAACCCGAGCATCCACTTCGGCCTCACCTTGCCTTCGCGCACCGGATCGGTGAGCAGATCTCGGATGTCCCGGCCGAGGAGGCGCAGGCTCGCGAAGAACTTCGGGCGCGGCTGCGGTGGCGGCGGCTCCTTGACGAAGGTGAGCACCAGCGAGCACGCCAGCAACAGGCCGCCGACGACCACGAACGCAATCCACTTGTGGGAAGGAGAGCTCGCGTCCGACATCATCAGGCCGAGGCCGCCGACGGTGGCGCCGCCGAGGTTGCCGGCTTGCGACCAGCCGCCTGCTGCGCCGCGCTGCTCCGGGGGCGTGAGCTTGGCCATCAGCGCCTCGGTGCACATGCCGATGAACGTGGTCGACAGACCATTGATGAAGATGATGATCGTGATCAGCCAGACGTTGCCGTCGGTGATCGGGATGAACCCCAGCGAGATGATCGCCGCCGAGCTGATGAGGTTCGTGCTGATGTACCAGCCGCGCCCGGTCCACACGGTATCGACCAGCGGCGCCCACAGGAATTTCCAGGTATGCGGAAGCGTGTTCGTCGCCGTCATGCCGGCGATCACCTCGTAGGACATGCCGGCGTCCTTCGCGAGCGAGCCGATCGTGTACATGATGAACCCGCTCGTCGCACCGAACGGCAGGAACAGCAGGAAGTAGAGAAACGGGTGCGGTGGTCGAGTGGCGGGCTTGTCCACGAGGACGCCACTCTACAGCGTACGACCGCTGCACAGTCGCGAACCGCACATCTCGATGGCGTCTGGGGCAATTCGGGGCGGCTGACTTCGCCGCGACAAGAACGTCGCGGAACGGCGAGGTGCTGCACAACGCGCGACGCGCAACGCGCATGGATCGCGTGAGTGCACGCGGCACAGCCGTTGCTGTTTCACACCCCTCGGAGGTTTCGCATGTGGACGCGCTTGTTGATAGGAGTGTCAGCGGTACTGGCGGCTTGTGGGGGCAGCGAGCTCTCAGGAAGTCCGACGCTGGCGGACGCTGGGCACTCGGCTGACTCGGGCACCGTCGGGTGTCTGTCGTCGAACGAATGTCCATCGGGATACGTGTGCAGCGAGTTCGGGCGCTGCGAGCGACCGCCGCCGGCACCGAACGACGCGGGCACCGATGCTCCACCACCCCCTGAGCACGAGTACGAGTTCTCAGAGCCCATCAGCTCCGATCGCTACATCTACGTGGCGATGACGGACCAGGACGAGCTCGCCCGGATCGACGGCCAGAACCTCACCGTGGTGTCCACGCCGGTCGGCAAGTCGCCGCGCCTGGTCAGCGCCATCCCCGGTAGCGACGGTGCGGTCGTCCTCGATTCGATCAACGGCACCGCGAGCATCGTGCGGCCGAGCGGCGCACACGACGTCGTGAAGACCCTGCCGACGCTGCGAAACCTCAACCGCCTCGACGTCGACCCATCCGGCCGCTACGCGGTGATCTGGTTCGACCTGACCAAGCAGATCCAGTCGGGTGGTATCGGTGGCGTCGGCAGCTTCCAGGATGTGACGGTGCTCGCACTCGCGCCTGGTCTCGAGCGCGGCGTGGACCTGACCGTCGGCTTCCGGCCGCGCGAGGTCCAGTTCGACGCGACCGGCTCGCGCGCCTACGTGATCACGCAGGACGGCGTCAGCGTGATCGATCTCGGCTACGCGACCACGCATGGTCCGTCGATCGTGCCGCCGATCCCGGTCAATAACCCGGCGTTCCCGCCCGAGTCCGTGGAGGTCCAGATCGTCTCGACCGGCACGTACGCGGCGGTCCGCCAGCTCGGCGAGACCACGCTGCACGTCGTCGACGTCGGCGGCTCCGAGCTCGGCCGGCAGTGGACCATCCCGCTCGTCGGTACGGCGACGGATCTCGACCTCGCTCCAAACGGCACGCGCGTGTACGCCGTGCAGCGCGAGGTCAAGAAGCTGTCGATCATCGACATCCCCGGTGACGCGAACGACCCCTCCGGCGTCGAGACCATCGACCTCACCGGCGCGGCGATCGGGTCGCTGGTCCTCTCGAAGGATGGCAACCGCGGTCTGCTGTTCACGAACGCGAGCGTCGACGAGCGCATCACGATGGTGCGCTTCGACCAGCCCGGCTACCCGTTCGTGACCTGGCCGCTGAAGAAAGCGATCCGCGCGGTCGGCATCTCTCCGACGGGCACCAGCGCGATCGTCATCAACTCGAAGACGTTCGGTGATCCGGCGACGGCGACCACCGTCGACGAGTACATCGATCGCAGCTACGGCTACACCCTGCTCGATCTCGCGACCGGCTTCGCGAAGCTGCAGATCACCCCGGTCGATCCGGGCTCGTTCGTCTACGCACCGGATGGCAGCAAGGCGTACGTCTCGCTCGACGGCGGCAACGCCCCGACGGCGGTGCGCGCGCTGCAGGTGGTCACCGTGCAGAACGGCGTGGTGGTCACGAAGCAGCTCGGCTCGCCGCCGGCGGCGATCGGCATCCTCCCCGGCGCCAACATGGCGTTCTCGTCGCAGCGTCATCCGCTCGGTCGCGTGTCGTTCGTGCACCTCATCACCGATGCAGTGCGCACCATCACCGGCTTTGACCTCAACAGCAACATCGTGAACTGAGGACCGCCATGCGCTTCACAACCTTGATGTCCATCGCTGCCCTCGTGGCGACGACCACCTCGTGTACCTGGGACGACGACCGCTCGATCCGGTGGGACCGCGACCGCGCGATCCTCGGTCCGATTCCACTCAAGTCGAACATCGCGTATGTCGACTCCGCCCTCGACCGCGTGACGCTCCTCGATCTTTCGAATGACGTCACGCGGATCACGACGAAGACCATCGGCCGCAACGCGATCCACGCGGTGCCGAGCCCCGATCGCCATCGCCTGTTCGTGATCACGCGCGGCGAGGAGGCGATCCACCGCGGCGAGATCGATCAGCGACCGCAGTTCTGGTCGCTCGATACGGAAAACACCGCGGCCACGCCCGTGGCCTACGCGATCGGATCGCCGTTCGACCGCGTCGCTGTGGCTCCCGATAACACCATCGCGATCGCGTACTTCTCCGCGGCGGGTCCGGACGGCGCCGGCTTCTTCCGCAACCCGAACGAGATGGCGATCATCGACCTGACGCAGCCACCCAGCGACACCAACCCGACGCTGAAGACCATCCGCTCGTTCGGCTCGGTGCCGGAGGGCGTGACCCTGTCGCCGCCGATGGTGGTGCCGGGCACCGGCGAGCCGCGCACGTTCGGCTTCATCCTGTCGTCGAACAACCTCACCGTTCTCGACGTCACGCACCCCGAGCGGCGGGAGATCTCGATCCGCCTCGATCTCGGCGGCCCGGCCGTGATCCCGAAGGAGGTAGTGTTCGCGCCGAAGACCGCGAGCGCGTACGTGCGCAGCGACAACGCGCGCGACGTGCTGCAAGTCATCCTCGAGCAGGCAACGCAGGAGACGCCCGAGGCGAACGACTACCGCCCCGTGCTCGCCGAGCTCGGCGCCGGCGGTGGACCGACCGACATCGCGGTCTACGACGATGCCTCGGGCAAACGGTTCATCCTGGCGGCGACGCCGAACACCAAGGAGGTCGTCATCATCGACGCCGACACCGCGCAGTTCCGTTCGATCCCGATCGCGGATCCGATCGATCGGATCATCCTGTTCCCGACCGGCGGTGACGTCCCGCCGCACAAGGCGCTGTTCGCATCGATCGGCGCGAAGATGAAGCGGGTCTATGTCCTCGATCTCGAGAACATCACTGATCCACTGCAGCAAGTGGGTCTCCGCCCCATCCCGCTCGACAAGTCCATCGCCGACGTGGTTCCGGTGCCGGGCCGCGACCTCGCGATGCTCGTGCACGATGACAACCGCACGGTGCTCGGATTGCTCGACATGGACACCGAGTCGACCTCGCCGATGCTCGGCCTCGGCAAGCTCGACTCGTACGACTTCTCGCCCGATGGCTCGACCCTGATCGGCGCCACGCCGAGCATCTCTCGCGTCGGCTTCGTCGCGCTCGATAACCTGCACCCCACGGACTTCCGCCTCGATGACCCACCGGTCCGCGTGCTGTCGACGCAGAACGGCAAGATCTTCGTCGATCACGGCGACCCGCTCGGGCACGCCACGATCATTCCCTCGACCTCCGCGGCCCGCGGCGACGCGATCGTGCTGTCCGGCTTCTTGACCTACAACCTCCTCGATTCGGAGCCCTGATCATGCGCACCACACTCGCTGCTCTCCTGGTGCTCGTCACCACCGGCACCGCCGCCGCCGACGCGCACAACGAAGTCATGATCGGCTCGTACACCCGTGCGCTGCGCGCCTCGTCCGCAAACGCGGTCACCAACAACAGCCTTGGCGGTGGCGTGCTCGGCTACGCCCGCGAGATCGATCTCGGCCTGATGCCCAAGCTCCAAACCTGGGCAACGGCCGGCTTCGCGTGGGGCGATGCCGACGGCACCATGTTCTCGACGCTGACCACCCAGCTCACGACGCAGACGTTCTCGTTCGGTGGCCGCGCGCAGTACGACGTGCTCCAGCGTCTCGCGGTCGGCGGTCGCCTCGATCTCGGCCCGTCGCGCGCCGGGCTGACGATCACCGAGGGTGCTCGGACGCTACACGACAGCGCCTGGGGCATCGCGACGACGGGGGCGCTCACGCTCGATGCTCGGGCGATCGCGTACCCGGCGTTCAAGCTCGGGTTTCGCGCCGAGCTCGGGTACACGATGACGAGCAAGCTCGATCTCGCGCCTTCAGAGGCGAACGATTCGAGCATGATCCAGCTCGCGACGTCACAGGCGTCGCTCGGGCATCTCGACGTCAGCGGGAAGTACTTCTCGGTGACGATCCTGAGCCAGTTCTAGCGCCGGCGGTTCTTCGTGGTCGTGCGTGGCTTGAACGTGGGCTTCTCGCCGCGGCGGCGCGGCGGTGGGGCCTGCGGTGCGCCACCGAGCTCGGCGGGCCAGGTGAGCTCGGGGAGCGGGAACCCGGGGCGCGCGAGCAGGTAGCCCTGGCCGAACTGCGCGCCCGAGGCGATCACGGCCTCCAGCTCCTCGACGGTCTCGATGCCCTCGGCGACGACGACGGCGTCGAGCTCGGTGCAGAGGACCACGATCGCGGAGACGAGCTTGAACAGGCGCGAGCTCTGCGTCAGGCCGGCGATCAGCCCGCGGTCGAGCTTCACGACGCGCGGCTGGAGGTCGGCGATGTACTTCAGATTCGAGTAGCCGGCGCCGAGGTCATCGACCACGAGGTAGACGCCGCGATCGCGGACCTCGCTGAGGATCGTCTGGCACAGGTGGAAGTGCGAGAGCGGGACGCCCTCGGTGATCTCGAGATAGACGTCGCGGTCGTGCCTGAAGATCGGATCGTTCGGCTGGACGATGTACCGCTCGTTGAGCTCGGCGGGATGGATGTTGAGGAACAGCGGAAAGTCCGGGCAGCCTTCGAGCGAGAGCTCGCGGAGCATGCGGCCGAGCTCGCCGGTGCACGAGTGCTCGACGGCGGCGTTGAACAGATCCGGCGGCGACGCGAACTCGGGCGCCTTCGACCGTACCAGCGCCTCGTACGCGAAGATCCGGCGCGTGCGCAGATCGACCACGGGCTGGTAGACCATCCGCACCGCCTTCTCGTCGAGCACGCGCCGGATCGCGTGCGTCGCCGGAGGTGGGACGACGTCCATGACAGGGGGAGAGAGCGTGGAACGCTTCACCGGGAGGCGGCCATCATAACCGATCCTGCGGCGTTACTCGGCGAGCGCGCTGTCGAGCTTTGCGAGGACGAGCTGATCCGCCTTGTCCATCTTGTCGTACCCGCTGCCGAGGGCCTTCAGCTCGTCTCTGGTGGCGCCGAGGCCGATCATCGACTCGATCGCGGCCGTCCGCGCCTGCCAGCTCGTGGCGCGGTCGGTGATCACGGCGGTCATCACGGCCTTGACCTCGGCGGGCTTGAACCAGGTCGCCTGACGCTTCCACGCGGCGAGCTTGTCGAGGTCGGCCTCGTGCGAGTAGTAGCAGAACGCCGACATCACCTGCCACGGCGGCGAGTGCTCGGTACGCGGCTGCGCGGCGAGGCGCTTCAGGAACAGGTGGTACGCATCCTCGTTCGCGGTGTCGAACGCGGGCTGGTTGTGGAACATCGCGACCACGCCCTCCATGCATGCGGCGGAGAGCTCCGGGTCATCGGTGCGCGCGGTCGCCGCTTCGTAGAACGGGAGGAAGATCGGGTTGCCGAGCTTGCCGCCGGCTGCGCACGCGGCGTGGCGCAGCGCGGGATCCGGATCGCGCTCGGCCATCGCGAGCACGCGATCGGCAGCGCCCGGCAGCGCTCGGCTGGCGGGAAGGGTCAGCGCGACGAGTGCCTGCGCGCGGACATCGGAGGCGGGAAACTGCGTCGACTCGAGGAGGAACGCGCCGACCCGCGGATACTTCGCACCCTCGGCGGCGATGATCCGGATCATCGCCTCGCGCACGTGCGCGTCGGGCTCCTTGCGCGCTGCATCGACGATCGCATCGCGGCTCGCGCGATCCGTGCCGAGCATCGCGGCGGCCTCGAGGCGCACTGCGGGGGCGCGATGGCCGAGGAGCTTGGCGCCGAGCGCCAGCGAGAGCTCGTGCGCACCGCTTGGCTCGGCGAGCTCGGTGGCGAGGCGCTCCATCGCGGGACACGTGGACGTGATCTGGTAGCCCTCGAGATCGCAGCTCTCGAGATCCGCGACGAGCTTCTCGATCCCCGATGGGGCGCGACGCGGCTCGACGACCTTCTGCGCGGTAGACGTCCCCGGACCCTGCGGATCCTCGACCTTCGTGCAGCCCGCCAGGGCCACGACCACCACCAGAAGATGCTTCACGAGGGGCCTTGTAGTCCTCGAAGGGGTCCGAATTCAAGCACAAACCGAGTAGGCTGGCCCGTCGCGACAATGACCAAGGCCGTGCTGCGCAACGAGCTGCTCGCCGTCCTCTCGGCCGCCCTCGATGCGGCTCGGGCGGCCCATGCGGCGGCGATCGAGGGCGCGACCCACGCCGAGGCGAAGGCCGAGAACGACAAGGACACGCGCGGCCTCGAGCAGAGCTATCTCGCGCGCGGCGTCGCGCAGCGCGTGGTCGATCTGGAGAATGGCGTCGCCGACGTGACGCGGCTCGAGCTGCGCACGTTCGCGCCCGATGATCCGGTCGCCATGAGCGCGCTGGTCACCGCCGACGAAGGTGGGGAGGAGCAGCGGTTCTTCCTCGCGCCGGCGGGTGGCGGGAGCGTGCTCGCGGGGGGCGTGCAGGTGCTGACCACGTCATCGCCGCTCGGCCGCGCGCTGCTCGGCAAGCGGGTCGACGAGGAGGTCGAGCTCAAGCTCCCGGGGAAGACGCGCTCGCTCGTGATCTCGGCGATCGGCTGATCCCCCGATCATCCAGCTCGGTACCTGCCCGAACAGCCGGCGCGCGACAGCCTCGGGATGGTTCTGTTGTACTGCATGGCCCAGACCACTCCGAACCAGACGACGGAGCTCGAAACGCTGCTCGCCCGGGCAGCGGAGCTTGCAGCAAAGGACGAGATCGATAGCGCCGACTTCATGAGTGCGGCGTGGAGCGCGATTCTCGATGCGCACCCTGGCATGCGCGAGGAGCTCGCCGACAAGGAGCTGCGCAGTCAGCTGAAGAAGCTGCGCAAGCAGGGGATGATCGGCCTCGCCTAACGGCCGACGGGCGTGAACGTGCAGGACCACGGGCCTTCCGCGCCGCGCTTGGTCTGCTCGTCGGTGCAGGTCACCGCGTTCGCGCGGACCAGCTTCTTGTCCCCCATCATGTACGGCTCCGGAATGTCGGCGTCGTGCATGCCCTGCACGAGCACGGCGGCGGCGGCGGCCGTGAACTTCTTGCCGTCGACCTGGCACTCCGCGGTGCCAAAGCCGTCCCCGTCGTCGACGTACCCGCCGGCGGGATCCGGGGAGTAGCTGCAGGACAGCGTCTTCGCGACGTACGTCCACGTCCGCTTCACGGCCTTCGGCTTGATGCCCGCGAGCTTGAGGCCGCGGATCAGCGCCTTCGCCTTGGCGTCGGTGATCTTCATCGGCGCGGGGATGGTCTTGACCTCTTGCTCCGAGGCAGCCCCCTGCGCGGCGGCGAGGGAGCAGAGACAGCACGTCAGGACCAGCGAGCGAATCATCGCCGCATCGTACAGGGGAGCGAAGCCCCATGTAGCGACTCCTAACTGGAGGAAATGCTTGGAGCGGCGCGCGGCCTGGATGATGCTTCTCCACGCCTGGATGCTCCGCTCGCTCGCTCTCGCCGCCCTTGTGGCCTGCACGGGCACCGCGCCGGGCGAGGGCGGCTCGACCGACGCGCCTCCGGGTGGCGGCACGGATGCTCCCGGCGGCGGTGATGCGCCGATCGGCGGCCTCGAGGGCGGGTCGCTGACCGTTGCCTGGATGCACGGCTCGCAGAACTGCGGTGCGAACGCCGACCCCGAGCTTCAGGTCCACGCCTACAACGCGACGGTCCACATCATCCGGCAGAACAAGTGCAGGACGTTCGAGGCGCCGTTCATCTACGTGATCGAGGGCTCGACCACCGTGCTGATGATCGACTCGGGCGCGACGAACAACACCACCACGCTGCGCGACACGGTGCGCGGCCTGATCGGTACGAAGCAGCTCGTCGTCGCGCACTCGCACGCGCACGGTGATCACGTGGCCGGCGATGCGTCGTTCTCCGGCCAGGCGAACACCACGGTCATCGCGAAGACGCAGGCCGCGATCCAGGCGAAGTTCGGCATCACCACGTGGCCGACCACCGCGGGCTCGATCGATCTCGGCGGCCGCGTGCTCGACGTCATCGCGATCCCCGGCCACGAGGCGCAACACATCGCGTTCTACGATCGCAAGACCGGCCTGTTGTTCACCGGCGACACGCTCTATCCGGGCCTGCTGTTCATCAACGACTGGGCGACCTACCGCACCAGCGTGGGACGCCTCGCCCAGTTCGTCGCGTCGCACTCGATCGCGTACGTCCTCGGCGCCCACGTCGAGATGACCGCGACCGCGAAGCAGGTCTACACGTACGGCACCACGTTCCAGCCGAACGAACACGTGCTGCAGCTCTCTGCCGCGCACGTCACCGAGCTGGATGCGGCGCTCACGGCGCTCGGGCCCTCGCCGGGCACCGGCGCGTTCCCGCACGACGACTTCGTCATCGATCCACAATGATACCTTCCACGCGTGCCCGAGCGCGTCGTTCATTGCGGTGATGGCGTCGCGTTCCTTCGCGATCGGCTGCCCGCCGACCACGCGATCTTCACGTCGCTTCCCGATCACAGCGAGGTGCCCACGATGGGCGTGCCCGCGTGGAAGACGTGGTTCATCGAGACCGTGACCCTCGCGTGCACCGCGATCGCCGACGACGCGGTGGCCGTGTTCTACCAGACCGACGTGAAGTACGACGGCCGCTGGATCGACAAGGGCCACATGGTGATGACCGGCGCCGACGCCGCGGGAAGTCACGCGCTGTTTCACCGCGTCGTATGCCGGGTGCCCGCGGGCATGGTCACGTTCGGGCGCCCGGCCTACGCGCATGTGATCGCCGTCAGCCGCGAGCGTCGTCTCGCGCCGGGCGCAGCGACCGCCGATGTGCTGCCGGCGCTCGGCAAGATGAGTTGGGCGCGGGCGATGGGCAGCGCGGCGTGCGAGATGGCGATCGGGTACATCGCCTCGACCGGAGCGCGCACCGTCGTCGATCCGTTCTGCGGCCAGGGCACGGCGCTCGCGGCGGCGAACGCGGCGGGCCTCGATGCGATCGGCGTCGAGCTCTCGAAGCGCCGCGTGGCGAAGGCCCGCAGCGCGTGACCTGGGACTATGCTCGGTCCATGGTGCGTATCGTCGTCGCGGCTGTGATTCTCCTGGTGAGCTCGCCCGCCTTCGCGAAGGACGACTTCGATGACTTCGTCGCGAAGCTCGCGGCGGGCAAGGACACCACCGGCTACTTCTCGAGCTGCGAGCTGCTGGTCACGCCGGGCGGCGCGGTTCGTCAGCCGTGCACGCTCGCGCTCGCGGATCTCACCGGTGGTGACGCCGCCGTGAAGCTCACGGTGAAGAAGAACAAGAAGCTGTGGTACCCGAAGAGCCAGATGGAGTGGCGCGAGGCCGAGGTCGAGGCGCGCAAGGGGAAGCAGC
The DNA here is from genome assembly GCA_038206055.1 of Haliangiales bacterium. GTDB lineage: Bacteria > Myxococcota_A > Polyangia > Haliangiales > Haliangiaceae > JABFXX01. The sequence continues at coordinate 36,002 of JBBRBG010000002.1, forward strand.
TCGTCGCGACCTTCCGCGTGATCGAGATCGGCGGCCTCGGCGGCAACCCGGATGCCCCGACCGACGGCTGGGTGCTCGCCACGCACTGGAGCAAGCTGATCTCCGACAAGGACCTCAAGGCGCGGGCGATCGCGAAGACCCTCCCCGCCGTGCCGGCGATCGAGGACAAGATCTTCGCGCTGCCAAACCCGAACGAGAGCGAGCAGGGAAAGATCGATCGCGAGCAGGCGATCGGATCGCTGCGCTCGAACCTCCGAGACAGGGACGGCGCGGACTTCACGCCGTGGCTCGCCGATCTCGTCCGGGGTCCCTTCGTCGTGTTCGGCAGCGCGCCGGGCCAGCGCTACGCGGGTCCCGCCGGCAGAAGGACGATCGCCGCGTGGAAGCTCGCGCTCGCGCCCAGCGGCAAGAGCGCCGCCGGCGGGTCAGGCTGGATCCTCGCCGTTGCGACGACGATGGTCGGCACGCCGACCGACAAGTCACCGCCGATCACGTATGTCGTGTTCGCGGTGGCCACCTCGGGCCTGACGCCCGGTGGCGGCTCGTTCTACACGTCGCCCGCGCTGATCCAGTTTGCCGTTCCGAACTAGGATAGTCCTGCGCGAGTTGCAATCGGAGCTATCCCACTGCGAGCCGGAGGTTCGTTGGTCGGGTGAGCCCCGAAGGCCCCGGAGGTCCCGAAGCAGAGTCTTCTCCTGCAGGAGAAAGCCTCTTTCTTGGGGGCTTCGGGAACTTTGCGGCTCACGATTCTGGAGCACGGCCGTGTAGAAATTCCGTCGCCGCGCGGCGGGCCCGGTCAGACGTGCGCACGCCAGCTCGCGACGATCTGTGCAAGCAGGGCGAGGCGGAGGCCACCACGACCACCGGCGAGCGGTGGGGGGACGGGGCCGCGCGAGGCGGCGTACTCGTCGAGGGTGCCGATCTTCGCGTTGTGAAAGCGGTAGGCGGCGGCACGCAGATCGATGCACGGCGTGGGGAGCGCGCCGCCCGCTTCGCGCACGAGCGAGGTGCCGTAGTGGCCCCAGGCGGCGACGATGTCGCTCGGCCGAAGCCAGTGTGCGAGATCGGCGACGACCGCGGCCGGCGCCTCGCCGGCGCGAAGCTCGTCCTCGGTGAGACCGGTGTGGTGGGTGGCGGTGGGCGAGAGCGGGCGCTCGGGAGCGACGACGCGCTCGAAGGTCTCGCCCGTGGCAGGACGGTGGAGCATGAGGTGCACGAGCTCGTCGCGCGGGCTGGCGCCTTCGGTGGAGTAGGGCCACGCGTTGGCTTCGCCGACGAGGAGGACGAGGTCGTCCCAGCGCGTCAGCTCGGGGAGCGGGCGGCGCGGCGGACCGGTGCGGGGCTGGCGCGGCGTGGAGCGGCGAGGCGAGTGGGCCTGGCAGGCGATCTGCGCGTCGATCATCTGGCGCATCGGATCGAGGAGAGCGCGGAACCGTGCGGGATCACCCTCGAGCGCACCGAGCACGTGCATGAGGGCCTCGATGGTCGAGACGTACTCGTCGCTCGGCTCCTTGCGGATGCGATAGATCGACGGCTCCGGCGCGGCGAACGCGTAGCGCGGCAGCGACTGGAGCGAAGGGTTGTCGCGGATCACGGTGCGCGCTTGCGACCACGTGCCGTCGACGACGACGAGGGTGACGGGCCCGGTCGGCGGCTCGCGCAGGATGTCCTTCGCGTTGGGGCCGGGGTAGAGGAGGATCGGCGGCCGCGCCGGATCGGTGAGGTGCGGAGCGAGCGCAGGGTTCTCGGCCCAGCGCATGCCGACGAGGAGGGTGGTCTGCGGCAGGCAGAGCGAGGCCATGCGCGCCGTGCCGATCGGCATGAAGCGCTCGCGCGGATGCTGGAGGATCACGATCTTGGTCGTGGTCTCGATGCGCGGGAGCGCGGCGCAATAACAGACGGAGACCGGGCGCAGGCAACGCGTGCACAAGGCACGTGGCTCCCGCTGGGGTGCGAAACTCTGCACGCCTGTTCCTACCTCGATTCGGAGAGGCTGGGGAACCGCGCACGGCTGCTCGCGCACCTGTGATTCAGAGGGCGGCGTCTTCGCGGACGCGCACGGCGACCTTGATCTCGTCGGGGTTGCGCGGATCTACTGCGAAGCCGCGCAGGAGGTCCACCGTGTGCAGCACCTCGGCCCACGGGACGCCGTCGCCGAAGTCGATGAACACCTGCTTCGAGGTGCGCACCCGGTCGCCGATCCTGGCGGCGAGATCCATCCCGGCGATGGTCTCGGTGTCGTCGATCGTCACGGAGAGGTCCGCGTTGATCTTCAGCACCACGGGCTCGGCCACGGGGACGACTTCGGTGTTCTTTGGAGGAACCTCGACCGTCTCCATGCGCACCATGATCGGCATCATCACGAGGAAGATGATCAGCAGGACGAGGAGCACATCGATCAGCGGCGTGACGTTGATCTCTTTTGATCCCGAGCCTGCCGACATCCCCATGACTCGGTGATACGCGGTCCGCGCGCCCGCCGACATGCGAGGCGCTAAACGCCGCGTGACAGGCCGCGCCGCGAGCGCAACGGCAGGTGTCGCACCCTAGAACGAGGAGCCGGGCTCTGCGAGGAACGCACGCTCGTCGGCGGTGGAGGTCCGGCCGAGTGCGGCGTTGCGGTGCGGAAACCGGCCGAACTTCTCGATGATGTCGCGGTGCTGCTTCGCGTAGTCGAGGTTGTTCTCGAACATCGCGCGGGTCTCCGGCGGGGCGGCCTCGACGAGTGCCTCGTACGCGGCGACCGACTCGGCCTGCGTCGTCCGATCCTCGGCATGCTGGAACGGCATCAGCACCACCACCTGCTGGATCGGCGTCAGCTGCTGGGCACGGCCCGAGGCGCGCATCCCGCGGGCGATGCCGAGCGCGGTCGCGTCCGCTTCGAACGCGCGCGCGCTGTCGCGGAACAGATTCCGCGAGAACTGATCGAGCAAGATGATCAGCCCGAGCTCGCCCTTCGCGGAGCTGCGCCACGACAGCCCACCGGCGACGGCCTGATCGCGGAGTGCGCTGAAGCGCTCGCGGATCTGCTCGTCGAATGCGGGAGTCTTGGTGAACCAGCGCGCGGGGTCGCGGAACCAGAACGCGAGGACTTCTTCGATACGGGGATCCATTTCAGCCTTCAGTGTTACGGAGAAAGTCGGCGACCTCGGAGAACCGGCTGTCGAGGAACGTACGTACCTCACCCGTGATGCCGTGTCGCTGCATTGCCGCCGTCATACACCGCAACCATGCATCTCGCATTGGCACGCTGACAGGCACCCGGCCGTGCCGCATCCGTAGCCGGGGGTGACCATGCTGCTGGACGTAGTCCTCGGGGCCGCCCAGCCAGCCGACGAGGAACAGCGCGAACCGGTCCCGGGAGGGGCGCGCCACCTTGCCATCGGGGTCGCACGGATGGAGCGTGGCGAGCGCCGGCTCCTGCTCGCTCATCACGTCGTAGAACGTCTCGACGAGCGCCGTGACGTTCTCCGCTCCGCCAAGCATCTCGAACGGGGTCATGCGCGGATGATGAAGAACACGGCGAGAACGATCACGAGGAGCGAGAGGAATATCAGAAACCGCCGGGTACTGACGACATGTGCGTCGTGTTCGCGCCGGCCATGTTCGGCCATCTCGCGGGTCTCCGACGCCTGCCCGGGGCGTTCGGGTCCGAAGTCGGCCATCGTCATGGTGCAAGCATGCCACGACAGACCGCCCCTGCCTGGCATACGTTGGTACCCCCATGTATCGGTTCGTGATCCTCGCCGCCGCCCTCGCCGTTGCCCCGCAAGTCGCCGCCGGTGACTGCGCTTCGATGCCGCTCCAGGCGCAGATCGTCACGAAGGCGGGCACCGAGCTCCCCCCTGATGGCGGGATCCTCGTCGCCACCACCTGGACCAACGGCCCGATGACCGAGAAGTCCGAGGATCCGGTGCACTCCGGCTGGCGCCTCCGCGGCAAGAAGCTGACGGCCCCGAAGATCGACGTGCCCGCCGTCGCGGTTCTCGATCGTCGACGCCCAAGCTAGTCGCCGCCCTTGGGGGCGCGGATCTCGACGTTCGAGTGCGCGAGCAGCCAGGCGCGCAGCGCGGGCCCACCCTGTGGCGGCGTCTCGCGATCGAGGCGCCAGACACGCGCCATGTCGTCCTCGGAACCGGAGACGAGGCGGCCGTCCTCGAGGAACGACACGGCCTTCACCGCAAAGCCGTGGCCGCGGAAGTGCCGCCCCTTGCCGCCGGTGATCGGCCACACCCAGACCGAGCCATCGATGCCGGCGGAAGCGACGAACTGGCCATCGCGGCTGATGTCGACACCCTTCACGCCGGCGACGTTGCCCTTGAGCTCGACCAGCGGCCCGTCGGGAACCGAGTTGACGTGCACGAGGTCGTCACCTCCCGCGGAGACGAGGTGCTTGCCGTCGGGCGAGAACACGAGAACGCGCGTGACATCGGTGTGGCCCGGGAGCGTGCGCACGCGCTGACCATCGATCGTCCACAGCGTGGCGGTCCCATCCTCGTCGCCGGCGGCGAGGTACTTTCCATCGGGGGAGATCACGAGCGTGCGCAGCTCGGCGCGATGCGCTTGCTGCATCTCGCCTTTGCCGGTCGCCGGATCGAGGCGGCCGATCTGACCATCGTAGCCGCCGATGATCACGGTCTTGCCGTCGGGCGTCCACACGACGGGGCGAAGGCCGTGATGATGGTGATGGATCTCCTTCCCGACGCCGCTCACGACATCCCACACGAAGAGCGACCCGTCCTCGCTCGTCGATGCGAGCGTCTTGCCATCGGGGGAGAACGCGACGCCACGCACCGTGTTGGTGTGTCCCTGGAGCCGCCGCTTGCCGCCTCCGTTCAGCTCCCACAGCCAGATGTCGTGATCGGTGCCCGCGGTCGCGAGGTACGTGCCGTCGGCAGACATCGTCATCGTCTCGATCGGACCCACGTGCCCGCGGAGCTCGACGAAGGTGCCATCGTCGACGTTCCACCAGCGCGCCGTGCTGTCATCGCTGCCGGTGGCGACGTGCACGCCATTGGGTGCCGCGATCACGTGCTCGACGTCGTTCGAGTGACCCTCGAGCACGCGCGCGAGCCCGAGCTCCGCGGCAAGGGCGGCGATCGCGTAGCTCTTCGGTTCGGCGAGCGCGCCATTCGATGCCTTGCGCAGCCACGCGGCGGCCTTGCTCGGGTCGATCTCGAGCATCGCGCGCGCCTGATCGATGATCAGCGAGTCCTTCGCTCGCTCGGCCTTGACCTGTGCGAGGAGGGCATCGTCCTTCGCCCCCTCGGCTTCCGAGCGCTCCTCGCGCAGCTTGCGGAACGAGAGGATCAGCGTCGCCGCGAGCACCACCACGGCGAATGCCGCGACGCTCGCGGTGATCCTGTGGCGCCACAGCCAACGCTTGAGCAACCGCCACAGGCTGTACTGGTGCGAGGCGACCAGCTTGCCGGCCGTGAACTGGCGCAGCTCGTCGGCGATGGTCTTCGCGCTCTGATAGCGATCCGCGGGCGCGTGCTCCATCGCGTGCTCGACGATCGTGGCGAGCTCCGCGGGCACGCTCGGATCGCGCTGCGCGATCGGCATCCGCTTGCCGGTCGCGACCGCGTCGAGCACCTCGGTGGTCGATTGGCCGCGGTGCGGTGGCGAGCCGGTGAGCAGCGTGTAGAGCAAGACGCCGAGGGCATAGATATCGGTGCGCTCGTCGACCGGCTCACCGCGCGCCTGCTCGGGCGCCATGTACGACGGCGTGCCGAGCACGGAGCCATCCTGCGTCAGCGACCCATCCGACGAGCTCGCGCGCGACGGCTCCGACTCGATGACCGGAAGCTCCGCGGCGCGCAGATCCTTGGCGAGGCCCCAGTCGATCACCACGGTCTCGCCGAATGGACCGACGAGCACGTTCGATGGCTTGAGGTCGCGGTGCAGCACTCCCTCGCTGTGTGCGTAGGCGATTGCATCTGCCACCGCGATCGCGTGCGGCAACAGCGCGAGGCGCTCGGCGATCGTGGTGGTCTCGTCGAGCACGACCTCGAGCGAGCGGCCGCGCACGCGCTCCATCGCGTAGAACGCGCGGCCATCGTTGAGGATGCCGGCCTCGTAGACGCGGACGATTGATGGGTGCTGCAGGCGTGCGGTGATCAGCGCCTCGCGCTCGAACCGCGGATCGACGAGCTGGCCCTGCTGGCGCGTGACCTTGATGACCACGTCGCGGCGCAATCGTCGATCGCGCGCCGACAGGATCTTGCCCATGCCGCCGCGCGCGATCTCTGGACCGATCGCGTAGCTCGCCGCATCCACGCGCGGGAGGTTCGGTAGATCGAGCGCGACGCCGGCACCCGCCAGCGTGCCCGCGTGCGCATCGCCACCGCTGCCGCCGCCGAAGGTCTCGCCGTGCGCATCGACCGGGCCGATCGCGGAGCCCACCGTCGCGCCGTGGGCGAGATCTGGGGCGCCGTGACCACCGGCCAACGTCGCCGCTTTACCAACGTCGGGCGACGGCGGTGCGACCGTCGCGTCGAGCGCGACGTCCTGGCGGCGATCCCCCTCGCTCATCCGTCGCCCGAGCGTAACACCGTGACGCCTCCCTGAGTTGGGGGCGAGAGTGGAGGGCTTCGCCGCGCGCCCTGATCGATCCACCCACTGCGTGATACAGACGGTTCGTGTGGACCCTCGGCGCGGCCTGGCGCGATGAAGCGGTGCTCGCCGCCACGTGGCGCGCGGCGCAACCGTTCCCGCACCTCGTGTTCGACGACGTGGTGCCCGCGACGCCGGTGCTCGACGTACTCGATGACGAGGGTGTGGTGCGCCAGGAGGGCGACATCTTCGCGTTCGAGGCCTCCGGAGACCTGACGGGGCTCGGGGCTGACTTCGGTGCAGCGTTCGCACCGGCGCTCGCGCGCATCACGGGCAAGCCGGTGACGCGCGCCGAGCTGCGTGCGTATGCGTATCGCGTGGGGCACTACCTGCTGCCGCACTCGGATCACCAGGATGGGCTCGAGCGCCTGCTCGCGTTCGCGTACTACCTGCCGACGCCAGAGCCTCCGCGGGGTGGCGAGCTCGAGCTGTTTCGCTGCCGCCTCACCGGTGGCGAGATCACGGCCACCGACTCGGCCTTGCTGATCGCACCGCAGCCTCATCGGCTCGCGGTGTTCGATGTCAGCGATGTCTCGCTCCACCAGGTGCGCGAGGTCCTCGGCGGTCTGCGCCTCTCGCTCGCGGGCTGGTTCTACCCGTGATCCAGCTCTCGCGGCTCGCGACGATCATCCCGGATGCGCCGCGCGTGACGCTGCTGGAGCGATTCACGCGCTACGCGCTCCTCGATCGCGGCAGCTACGAGTACGCGGATGACGTGGCCGTACCGCCGGAGCTCGTCGCGCTCGCGTCGGAGATCACCGAGAGGACGCTACGGGTCCGGTCGGCGCGCGTGCTGCGGCTCGTGCCCGGCGACTACGTGCTCGCGCATCACGATCCGCTGCACGAGGATCATCGCGTCGAGGTCATCGTTGATCTCTCCGCGGCGGTGGTCGCGGGCCCCGAGGTCAGGTACCAGAGGCGGGGCAAGGCGTTCTTCCGGTTCCCGTCGCAGCCCGGCGCGGCGTCGATCGTCGAGAGGGATCCCACGACGCGCTGCCACCACACTTATGTCAGCAAGCTGCACGAGGGGGCGGTGGTCGTGCGGCTCGTTGTCCAGTTGGTCGACGCCGGCTGACGGCGCGCGCCACTCTGGCAAGAAGTGCCCTCGCGCGCGCGTGGGATCGCGGACTTCCGGGCGGGCATGCGCGCTGCACACCGGTGCTGCGTGCTCGCGTGCATCCACGGTTGGGTCGGCAGTGTTCCCAATCCGTACGCCATCCAGCAGATCCTCGTCGTCGCGGCACTCGTGTTTGTCACCTCGCTGTGGGCGGCGGTGCGGCCGCCTGCGGTGATCGTGATCCGCGTGCCTGCGTGCATCGCGGCGGTCATCACGATGTGCGCGGTGCTCGCGAGTGTGTTCGGTGTGTTTCGCAGCCCGGTACCGTCGTGCAAGCTCGCGCTCCAGGCATCGCTCCTGCTGACGATCTGCCTCGTCACGGAGCTGATCGAAGCGTGGCGGCGGGAGCGGATCCCGCGCGCCGTTGCGAGGTGGTCCCGCTAAACACGAGTACCCACTCGTGATATCAAGGGCGTGTGAGGCTGCTGGTGCACGTCCTCGTCTGGTGGAGCGCGACCGTCGCGGCGGCCCCGACGCCCCATCCGGCGATGACCGGGAAGCCGTGTCGCGAGTGTCATGACGACCCGCACAGGAGCGGGCTCGCGCAGCGGGGGTGCGGGGACTGTCACACGATGGCGGCGTGGTCACCGTCCACGTTCGACGCTGCGAAGCACGCGACGACGAGCTACGTCCTCGACGGCAAGCATCTCGCAACTCCGTGCAGCGGCTGTCATCCCGGCGGCAAGCCGCGCACGAGCTTCGTCATCCCGTTTGCCGAGTGCCTCGACTGCCACATGAATCCTCACGGCGTGCAGTTCGCGGGGCGCAAGGAGACGTCGTGCAGCGACTGTCACACGACCACGGCGTGGAAGCAGTGGAAGGTCGATCATCGCTCGTTCCCGCTGGTCGGGGCGCACGCGACGATGGCCTGCGTGGCCTGCCATCCGGGGAAGACGATCGATTCGCCGAGCGCGTCGTATCGCGGCCTCGCGAGGACCTGCGAGGGATGTCACGCCGACGTCCACGCATCGCAATTCGCGGCGGCGCCGAAGCGGGCGTGCGTGGACTGTCACACGCAGGATCGCTGGCAGTCGAGCTTCGACCATCGCAAGACCCGCTATCCGCTCGAGGGCGTGCACGTGAAGCTCGCGTGCGACACCTGCCATCGTGCGACCGATCTCCGCAACGGAGACGTCTCGATCCGCTGGCGCCTCGGCTATGCGGACTGCAAGGACTGCCACGCGAACCCGCACCCGAAGGTCACGCTCGACTGCAAGGGTTGTCACGGGGTGGAGACGTGGCGGCCGAGCGGCGGGGGGCCTACCGGGTTCGACCACGACGCCACCGGCTTCAAGTTGCGTCAAGCACACGCGAAGGCGTCGTGCACCCGGTGTCACGGAACACCGAAGGCGGCGGCGAGCCAAGGTGCGCGTGCACCGAGGACGAACTCCACCTGCGAGAGCTGCCATTCCGATCCTCACGTGGGCCGGCTGTCGGGGAGGTGTTACGAGTGCCACACGGCGACCGCGTGGCAGGACGTGGCGACGTTCGAGCAACACCGCCGCACGCGCATGCCGCTCACCGGCCGGCACGCGGTGATCGAGTGCAGCGCGTGCCACAAGCGGCAAGGCGAGCGAACATGGCGAGATCTGCCGACGGATTGTTATGGCTGTCATTCGGTAGGCCTCGCGGACGTGCCGGGCCACGTGCCGGATCGGATCCACCGCGCGTGCGGCCTGTGCCACGAGACGACGGCGTGGACGCCCGCGCTCACCGTCTCCGAGGTGACGCGTCTCGCGGATCACGACCGAAGCTTCATCCTCTCCACGGGGAGTCATCGAGCCGTGACCTGCGACGCGTGCCACGTCGATCCTGCGCGTTCGCGCGCCGTTCGCTGCGACGGCTGTCATTCGACGACGGCATTGCGATCACAACATCGGGGACCCGTGGCCGCGGTCGCCGCGAGCTGTCTGCGATGTCACCCGCGCGGAGCTCGCCGGTGAGGACGCTCGCACTGATTCCGGCGCTGTTTGCGGTTGGCCTCACCCGGCACGCCGAGGCCGAGGTGCCTGGTGCTCGCATCGAGATGCATGTCACCGAGGTCTCTGGCGACATCGCGTTCGTCGACGCCGGTGACGTAGCCGGGCTCGCGGCCGGCATGCCTGCGCGGTTCGAACCGGCGCGAGGGAAGCCCGTGGTCGTCGAGGTCAACGCAAAGACCGCGGCGATCCAGCTCGACGGCGCGACGGTGGCCGTAGGCGAGACCCTGTACGCGACGCGCCCGGCACTGCACGTCCAGCCGAAGCTCGCGGACAATACGGGGCAATGGCCCGATCCGGTGCTGCCGGCGTCGATCGCGCCGGCTCCGACCCCCGTGGAGATCTCGGGTCCCGATGGACGTCGGGTCTCGCTCGCGATCATCGGTCACGCGTTCGGCGCCGTTGGTCAGGGCTACCGGCGCGGCGAGGGCGAGCTGCGCGTGATCGGATCGTTCCAGCTGCTGCGCGAGACCCCGCTCGGTGCCGATCTCGACGCGGCGGCGCGCTTCTACGCGAAGGGCTACAACGCGAACCGCGCTCCGCTGCTCGTCCGCGCGGCGGTGCTCCGCTACGGCGATACCCGGTCGCCCGATGTCGCGATCGGCCGGCTGCGCTACGCGGCAACCTCGCTCGGGATGCTCGACGGTGGGCGCGCGGCGCTGCACACCAGCCACTTCGAGCTCGCAGCATTCGGCGGCCTCGTGCCCGATCCGATCGATGGCCGACCGGACACCACGGCATCACGGTTCGGCGCCGAGATGATCTACACGGATGACGAGTCCGCGCTGCGGCCGCGCGTTGCCGTGACCGCGCACGCGTCGACCTGGGACGGCACTCTCGACGAACGGCGCGTGAACCTGGCCGCCTCGATGGTGCATGGCAGCGCGTGGCTGGATGCGTGGACCGAGGTCCAGAGCTTCGCGCAGGACGCTGCACACAATCCGTTCGGGGCGTCGTCCGTCGAGGTCGTAGGTGCCGGCGCGAGTGTCGAGTGGCGCAGACGCGATGCGCACCTCGGTGCGGATCTGACGTATCTCGTTCCCGAGCGCTCGCTGCGCATCGCGGCGCTGATCCCCGAGTGGCTGTGCTCGCGCACGCCGACCATGGATCCGGTAGAGCCGTGCGCCGGGAACGATCGAGCCGTCGCGTCGACGGTGTCAGCCGGCTTCCGGGGCGATACCTGGGCGGTCGACGGGGCCGGATCCATCGCGTACACGCACGAGACGGAGGCCCGCGCCGGTGGTTCCGGATATCTGCGCGGAGAGCTGTGGCGCGGAATTGCGAGCGTGCACGTGGCGGCCTCGGGTGGTCGTGCAGGATTCGCGGACTGGATCGCCGGCGAGCTCGGCGTCGGCGTCGCCCCATCGAAGCGCTTCGACGCGACGATCGCCTATCGTCCCGAACGCCTCGACGAGAAGCCGGCGAAGGGCGTGTTCGGCACCGAGCCCGACATCGTCCATTCGATCGTCGCGGACCTCCACGCGAGGATCGCTCCATCGCTGGACGTCGGCGCTTTCCTGCTCGGGTCGTTCGGAGCGAACCGCGAGGCGTTCGCCGGGTTGCTCACGTTTGCATGGCGTCCGTGACGGTTCCCCTTGGGGGCCGGGGCTACAGCAGCGGGGAGATCAACCGAGCGGCGGCCTGACCGAACCGCGTGCGGAGGCGGAGCTTCGCGATGTCGCCCTCGCTGAGCTCGCGCGCGCCGGTGAGATCGTGCGTGAAGGCATCGGCGAGCTGGTGGTTGACATGCTCGCCGTATGCGACGGCGATGACCTCGAAGTTGAGCCGGAAGCTGCGGTTGTCGAGGTTCGCGGTGCCGATCATGGCGACGTCGTCGTCGCACACCATCGTCTTCGCATGGATAAAGCGCTCCTCGTACTCGTACACGCGCACTCCGGCCGCGAGGAGCTCGGGCAGGTAGCTGCGCGCGGCGAGGTCGACCAGCCGGCTATCGCCCTTCTTCGGGATGATGAGGCGCACGTCGACGTCGCGGAGGCCCGCGGAGATCAGCGCGATGAGCACAGCATCGTCGGGGACGAAGTACGGCGAGGTCAGCCACAGGCGCGCCGTCGCCTGGTTGATCGCGGTGAAGATCATCTTGTGAATCGCGAACGCGGCCGAGTCGGGGCCCGAACCGATCACCTGCACGACGTGCTCGCCGGCCTTCTCGTGACTCGGGAACGTATCGGCATCGATCGGGCACATCGTGCCGGCGGCGAAGTACCAATCCTCGACGAACAGGCGCTGCAACGGCCACACGGCGGCGCCGGCGATCCGCATGTGCGTGTCGCGCCAGTACGCCGTGGGGCAGCGCGACGCGGAGTGGTTGTCGGTGATGTTCATGCCGCCCGTGAAGCCCACGCGGCCATCGCACACGACGATCTTCCGGTGCGTACGAAAATCCGGGCGGCGCAACCGCAGCGATCGCAGCTTCACCGGGTTGAACCACGCGACGTCGACGCCCGCCTCACGCAACGGCGCCAGGAACGCCTTCTTCAGCTTGTTCGAGCCCGTCGAGTCCACGACCATGCGCACGGCGACGCCCGCCTTCTGGCGCTCGATCAGCGCATCGCGCAGCTCGACGCCGATCTTGTCCGGCTCCCAGATGTAGTACTCGAGATGAATATGGTGCGTGGCGGCGGCGACCGCGGCGAGGATCGCCGTATAGGCGGAGTCGCCGTCCAGGTAGACGTCGACCTCGAGCGCGCGCAGCGGTGACGCCTCGCCCAGCTCCATCCCGACGCGTGCGAGCTGAAGATGCTCGACCCCGTTGTCATCGATCTCGGCGAGCGCCTCGAGCGCCTCCTTGACGACCCGCTTGTTCGCGTTGCGCTTGATCTGCTTCCGCGCGAGCCGGAGCGGGCCGATGATCCGATAGATCACCAGCCCCACCACCGGCAAGAACGTCAGCGCGAACAGCCACGCCACGGTCGCCGCCGCCGACCGGCGCTGCAGGATGATGACGACCGACACGCTGGCCACCCAGACCGCCAGCCCGAGCGTCAGTAGCGGTGCCCACACCGCCGCGGACCATAACAGCTCGATGCCAAAGGGGACGATGACAAAGGGGACGGTTTCAACTTACGCAACTTGCGATCCGGAACCCCGCGGATCCTCGTCGATCGCGCTGTCCGGCAAAGCGCGCAGAAATGGGGACGGTTTCAACTTACGCAACTTGCGATCCGCAAGTCCGCGGATCGTCATGCGCGGCGAAACAGCAGCGAATGATTGTTCGCCGGCATCGCCACCGCGCCGCGCAGCACCAGGCCGTGCTCGCTCGCCGCCGCGCCGAGCTCTCGCACGTCGCGCACTCCCCAGCGCGGATCGCGCGCGCGTAGTGACTGATCGAACTGCTCGTTCGACGCGGCTGTCGTGCCGTCGAAGCGGTACGGACCGTAGAGGTAGAGCAGCGCGCCCTCGGGGAGCCGCTGTCCGGCGCCTGCGAACAGTGCCAGCGCGGACTCCCACGGCGAGATGTGCACCATATTGATGCACACGATCGCGTCAACCGCCTCGATTGGCCAGGGCTCGGTGACGTCGAGCTCCAGCGGTGCAGCAAGGTTCGCGAGGTTCGACTCCGCCCGGTAGGCCGCAATGCTCGCGTGCGCGGTCGCGTCCGGATCGCTCGGCTGCCAGACCAGGTCAGGGAACGCAGCGGCGAAGTGCATCGCATGCTGGCCGGTGCCGCTCGCGATCTCGAGCACCGTGCCGGTCGCGGGTAGCTCGCGCTGGAGCACCTCGCGGATCGCCTCGCGATTGCGCTCCGTCGCGGGTGCGTGCTGCTTCATCGCGAGGTTACCGATCGCAAGTTGCGTAAGTTGAAACCGTCCCCATTCCCGGACAACGCCTCACAGCCTACGCGGTTCAGCTCTTCACGGCGCGGTTCCGGCCGCCGTGCTTCGCAGCGTACAGCGCCCGGTCGGCGCGTTCGATGATCGTCTCGGGAGTGTCCGACGGGCGCCATGCGGTCACACCGACGCTCATCGTGAACCGGATCTTGCGGGCGGCATCCATCGCCCAGTCGCTGTTGGACAGCTGCTCGACGAGGGCCTTGGCCTTCGCGTAGGCCACGCGCGCCGATGCGCTCGGCAGCAGTACGGCGAATTCCTCGCCGCCCCAGCGCGCGATCATGTCGTCGCGACGCACGCGGTCGCGGAGGAAGGTGACGAGTGCGTGCAGGACGCGGTCACCGATGGGGTGGCCGTAGGTGTCGTTGATCGACTTGAAGTGATCGATGTCCGCGAGGAGGACGGCGAAGCCCTCGCCACCGTTTGCCGCCAGCGTACTGCGACGCTCGAGCTCCTCGTCGAACGCGCCGCGATTGGCAGCGCCGGTAAGGGCATCGACGCGGGCCGCGCGGTTTGCGACCTCGATCTTCGAGCGCAGCTGCGCGACCTCGGCCCGGAGGGAGGCGGTGAGCTGCGAGTCCGCAGCCTGGCGCTCGGTGACCGCGCTGCGCAGCGAGCTAACCTCGGTGGTGATCGCGGCGCGCACGCGCTGCAGGTCGGAGAGCCGCGAGGCCACTTCGAAGCGCGCGCCGGTATCGAGGATCTGGCGGTGATAGGCGGCCGTTCCCGAGGAGATCGCGGCAAGCCCATCGGTCAGGGCCTTGATGATGTGGCGGAGCTCGGTGTCTCGATTCGCGAGGTGCTCGCGCTCGGCCTCGGCGAACTCGAGGGTCAGCGAGCGCGCGGTAGCGAGGTGGCCGGCGAGGTGATCAGGATGGTCGCCGCCGCTGATCCGACCACGCAGCCCGGCGAGCGATTCGCGCACGGTGGATGCGCCGATCTCCTCGAGGTCGAGCACCAGGGCCTGCACGCAATCGATCAGCGAGAGCGCGGTGTCCTCGAGTGTCTGCACGCGAGAGCGCGAGCTGGTCAGCTCGACTGACAGGACGCCGCGTTCTCGGCGCTCTCGTAGACCCGCAAGCAGGCTCACAAGCGATCAGGTCGACCGTTCTGGAGATCGTTCAAGAGCGCGACCAGGATTCGCGCGGTTGGCGATCGCAAGTTGCGCAAGTTGAAACCGTCCCCATTCCCGGACGCAGAGCCCGGACGCGAATTCGCGCGGTTGGCGATCGCAAGTTGCGTACGTTGAAACCGTCCCCGTTCACAGCTCGACGAGGTAGCAGCGCTCGACCGCGGTGCCGAGCGAGCCCACGCGGCCGCCGGTGGCGGGCCGCTCGGCGAGCTGGGTGGCTTGTGGGTAGTGCGATCGGACCTCGGTGTCCGGGATGGAGAACGGTGGGCCTTCCATCTGGTGCTGCGGGTAGTCGAGGGTCACGAGGAGGCCGGGGATTGCGGCGGTAAGGAGGGTGCGCAGGTGCGCGACGTAGCGGATGCGAAGCTCGGCGGGGAGCGCTATCAGCGCGGCGCGGTCGTAGAAGGCGTCGATCGGGCCGACGTCCTCGCGGGTTACGGCGAACAGGTCGCCGCAGATGATGGTGACGGCACCTGAGGAGTAGATGGCGACGGGGCCCCGCCGTTCGATGTGCGGCGAGAGGTCGTGCTCGGAGAAGAACGCGGCGACGGCATCCTCGACGAGCTCGATGCCGACGACGGTGTGGTTGTGGGCCGCGAGAAACGCGAGGTCCTCGGTCTTGCCGCAGAACGGGACGAGCACGCTCGTGCCGGTGAGGCGAGCGATGTGGTCGGTCAGGTAGGGATTCGGCTTGCCTTCGTGGAAGTTGATCTTCCCGGCGCGCCAGGCGTCGATCCAGAATTGAGGCTGCACGACGTCAGCGTACGCGCGCAGAGACGACGGGCACCACCCACAACGCGTAGCGATTTGGATCGCGGATGCATTCGATGGTCGCTTCGAAGTGATCGCGGACGGTGGCGGCGGGCCAGCCGAGGTGGGTGGCGATCGAGTCGGCGTAGCCGTCGCGCCAGGCCTCGAAGATCGCGGCGAAGGTGGCGCGGGGGACGCGCTGCGTATCGACCATCACGTAGTCGATCGTGATCGAGTCGACCGGGAGGGCGCGCAGGTGCGCGAAGATGTGGCGGCCGATGTGGAGATCGATGTTCGACGCGCGCGCGTAGGCACGAGGACCCGCGTGCCAGAAGGCGCCGACGTCGAGGCGCGCGGGGCCCGCGTGGATCATGTCGTAGTCCTCGGGGATGACATGGAGCGTGGCGCCGGGACGCGCGACGCGGACCATCTCGGAGAGGATCGCCTCGGGCCGCGGCACGGCCTGGAGAAGGTGGCGGCAGACCACGAGGTCGAACGACTGGGCCGCAAACGGCAACTCGAACGCGTCGGCCTGCTGGAAGCTCAGGCGATCGCCGAACGCGGCGTAGCGCTCACGCGCCAGGGCGAGGTGCGGTTCGAGGAGGTCGACACCCGTGATCCGGGCGCGCGGAAACACGGTCGCCAGACGCGACGAGATCTCACCCGTGCCGCAACCGACGTCGAGGACGGCAGGTGCGTCGGGGAGGGCGTAGCGCTGGAGGAGCGGGAGCTCTTGCGGCCAGATCGCGTCGGCCTGCGCGGCGAGGTTCCGCACCATCGACTCGTCGGCCATCTCTTTGGCCTGCGGGTTTCGATCCATGGCGGGACCTTACCGCGCGAGTTCGCGCGATCGGATCCAGGTGGCACCGCGAGCGGGCAGCACAGATGTGCCGCCACTCACGGGCGGAGGAAAGACGAAGTAGCGACCGCGGGCACAGGGCCCGGCAGGCGTTACTCCTTGTTCTTGATCTCGGTGACCTCGTTGCGGACGGTCTGCGCAAAAGCCTTGAGCTCCTGCATCGCGCCACGCACGCGGGTACCCGCGGCCTTGTTGTTGTCGTTGTAGAACTTCTCGAAGTCCGCCTTCATGTTGGCCACGAGCTGCACCAGCTCGTTGTAGCGAGCGGGGGTAGACGAGGCCGCGGCGTCCGACTGCACGTTTTCGTTTTGGGTCTCCATGAGGGGGGCTACCTTGCCCCATCTGTCTGACATCTGCACCTGAATCGTGTTCTTGTAATGATTCCAGTGCTTCACAGATCGCGTGTTTTACGGGGTACCGTCCACGCCCCGTGAAAACGCCCTCCGAGGAGGATCCCGAGGCCATCTGGCTGCGCGAGGTCTACAAGCCGAACGAGCCTAATCTGACGGTGCGCGCGGTGATCGGAGGCTTCGCGATCGGCGCCGTGATGTGCCTGTCGAACATCTACGTGTTCTTCAAGACGGGCTGGAGCCTCGGCGTCACGCTGACCGCGTGCATCCTCGCGTTCGGCCTGTTCCAGGGCCTCCAGGCGGTGGGCGTGGTCCGAAAACCGCTCAGCCCCCTCGAGAACAACGCACTGACGACGGTCGCGAGCGGCGCTGGTTACATGACCGCCGGCGGCAACATGGCCGCGTTCGGTGCGCTGATGATGGCCACCACGGTCCGCCCCGACTCGGTCGGCATGATCGCCTGGTTCGCCGTGATCGCCGCGCTCGGCGTGTTCGCTGCGATTCCGATCAAGCGCCAGCTCATCAACAAGGAGGCGCTCCCGTTCCCGACCGGCACGGCGACCGCCGAGACCATCCGCTCGATCCACGACGCGGCCGCCGGCAAGGGCGCGGGCGCCGCGAAGGCGCTCCTCTACTCCGCGCTGTTCGGCGCCGCACTGTCGTGGGTCCGCGATGCGTGGAAGCTGATCCCCGGTACGATCGCACCTGGCCTCACGATCGCCGGCAGCTCGCTCGCGAAGTGGACGATCGCACTCAAGACCGAGGTCGTACTGTTCGGCGCCGGCGCGCTGATGTCGTTCCGCACCGGCTGGTCGCTACTGCTCGGCGGCTTGCTGACCTACGGTTTCCTCGGCCCTTCGCTCCTCGGCCAGGGTCTGATCACCGAGGCGAGCTACAAGGCGGTGGTCGCGTGGACGTTGTGGCCCGGCGCGTCGCTGCTCGTTGGCGCGGGCCTGACGTCGTTCGTCCTCGACTGGCGCTCGCTCGCCCGCGCGTTCACAGGTCTCTCGAAGATGTTCAACAAGGCGAAGCGCCAGGCCGACGAAGGCCAGGGCATCGGCGCCGTCGAGAGCCCGGAGTGGTGGTTCCCCGCAGGCTTCATGATCCTGACGCCGGTGATCGTGATCCTGATGTCGGTGATGTTTCACATCCCGGTGGGGGCCGCGCTGATCGCGGTGCCGCTCGCGGTGCTGATGGGCTTTGTCGCCGCGCGCGTCACCGGCGAGACCGATGTCACGCCGACCAAGGCGCTCGGTCCCGTGACGCAGATGCTGTACGGCGTGATCACGCCGGGAAATCTCTCCGGCAACATCATGGCGGCGAACGTGACGGGCGGCATCGGCCTGCACGCGGCGGATCTCTTGACCACGCTGAAGACCGGCTGGCTCCTCGGCGCCAAGCCACGTCACCAGCTCTACGCGCAGCTGTTCGGCGTGCTCGTGGGTGCCGCGATCCTGGTGCCCGCGTTCAACCTCGTCATCCCCGATCCATCGGTGCTCGGCGGTGAGGAATGGCCCGCGCCCTCCTGCGTGGTGTGGGCCGGCGTGTCGAAGGCGTTCGCCGGTGGCATCGGCTCGCTCGGTCACTCGCAGATCATCGCGATCGCCGTCGGCGGTAGCCTCGGCATCTGCATGGCGATCATCGAGAAGTTCGCACCCGCGCGCGCGAAGGCGTGGATCCCCTCGCCCTATGGCATCGGCCTCGCGATGGTGGTGCCCGCGAGCAACAGCATCATGATGTTCCTCGGCGCGAGCGTTGCGGAGATCATCCGGCGCAAGGCACCGCGCTACAACACGTACGTCGTGCCGATCGCATCGGGCCTGATCGCCGGCGAGGCGCTGATGGGCATCGCGATCTCGATGCTGACGGTGGCGGGCATCTCGCTCGCTCTGTGATACAGCGACGCCATGCGCAGCGTGCTCCTCGCCCTCGTCGTGATGTCGTGCGGCGGCTCGCCGAAGCCGGCCGATCCGATCAAGCCCGAGGCGCCGAAGCCGGTGGCTGCGAAGATGGCCTCGTTCACCACGAACGGCTACACGCTCACGGGCGCCGAGTACTGGCCGTACGAGGGCACCGAGGACATCAAGTATCCAGAGGCCGTGCTGTGGGGGTTCTATCCGCAGCGGGGCGTGGTGCCCGACGGCGAGACCGATCCGAATCCCGCGTCGGCGCGCCCCGAGGCGATCGCGTGCGCAGAGAAAGCGTACGCCGCGCTGCAGGCGTTCATCGGCTCCGATCCACCCGTGCTCAAGAAGATCGTCGCGGCGGGCGAGGCCAGCGGCACGATGGTCCCGCGCTTCTATCTGTGGACGAACGACTACGGCCGCGCGGCCACGCCATATCCGCCGGGCGTTCGCGAGGCGCGGCTGTGGTGGTGGGCGCGCAAGCAGCCCGATCCGCCGAAGCCGCCCGGTTACTGGAAGTGGGAGTCGGTGGTGACTCAGAGCGGCGAGTGCGTGATCCCGCGCCAGCCGCAGATCGATGAGTACCTCGCCGAGATGGCGAGCAAGCTACCGTGACATGAGAGCGATCGTCTGCGCCGTCCTCGTCGCCCTCGGATGCAAGGGCAGCGCACGCCCGCAGGTCGCTCCGATCAAGCACGATCCGCACTCCCTCGCGCATCCCGAGCGGATCGCCGTCAGGCATCTCTCGCTCGCGCTCGACGTAGATTTCGCCGCGCGCACGCTCACCGGCACCGCCACGCTGCAGCTCGATCGCCGGGATCGCGCCGCCTCGGAAGTCGTGCTCGATACCGACGCGCTCTCGATCCGCTCCGTCACCGACTGCGCATCGAAGCTGCCCGTGCACTACGACCTCGCGCCTGCCGTGAAGATCCTCGGTCGCGCGCTGACCGTGACGCTCGCGAGCGACTGCATCGTCATCGCGTACCAGACGGCGCCGGAGTCCCGAGCGCTGCTGTGGGTCGATCCGGCCGGCACCGCGGGCAAGCAGCACCCGATGCTGTTCACGCAGTCGGAGGAGATCCAGGCCCGCGCGTGGATCCCGCTCCAGGACACCCCCGGGGTGCGCTTCCCTTACGACGCGACCATCACCGTTCCGCGCGGCCAGTGGGCGCTGATGAGCGCGCAGAATCCCCAGGTGATCGCCGCGGATGGCGTGTTCCACTTCACGATGGAGCAGCCGATTCCGAGCTACCTGATGGCGCTCGCCGTCGGTGACTTCGCGTTCCGGCCGATCGGCGCTCGCACCGGCGTGTACGCGGAGCCGAGCGTGGTCGAGGCCGCCGCGAAGGAGTTCGTCGAGGTCGACGCGATGATGGCCGCCGCCGAGGAGCTCTACGGCCCGTATCGCTGGGGCCGCTACGACATGCTCGTGCTGCCGCCGAGCTTTCCCTACGGCGGCATGGAGAACCCGCGCCTGACGTTCCTCACGCCCACGGTGATCGCGGGCGATCGCTCCCTCGTCGGGCTGATCGCACACGAGCTCGCGCACTCGTGGTCCGGCAACCTCGTCACGAACGCGACGTGGAACGACTACTGGCTCAACGAGGGCTTCACCACGTACGTCGAGCGCCGCCTCATGGAGAAGCTGCGCGGCAAGGACAACGCCGACGTGCAGTGGGCGCTCGGCTCGCAGGACCTCACGAAGACGCTCGCGGACTACAAGGTGACCGATCCGAAGACGTTCCTCGCCCTCACCTCCGGTCCCGACCAAGATCCCGACGATGCGCTCGGCGACGTCGCGTACGAGAAGGGCGCGCTGCTCCTTCGCGCACTCGAGCTCGCGTTCGGGCGCGAGACCTTCGATGCGTTCCTGCGCCGCCGCTTCGATCGCCGCGCGTTCCAGTCGACCGACACCGAGACCTTCGAGGTCGAGGCGAACGCGGAACTGTTCGCGCTGCACCCGCAGCCGTGGAAGCTCGCGACCTGGCTCCACGAGGGCGGCATCCCGACGCCACCGCCTCCGTCGGCGACCGTGACGAAGATCCAGCAGCTCGCGGCCACCCTCGCGCTACCTCCCGCCGGCTGGGACACCATCGACTGGGTCGTCTACCTGCGCGCGGTGCCGGCGACCACGACCGCCGCGCAGCTCGAAGCACTCGATGCCGCCGATCACCTGAGCGAGGGCAACGACGAGATCCTGATGCACTGGCTGCCGCTCCTGATCACCGCGGACGTCACGCGTGCCGCGCCGGTCGTCGAGAGCTATCTCCTGCGTATCGGGCGGCGCCGCATGGTGCGCCCGGTGATCGCGGCGATGATGGCGAAGAACGAGACGTGGCGCGCGCTCGCGCGTTCGAGCTTCGCGAAGGCCATGGCTGGCTACCACCCGCTGACGCGCGAGATGGTCGCGGAGATGGTGAAGTGAGCCGTCACAGCACGCTCGAACGTCGCGTTCGATAGCGCACCATCGTCCGCGTCCAGCGGTCCCACAGCGTGCGCTTCCCCGGCACGCGGAGAGAAGCCCACATCATCCCCAGCGGCGTCATCAGCACGAACGCGACGCCGATCGCGAGCTCGAAGGCGATGACGGGCTCGATATCGACGAGGCCGGCGAAGAAGTCGGCCCAGATGGTGATCAGTGGAATCGAGAGCGGAATCGCCGAACGCAGCATGGCCCGCCCGAACCCGGGGCGCGTGCCGGTCGAGATGTCGACGACCTCGAGCTCGAACAGCGCTTGCCCGAGCGAGCGTCCCCAGCGCGCCATCGCGATCCCGCGGTAGACGACGAGCAGCGTGACGATCGGCGGCTCGATATCCGCTCCCTTGCTGATCACGCCGAGCGTGGAGGCAACGAACATCAACAGGGCGCATGCAATGGCCGTGAGGATCACGTCCGTGACACCCGCGAGCACGCGCACCACCGCGCCGGCGGGCCGCGTGTGCGACTCGGACGCGAGCTCGATCTCGCGGATCAGATCATCGTAGGTCGCGAACCGATCCGCAGGCGACTGCGCCATCATGCGCGCGCACAGCGCATCGATCACCGTGATCTCCGTGCGCGCCTGGCCGCTGCGCCTGCGCAAGGTGGGGCGCGCCGCGGTGGCATGCAGCGACATCAGCGCGCCCGGCGTATCGGCCACGAACGGCGGCGCGCCGGAGACGAGCTGGAACAGCGTCGCGCCGAGCGAGTAGATATCGGAGCGAAAGTCGACCGCCTCACCGCGCGCCTGCTCCGGTGCCATGTACAGCGGCGTTCCCGCGATCGACGTCTGCTCGACGGGCGCGTCGTGGTCCGCCTGCTCGCCGCCGCCGGATGCGAGCCCGAAGTCCACGACCTTGAGGATGCCGTGCGCATCGATCATCAAGTTTGACGGCTTGACGTCGCGATGCGTGAACCCGCTGCGCTGCGCTTCACGCAATCCGAGCGCGGCCGAGCGGATGAGCGCGAGCGCGTCGTGGACCGGAAGCGGACCGGCAACGAGCTTGTCGGCAAGCGTCTGACCACTGATGTACTCCATCGCGAAGTACAGTCGGTCTTGCTGCTCGCCGATGAAGTAGATGTGCGCGACGTTCGGATGCGAGACCCGCGCCTGCGCGCGCGCTTCCTTGATCAACCGGTCGCGGCGCACGGAATCCCTCGCGACGCTCTCGGGGAGCACCTTGAGCGCGACGCGCCGATCGAGCGCGAGGTCGGTGGCGAGATAGACCTCGCCCATGCCGCCCACGCCGAGCTGCTTCTCGACGCGGAAGTGACCGAGCTGCATGCCCGCGGCGAGGGTCGGGCTCGCCACCGTGTCGCGGCGGCCCTGCACGGTCGCGGTGCGCGCGAGCGGTGTCTCCGCTGCGGCGACCGTATCTTCGAGAGCGGCGGTCACGGCATTCGTTCAGCCGCCGGCTTCGGCGCGGATCGCGAGCGTGAAGCCCTTGGCGTCGGGAACGCTCGTCTTGATCGCGGCCTCGAGGGCCTTCGCCCACGCGGCGGTATCGACCTTCGAGCTGCCAAGGTCGGCCCAGACCTTGATGACATCGACGTCATCACCGGAGGGGCGGACCTGGACCTCGGTGGCAGTGGCGCCGGAGGACGTGAACGTCTTCACGAACGTCTCGATGGCGGCGACGGCACGGTTGATGTCCATGCGCCGATCCTAGCCGCTTACGGCGTCTTCGTCGTGAGCGAATCGACGGCGTGCACGGGCGGATTCGCACCGTTGATCAGGTGCTTGATCGCGCCGAGGACGAGGCGCTGCTGCTCGAGCATGCTCTTGCCCGCGAACGCCGTGGACACCACGCCGATCCGCCAGTGCCCACCACCGCCGGCGACTTCCACCACGGCGTCGGGCAACTTCTCCTTGATCGACGAGGTGATCGCCTCCTCGACGGAGCCAACGAAGTCGGTTGCGTGGTCGCTCATGCACCCCTCGTTGCCATGAAAGCGCGAATGACACAAGCTCGGGTGGTGAAGGCAGCCCTCCTGGTCGTGCTCGCGGCGTGCTCGGGGAAGGCCGCGGAGCCCACACCCGCCCCGAAACCGGTGCCCAAGACGGATCCATGGACTGGGTCCGCAGATGTGCCCAAACCTACCGCTCCGCCCGGCATCGTCCTCGAGACGCCGGGTGCGGCGCCGCGCGCCGTCGTGGCGTACGCGCTTCCCGCCTACGAGCGCACGTTCATGTTCGAGGACAAGATCGCGACGAACGGGCGCGACCCGATGACCGTCGAGCTCACCGTTGTCTGGGCCTGCAAGACCGGTGGTGCGTGCAGCTACCATCTCGCGAAGTTCTTCATGCCCGGCGCGCCGCCGGACGCTGCGATCGAGACCGTGGCGAAGTCGACGAAGGGCGAGGTCACGGTGCAGCCCGATGGCAACGCGCTGATCCAGCCGACCACGTTCATGAAGACGACGCCGTCGATCATCGAGCTGTTGAAGCTCTCGATCGTGCGCATGCCCTCGCAGCCGATTGGCATCGGCGCCGTGTGGCACCTCGATGACGACGAGGCGAAACGCACCTTCACGCTGAAAGCGCTGACCGCGACCGGGTTCACGGTCGTCACGGCTACGACCTACGCCGAGGGTGGCGGCACCGCGCACGCGACGCTGACGTTCGAGCGCGGCGAGCCGATCGCACGGACACTCGAGCTCGCTCAGACATCGACGCAGGACCTCGGTGGCGGACCGCCGATGACGATGACGGTGTCGCTGACTATCCAAACACCACGGGAATGAGCATCAGGAACGCGTAGCGCCCGATCCGGCCGAAGAAGATGATCAGCGTGAACGTCTGGATCCTCATCTTCATGAGCGGATGCGCGATGAATCCCATCAGCCACAGCGGCGGTAGCCCGATGGTCGCGGCGATGAACATGATGAGCTTTGGCCGCTTGTCCCATTTGTCGATCCGGGTGCGCACCTTGTCGACGCGCGGCTTGAGCCGCTTGCTCTCGAGCGCTCCGACGCCCATGTAGAACGTCACGGTCTTCGCGACCTGGTGACCGAACGCCGCGAGGAGCACGAGCAGCACGAAGCCGCCGGGGCCCGGCGGGTAGTAGCTCATCACGAAGATCAGAAACAGCTCGATGCTGACGAGCGGGAACATCCCGGCGATGAACGAGATCACGAACGCCCCGCCGTAGAGCCCGAACATCGCCAGCAGGGTCTCGCGCACGTTCGCTCAGGATATCAGTGCCGAAGCAGATGGAGCACCACGCCCAGGCCGATGCATCCGGCCATGATCAGTGCGAGCCAGCCCAGCAGACCCAGCCACGCGGGGACCAGCGTGGTGCCGCCGCGCTTTGCACAACCGAGGCACACGGCGAACGTGGTGGCGCCGCCTTCGGTGAGCTCGCAGCAATCGCCACACACCGGAGCGCGACATCGCGCGCACGGTCCGACGGCGACCTTCTCGCAGATCTTGCACCGCGCGACCGGACCGTCGCCGCCGATCGGTTGGAGACTGCTCACGCTCCGGTCGTAGCACGCGCGCACTGGCTAGTCGGGTGGCCTGGGCGTCGTCTCCCAGGCGATAGTCCCAGCCGCACACGCGTGCATCCTGTCGCAACACCACGGGGTTTCAACCGGTTCGCGCGCTCGGTGATGCACCACGTCATGCGCGCGTCCTTGCACCTCGAGCGGGCATGGTTCGTCACCTGGTCCTGTTGGTCGCGCTGCTTGGTGGCTGTGCTGCGGATGATTCCACCGACCCGGGCGATCACGAGGAGACCTCCGACTTCGATCCCGTTCCGGGCGATGGCAAGGCCGATGGGGTCTCGGCGACGTTCAACCAGAACAACGTCGTCGACGATGCGCTGTTCACCGGCGACATGACCGTCGCCGACGTCCAGGCGTTCCTCGACGAGTCGCCCTACGGCAATCGGTCGTGGCTCGCGACCTACACGATCGATGGCGTATCCGCGGCGCAGAAGATCGTCGATGCGGCACGCGCCGAGCACATTCACCCGCTGATGTTGCTCGTGCGCATGCAGGTCGAAGCATCGCTCGTCAGCAAGACCTCCACGCCGACGACGAAGATGATGAACCAGGCGCTCGGCTGCGGATGCCCCGACGGTGGCAGCTGCAGCGCGGCCTTTCGCGGTCTCTCGGCGCAGCTGACGTGCGGCGCGCACACGTTGCGGCGCTGGTTCGATGCCTCGCAGGACCGCACCGGGCAGTGGAAGGAGGGCCAGGCGCGGCGCACCCTCGATCCGCGCACCGTCACGCCGGCGAACCACGCGACCGCGTCGCTCTACGCATACACGCCGTGGGTGCTCGTCGGTCGCGGCGGCAACTGGCTGGTGTGGAACATCACGAAGAAGTACGTGCGCCACGCCGAGGACAACGGTCTGATCCCGGCGACGCCGTAGCGATCACGGGCCGTGTATCCTCCGCCCGACGTATGTCCTCTCCGAACCTGCCCCAGCGTGCTCGCGTGGTCGTCATCGGCGGCGGCATCATTGGATGCTCCGTCGCCTACCACCTCGCCCATATGGGGTGGACCGATGTCGTGCTCCTCGAGCGCGACAAGCTGACCTCTGGAACCACATGGCATGCGGCGGGGCTGATGGTGACCTTCGGCTCGACCTCGGAGACGTCGACGGAGATGCGCAAGTACAGCTGCGATCTGTACGAGAGGCTCGAGGCCGAGACCGGGCAGCACACGGGCATGCGCCGCACCGGCTTCATCGAGGTCGCGGCCGATCGTGATCGCCTCGAGGAGTACCGCCGCGTCTCCGCGTTCAATCGCCTGATGGGCATCGATGTCCACGAGATCTCGCCATCGCAAGTCAAAGACTTGTTCCCGCTCGCGAACGTCGACGATCTGCTCGCCGGCTTCTACGTCAAGGAAGACGGGCGTGCAGACCCGGTCGGCGTCACGATGGCGCTCGCGAAGGGCGCACGGCAGAAGGGCGCGCTGCTGTTCGAGAACGTGCCGGCGATCGGCGTCAAGACGAAGCGCGGCGTCGCGACCGGCGTGATGACGCCGTATGGCGAGATCGAGTGCGAGTACGTCGTCAACTGCGCCGGCATGTGGGCCAGGCAGCTCGGCGCGGACCTCGGCGTCGCGATCCCGAACCAGGCGGCAGAGCACTACTATCTGATCACGGAGCGCATCCCCGAGCTGTCCAGAGATTGGCCCGTGCTCGAGGATCCGGGCTCGTACGTCTACTTCCGCGAGGAGGTCGGCGGCCTGATGATCGGACTGTTCGAGCCGATCTGCGCGCCGTGGAACGTGGGCGGCATCCCCGAGGACTTCTCGTTCGGCGAGATCCAGCCCGACTGGGATCGGATGGGGCCGTACGTCGAGAAGGCGATGGCGCGCGTTCCGATCTCGATGACCGCGGGCGTGAAGAAGTTCTTCTGCGGCCCGGAGAGCTTCACGCCGGATCTGCGCCCGATCGTCGGTGAGGCGCCCGAGCTCAAGAACTACTTCGTGTGCGCGGGTCTCAACTCGATCGGCATCCTCACCGGTGGAGGCCTCGGGCGCGTGATGGCGCACTGGATCATCAACGGCCGTCCGGATGTCGATGTCACGGCGATGAACATCGATCGCCTGCACCCCTACCAGACCACGCCCGAGTACCGGCGCACGCGCACGGTCGAGTCGCTGGGCATGGTCTACAAGTGCCACTACCCCACGCACACGATGACCACGGCGCGCGGCGCGAAGCAGTCGCCGTTCTACGAGCGCCTCGCCGCACGTGGCGCGTACTTCCGCGACGTCAGCGGCTGGGAAGGCGCGGACTGGTACAAGCCGGAGCACCCCACGATCGAGCAGCACTCGTGGGAGCGCCAGCATTGGTTCCCCACATGGGAGGCGGAGCACAAGGCGGCGCGCGAGGGCGTCATCCTCATGGACATGTCGTTCATGTCGAAGTTCCTCGTCGAGGGCCGCGATGCGGGCAAGGCGCTCGACTGGATCAGCGCGAACGGCGTCGATGGTGCGGCGAACCAGATCACGTACACGCAGTGGCTCGACGAGGCCGGCAAGCTGCAAGCCGATCTCACCGTCACGAAGCTCGGCGACGAGAAGTTCTGGGTCGTCGCCTCCGATACCTGCCATCG
This sequence comes from Haliangiales bacterium, assembly GCA_038206055.1. Taxonomy (GTDB): domain Bacteria; phylum Myxococcota_A; class Polyangia; order Haliangiales; family Haliangiaceae; genus JABFXX01. The sequence goes on from JBBRBG010000002.1 coordinate 63,113, forward strand.
CCACGTCGAGACCTGGATGAAGCGCTCGTTCCTCGCGCGCGACGAGCATGCGCACGTCGCCGACATGACGGCCGCATACGCGCAGCTCAACATCCAGGGCCCGCGCTCGCGCGAGCTGATGCAGCGCGTGACCGGCGTGGACATGGGCAACGAGGTGTTCCCGTTCCGGCACGCGCGCGAGATCGACATCGGCTTCGCCAAGGTCCTGTGCATCCGCATCACGTACCTCGGCGAGCTCGGCTACGAGCTGTACATCCCCACGGAGCAGGCGCTGCACGTCTACGATCGTCTCGTCGCGGCGGGGGAAAGCGTGGGCCTCGTGCACGCCGGCTTGAAGACGCTCGCGAGCTGCCGCATGGAGAAGGGCTATCGCGACTACGGCCACGACATCGACAACACCGATACGGTGCTCGAGGCGGGGCTCGGCTTCGCGGTGGATCTCAAGAAGCCGAACGGCTTCCTCGGCAAGGACGCGATCGTCGCGCAGAAAGCCGCGGGTCCGCTGCGGAAGCGGCTGCTGCAGATCTTGGTGAAGGATCCGCAGCCGCTGATGTTCCACGCGGAGATCGTGCGCCGCAACGGCGAGCCCGTTGGCTACATCCGCGCGGCTTCGTACGGGCACACGCTCGGCGGCGCCGTTGGCCTCGCGATGATCGCGGCACCGGCTGACGGGCCGCTCGATCAGAAGTGGATCGATGCGGGGACCTGGGAGGTCGAGATCGCGAACACGCGCTATCCGGTGCTCGCGTCGGTCAAGCCGCTGTTCGATCCCGAGAACAAGAAGATCAAGCTCTGAGCGGTCACTTCTCCTCGATCGCCGTCCACATCGACAACCCATCGGCAGCGATATCGATGGTCATGTTCGCGCGCCCGAACACCCGCGCCATTCGCTCGTACAGCTCGGCCTTCACGGGATCATCGAGCAGGCCGAGCGCCTTCTGCACGACGAGGAATCGCCCGTAGTCGTACATCATGACGAGGAGTGGCACCTGGCGCGGCCGCGTATCGGCGAGCGTGGCTTCGGCGCGCTCGCGCATGGCTTCTCCCGTGGCAACGACGATCGCGTGATCGCCGACGCCGGCGAACACCGGGAAGGGAACGGGCAGGCGGCCGGCGCCGATCTCGTGCAGCGCGTTGTCAGCAGTCAGCCCGAACGCACTCAGGAACGGCATCGCCGCCGTCAGCGTCGCGAACAGCTTCGGAGCGTCAGTCGTGGCGACCATCGCGAGCGCATCGAGGCGTGCAGGGATCCTCGAACCGGGCGTGGCGGGCGGCGCGACGTCGTACAGCGCCATCGCGAACCCGGTCAGCGAGGCCACGACGTCGGTTCCGAGGACAGCGAGCCGTGTATCGCCGGCGTCCGCGAGCGTGCGCAACTCGGAGCGATCGCACGCGTCCCCGACGGAGCGCAGCTGCGCCATCAGGTTGTGGCCGAGTCGTTCGACCGCGGTGAGATCGACACCACCGGCCATCGCGACGATCGGGTGGTCGTGGAGGGCCGGGGTGAAACCTGCCGCCATGGCGTGGAGTGCACGCACATCACCGACCAGGTCACCGCCGAGCTCGAGGATCACCCCTGCGGTCAGCACCCGGGCCGTGGACCGGCGGTGGCCGAACACCAATCGTGGGAGCTGAAGCGTGAGCGTCTCGAGCTTCGCGCGGCACACCGGCGCGGGCGCGGTGGTGGTGGAGATCACTTGATCGAGCAGGAGTCGGGTGTCGACCTCCCCGACCAGGTGAGTCCCGAGCCCGTGGCGCGCCATCGTCGCGTGGAGACGCTTGCCATCGGCGAGCGAGTGAGCGGGAGACTGCGTGCCGAGGATGAGATCGAGTGCGGCGTCGAGCTTCGCCGGCGAGCCGAGTGCGAACACGATCTCGTGATCTGCGAGCGCGACCAGGACGTCCATCGACTTGTCGCCGCTCCGCCAGTAGCTGACCGCGCCTCGGCGCAGCGCGGGCGGCACCGGTTTGTGGATCCGTGCCGCGATGCGCTGGATCGTCGCGAGCACTGCCGTGGAGTCCTTCACCTCGATGCGGATCACCGGGAGGAGTCCGATCCCGTAGATCACGAACCGCGGCGTCGCCGAGAACCCGAGCGCCTCGAACCTCTGGCTCGTCCAGGGACCGCCCAGCTCCTCGCGGATCGCCGCGACGAACTGGGAGACCTCGGGGTCGTTACCCTTCTCCATCGCCTGCGTGAACGTCGGGCCGATCGTGTCCACGATCCCGACGTAATCACCTGGTGGCAGCGCTTCGAGTGCAGCGACCACGTACGGAGTGTCGGCCGGTACATGGGTCAGCAGGCGCGGCAGCTCAGCGGCCTCGGGTGATTTCGGTGACGCGGGTGATGCGCCCTGCGAACAACCGCACGCAATGGCCGTCACGAGGAGGAGGGCGCGGGTCGTGCTGCGTCGCATCGGATCTAAGCCTACCGCGGCTGCGACCGGGAACTTCGACCCCGCGGGTGGTGTCGACCTTGGGTGCACCAAACTAGATCTCCCGGCCGGATCGCGCGTCCTGGGCTGGTACGCTGATCTGTGGGGGAACGCTGATGAATCGATACTTATCGATCGTGCTGGTCTTCGTGGGGGCGATCCTGGTGGGGCGGTTCAACACGCACGACGGTCGGTGTGAGACCGCATACCTCAAGTACGGGCTGACGATGAACCAGTGCCCTTCCGGCACGGTGCGCCAGACGGCGAACCTCGATGTCGCGAACGTGCGACGCGGTGCCGAGGCGACGCTGTCGCTGCAGGCGCTCGCGCACTACACGATCGCGAGCGCCGATGCCGTGCAGACGATGCCGGTGCCCGAGATCAAATCGGTCACTCTGACGCTCGTCGATGCGAAGGGCGTGGCCACGCGGCTGCAACCGAAGCCGTGGACCAGCGGCACGTCGATCGTCAAGATCCCCGAGGTCCCCGACGGCGATTACAAGATGCACGCGAGCTACGTGACCCGGCTCGGTGCGGGCGAGCTCGATGTGGCGATTCCGCTCTACACGCCGGCGCGCGTGCACGTGATCACCGACCGGCCGCTGTACGAGCCGGGCAACGTGGTGAAGTTTCGTGCCGTGGTGCTGCGCGCGCGTGACCTCGCGCCGCTCGATGGACGGCCGGGACGCTGGGTGGTGAAGGATCCGAACGGCGAGATCCTGCTCGAGGAGAAAGCGCCCGCGACGGAGTGGGGCGTGGTCGCCGGGACGTTCCCGCTCGACAAGGCGGCGCAGACGGGCAGCTGGCAGATCTCGTGGGAATCGGCGGACGCGGTGGACGTGGTGCCCTTCACGGTGGAGCCGTTCAAGCTGCCGCGGTTCCGCGTGGATGCCACGCCCGACAAGGCGTTCTATCGCGCGGGCGACAAGCCGACGATCAAGGGTGCGGTGCTCTATAGCTCCGGAGCGCCGGTCGCGAAGGCGAAGCTCGAGATCGCGTGGACCATCAACGGCGATTGGCCACCGCCGCTCGACTGGCAAGAGAAGACGCTGCCGAAGAAGGCGGAGACGGGTGCGAACGGCCGGTTCGAGCTCGCGCTGCCGGCGATCCCGGCAGACCTGATCGGCCAGGTCACGATGTCGGCGAAGATCGGTGCGGTCGATGCGGCCGGAGATCGCGTCGAAGGTTCGGCATCGGTGCTGCTCGCGAAGGACGGCATCACGGTGTCATCGGTGACGGAGCTCGGTGATGGTCTCGTCGAGGGCTTCAACAACCGGATGTACGTGCGCGTCGCGACGCCGGATGGCCAGGTGGTGCGCAAGGCGAAGATCAGCCTCAAGCGCGCGTGGGAGCAGAACGACAAGGGCATCGATGCAGAGACCGACGAGGACGGCGTCGCGAGCCTGCAGGTGGATCCGGGCGCGCCGGTGAACATCGTGATCCCGGCGCTGCCGTACCGGCCGCAGCCGAAGGTCGCGCTGGTCACGCGCGACGCACCGCAGGAGCTGATCGGCGGCGAGGGCGCATCGCTCGCGGATCAGGTCGAGATGGACAAGTGGCTCGCGCCGCTCGGCGCGTGCGCGAAGTGGGTCGGCGCGACGAGCGATGACGAGGAGGGCGCGGGCGGTGGCAACGGTGCGCGCATCGGCATGCGGGTGGATGCGAGCGGCGGTGTGGTCACCGTTGGCGCGGCGGGTGATCCGCTCGGGCAGTGCGTCGCGAGCTTCGTGCGCGGGCGCCGGCTACCGGCGGGTGGCGAGCGCATGTACACGGTGTCGTTCCAGTTCCAGGATCCGGAGCTGTCGACGCTGTCGGCTTCGGTGGAGAGCGCTCTCGAGGAGCCCGCAGGTCTCGGGCAGGCGGTCGCGAACCTGGCGAAGAGCACGCGCGATTGTCTGCCGAACGTCGAGGGCGCGCTGCCGCGCTCGCTGACGTGGCGCGTGAAGAAGGGCGCGAAGGAGGTCGAGCTCGGGCCGTGGATCACGAACAAGGATGGCGGCGAGGCAGGCTCGGCGCTCGGCTGCGTGACCTCGCACTTCGGCACGAAGATCGCGCTGCAGGAGCCGTATCCGGCGGATGCGCTCGGCATCGTGCGGTTCAGCGTGAGCCCACCGGCGAAGCAGACGCAGTCGCGGCCGCAGGCGACGACGATGCTCGGCTACGAGCTGACGGTGACGGCGGAGATCGAGGGCAAGCCGTCGACGAAGCTGCGCGTACAGCCGGGTGAGATTCCGGATCTGCGGCTGCGCGTCACGCCGATCCTCGCGAACAAGGGCGACAAGATCACCGCGGAGCTGATCCGCGGCCCGAACTACCGCGGCGCCGTGCCGGAGAAGCTGACGCTGACGCACCTCAAGGGCACGCAGATCGCCGAGGTCGACAAGGAGTCGCACAAGACCACCTTCACGCTCGATCAGAAGACCGAGGGCTGGGTGGAGGTCACGGGGCCGGGCGTGCGTTCGCTCGTGTACGTGAAGCCGCTCGCGGATCTGACGGTGTCGATCGAGGCGGAGCAGCCGAAGTACAAGCCGGGCGATCAGGCGAAGCTCCTGCTGCAGACGAAGATCGGCGGCAAGGGCGGACCCGCTGCGGTCGGACTGTTCGGCGTCGACGAGAGCCTCGGGCAGCTCGTCGCGTTGCCGGGCGCCGATAGCATGTCGCGTTTGCAACCGAAGGTGGAGACCGGCTCACCGGCGTTCGGAATCCTCGACGGTCAAGCGCTCACGCTCGGCCGCATCCGTGGTGCGAACGCGGCGGCGGCGACGGTGCTGCGGGTCAGCGCGATCCCGAAGCCGCCGGAGCTCGACGCCGTGGTCTCCGGCCGCGCGCAGAGTCAGTTCGGTCCGGTCGAGGAGCTGACGGATCACTACTACACGGTCCTCGCGGAGCTCCACGTCCAGACGCGCGGCTGGGAGAAGTCCGCGCCCGCGAGCGAGAAGATGCGACCGGCCACGATGGCGCGGCTATGGACGCAGGCGCTCGATGCGGTGGAGAAGCGGGGCCAGCCGGTGACCGATGCCTACGGGCGGCGGTTGCGGCTGTCGATGCTGCCGCCGGATCTGCTGTCGCTCACGGATCCGCGCGCCGTCGTGGTGCTCGGAACGCGGTTGCCGGAGGACACGGAGAACTGGGCGGACTGGGTCGCGAAGGAGAAGCCGTGATGAAGACCAAGCTCTCGTACATCCTGCTGCTGGCGCTCGTTGCCTCGTGCAAGGGCCGCGACAAGCGGCACTCCAACCGTGACTACGAAAACGAGCGCAATGCGGTGACAGCCCATGGCGCCGAACCGGCAATGTCCATGGAGGACAAGCCGGACGACGGCTCCGAGGAATCGGGCGGCACCGGTCAGGCGATGGCCCTCGACGAAGGGAAGATGGGCAAGAAGGACTCGGACCGGGCCCAGGGCCAGTACAAGATGCAGCGCGATCGCCGCGATGCACCGGAAGCCCCGTCTCCGGTGGTGGTGTCCTCGGTGGCGGACGGCGAGTTCGCGATGGGCCCGGGCGCGACGAATGCTGCCACCGTCAAGGGCAACAACGCGAAGAAGCCGAGCAACGACCCGTCCGGCGGGGATGCCGCGACGGAGACGGCGACGCGCGCGTGGTTTCCGGAGACGTTCCTGTTCGAGCCGCTCGTGGTCACCGATCAAAGCGGCGCCGCGGTGGTGCCGGTGCGCGTTCCGGATCGTCTGACCACGTGGCACGTGCTCGCACTCGCGCACTCGCGCGAAGGTGCGCAGGGCGGCGCGGTGACGAGCTTCCTCGGCACGCTGCCGACCTACGTCGACCTCGTGGTGCCGAAGTTCCTCGTGATCGGTGACGAGGTGAAGTTACCGGTGCAGATGGTCAACACGACCGAAACCACGGCCACGAGCCCGCTCGCGCTCAGCGTGAAGAACGCGACGCTGACCGGCGGCGGCGGCACGAAGACGATTCCCGCGCAGGGCGGTGCGCTCGACTACGCGACGCTGAAGGCCACGAAGCCCGGCGTGATCGAGGTCAAGGCGGTGCTCGGCACCACCGATGCCGTGGTGCGCACGATCGAGGTGCGTCCCGCCGGACGGCCGGAGACCGTGTTGCGCACGGGCACGCTCGCCGCGCCGCGCACGCTGACGATCGCGGGACCGGTCGGCTCGGATCCCGAGACGGATCGCGCGCGCCTGCTCGTGTATCCCGGCGCGCTCTCGCTGCTGCGCTCGGAGCTCGGCGTGTCGACATATCGCGAGAGCGTGGCCGACGATGCGTACGCGCTGCTGCTCGCCGGTCAGGCGACCGAGCTGCTCGCGAAGCTCGGCGACAAGGCGGATCCCGAGGCGATCCGCACGCTCTCGATCCTCACCGGTCAACGCGCGATCCGCGACGGCCGCAACCTCGATGTCGATCGCGCGACGCTGATCACCGCGGCGGCCCTCGCGCATCCGGGCAACCCGGTGCTCGCACGCCTCGGCGAGCGCGCGGTGACGTTCCTCGCGAAGTCGCAGCACCCTGACGGCTCGTTCTCCGGCGGCAGCGGCTGGACGCTGCAGCGCGTGCTCGTTGCCACGGCCGAAGCTACGCGCGCGGTCGCGTCGTCGCATGTCACCGCGAGCGAGCGGCAGCGTGCGATGGGCGTGGCGGCGCGCGCGCAGGGCATGTTCGATCGCACGCTCGAGCAGGTCACGGATCCGTACACGGCGGCGGCGATCCTCGCGAGCGGCGGCTCGACCAGCACGAACCACGACAAGCTGGCCGAGCGCGTGAAGGCAGCGATCAAGGACGCGCCCGATGGTTCGAAGTACCTCGAGGTGCCCGAGGGCGTGGTCCGCTCCGACGGCAGCGTGCCGTCGCGTGCCGAGGCGACCGCGCTCGCCGTGCTCGCGCTCGACGGAGATCCGAAGGCCCCGGTCGCCGATCTCGGCGGCACGCTGCTCGGCTCGTACAGCCCGGAGCGCGGCTGGAGCGATGGCCGGGCGAACCTCGTGTGTATGCAGGCGGTGCTGGTGCTGTTCAAGGATCCGGTCCCCGCGGGCGTGAAGATCACGCTCACCATGGACGGCAAGCCGGTCACCGAAGGCACCCTCGATCGCGAGGCGCTCAAGGAAGTGCTCGCGCTCGATGCATCTGCGCCCGGCATCGCCGGCGAGCACGAGTGGAAGATCATCGCGGAGCCCGCGGTCCCCGGCCTCGGATTCTCGCTCACGCTGCGCGGCTACGTGCCGTGGGAGAAGCAGACCACGCAGCAGGGCCTCGAGATGGCGGTCACGCCGTCGCCGGTCACCGCGCAGGTCGGCGTGCCGGTCGAGCTCTCGATCAGCGCGATCGCGCCATCGGGCACCGAGGTCAAGATCGTGCAGTCGCTCCCCGCGGGCGTCCAGCCCGACACGGCGAGCCTCGATGCCCTCGTCACGGCAGGGACGGTCACGAAGTACGAGGCCGCCGAGGGCAAGGTGACGCTGACGATCCCGGCGATGAACCCGGGGCAGACGTTCGCCGCGAAGTACAAGGTGATCCCCACGCTCGCGGGTACGCTGCGCAGCGCGGCCTCGACGATCGAGGCAGGCGCGACGAAGTTCGCGGTGCAGCCGAGCAGCTGGACCGTCAAGTAGCGTGCGGCTCGCTGCCTCGCTCGTGCTGCTCGTGGCGTGCGGAGGTCGCGATGACCTGCCGCCGGATGCGTGCGAGCCGGCGGTGCTGTATCTGAACAAGGGCGGCGGGATGTGGGATCACGGCGGCCGCGACGACGCGAGCGCGAACCTCTCGCTTCTCGTCGACATGCCGCGCACGTTGCCGCCGTGGCCGAAATCGGCGAGCGACTGGACCGAGGTCGTCGCGTGCATGCGCACCGCGCTCGCGCCGTTCCCGCTCGCGATCACCGAGACGGATCCGGCGCCGGCCGCACACACCGAGATCGTGTTCACCACGGACTACTGGGGCGGCACCGCGACCACCTCGATCATTCCGGATAGCTGCCGTCCGGGGCACGAGGTCGCGTTCGTGTTCGGCAACGCGCTCGCCACCCGCGCCCGCGCCTGTCACGTCGCGCTGCGTGCCTACGCGCAGATGGTGGCGAACCTGTCGCTCGGCGATCACTGCGAGGACGTCCTGAACGATCAAATGGACTGCACGCCGGATCGGTTCTTCACGGATCTCGAGGCGACGTGCGTGGACGCGTCCAACCAGCCTGCGCCGTGCCGCTGCGGTGGCGCCACGCAGAACAGCTACCAGACGCTGCTCGCCGCCACTCCGGCGTGCCCGTGACTGCTACCATCGAACCAGGGGGAACGTCGTCATGGGCATGATGTTCGGCACGCAAGACGATCTGAACTGCATCGTCGACATTCCGCTCACGGGGCCGAACGGCGAGGCACTGTGCCTCGGGTTCCGGGTGTCGATGCACTTCTTCGTCGGCGGTATCTACGCCAAGGACGAGGGGTACATCCTCAAGATCAAGAGCGAGAAGTCGTACTACCCGATCCCGAACGGGCAGGAGCTGGCGGACTTCCAGCGCAACAGCATGATCCCGGATCCGTTGCCGGCGTACAGCATGCCCGTGTGGGACGTCCTGTTCGGCTACTCGCTGTGGATCATCCTCGGCATCATGGGCGCGTTCGCCGGCATCAAGTACGCACTATCGAAGCGCAAGCTCGCGAAGCTTGCCGCCGGACCTGATCAGGTCGCGTAGAAGAATTCTTCGCGCGTGATCTTGTCGTTCGCGACCGTGTAGAGCGCGACCTCGTTCATATCGAATCGCTTGTTGTCGGTCTTTCGGGTGACGTCGTACTTGAACGTGACGGCGAACCGATCGCCGTGCGGGAACGGCCCATCGATCTCGGCCTTGTGAACCTCGTGGTTGTCGGCCCACCACTTGCCCTTCGCGAGGATCGCGGGCAGGCCCTTGGATTCGGCCGACCCACCCGGAGGGGCCGCGGCCTCCACGCTGACGGTGTCGGCCGAGTAGAGCTTCTCCATCGCCTCGTGGTTCTTGCCGCTGCGGCACAGTTCGACGAGCTGCTTACCGATCTCGAGTGTTGTCATGCCCGCACCATCGCCGATCGCCGTGACAGCTGCATGTCAGCTTTCCAGGATTTTCTGGAGGGCCTGTGCGGCGCTCCGGAGTGATCCCGGATCCGCGCGCAGGTTGCTCCACGGGTCGCCGATCCGATCGAGCCGGCGCGCGATGTCGCCGAGCACGATGCCATCGGGCGTGATGCCGTCGAGCTCGTCCCATTCGATCGGCGCCGACACGGGCGCGTTCGGGCGACCGCGCAACGAGTACGGCGCGACCATCGTGGCGCCGAGGCTGTTGCGGCCGATATCGAGGAACAGGCGACCCTTGCGGTCCTTCTTGTAGAACTCGGTGGTCATTACTTCCGGGTGGCGCGCACACAGAAGCTTCGCGATGGCACCGCACAGCGCCTGAACCTCGTCGTAGCCCGCCGTGCCATCGAGCGGCGCGACGATGTGCAGTCCCTTCGAGCCCGTGGTCTTGACGAATGCCGATAGCGACAGCTCGTCGAACAGGTCGTGGAGGATGCGCGCGGTCTGCTGCACGAGCGCGAAGCCGTTCTCGGGCGGATCGAGATCGAACACGATCTCGTCCGGATGCGACGGTGTCTGGACACGGCTCGTCCACACGTGGAGCACGAACCCGCCCTGGTTCGCGAAGTACACGAGCGCCGCCGGTGAATCGCACAGCGGATAGACGACCTTCGTCTTGGTGCCGAGCTCGATGCGCTCGATCCACACCGGATAGTGCTTCCGTGCGTGCTTCTGATAGAAGCCGCCCTTGTCGACGCCCTTCGTGAACCGCTCGATCGTCAGCGGGCGATCGCGCACCTCGGGCAGCATGATCTCGGCGACCGAGGCGTAGTACGCGATGACCTCGCCCTTCGTGATCCCGACCTCGGGGAACACGATGCGATCGGTGTTCGTACAAGCGACCGTGATGTCACCGAACTCGTACTCCACGAACTGAGTCTCCCTCGTCTGCCGCTGCCTCGCTATGGTTCGCGCATGTCCTACGCGTTCCTGTCCCCCGAGTGGTTCACCAAGGTCGACGAGCTGATCGCCAGCGCGGGCGACCTCCAGATTCCGGAGGCGATGAAGGCGGTCGAGGTCAACGTCACCGTGACGTCGGCCGGCAAGGAGACGCCGCTGTTCATGAAGGACGGCCTGTTCACGCAGGGTCACAAGGCCGACGTGCCGACGAGCCTGACCCTCAGCGAGGAGCTGGCACGTAAGATCTTCGTCGAGGCCGATATGGCCGCCGGCGTTCAGGCGTTCCTGACGGGCGAGATGAAGGTCGAGGGCGATCTCGCGAAGCTCGTGGCGATGCAGACCGTCGAGCCGAGCGAGCCGCAGAAGGCGCTGACGAAGCGGATCGCCGCGATCACTTCGTAGCGACGTTGGTCTTCGCGGTGTACTTGCCCGCGCTCGCGACGTGGCCGGCGAGCAGATCGCGCGCGAGGTCGGGGCGCTTCATCAACGCGTCGGTCGCCGCATCGAGGCTCTCGTCGGCGAGGCCGGTGAGCTGCCGCTCGACATCGATGTAGATGCCGTAGAGGCGCTGGATCTCCGGGCTCGCAGGCTGCACCTCGGGGAACATGTCGGAGCCGGGGACCTGGATCGCAACGATCTCGTGGTGTGTGAGGCCCGAGGTCAGGATCCAGTCGGCGAGCGGACCGCTCGAGACCTTCGCGAGTGCGATCTCGCGGTTCTCCTTGCCGACGTTCTCCGTCGACGGCCGGCCCCAGTCGTAGCTGATCAGCGTGGCCGCGGCGCACAGGTTGCCGGCGTCGTCCTGCCAGATGTGCCGCGTGCCGCCGAGCTTGTTCACCGGATAGACGCGGTTCTCGCGATACGCGAGGAAGTGCGCCATCGTGGTCGCGCGGCGATCGGCGAGCTTTGCGCGCAGTGCAGCGCGATCGATCGCGGGCTTCGCGGGCTGCACGACGACCGGCTTCATGGGAGCCGAGCCGGTGCCGGCGGTGGCCGCAGCGCAGCCGACGGCGGAGGACAGGAGGAGAGATGCGATCGCGAAGCGAAGACGAGACATGACAAGTTCCTTTGGGACAGATGCGAATGGCTTGTCCTCTGTCAACGCGCCCTCCTCGTCGAAGATCTACGCCACGCGTGTGTAAGGCCTGTGTAAGCGCGGGGTTGCGGTACATTGGAGCAATGAGAGCAGCCCTTCTGTTCGCAGCGCTGATCGCCTGCAAGGCGAAGGAGACGCCGCCCCCGACGCCGGCGATCACGCCCGCCGACTGCGGCACGTTCCTGACAAAGGCGCGCCCGACGATCGAGGAGCTCGCGAAGCGCGGCGGCATGACCTACACGAAGCACATGGAGGACAACGCGCTCAAGGATTGCGTCGCCGATGTCGCAGCGGGCAAGCCGATGCTGTTTCCGCGGTGCGTGCTCGATGCAAAGACCGACACGGAGCTGCACGCGTGCTTCCCGGCGTGGGACGCGCTGACGCCCGGGCAAAAGCCGTGATCCGCGCGGCCGTCGTTCTGCTCGCACTCGTGGGCAGCGCGGCGGCGGGTCCGGTGCGTGTCCACCTCGAGTGCGAATCGGAGGCGCGCACGAAGGCGTGCCCGGCATTCCTGCTCGGGTTGATCGACGCCAACAAGACGCTGCTCCAGTCGCCGCGCGCCGATGCCGAAGTGGTGCTCTACGTGGCGGCGACCGAGGTGGCGCTCGTCGATCGCCTGCACCTGCGATTCGTCTCCACGATGGTGGGATCGCCGCCGGTGATCGAGCTCGACGTGGAGATCGATACGCGCGGCACCGATGACGAGCAACGCGCGCAGCTCCAGCCCGTGTTCATGCGCGGGATGGCGCTCTACGTGGCCGCGCGCTATCCGAAGGTCGTCACCGTCTCGTTCGGCGAGATCGCGGAGGACTCCACGGCTGCGGCGCCGGTGACCACGCCGTGGGGCGTGTCGCTCGGGCTCGGCGGCTCGGGCAATCGCACGGCGAAGTACAAGTCGGCGCACATGTACGGCGACCTCGAGGTCTCCCGCGTCACGAAGACCACGCGCGCGGTGCTCTCGCTCGCCGGCAACTACGGCCTCAACTACCAGCCGCCGTTGATGCTCGATGATGGCACCACGGTGTCACTCGATACGCGGCAGTGGAGCACCGTCGCCGCCACGGGTGCGGCGTGGCTCTACGATGCGTGCTGGTCGTTCGGCGGCCTGACGCGACTCGAGCGCGCCGATCCGAAATCGCAGTACCGCTACGCATCGGGGACGTACGCCGGCGTCGAATGGGACAAGTACGCGGCGGACGATCCGCGCGGCAATCGGCTCGCGATCCTCTACAAGGCCGGCTATCGCGTCGAGCGCTACAACATCCAGAACGAGATCGGCGAGCGGTTCGCGCGCTTCCCGTGGCACGGACTGGTCGCGAGCGGCAACGTGCGCAAGGACAAGGTGAGCTTCGGGCTCTCGGTGAGCGCCGAGGCCGAGCTGCTTCATCCCGGGCGCCGGCATCACCTCACGGCGTCGCCGTACATCGAGGTGCAGGTCGGCGGCCACGTCGATGTCAGCGCCTCGTTCTCGATCACGAAGCGTGAGATGCCCGCGCCCGACGAGTCGATGATCGATCCCACGGACTACGCGCTGCTCTCGCGACTGTCCTACGCCGAGCCGCTCTCGATCAACGGCTCGCTGAACCTGACGATCCACTGGGATCGCACGAACGGCGCGCGCAACGACCGGTTCGAAGACATCTAGACGCGGACGAAATCGATGAAGCCGCGGTTCGGCTCGGTATCGACGAGGCGAACCTTGACCTTGTCGCCGACGTCGAGTCCTTGCTCGCCCTTGACCACGCGGCCCTCGGCGGTCGGCGTGTTGAACAGCCGCACGAACACGCCACTCGACGTGACGCCGGTGACGACGCCGTCGAACACCTCGCCGATCCGATCGTGGAGTAGCAGCGCCGCGGCCACCTTGCGCATCGTGCGCTCGACCTTGCGGGCGCCGTTCTCGCGATCGGTGCAGTGCTGCGCGATCGCCATCAGCTCCTCGTCGGAGTACGGCGACTTGCCGCCGCTCGCGCAGGCCTTGAGCAGGCGCTGCGTGATCAGATCGGGGTAGCGGCGGTTCGGCGCGGTCGAGTGCGCGTAGTCATCGACGGCGAGACCGAAATGACCGGTATCGGGCTCGGTGGCGCGCTGCAGTAGGTACTCGCCGGGCCCGATCAGCTTGACCACGGAGAGCGAGAGATCGGCGAACTTGTCGGGCTCGGCGGTGCGGCGGGCGGTGAGGAAGTCCGAGAGCGCCGTGGCGGTCGGCTCGGCGGGAAGCTTGAAGCCGAACGTGGCCGCGAGCTCGACGATGCGGTCCCAGCGCTTCGGCCGGCGCACGATACGCCGGATCGACGAGAACCCGCGCTGCTCGAGGAATCGGGCGGTGGCACCGTTCGCCGCGATCATCAGATCCTCGACGATCTCTCTCGCGCGGTTCTTCTGGACGACGATGAGATCGATGACGCGACCATCCTTCGTCACGGGTCGCGCTTCGATGGTCTCGAAGTCGAGCGCGCCGTGCTCGTGGCGGCGACGGCGCAAGCGCTGCGCGGCCTGGTCGTGCAGCGCGACCTGCGAGGCAATCGCCTTGCCGGCCGGTGCTTCGCCGTGGCCCTCGAGCCACGCGCCGATGAGCTCGTACACGAGCTTCGCCTTGTTGCGCACGTGAGCCGGATAGATCTTCGTCTTCGTGTCATCGAGCGATCCGTCCTCGGCGACGACGAACTCGGTGACCATGGCCAGGCGGTCGCGGTCGTCGAGCAGCGAGGTGCGGTCGGTCGAGAGTTCCTCGGGCAGCATCGGGAAGATGTGCACGCCGGTGTACAGCGTGGTGGTGTTCGCGCCGGCGTACCGATCGACCTCCGAGCCCTTCGGCGCGAGCGCATCGACATCCGCGATGCCGATGAGAATGCGGATCGTCTTGTTCGGCAGCAGCTCCGCCCACTCGATCTGATCGAGATCGCGCGAGTCATCGTTATCGATCGACGACCAGTCGAGCGCGCGCAGATCGACCGCGTTCTCGATCGGGTCCTTGGCCGGGATCGAGCGTTCGATGCCCTGCGGCATGTCGGGCTCGAACCCATTCTCGCGCAGCACGCGGCGCGCGATCTCGACCATGTTGTATTCGGGGCGGCTCATCGCGCCGACTGTAGCGGATCAGCGGGTCCACGTGAGCGCGATGCCCATGTGGAACAGCCGCGAGCTGTCGGTCATGAAGTTAGCCGTCGGCGTATAGGCAAATCCGACCTCGTGCATGACGCCGAAGTGGTCACTGATCTGGTACAGGAAGCCGATCGAGTCGCCGATGAACGGCACACTCACCGGCTTCGCACCGCTCTCGTAGTAGCGCTGGTAGCCACCGGTCACGGAGACCACGAGCTGGTTGCGACCGAGATCGACGCCGGCGATCACGGGCACCGCGACGTGGCCACCTTCGATCACGGCGCCGCTCGACTCCATGTAGCGATAGCCAGTGGCAGCACCCACAGCGAGCGACCAGCGGCCGTGCTCGGCGACCCGGATCTTGCCCGCGAGCTCGATGCTGCCCGTCTTCACCTGCTTGAGCGCGAGCAGCGTGGTGTTGACCTGCAGCTCGTAGCGGTTCGCGAACCCACGACGCACGCCCGCGGAGGTCTCGGGCATCGGTGCCACGCCGGTCTTGCCGTCACTGCCGGGAAGCGAAGCACCCGCAGCCTGCGTCCCGAACAGCCACTCGGTCTGACCGTCGGGGACGATGCGCGTGGTCTTGTAGGTCGAGTACGAGCCGCACCCGACGAGCAGGATCAGCAGCAGCGCCTTCACTTCAGCACCTCGCTGTACGTGAGGACCGCACCGCACATTTCGTCGTCGGTACCCCAGTGCAGGTCGCGTGGCTTCTGGCGCACGCCGTTCACGATCTTCTGGTTGGCCTCGCTGTTGTCCCAGTGGCACTCGACGTAGAGCTTGTCGCCCGGGGCGAGGTGCACGGGCGTGTCGAAGTAGTAGTCGGCCATCCAGTGGAAGTCCCAGCGCGGAATGTTGAGCAGGCACTCGGTATCGCCGTTCTCGCGCAGCACCGCGACGCGGCCGATCGAGCCGAGCTCGTGCATGTGGAGCATCACGTTGTGCATCTCGACAGACTTACCCATGGTGACGAGGTCGCTCGGGTCGTACGCGGCCCAGACCATCGTGTCGGGATCGTTCGCGGGGATCTTCATGCCGTCACCCGCGAACCACAGCACGTTGCCCACCGGGATCGATTTCTCGACGCGATCCACGCGATCCTCGAGCATCATGTCGATCGCGCTGCGATCCGGCCCGATACCGTGGCCGGTGTCGTAGTGGATCTGGATCATGATCCGCGTCTTCGCCGGTAGCGCCCGTCCGATGCCCTCGGGCAACACGCGGGACAGCACGCCGGGCTGCCAGCCGCCGATGTACTCCGAGCTCGAGGCCAGCTCGCCGCCGCCCTCGCCGTAGCAGTCCCAGCCGGGGCGGCCGTCCTTGCCGGCCTTCTTCGCGAGGTCCTTCGCGGCGTCCTCCTTCACGGCGTACACGATCACGTGATGCACCATCGAGCGCAGCCCGGGCTGGAAGTCGAAGCCGGTGATGTAGCGCGTGTGATCGATCTCGTCGTGATCGAGGAGGAAGCAGCGCAGCTCGTCGGCGCCGATCTTCGGCTCCGGCGTGAACGGCTCGTGCATCTCGGCCCGCAGGTCCACGTGCGGCAGGCTCATCGGTGGCGGCTGCACGGGCGGCGCGTCGGCCGGATCGCCGTAGGCCATGCCGGTGTCCAGCCAGCGCATCATCGTGGCCCGCTCGTCCTCGGTGAGCGATCGATCCCAGCGATACTTGGTGCAGCACGGTGCGGGCTGCCACGGCGGCATCACCCGATCCTCGATCACGCCCTTCACGATCTCGCGCACGTTCGCGACCTGGCCGTAGGTCGAGAGCTCGAACGGGCCGAGCCCGCCCGCGGTATGGCAGCTCTCGCACTTCGCGATCACGAGCGGCTGGACGTCCTTCGTCCAGGTCGGGGCGGCGACCCCGAGGTCGGGAGCCTCGGCGGGGCAGGTGGCAAATTCTTGGGGGAGCGGACTGGCTTCGTCGTAGAAGCAGCCACCGAGGAGCAACACGGTCACGAGCAAACGCACGGCACCGCCTCGTGCAGTGCCCGTGCCGCGCTAACCACGCGAGATGCATCGCGCGTGTGTGGAGTCCTCCGACGTGAACAACTGGCTACAGCTTGAGCGCGGCGACGATCAGCCCGTGAAACTGGTCCCCGGCGCAGCGAAAAATCCAGCCGAGGTGCGTGCGGCAGTCGCTGCAGATCGCGATCTGCCACGACCAGCCGGGGAACCAGGAGAACGCTTCTTCCGTCGAGCCGACGTGCGCGCAGCCCGGCGCAGCCACGTAGCAGCCGATGTGATGCACGACGCCGCCGGGGTTGACGAAGGTGTGCTCGTGCGCCCCGCTCATCTCGATCCGATAGCCTCGATCTGTGATGCGGTGATCGCAAATGCCGCAGCGCACCGCGTCATCATTGCGATCGACCGCGTCCGATCGATCTTGCGCCGATTCTTTCGCCACCCCATGCAGAGTCTACTTGACGAGCACCATCGTGCTTCGCTATTGGGGTGTTGATGGGTGCTTGGGGCAGCGGCGCGTTCGACAATGATGCTGCGTACGACTGGTCGTCGAACCTGACCGACACCGATCCGGGCGATCTCTCCTTCGTGGAGGAGACCCTGTCGACGGTCGAGGACGCGGAGGACGACGAGCTCGATCTCGACCTGGCATGCGAGGCGATCGCCGCGTGCGAGGTCGTCGCGCGCCTCCAGGGCCGCAGTGGTCGGGCCGCTCCGCACTCCGAGCTCGACAGCTGGGTCCGCCAGCACACCACCAAGCCGTCGCCCGCGCTGGTGCGCCTCGCGGCGAATGTTATCGATCGTGTGGTCAGCAGCGAGCTGTCTGTCCTGCCCGACAGCACTGCCTGGCTGTCCTCTGTCCACGAGCTCCGCAAGCGCGTTACCGGATAACGCCATGCACCGCGGCCCGGCCGCGCAGCATCGTACGTCGATGGCTCATCGCACCACCGCCGAGCTCGAAGCCGGCCTCGCCGAGATCCTCACCGCACCGCGCGACGCCGGCACGCTCGCGCTGATCGTGCGCCGCCCCTCGGAGCTGCAGCGCGAGATCCTCGAGACCGCCCAGCTCGACACCACCATCGGCATGGTCGGTGATCGCTGGTCGATCCCGACGCCGACGAAGACGCCGCACCCGGAGAAGCAGATCACGCTGATGAGCTCCCGCGTGATCGCGCTGATCGCCGGCGCCGAGTGGGCACCTGCGGGCGACCAGCTGTTCGTCGATCTCGACCTGACCGAGGGCAACCTGCCGATCGGGGCGCGGCTGTCGATCGGCGAGGTCGTCCTCGAGGTCACACCGGCGCCGCACACGGGTTGCAAGAAGTTCGCGGAACGGTTTGGAGTCGATGCCGTCGCGTGGACCAAGGCACCGGCCAATGCGCACCTGCGGCTGCGCGGGATCCACGCGCGCGTGATCGCGCCCGGCACGGTGCGCCGGCTCGACACGATCCGCGTGCGCTGATTCACACGACGTAGCGCTTCTTGATCCGCGCGTCCTGATCGCCGAGCGGACTCGCGCCGTGCGGGAATAGCCGCAGCGTGGGCGAGCGATCGGCGGGGACCATACGGATCGACTCGCGGAAGTCCTGGTTGACCTCGGCGAGGCGCGCGAGCAATTCGGCCTCGAGCGCGGGCGTGGCGACCAGCGCACTCCCCGCGCGCAACTCGACCCACAGCTCGAGGCGGCGATTCGCGCCGGCGTCCTCGAACGGGTGCAGCGCGAGCTCCGCGACGTGTGGCGCGAGATCGGGCACGCGCAGCACGGCGTGCTGGAGATCCTCCGGCGTCAGCTTGCAGCCATAGAAGCCAACGGCGTGATCCTGGCGGCCCCAGTGGAACAGCACCGGCAGGGGGAGGCGGCGGGTACCCTCCGGTAGCGCGAGGTGGACGCCGTGATCGCCGAGCACGCGATCGATGTGCGACCTCGCGAGGATGCGGGCGCGATCGCGAAGGTTGTAGCGGATCCGCGGCGAGACGGTGGTGAGGCGGTTGACCGTGACGAGGAGGTTCTGGTCCGCGTCAGACTCGAGGTAGTAGTCCAGCGGGTCGTACTGGAACACCATGGGAAGGCTGCCATGCGCGCCGAACAGATCGAGGCCGAGCGCGGGATGCTCGATCAACGCACGGCGGAGGGCGATCGTGTAGTCGTTCTCCGCGGCGATGTTGATCTCGAGGTCCGAGGCGCCGAACGACGAGATGGTCTTCACGAACCGGCGATCGAGCGCCGTGCGCAGCGGCTCCGACATGCCCTCGCCGCCGCACACCGCGTAGATCTCGTAGCGCGACCAGTCCAGATCGGCGGTGTCGCACAGCAGCTTGAGGAACGGCGGGTAGCCGGCGATCAGGTACGGGCGCGACGGACCGAGCAGCCGCAGCGTCGCCACGATCTTCGCGACGTCGGGTCCGGTCGACTTCACGAGGTAGCGCTCCGCGAGCGCCATCGACACCGTCATGCCCGTCGCCCACGGCCCGAGCGCGAACGCGTTGAGCACGACGAAGTCGCGATCGCCGAACGTGGCGCGCGCGGCGTAGCGGATCATCCGCTGCGTGATCTTGCGCTCGGCCGGCCCGCGCACCCAGTTGTTCGCGGTGCCGCTCGCGCCCGACGACTCGTCGAGCACGCCGCCGTGCATCGGGAGCACGCCGCCGCGGCAAGTGGCGGCGAGCGGATAGCGATGGATGTAGCTCGGCTTGTCCATGACCGGGAGATCCTCGAAGCGCATGTCGGGGCGCTCGCCGTGCTCCGCGAGCAGCGCGCGATATGCGGGCACGTCGCGCCACGCGGCGCGTGCAACCGCCGCCGCGCGCAGCCGCGACACGTGACCGCGCAGACGCTCGCCGAGCCACGGCGCGAACAGGAGCCGGTAGGTGTGCCACGAGCTGCGCGCCGCGCGGAGCACCTCCTCGAGGCTGCGCGCGACGACCGCGTTCCATAGCGCGCTCATGACAGCACGATCGACGCGAGGCGCGGCGCGGCGGGTGGGCGATCGGAGTAGCCGAGCCGCAGGATCAGCCATGGCTGCGCCACGCCGAGCGCGGCCTCGACCCAGCGCGCGTGGTGCGCGTTCGTCAGCATCGAGCCGAACGGCTGCATGTAGACGTCGGCGGAGGCCATCTGCATCCACAGCTCGAACAGCATGCGGCCCGCGGCGCGCTGATCGGGCCACGTGGCGAGCGGGCCGCCGATCACGGCGACGTGTCGCGTGCCGCGCTGCGTGCGCAGGTAGCGGCGGATCGCGAGCGTCTTCACCGGTTCGAACGCGAACAGCCACGGCACCGCGAACGCGGCGCGCAGTTGCCACGCCGGCTGGTTCATTGGCTGCTGCCACAGCCCGTCGCCGGTGCGCGGCGTCTCGCCCAGCCGGTGCCAGCCGCGGATCTCCTCGCGCTCACGTGGATCCTGGAGGTTGTCGATGATCGCGACCGCGTTGCGCTGCAGCACCGTGGCCACCGTGTGCGGATCGGAGCGGACCTCGAGGCAGTGGCCGAATCCCGCGGCGGTCCGCGCGAGGTCCGCGAGGAACGGCGGTGCGACGCTCCGATCGTGATACGGCAGGCGCGAGGTGCGGCGAAGCGCGAGGAGCGTGGCGTGCGTCGGGTCGACTGGTGCCGACGACACCACGAGGGTCGCGCGCGCCACCGTGATGCGGCCGGAGGTGCGGGTCAGCGCGGCGCCGTGGAGGCGCTCGATCGGCGCGATCTCGATCTCGTAGCCGTGAGCGCGCGCGGCATACTCGAGCGTCGCCTCGAACACACCGAATGCGCTCAGGACGTACGCGTTGCCGGGGTCCTCGTCGGGGAGGAGACGGTCGCAGCACAGGACCAGGTCGGCGGTGTCGTCGCTGCGGGGCTGGATCCGGTACGGCTGGGTGTTGTGGGGAGTCGGAACGAACCGGGCGAGCTCCCCGATCGCATCCCATGGCCGCAAGGTGGTTGGCATGCCGACGAGCCTGCGCAGTCAGCGGCCTGCTCGCCATGACGCATTACAGACACGGTCTGTAATAACATGTTGGGATGCATGGCTCGCTGCTCACGGCGTCGCTCCTCGCCGCCGATCTCACTGCCACGGTGGACCGCCCGCGCGCCGAAGTCCGCGGCTTCATGCTCCGCGACGCGAGGTTCTTCTTCCTGCTGTTCCGCAACTGGCTCGAGCTCGACCTTCGCGAGCCCGACACCGACATCGACCTCACGCAGATCCGTCGCGCCTGCGACCAGCTCGCCGTGCGACGCCGCATCACCGTCGTGCCACCGCCACCTCGACCGCGCAGCGGGCGTCGTCCCCGCACCCGCTACGTGCTCACCCTCGCGGGCGTGCTCGCGCTCGTCGACGAGCTGGTGGCGTGGAGCCCGGACCGCACGTTCGAAGAGGGTCTATTCGTGGTGATGTTCGCCGCCTCGTATCGCGCGCTCGTGATCCGGCGCGCAGAGCAGGCCGGCGCACCGGTCGCGCGCAAGCATGTGGCCAAAGCGCTCGATCCGCGCGCCGTCATCGCGAGCCTGGGCCGCGCACTCGCCAAGCAGCTCGCCGATCTCGAGGAGCGGATGGCGAGCGGCGATGACCTGTTCGAAGCCGCCGCAGCCGGGCGTGCGCGGGGCGCCAGCGACGGCGAGATCCTCGCGGAGCTCGAGCGGATCTCGCCGTACCAGCTCCACTACATGCGGCCCCTCGGCGAGCTGCTCCTCTCGCTCCCCGTCGACGTGCGCCGCTACGAGATCGGCGCGGGCATCACCGCGCGTCGCGAGCTCATCTTCACGCCGCTCCTTCACCAGACCCGCGCGCGACAGCAGCTCCTCGCGAAGCTCGAGCCGGTGGCCATCGCGATCGCGGCGGAGCGCGCGAGCTCATCATGATCACCACGCGGGCACCGGCGAGGCCACGACCACGTCGGTGCCAGTGCGCGGGTGGACGAACCGAAGCCGTGTCGCGTGTAGCGCGATCTCCGGAGCCGAGTCGGTGCCCTCGGCGTAGAGCGTATCGCCGACGATCGGGTGCCCGATGCTGGCGAGGTGGGCGCGGATCTGGTGCGTGCGACCGGTCTCGAGCGTGACCTCGAGCAGCGTGCGGTCGTCGCCGCGCTCGACGACCGCCCAGTGCGTGACCGCGCGCTGGCCGCCTTGCTCGATCGGAACGATGGCGCGGCGATAGTCGAGCGCTGGATCGCGGCCGAGCGGCGCATCGATCGTGCCGGTGTCGTCGCGCACGCGGCCCGTGACGAGTGCGGCATAGCGCCGTTCGAGCTGGTGGTCGACCAGCAGCCGCCGCACCGCATCCTGGATGCTCGCCGACTTCGCGATCGCGACGAGGCCGCTCGCCGCCCGGTCGAGGCGATGCAACGGCGAGGGGCGCGCGGTGCCCCATGGGTTGTCGGGCCGCGCGCCGACGTGCCAGAGCAGGCGATTGAGCAGCGTGCCCGCCCGATATGGCCCGATCGGATGCACGTGCATGCCGGCGGGCTTGTCGCAGATCAGCAGGTCGTCATCTTCGTAGCGGCTCGCAAGCGCGCCATCCTCGGGTGCCATGGCGACCGCGGCGATCGCTTCGGCGTCGGCCGCGATCACATCGCCGTCGTTCACGATCTCGCCGATCCGTCCGATGTGCCCGGCGACGTCGCGGCCCGTGACCGGCGCGAGCCTGCTTGACTGCTTCTCGATTCGGATCGCGCCGCGCGCGATCAATTCGCCGATCTCGCCGATGGGTACAACGACGAGGTGCGCCTTCACCACGTCGACGAGTCGCGTCGACGCCATCAACCGCGCGGTGAACGACGTGAGCATGGGGTCAGACATGACTTACATGACTTGTTGGGACAACAAGTCATGTAAGTCATGTCTGACCCCTATTTGACGCCGCAGCCGAGGCGCTTCTGCATCGCCGCGAGGTCCACCTCCGAGTCGGCCATCGCCCGCGTCAGATCACCGGCGAGCGATGCGATCGACACCATCGCCTTCTCGTCGATGCGCGACGGCGTATCGCACTTCTGGTGGTAGCAGCGCGTGTCGGGGGTCCAGAAGAACACGTAGGGGATCCGCTGCTTGCAGAACGGCTCGAAGTCCGAGCCGCGCGCCGTGCCGCCGAGGCCGACGTTGATCTTCGGGTAGGCGTCATCGAGCTTCGCGAGCAGCTTGGTCGCGGCGAAGCCCTTGAACGTTCCCATCGCGGCGACGAACCCGCGCGACGAGTGGCTTCCGACCATGTCGAGGTTGATGACCTGGACGATCTTGTCGAGGGGGACGTCGGCGGGGGGATGGGCAGCGAACTGATACGAGCCGGTCATGCCGGTCTCCTCGTCGCCGAACGCGGCAAACACGATCGTGCGTTTTCGCGCGCCGCGCTTCGCGATGTCCTGCGCGACGCCGAGCATCGCGACGATACCCGAGGCGTTGTCGTTCGCGCCGAGGAAGCCATCGCCGAGATGATCGTGGTGCGCGGCGACCAGGATGATCTCGCTGCCGACGTCGGGATCGGTGCCGGCGAGGCGCGCATAGATGTTCGCCGTGGCCTCGCCGTTCTGGGCGGTGAACGGCAGCTCGCCCGGCGCGAGTTGCAGGCACGCGAGCTGCTCGCGGATGACCTTTCGCGCGGCCTGGTCTCCCGGGGAGCCGGGTGCGCGGCCGTTGTTCTCCACACTGGCGAGCACGGCGAGTCGGTCGTGGAACACGGTGCGGTCGTAGGGCGCGCCGGTCTCGATGCAGCTCGCAGGCGCGGCGGCGGCCTTCGCGGCGGGAGCGCCGACCTTCGGGGCGGGCGGCGGTGGCGCGGTATCGGCATAGCCAGCCTGCCCGCAGCCGGCGAACAGCACGAGCGCGAAGGCGCGTGATCCCATGACCAACAGACGCCTCGAGAAGGCGCAGGTTTCACCCCACGGTGTCCGATAATGGGGTCGGACCCCATTGTCGGACACCGGTGTCAGGTGCGTTTGCGCTTCTTCTCGCGCAACATGAACAAGTAGAGGCTCTCCACCTTCTCGCGCGCCCACGGCGTTTTACGTAGGAACTTCAGGCTCGACGGAACGCTCGGGTTCTCGTTGAAGCACTTGATCTTCACCTGCTGCCCGAGCTCGGGCCAGCCGTAGTGCTCGACGAGCTGGGTCACGATCGATTCGAGCGTGATTCCGTGGAGCGGATTCTTCGGCTGCTCGGTCGACACGTCACCACGCGTACTGCTTGAAGAACTGCCACTCGAGCTGCGTCGCCGCGGCGTACGCCGGGCACGAGTACACGCCCGCGCTCGCCGCACCGCCGGCCCAGCAGTGGCCCATCGCATCGAACGTGCACAGCTCGACCTGCCCGTCGGCCGGGCAGCCCTCGTAGTGCACGCAGCGGCCACCGGTCACCGTGCGCATCGTCGTTGCGGTGCCGCAGCCGTTGTGCGCGGCCCAGGCCGTCGCCGAGGGCATCGCGCCCGCCACGGGGAGTGCGCTCGGATCCGCGCAGCCCGGCGGGATCAACGCATCGCCCAGGCCGTGGAAGATGATGATCGGGCGGCGCGCGTTCGTGCATCCGCTGAGGTCGTGTGTGCCGCCGGAGTGCGGCGCGACGGCGCGGAAGTCGGAGCGCATGCACCCGATCTGGTGCGAGAAGTAGCCGCCCATCGAGAACCCGGTCGCGAACACGTGCGCGCGATCGATGCACTGATCCGCCGCGACATCCGCCTTGATCGCATCGAGGAACGCGAAGTCATCGCCGGGCGCATTCGGCGGCGCACCACTCGAGCTCGAGCACACGTTCGCGCCCACGTTCCACGGCGCACCGAACGTGTTCGGCCCGCCCTGGCCGTCGGGAAATGCGAGCGCGATGTGCTCGCTGTCGGCGAGCTCCTTGTAGCCGGTGATGTCGTACATGAGCTGCCCCGACATCGTGTAGCCGTGGGCCACGACGACGAGCGGCATCTCCGCCGCCGGATCGCCTGCCGGCAGGTACACGAGGTAGGTGCGCATGAGGCCACCCGCCATCACGGTCCGCGGCGTCAATCCGCGGACACCGCCGCGCTTGCCACACGCTCCCGCATCGGGAGGAGCGGCATCGCCGACCGCGGCATCGGCATTGTCGTCGCCGAGCTTCCCACCCGACGAGTCACAGGCGGCGAGCCACAGCAGCGGTACAACGGCCCAGCGCATCGCGGCAATCTACACGAGATGATCGTAGGCTCGGCGACAAAGGGGAGGACCGCGTGATCTACAACAACATCGCCGAGACCATTGGCCGTGTCCTGGCGCTCGCGGTCCTCGTCGCGTGCGGTAGCGGAGCGACCAAGCCCGAAGCTCCCAAGCCGCCGGCCGTTTCGGCGGAGCTGTCCCCGGCGCTCCGTCCTCTCGCGTGGTGGCTCGGCGACTGGAAAGGCGAGGGCGGCACCGAGCACTGGGTCGCCGCGGCCGGCGCGCTCTACGGCGTGGCGCTCCACGACAACAAGGACTCGTTCGAGGTGATGATCATTGACGACGCGGAGGGCGGCGGCCCGGCGGATGGCGTGCTGCGGATGTTCGCGATGCCCGGCGGCACGACGTCGGTGCAGTTCACGCACGTCAGCCACGGCGCCCAGAGCGTCGTGTTCGGCAACCCGGGTCACGATGACGCGAAGACGATCGAGTACGCGCGGACCGCGCGAGGTCTGACTGCGAAGCTGAAGACCGCGAGCGGCACGCGCGTCACGTTCGACTTCCAGGTGGTCCCGCACGTCGCGGCGCCCGAGCTCGAGGCCGCCGACCTCGCGTTCGCCGCCGATGCCAAGGCGCGCGGCGCCGCGGGCTGGGCGTCGTGGTTCGCGCCAGATGGCTGGATGTGGCGCAAGACCGGCAAGATCGAGGGCGCCGCGATCGCCGAGACGATGGCACCGCTTCTGTCCTCGGGCGTGCTCGCATGGGTGCCGATCACGAGCGGCACGGCCGGCAACCTCGGCTACACGGTCGGCAAAGCGACGTTCACCGGGAACGCGCCCGACGATCACTGGAAGAGCAGCTACGTGACCGTGTGGAAGCGGCAGCCCGACGGCACGTGGAAGGTCCTGTTCGACACCGGCCGCGGCGTCAACGAGTCTTAATTCTCGTCGAGGTGCAGGTCGCCGGCCTCGACGACCACGCTGGCCAGCGCGATCGCGTCGTGGCCATCGGCCGAGTAGGTCACCACGGGCTCGGGGCCGGTGGCATCGATGGCGAGCTCGGCATCGCGAAGCTGCGCTGCGATCGGCAGCACGTCGCGCCGCCAGGACATCAGGTGGTCGTGCAACGCAGCCGGGTCCGAGCCGAACCTCGCGCGCATCTGCGATGAGAGAAGCTCGCGCCAGGCGATGACGTCCTCGGCCTCGAGCGCGCGGAGCATGCGTTCGACCAGGAGGTCCGCCGGGCCGCCGGCGGGAGTGACGGCCGTCGTGGGCTGTGGGGTGGAATGGGGCGGACCGCCGCTACAGGCCGCAGCGACCATGATTCCGAGGACAAACGACGAAACACGGAACATGTTCCCACCTCATCACAGACGCGTGACGGGCTCACGTTTTTGGCAAATCGACCGGGACCGGCCTGGCACCTCGAGCCGGGCGCAGTAGGATTCCCCCATGAAGAAGACCCTTCTCGTGACGGCTCTGGTGGCTACGGTTGGCTATGGCGGGTGGCGCCTCGCGCATCGCGGTAGCGACGCTCCGGTCGTGACCGACGACTCGAAGCTCGCGCTCGATCGGATCTGGATCGATCACATCCCGCGCACCGAGCGCGACACCATCCAGGTGTTCGCCGCGGTGACCGAGGAAGAGTTCGGCGTGTTCCAGGCGACCTCGATGTGGAAGGGCGCGTTCGAGCTGTTCCAGTTCAAGGGCAAGGGCGGCGAGATCAAGGCGACCTTCCCGCAGGACGGTGACAAGGAGACCATCAAGCTCAAGGCGCGCCCGTGCAGCGAGAACCAGATGGACTACTGCATGGAGATCTCCGGCACGAACCGTGGCGTGAAGACGTACTACTCGCGCAAGGGCTGGGAGATCGAGAGCGTGCCGTCGGCGAAGGACCTCGCCGCGCGCGCCGACCTGATCGTCCACGAGCTCTCGACCGATCTTCCGGCGGAGTAGTCACGCCCACTTGCGAGTCCGGTGTTGACTCGAGCGCGGCGATCCGTAGATTGGCGGTCATCCGCTAGCCGGAGCGTCGCCATGCATCCCCTTCAGCCTCACGTTTGAGCGTCTGTTCCCTGAACGTTCCGTTCTCAGGCTGAAGGAGCCGTATGCATCGAGATTCTCGTGGCCAGCGTGGCCACAAGGATCTGCAGGTGTGTCGACAGGTCTTCGATGCTCTCGCCTACGCGCTTGCCGACCTCGACGATCCATTGATCGACGAGCTCGTCCTCGCGTCGGTGACGCCGGCGCCCAGTGCCGCGCGTGTTCTGGTGACTCTGGTGCCCTCTCGCGATGGGATCGACCCCGATGCAGCGCTCGCGCGTCTGCAGCAGGCCGAGCCCGAGCTTCGCGAAGAGGTCGCCGCCGAGATCTCCCGACGCCGCGTCCCCGTGCTCGCGTTCCGCATCGATGTCGTGTCGCACGCATCGGCAGAATGAGTTTGTTTGTGGTCCGATAGGTCGACTCGGGGTCCAGGAAAGGTCCCCGAGTCGATCTACTATTGTGCATCGATGCCCGGAGAGGTGGAGCGGTTACGGCGAGGCTTGCGGCTGCTATCGGATGCGATCGTCGCGTTCTCCGAGGCCGGCACCGACTATCACCTCCTTCTCGACGCGGTCGCGAAGAACGTCGCAAACGTCATCGGCGACACGTGCGTCGTGGTGCTGCGCGAACCGAATGACGACCTGATCGCGGGCGCGATCTACGACCGGGATCCGAAGGTCGTCGCGGACCTCGCGATCCTGTTCTCCGGCGCGCTCGGCGCAGAGGGCCAGCTCGCTCGTCACACGATGCTCACCGGCGAGCCGCGGCTCATTCCATTCATCGATCTCGCGGCGCTGAAGCCGAGCATCGCGCCGGTGATCCACGAGGCGCTCGCGAAGATCAGAGTTCATGGGGCGCTCGCCGTGGCGATGCGGGTGCGCGGCCAGCCCATTGGCGTGCTCAGCGTGCTTCGCCACCGCGAGCAGCTGCGCCCGCTCGACATGATCGATTGCGAGCTGCTTCAGGACCTGGCGAACCATGCCGGCCTCGCGATCTCGAACGCGCGCCTCACCGATCAGCTCCGCGAGAGCGAAGCGATCCGTGCCGCGAAGGAAGAGGCTTTGCGCGCGAACCGCTTCCTCGACGTCGTGATCGAGCACATCCCCGACATGGTGTTCGTCAAGGATGCCGACCGCCTCGCGTTCACCCGGTTCAACCGCGCCGGCGAACAGCTGCTCGGTGTGCCGCGCGAGGATCTCATCGGCAAGAACGACTTCGACTTCTTCCCGGCCGCCGAGGCCGAGTTCTTCCAGGCGAAGGACCGCGAGACACTGAACAACAAGCAGCTCGTCGAGATCGCCGAGGAGCCGATCATGACCGCGAACGGCCAGCGCTGGCTGCATACCAAGAAGGTTCCGATCCTCGACGAGAACGGCACTCCCGTCTACCTCCTCGGTATCTCGCGGGACATCACCGACCGCAAGCGCGCTGATACCGAGCTTCGCCGCGCGAAGGATCAGGCCGAGCGTGCCAGCAAGGAGCTCGAGTCCTTCAGCTACTCCGTCGCGCACGATCTCCGCGCTCCGCTGCGGGGTATCGATGGCTTCAGTCAGGCCCTGATCGAGGACTACGCCGACAAGCTCGACGCGGAAGGCAGGCGCTACCTCGATCGCGTTCGCGAATCCGCGCAGCGCATGGCGCTCCTGATCGACGACCTCCTCAACCTCTCGAAGGTCACGCGCTCCGAGCTCAACCTGCGCACTGTCGATCTCTCTGCCCTCGCGGCGACCTCGGTCGCGTCGCTGCAGCGCGTCGAACCAATCCGCAACGTCACCGTGGAGATCGAGCCGAACCTCTCCGTCGAGGCCGACCCGCGCATGCTCGCGATCGCTCTCGACAACCTGTTCGGCAACGCCTGGAAGTTCACGTCGAAGACCGAAGGAGCTCGCATCGCGCTCTCGGCGGTCGAGCGCAACGGCCACCGCGCCTTCGCGATTCGCGACAACGGCGCCGGCTTCGACATGCAGTACGCGAACAAGCTGTTCGGCGTGTTCCAGCGCCTCCACTCCGAGAGCGAATTTCCGGGCACTGGCATCGGGCTTGCTACCGTCGCGCGGATCATCCATCGTCACCGCGGCCAGGTCACGGCCGAGGGAACGCCGGGACAGGGCGCCACCTTCTACTTCACACTGGGCACGGAGGCCGAGGCATGAGCGAGCGCGTGATCCTGCTGGTCGAGGACAATCCGAGCGACGAGGAGCTCACGCTCCGCGCCCTCAAGAAGTCCAACATCCTCAACCGCGTTGTCGTGGTCCGCGATGGTGCCGAGGCCCTCGCCTACCTGTTCGCCCGCGGTGTGCACGCCTCGCGCGCCGCCGACGAGATACCCCAGGTCATCCTCCTCGATCTCAAGCTGCCCAAGATCGACGGCCTCGAGGTCCTCCGCGAGATCCGTGCGGACGACCGCACCAAGCTCCTCCCCGTCGTGGTCCTGACCTCCTCGATCCAGGAGCAGGACGTGGTCACGAGCTACGGCCTCGGCGCGAACTCCTACGTGCGCAAGCCCGTGGACTTCACGCAGTTCGTCGAAGCGGTGCGCCAGCTCGGCCTGTACTGGCTCGTGATCAATCAGCCGCTGCCCACGTGAAGTCGCTCGTCATCGTCGCGCTGCTCGTCGCCATCGCTCCCCGCGCGGGGCACGCCGACTGTGCCGTCGATGCTGATCGCCTGCGCGACCACCTCGTCGCGGTCGAGCCCGCCGTGTTCCGCTGGAACACCGGGTGGGCCGTCGCACTCGGCACCGCGGCCGTCGTCCAGTTCACGCTCGCGGCGACCCACACCAACCCGTTCGGCACCTTCAACGACGACTTCAAGGAGTCGATGTACGTCGGTGGCACGAAGTCCGCCATCGGCATGCTCTCGCGCATCGTCACGCCGCTCCGCGTGCACGTCCCCGACGCCAACCCGGATCGCTGCGCCGATCTCACCGCGCTGCGCGCCTCGGTCAAGAAGCTGGCGAACCAGGAGCGCCAGAACTTCTGGCTCACGCACCTCGGCGGCTTCGCGATGAACGCCGCCGGCGGTCTCCTCCTCTGGCACCGTCGGTCGTTCAAGGTCGGTGCCGTCTCGTTCGCCACCAGCCTGCCCGTCGCCTGGCTGATCGCGTACACGCTGCCGCGCAAGACGTGGCATCTCTATCGGTCCGAGTCGCCGAGCTGGACCGTCACCGTCGGTGCCGGTGACGGCCACGGTGCGATCGGCATCGCCGGAGGTTTCTAGCGCACGACGAACGGATAGAGCACGTCCCAGCTCTCCGAGGTCTGCATCGGCGGCAGCTCCAGGGTCATCAGCGTCTCGCGCATGCACTCGGAGAGTGACGCGTCGGCGAGCAGGTGCGCGTCGCCGTCGAGCGTAACCGTCTCGACGATCGTCCCGAGGTCGGGCTCGCCGACGAGGCGCATCGTGACGCCGATCGTGCCGTCCTTGCGCGCGAGGCGCGGCGCGGCCTCGGTGTAGCACTCGAGGAGCATCGGCTGGATCTCCTGGATCGCGTAGCGGATCGTCGTCTTCGAGAGCGGGCCAGGCTTCGGCGGCGGCATCTTCCGCAGGTCGTCGAGTACCGAGCCGGAGAAGTCATAGACCTTCACCGCCACGCCGCCGGGCGCGCCCTGGCGAGCGGCGGTGATCGCATGGACCAGTGCGGTGCGCGCTTTCGCATCGATCCGGCGCACGACCACAGTCGAGGCCGAGCCGGCGGTGGCATCGCGCGTGCTCGCTGCGCGGGCGCGATTCGTGCGCGATGGATCGCTCACGCGAACGCCTTCGGTGCCGCTGTGATCGCGTGACGCATATACGGCCACGCCGACGCCGATCCCGATCAACGCGAGCACGCCGCATACGATCACGGCGGGGCCGAGCGACGATGCCGTCGGTGCCGTCGCGGCATCCGCGGTCGAGGGCATCACGCCCGCAGCGAGCGCGGCGATGCATCCCGCGGTGAATGCGGCTCCGGGCCGCGTTGATCGCAGTGTGGCCTCGACCGCAGCGGCGGCGGACTTCAGCCGCTCGCGACCGCGATGCAGGCGTTGCCGCGCGGCGGGCTCGGTGATGCCGAGTGCGGCGGCGACATCCGCGACCGAGCCATCGCCACGGTAGTACAGAACGACGACCTCGCGATCCGTCTCCGCAAGCGCAGCGAGCGCGCGCGCGGCGATGTCATCGGCTTCGTGGTCGAGCACTGCAGCGAGCGGTGTCTCGATCGAGATCGGCTCGGTCACCATTGCGGTCTCCTTCGGTCGTCGTGCGGCATTGCGCGCCAGGTTCCGCGCGATGCCGCAGATCCACGCGGGCAAGGCGGGCGGCTCCGCCAGCGTCGGCAGCTTCTGCCACGCGATCAGGAACGCATCCTGCGCGACCTCCTCGCTCCTCGCGCGATCGCGCAACACCGAGAACGCGACCGCGCACACGGCACCCTGGTGATGCCGCACGAGCTTCTCGAAGTCGCGCGCGTCGTTCATGCGCCAACCGTGAAGGGATAGTTGACCTGCCACACACCTGGCTCCGGTAGTGGCGCGAATTCGATCAGCATGGCGGTGTCGCGAACACAGTCGATGAATGCCTCGTCGGTCACGTCGCCTCCGACGTCCACCGACTCGACGAGTGTACCGTCGGGCCCACCGCTCAGGCGCATGCTCATCGTGATCGTGCCGCGTGCGCCGCGGCCGTGCGCGACATAGCAGCCGAGCAGCGCGGGTTGCACGCTTCTGACCGAAGCCCGCAAGCTCGCCTTCGTGCCGGTTTTCGGCGCCTGGACCTGAACGAGCTCGGCGAGCTCGGAAGCCGAGAAGTCGTAGATCCTGGTGGGCTCCTTCGGCGGTTCGGTGGTGCACGCGATGGCGAGGGGGATCAGGAGGGCGGCGAGCTTGTGGGTCATGACGAGCAATGTCGGCAGCTCGCCGGACGTGACAGGCGATCTCGAACAATCGCGCAACTCCGCGGAGTCGCGGCGCTATGCTGCCGGTATGACCGCGGCCGAGCGCTACGTGAGCGACCTGTTCTCCGACCTTCGCGAGCGCGCCACCGAGGCGCAGCGAGGTCCGTACACCAACGCCGACTATCAAGCAGGGCGGTTGGTCGCGCTCCAGGAGGTGCTGTCGATGATGCAGAACCGCGCCATCGTGTTCGACCTCTCCCTCGAGGCGCTCGGCATGGCGGGTTTCGAGCCATTCACCGACAGGCTCGATCCGGCGGCACTCCCATTCACGCACTTCCGCTGCCTGTGCTGCGGGTGCCGCACGCTCGGCGAAGCTCCGCCGGGCACGTACGAGATCTGCCCGGTGTGCTTCTGGGAGGACGATCTCGTGCAGGCGAAGGACCCGACCTACCGCGGGGGTGCCAACGCCGTGAGTCTCACGGAAGCGCGCGTGAACTACCTGCGGATCGGCGCCTCCGAACCACGGGTCCTCGAACACGTTCGACCTCCGTTACCGGGCGAGCTCCCGCCGACCGACGGCAAAGGCTAGCCGAGCACGAGCTCCATGCGTGGGGACCACCAATGTGTATCAAGCGGTTGTAGTCGTGACCCACGCGAGCCCGTTCGGCACCGGTGCGCGGATCTAGCGCATGATAAACGGGTACAGCCCAGCCCAGCTCTAGCGTCTCGCGCATGCACTCCGAGAGTGATGAGTCCGTCGGCCGCGTACCGAAGGGGACAGGCGATCGCGAACAATCCCGCTGCGCCGCGGGTTTGCGACCGTTCGATGAGATGATGGCGCGATGCTTCCGGCACTTCTCGCGGTGGTGGTGATGAACGTCGTCTCCGTCGCGGACGTCAAGAGTCCGCGTCCGGACCACTGGGTCACCGATCAGGCCAACGTCCTCGATGCCGATGCCGAGGCCAAGATCGAAGCGATCGCCGAGGCACTGCACACACGCCGCGGCATCGAGCTCGCGATCGTCACCGTCGATGACGTGAGCGAGACGCCCAAGCAGTTCGCCACGAGCTTGTTCAACACGTGGCGCATCGGCTCTGCACAGACCAACAACGGCGTTCTCGTGCTCCTCGTGATGAAGAAGCGACGCCTCGAGGTCGAGACCGGTAGCGGCATCGAGGCCGCACTCCCGGCCGCGTGGCTCGCCGACATGCAAACGCAAGAGATGGTTCCGGCGTTCAAGGCGAAGCGCTTTGACCTAGGGCTGATCGCCGGCGTTCAGGCGATCGCCGATCACCTGCGCGATGCGCCGGGCGAGTCCACCAGCACTGCGCCGGCCGGCGAGTACCGCTCCGACGGTGTGGTGACGCCGAAGTCCGATCCGTCGACGGTGCCTGCGGTCTCGGCACCATTGGCGTCGGATCCCGCGCCGACGCAATCCACGACGTCTCGGTCCTCCACCGGCGGTGGTCGCGATCCCACGCTGCCGATCGCACTCGGCGGCCTGGCCCTGGTCGGTGGCGGCGGCACCGCCCTGGCGCTCCGCGGACGTCGGCGCCGACGCGTGTGTTTCGAATGCACGCCGCCGCGCCAGATGATCGCGCTCGACGAGATCGCCGATGACGCGCACCTCGATGAAGGTCAGCGCAGCGAGGAACGCGTGCACTCGGTCAACTACGAGGTCCTCGTCTGTCCCGGCTGTCAGGCGTCGCGCACATTTCGCCACGGTCGCTGGTTCTCGGGGTACGGCACCTGCTCGGGCTGCACGTACAAGACGATGACGTCATCGTCGACCACGCTGGTCTCGGCGACCTACGACCATGGAGGTCAGGTCGAGGTGCGCGAGAGCTGCGCGAACTGCAGCCACGTCGCCACCCATATCCGCTACACCTCCCAGCTCACCCAGTCGTCGTCGTCGTCGTCGTCGGACTCGTCGTCATCCTCGTTCTCGTCATCGTGGTCGTCTTCGTCGTCCTCGTCATCCTCGTCTTCGTCGGGCTTCTCTGGCGGGAGCTCCGGTGGCGGTGGTGCCGGTTCGAGCTGGTAACGGGGACTACGCCGGCGGGCCGCGGTCGAGCTGCTCGTGCAGCACCTTCTCGTCGAGCTCGCCGCACCACTTCGCGACGACGATGGTCGCCACGCCGTTGCCGATCACGTTCGTGATCGCGCGCGCCTCCGACATGAAGCGGTCGATGCCGAGGATGATCGCGAGGCCCGCTACCGGCACGTGACCCACGGCGCCGAGCGTGGCGGCGAGCACCACGAAGCCGCTGCCGGTGACGCCTGCGGCGCCCTTGCTCGTCAGCAGCAAGATGCCGAGCAGGCCGACCTGCTGCTCGATATCGAGCGGCGTGTCGGTGGCCTGCGCGATGAACACGGCGGCCATGGTCAGGTAGATCGAGGTGCCATCGAGGTTGAATGAATAGCCCGCGGGCACCACGAGGCCGACCACGGGCTTCGAGGCGCCGAGGTTCTCGAGCCTCGTCATCATCAGCGGTAGCGCGGACTCGGACGATGACGTTCCGAGCACGATGAACAGCTCCTCGCGGATGTAGCGCAGGTACTTGATGATCGAGAAGCCGTGAAACGCGGCGACGCCGCCGAGCACGCCGAAGATGAAGATCAGGCAGGTGCCGTAGAAGCACGCCATCAGCTCGGCGAGCGATGCCAGGGTGCCGAGGCCGTACGCGCCCACGGTGAACGCCATCGCGCCGAACGCGCCGATCGGCGCGAGCTTCATGATCATCGAGACGATGCCGAACACGACGTGGCTCAAACGCTCGATCAGATCGAGGACCGGCTTGCCGCGCTCGCCGGTCTTGTGGAGCGCGAACCCGAACAGGATCGCGAGGAGCAGCACGGGGAGCAGCTCGCCGCGCGCGAACGCACCGACGAAGGCATCGGGGATGATGTCGAGCAGGAACTGGACCGTGCCCTTCATCTTGCCGGGCTCCGTGTAGCCGGCGACCGCGGCGGCGTCAGCGGCGCTCGGGTGGATGCCCATCCCGACGCCGGGCCCGACGAGGTTGACGACGACGAGCCCGATGACGAGCGCGATGGTGCTCGCGACCTCGAAGTAGAGGATCGCGAGGCCGCCCACCTTGCCGACCGACCTCATCGACTTCATCGAGGCGATGCCGACGACGACGGTGCAGAAGATCAGCGGCGCGATCGTCATCTTGACGAGCTTGATGAAGCCGTCACCGAGGGCGCGCAGCTTCACGGCCGTCGTGGCGTCGAGCACGCCGAGGACCACGCCGAGCGCGATCGCGACCAGCACGCGGAAGTAGAGCGTGCTGTAGAACGGCGTCCGCTCCGTGCGCTCGGTCGCAGGCTGGTCCACCAACCTACGTTGCCTGGGTTCGGGTACCTACGGGTACTCGAACGCGCCAAGATCTCGTTGAGCGCCAGAGGGCCGCGGCTTCCCCTCGAAATCGACGCCAAGCGTCGCAGATGGATTCGCGGCGTCGATCGCTGGGCTGGTGGCTTGCAGGTGCAGATCGTTCATCGCGGGGTTCACGAGCTTCGGATTCATTGCCAGGTTCCCAGGCCCAGCAAGGGGTGCCGTCTGCGGGAACACGGCCGTGTAGGTCCCACTGCATGCAAGCCCGGTGACGGTGTTGGTGGGCGCACCGGGAGCCAAGTTGACGACGACGGAGTTATCAAAGCAGACCCCATTGGTCGATGCACCCGAGCACACCGAAGGGGAACCGTTGCACTGAACGCGCGCGTTGATGACCGTCGAGAACGAGAGCGCGACCGCACCGCCGATGGCAAAGAACCCATCGTCTCCAGGTGTGGTTGGATCCCCAACGATTGTATTGGTCAGCCGCAGGACCGAGTTGTCAGCGGACCCGACAATGTACGCCCCTCCTCGTATGGATGTTCGGGTCACGTCAGCGGTCGACGCGTTGGTCGCCAACAGACCGGAGGAGAGTCCCGTCGTGTGGATCGTCGACTGAGTGATTGTTGCCGAGCATTTCGTGAGGGTAATGCCCGTGTATGTGCTCTCGACGGTTACGGTGTCCAACGCGAGCACAGGGATGTCCACGTTGTTCAACGAGCTACAGATGACGGCCCTCCCACCGGCTGCCGCCGCCGATACGATGATCATCCCGCTCACCGTGAGTGATCCGTGATCGTTGACAGTGAGCGTATCCCCGGACGTCGACGAGATCGTCGCGCCGGCGCCACGAACACGCACTGTCTTGTTCGAGACGACGAGATTGCCCGAGTAGGTTCCCGGGACCAGCTTGATGACGTTCCGCGTCGCATCGGTGATCGCGAAGGCCCGCTGGATCGAGCACCGATCGGCCCGGCTACAGCTCGCAACCGAAGTTCCAGTTGGGGAGGCG
Source organism: Haliangiales bacterium (assembly GCA_038206055.1). Classification (GTDB taxonomy): domain Bacteria; phylum Myxococcota_A; class Polyangia; order Haliangiales; family Haliangiaceae; genus JABFXX01. Next base: position 99,053 of record JBBRBG010000002.1, read on the forward strand.
TACACGATGGTTGACTCCGGCACGCAGACCCCAGCCTGCGTATCGCAGATCTCGCTCGTACAATCGGCGTCGAGCACACATGCGCGACACTGATGCGAGGTCGCGTCACACGTGGGCTCGCTCGGCGGGCAGTCCCCCGCCTCGACACACTCGACGCATTGCAGGTTCGGGGCACATCGTGGCGTCGGGCTCGTCCACGGTGCACTCTGCCTTCGGTCCATCGGGCGGAACGCTGCATTCGTGATCGCTACAGACGAGGCCGAGCGCGCAACCCCGTTCGGGATCCGACACTCCGATGGAGGCGCAGTCGGCCTCGGATTCGCAGCAGACGGCCGGGTTGGGTTTCTTGCACCCTACGATCGCGACCGCGAGCACCACCACAACCTTCACCAGACTGCGCATGACCGACATCCTCTCCAACGATCAGGGCTGAATCAACGTCGTCGTCACCTGGTCGGGGCGCGCGTTCACCGGATGCGAGTGATAGGTGAGATTTCCGGTCCCGCCGCTCGCGCTGATATTCACCGTCCCGGGGGCGACGCTGAAGATGTACGCGATGCCGTCAACAGCCGTCGACGTCGCCGTCTTGCTCGGCAAACCATTCGTGCCGTTGTAGCGAACGGTTCCGGCGGGAGAGCTTGTGACGGTGGCGCCGGTGACGGCCATGTTCGCGGAGTCGAACACCTGCACGCCGACCCAGCCCATTCCAGCGACCTGGGGAGTCTGCGCGATCGTCGCTGCGGCGTCGAACGTCGTCTGCGTCAGGATCAGCACCGGAGCGCTTGGAAGGTCTGCGGAGATCGGACGCGGCGGATAAAGATACGTGTCCTTCTTGCCGGCCAGCTTGCCGATCAGGTAGCCGTCGAGCGGCATTCCGTCGGTGGGAATCACGATCGTGTAGGCTCCGGCCGCGTCGGTGGTCGCGCTCACGATGGCCGTGGTGCCGCCTTCCTTGAATGCGCTGACCACTACGCCGGCCGTCGGGGTGCGGCCGGAGACGGTCACCTCCGAAGCGACACCCTTGACCATGACGTTCTGAGATACGGGCGGCGCATCTACGTCCGGGGCCTTGGTGCCGTCGCCGCCACACGCAGCGAACCCGAGCAAAGCGAAAGCGAGATAGGAGGCGTTCTTCATGGGCGAAAGGCTACCCCAACCAGCGGGGTTCGCGCGTGGCAGAAGACACACCCTCACCAGGGCCCGACGAGCTCGATCTCCAGCAAGGTCGCGGGCTTCTCGGGATCATCCGGATCGAGTGCGACCCAACCCCACCCCGCGCGCGCGGGATCGAGTGCAAGGCCCTCGGCCTTGACCGGCTTGCCATCGAGCCCAACGACGGGCGCGGCGCGGACCGAGTCGCGCGTGATCACGCCGAGCTGCGAGCCGAGGATCGCCCCATCGTCCACGGCGTTTGCTGCGGCCTCGGCGGTCGCGAGGTAGAGGACCTGGCCAGCGTGTGCGACGGCATCGGTGAAGCCGAGGCGCTGACCTGCGATCGCGCCGAGGTCGAAGCCCTCGATCGCACTGACGACGGGCAGCGCCGCGCGCGCATCGAGCCACGCGCGCATCGCGTCGAGCGGGACCTTGAGGATCGCGGGGCCCACGTCGGTGGGGCCGGTGTTGCCGCGATGAAACAGCCACAGCTCGTTGCCGAGGCGCGCCACGCCCTCGAGGTTGATCGAGCTGCCGAGGGCGTCGCGAAGGCGGTTGTAGAACGGCGCCGCATCGAGGACGCGTGGCGTGGAGTGCTGGACGCGACAGATCTTGTCGCGGATGGGGAGCGAGCCCGATCCGAAGGCCCACAGCTCGTCGCCGATGGCGACGCACGACTCGAGATCGAGCTTGTCGAGCTTGTTGCCGATCGCGACCTCGAAGCGGCGGCGGCCATCGAGGCCGCGCGGCAGCTTGACCGCGGAGACGCCGTCGGCGGCGACCACGGCGAGAAACGAGACGTCGTCCTGGATCACGACGAGGCGACCGTTGTGCATCGCGAGACCGGAGGCGGCGCGCACGTGATCGGGGCGGTCGTCGACGGCGGCGGCGGGCCGATCGTAGCGGAGCTCGCGGGCCGCGTGCACGAGCACGCTCAACGCCGGATCCAGCACCGCGCTTCTCACTTCTTCGAGGGTACAGGAGGCAGGTCCCAGCGAGGGAGGCCATCCGGTGTTCCCTGGATATAGCCGCCGACGGTATCGTGCCGGTTAGCGCGGAACGCGCTGGGGCGATCGAAGTTCGAGACCGATGCCTCCTTGACCTTGAGCGTCGCGACCGCGCGCAACGGCTTTCCGCTGCGGTCGAACACCGAGTACTTCACGCCGATCGATTCGATCACGCAGACCAGAGGTTTCATGCCGCCGGAGCCCCACACGACACGCACTGGTGCGGCCGTGGATCGGGGTCGTTCTTGTCGTAGTCCTTGCGCAGCGTGGCCATCTCGTCGAGCGCCTCGATCTGCGGCTCGACAGAGGTGTGGGTCTCGAGACCGTCGAACAGCAGGTCGAGCGTCAACGATCGACCCTCGCCGCCCTTGTACTCCAGGTCGGTGTCACCCGGCTTGGGGCGGCGGTGGTCGGGCCGATTGTTGAGCTTGTTCTTGCCGCGCTCCCAGCCGACCGTGCGCTGCATGTCGAGCTGGCTCGGGTTGTACTGCGCGGTGACCTGCAGCTTGATGTCGTCGGTGCTGCCGATCGAGAGCTTGATGACGCCCACCCCGAACTCGTTGCTTGCCATGACACCGCCTATCGACAGCACGTCTTCGCGGTTGTGTGATTTCTGGTTAGCTCAGGGATCCCGATGGGTTGGCGGCGGCACCGTCGCTCCGCGCGGCTCGCGTGGCGGATAGAAGAACTCGAACGGCTTCTTGAGGAACCGCCTGAGCACCGCGACAGGTAGCGTGCGGCGCTCGCCCGTTGGAACGTCGCGGGCGCGCAGGGCGACGAGGAGCGCGAGCGCGAAGCTGACGCCGAAGTTGAGCAGGCCGATGATCGCGATCCCGACCATCGCCGCGATCGTTGCGCCCCAGCCGACGGACTGGATGCCAACGGAGTGGAGCGCGAGGGTCAGCGAGCCCGACGACAAGGTCACGTGGCGGACGTCGAGCGGTAGCCCGAAGAACTTCGCGAACACGGGCACGAGGCCGAGCAGGAAGCCGAGGGCGATCGAGCCGCCGAAACCCGCGGCCTCGTGCTCGAGGAAGTGCGCCCAGCGCTTCATGCGCGCCCTGCCGAGAGTAGCGCCCCAGCGGTGGTGCTCGATCGCCTCGGGCAGGCGCCGGTAGACGACCCAGTTCTCGAACCAGCCGGCGACCAGTGACGACAACCACAACAGCACGCCGGTGAAAGCGGCGAAGAAGATGGTTCCGGATCCCAACGGATCGAACGATGCGATCGCGGACTTCGACGCCGCCTCGTCGAGGAACGGATGGCCTGCCCAGCGTTCGTACAGCAGATCGAACGCGAGCGCCGTGACGATCACCGCGGAGACATTGCCGGCTGCGGCGGCGAACTGCGAGCGCGCGATGCGAGCGATCAGCGGCACGAGCTCGTCGAGCCGGCCCGGGCCGGCGCGGTCGCGAATGGTGCCAGCGAGCGCGGCGGCGGTCATCGAAGGCTGCTTCGTGGCGAGCGTGAACCCGACCAGCTGCATCACGAGGAAGCTGCCCGCGTAGACCACGCTCGACATCAGTCCATCGATGAACGGCGCGAAGTGCTGCCATTTGACGACGTACTTCGCGCACGCCGTCCCGAGCGTGAGCACCCCGCCACCGGCCGCGGACCCGAGCATCTGGAAGTATTCGCGGCGCGATGACGTGACGTAGTGCTCGCCGGTCTTGCCCGCGCGCTCGATGACCTTGCGCGCGAGGAGGCGCAGGTTGTCGGACATCAGCTGGATGAAGCTGCGCGATCCGACGAGGCCCCGTCCGACGGCTGCGATCACGGCGCGGATCTCGTAGGTCGGCTCGAGCTCGTCATCGGGATCGACGAACGGGAGCAGCAACTCGATCCGATTGAGCCCGCGGTCGATCGAATCGAGCGAGTACACGACATCGATCGAGACACCGCTGTCCTCGAGCGCGATGCGCACCTGATCGAGGTGACGCCGGCACGCTTCGATCAGCGCGGGCATCTCCGCGGGTCTCGCGCGCGCGAGGTGGTAGAGCGGCGAATCGCGCACGCCCGTGACCGAGGTGCGCGTGCGGAATTGCTCGGCCATGCCGAGCGCCGCGAGGCGCGTGGTCAGCATGCTGATCGCATCGATGATCGACATGCGGATCGGATCCCAGCAGTTGCCACCGACCGCGGCGAGCCTGTGCAGGAGCGGATCCGCCGCCGGACCGAGCCAGCTCAGATCGGAGATCGAGCGGATCATCCGGCTCGCGAGCCGCCACAGCTCGTGCGGGGTAGGCGCCTCCGGGAGAAACCTGCGCGCGAGTCGATCCGTGGTCTCCGCCCACAGCCCGCGATCGTTCGGCATGCCGACCTCGCCGAACAGCTTGATGCCGCGCGTCTGGGTGAGCACCGAGCGCACGAGCGCCTGGAACCGCGCCTGCGCCTCGGGGACGCGCTCGAGGAGATCCACGAACATCTGCAACCGCGCGATCGCCTCGTGCCCGGCGGTCGGCATCGCAGGCCCCGCCACGAGGAACCGCCCGAGGGCCTCGGCGGACTCGAGGTGGGTCTCGAGATCGTCGCCAGGATCGAACCCGGCGAACACGGCATACAGTTGTGGCAGCGCCTTGCCCTCCGCGATTGCCAGCGTCTTGCGGACGGCGTCGATCGAGGGCATCGGGTCGGCCGGCGTCGTTCGCAGGTCGTCGTCCACCACGTGCCGATGCTACCATCGCCCCCGTGATCCCGTGGCAACAGCTCGGGCGCGCGAAGGTCCCTCACGGCGATCTCGTGCTCAGCCGAAGAGGAGACGAATTCGCGATCCGCCTGCGCGGTGCAGAGCTGATGAACAGCCGCATGCACCAGTCCGAGGATCAGCTCGCCACATGGGGCTGCGCGGGCTTCGCGGCTCGCTCCGGAGTCCGCGTGCTCATCGGCGGCCTCGGCATGGGCTTCACCGCGCGCGCCGCGCTCGACGTCCTCGCGCCCGATGCGCGCGTGGTGATCGCCGAGCTGCTCCCCGAGGTGATCGAATGGAATCGCGGGCCGCTCGCGCATCTCGCCGGCGCACCGCTCGATGATCCGCGCGTCGAGGTGGTTCCGGGCGATGTCGGCGCGCTGATCGCCCGTGCGCGCGGCTTCTACAACGCGATCCTCCTCGACGTGGACAACGGGCCCGATGCGTTCACCGCGCCGGGGAACGCAGCCCTCTACTCCGTCGGCGGCCTCGGGCGCGCGCGCAAAGCCCTCGCCCCTGCAGGGCGGTTCGGCGTGTGGTCCGTCGCGGACGACACGGCGTTCACCGGCAGGCTGCGCGGTCGCGGCTTCGACGTCGAGGTGCACAAGATTCCCCCACGGGCCGGAAGTGGCGCGAACCACGTGGTCTGGATCGCCCGAAGTCCCGACCGCTAGGGGAGTCGACATCGAGCGCGAAGGACTTACACTGCTGGCCAGTGATCGTCCGGATCGTCCTCCTCCTCGTGCTCGCGGTGGCAACTGTCACCGGGCGCGGAGGACCGACCGACGTGCTCTCCGCGGACTCGGTCGGCGCGGTTGCCGAGGTCGAGCCGATGGATGCGCTGCGCGTCGAGCTCGTGCGCGTTCCCGTCCCGATGTTTCACGTGATTCCGCTCGTGCTGCGTGGCACCGAGGTGGAGCATCCGTCGCCGGAGCCGGCGCGCGTGTTCCGACCGCCTCGGGCTTCGTTCGTCTGAGTTTCCAAGACTCTCGAACGAAACCCTTTGGCCACGGAGGTGACATGTCGTCACTCGTCGTGCCGGTCTGGGCCTGGGCCCTGCTGGCTGCAATCGTTGTTACGTCGATCGCGCTCGATCTGTTCGCGCATCGAGGAGATCGTGTGGATTCGAAACGCCGCGCGCTGGTGTGGACCGGCGTGTGGGTGGCGGTGTCGCTCGCCTTCGGTGGATGGATCTGGGCGCGGTTCGGTGCGGCCGCGGGCGAGGAGTTTCTCGCCGCGTACCTGCTCGAGAAGAGCCTGTCGGTCGACAACCTGTTCGTGTTCTTGCTCGTGTTCGGTGCGCTCCAGATCCCCGCCTCCGAGCAGCGACGCGTGCTGACGTGGGGCATCTTCGGAGCGATCGCGAGCCGTGGCGTTCTGATCTTCGTGGGTGCCGCAGCGATCCAGGAATGGCACGCGCTGACGTACGTGTTCGGCGCGATCCTCGTGTTCGCGGCGTTCAAGCTGCTGCGCTCTCCCGATCCGGATCACGAGAGCCCGGTGCTCGCCTGGCTCTCGAAGCACGTGCGGTGGACCAAGAAGCTCCACGGCCACAAGTTCTTCACGCGCGAGAACGGTCGTCGCGTTGCCACGCCGCTGTTCCTCGCGCTCGTCGCGATCGAGCTGACGGATGTGGTGTTCGCGATCGACTCGGTGCCGGCCGCATTCGCTGTCAGCGAGCAGCCGTTCATCATCTACAGCTCGAACCTGCTCGCGATCCTCGGTCTGCGCGCGCTGTACGTCGTTCTCGCGGGTGCGCTCGCGGATCTTCGCTATCTGCGCTTTGGTCTCGCAGCGGTGCTCGCGTTCGCGGGCGGCAAGTTGCTCGCCGCGTCATGGATCAAGGTCCCGCCGCTGACCTCCGTCGGTGTGATCGCCGTGTGCATCGCGATTTCGGTCATCTACAGCATCCGGGCGAATCGCCGCGATGCGCGAATGCTGCAGGACGGGCTGCAGGTCGCGCAGACACACAACTTCACGGCCTAGAAGAAACCAGCGCTTGCACCGCGGCCTGCCGCTTGCTCTAACGAAAGAGCGCCATGAAGCTCTGCCTCCTTATCATCGCCGGTCTGCTCTTCGCCGCCGGTTGCAAGACCGAGGGCGCGGAGTCCACGGCGGGCAGCGCGGCGCCCCAGGCCGAGCCGTCCGCGTCCAAGGGTCGGTCTGGAAAGATCGATCTGCCGCCGCAGCGTCAGCGCGCCGCTGATGGCGATCGCCCCGCGCTTCCCGACGAGGCCAGCAGCGATGATCGCCGCGAGCGTCGCGACGAGCGCCGCAAGGACCGGATGGCCGAGCTCGACAAGGATGGCGATGGCCAGATCTCCGATGTGGAGCGCGAGGCCGGTCGCAAGGCGCGGGTGGACGAGATGAAGACCCGCCTCGATACCGATGGCGACGGCAAGCTCACGATCGCCGAGCTCAAGGAGTCCCGCATGGCGCGCCGCCTCGGCGATGACCTCGACGCGGTCGACGCCGACAAGAACGGCGAGATCTCCGCCGAAGAGCTGCAGAAGTCGATGGACGCGATGCGCGCGAACATGTGGGGCGGTGGACGCCGCGGCCGCATGGGTCGCGACGACGCTCCGGCCGCGCAGCCCGCGGATCCTGCGAAGACGCCCTGATCACAGCGCCTCGTCTGGACGAGCCATTCCGCGCGGGGCGTGGGATAGTCCCTCTCGTGCGACGCGTCCTCGTCTTCGCCCTGATCGCACTGCCGGCCCTCGCGCACGCCGACGATCCGACCGACGATGGCAGCGGCAAGGCCGCGAGCGACCACCCGCCGATCCACAACCGGCTCAACTTCCGCGTCGGGTTCGCCTCGAGCGACCTCAACGGCCGGCCCACGATCTGTCTCGACGTCAACATCGCGTTCGGATTCGGCGTCGAGTCGTGCGGCACGGGGCAACAGCTCATCCACAACGATCCGGGCCAGGAGATGTCGCACTACCGGATCAACTACACGGTGGTGGAGCGGTCGCTGTGGAAGGGAACGCTGCACGCACGCGGTGGTCTCGGCTTCTCCGAGATGCAGGTCGGCCGCGATAACCCGGGGTTCGTGTTCGGGTCTCCCGATGCCGATCGCGGCTCGGTCTCCGGCCCCGAGGCGGCGATCTCGGCGCAGTGGCTCGCACCGCTCTACAAGGGCTTCGATTTCGTGGTGACGGGCACCGCAGGTCTCGCGTACTTCGCCCACGCGAGCGAGCTGGCCACGACGAAGTCTGACCTCCAGTCCTTCGCGTCGATCGAGGCCGGCATCGGCTGGTGACGGGCCGGAAACCGTGCTCTAAAGCGGTGCCCCCATGGAGCTCCGGACCGTCGCTACCTATGCCAAGGCCATCCGGCCGACGCTGCCCGCGCACGTGTTCGAACCCGCCACTTCGCGGGTGCTGTGGCTGCCGTTTCACGTCGGTCTGATCAGCACGCTGGCGTGGCTGATGGTCTCCGGTCGCGCGCCGATGTGGGCGTGGCCGCTGTTCTCGCTCGTCATCGGTTGCTCGCTCGCGGGCATGGTGTTCCTCGGTCACGAGACCATGCACGGCGCGGTCGTGAAGGGCCGCACCGCGATCAAGGTCCTCGGCTTCATCACGCTCGCACCGTTCACGCTGTCGCCCACGCTGTGGACGGCCTGGCACAACCGGGTGCACCACAACCACTGCGGCAAGGCCGGCGTGGATCCGGACATGTACCCGACGATGATCGAGTACGAGACCCGGCGTGGCTCGCGGATCATGGCGGATCATTTCGGGCTCGGTCGGCGTCGCCTGCTCAGCCTGCTCAGCCTCGCGGTGGGCTTCACGGGTCAGAGCCAGCAGATGCTGTGGGGCGCGCAGAAGCACAACATCCTGACGCCCGGCATGCACCGCCGCGCCATCGTCGAGTTCTTTCTCGGCGTGACGCTGTGGGCCACCGTCGCGTACTTCGTCGGTGCACTGCCGTTCCTGTTCATCTACGTGCTGCCGTTCGTGGTCTCGAACACCATCGTGATGGCGTTCATCATGACGAACCACAACCTGAGCCCGCTGACGGACGTCAATGATCCGCTCGTCAACTCGCTCAGCGTCACGCTGCCGCGCGCGCTCGAGTTCCTCACGCTCGACTTCGGCTATCACGTCGAGCACCACCTGTTCCCCACGATCAGCGGGCGCCACGGCAAGATCATCCGCGCCGCGATTCTCGAGCACTTCCCCGAGCGCTATCAGTCGCTGCCGTTGACCACCGCGCTCGTCGAGCTGTATCGCACCGCCCGCGTCTACAAGGACGATGTCACGCTCACCGATCCGACGACTGGCGAGACCTGGCCCGCGCTGGTTCCTCGCGATCCCACGCGGTCGTCCTGATATCCTGAGCGAGTGCAGCGCGCGCTCGTGATCCTGGTGCTCGGAGGCTGTTGGTCCTCCTCGCCGTCACCTGCGCCCGAGCCGGTACACAACACGGCGCTCGCCGATCCCCTCGAGGTCGAGCCGCTGCCGCAGCACAGCGTGTGGCGAGGCAAGTACAACTGCCGGCAGGGCGTGACCGCACTCGAGCTCACGATCGATGTCGCGTCGAGCGGGGATGCGAACGCGCTATTCGTGTTCGGCCCGCACGAGCAGAACCCGAACATTCCGTCGGGCTCCTACCGGATGACCGGCACGGTGCACGAGATCGGGCCGAAGCTCCAGGTGCGGCTCGCGGGGGTCGAGTGGATCGAGCGGCCCGAGAACTACGTGATGGTCGGGATCAACGCCGACTCGGATCGCGCGCGACACACGCTGACCGGCTGGATCACCGACGCGGGCTGCTCGGGCGTCGAAGTTCGCAGGATCCGTTAGAACTGTTGCTGTCGGAAAATGGTGTCCGACAATGGTGTCCGACAATGGGGTCGGACCCCATTGTCGGACACGGCATTGTCGGACACGTCAGAGGGTTCTGGTATGGGATCCAGTCATGGAGAAGTTCCCCCGCGGCACGCTTCCGCCCTCGGCGTACGTCGCCCTGACTCCGGGCAATCCTTCGAAGGTGGCGAAGCCGCCGACCACGATCGATCGCGCCGCGAGCACCTCGCAGACGCCACGCGGCACCTGCGATCTGTCGATGACCTGCCCGAACTGCAGCACCTTGATGCAGCCAGAGCACGCGCACTACCGGTGCGGCACGTGCGGCTATCGCGATAGCTGCTGCTTCTGAACCCGGCGCCGGCGAAGGTACGCCGTGGTCGCCGCGATGCTCGCCGCGACGACCGCCATGACCGCGACGACGAGCGCGAACGCGTGCGGATCGCTGCCGCCGATCTTGGTGGTCCCGTAGCCCGCGAGCGCGCCGGCGGTCATCGTGAGAAAGCCGATCGCAGCGGAGGCAGTGCCGGCGATGTGCGGCACGGGCTCGAGCGCGAGTGCGGTGGCGCTTGGCTGCGCGAGGCCGACACCGAAGAAGTAGACGGTCATCGGCACGAGAAACCCGGCGATCCCGAAACTGCCGGACCGGGTGCCGATGGTGAGCGCGATGCCGGCAACCACGAGGATGCTCGCGCCGATCACGACCATCGCGCCCGGCGATCGACCGGCGCGGAGCATGCGGCCGCCGGTGAGCGAGCCGAGCATGAGCGCGAGCGCCGTGAGGCCGAACAGGATCGAGAACGTCGCCTCGGAGGTGTGGAAGCCCTCCATGTACACGAACGGCGAGTCCGCGATGTACGCGAACTGGCCAGCGAACGACGTGACACTGATCAGCATCGGAAGGCGCGTTCCCGGTGTGGTGAAGAACGTGCGGAACCCGCGGAGGAGCCCGAGCGGCGACGCGACGAGGCGGCGCTCGGTGGGGTGCGTTTCGGAGAGCGTGCGATGCGCGATCACGAGCAGCACGAAGCCGCACAGCGCGAGCATGGCGAAGATCGCACGCCAGCCGAACCACTGGAGCACCAGACTGCCGATCGACGGCGCGATCATCGGCGCGATCGCGAGCGTGGCAAGCATCGTGGACAGCAGGCGCGCAGCTTGCTGAGCGGGTTGCGTATCGCGCACCATCGCGCGGGCCACGACCGGAGCGGCAGAGCCGCCGATGCCCTGCAGTACGCGGAACACGAGTAGCACCTCGATCGATGGTGCGAGCGAGCACGCGATCGCCGCAACCACGAACAGACCGAGCCCGCCGAGGAGTACGCGGCGCCGGCCCCAGGCATCGGAGAGGTAGCCGACGATGAGCTGCGCGATCGCGAAGCCGATCATGAACACGGAGAGCGTCAGGCCCGCGGTCGCGTTCTCGACATGAAACGTCGCCGCGAGCGTGGGCTGCGCGGGCAGGCTCATGTCGATCGAGAGCGCGATCACCGCCGTCATTGCGGCGAGGGTGACGACCCAGCGCGTCGAGCCGATCGGCAACGGAGAGCGCGGCCCCGCCATCCTGGCCATCATGGCAGTCGATTCGGGCGGCGTCTGGATCGAGACGGACTGTTCAGCGTGGAGGACGATGACGTCGGGTCGTTCCAGCGTTAGGTTGGCATCCCATGAGCAAGGGCATCATTTCGGAGACGATGGGGCTCGGGTTTCCGTGGCAGACGCTGGACCCGTTTCTGTTCTGCGTTCACCACGACGACAAGTACCCCGCCGGCAATGACCGCATGGGCCCGGCGGCATCGCTCGCCGGCCGCAATATCGGCATGGACTTCGAGGGCAAGGACGGCTGGCGCATGTACCACGGCGACGTGGTGCCCGGCTTTCCGGGTCACCCGCACCGCGGCTTCGAGACCGTGACGATCGTCCGCCGCGGGCTCATCGATCACTCCGATTCTCTCGGAGCAGCGGCGCGGTTTGGCGGCGGCGACACGCAGTGGCTCACCGCGGGTAAGGGCATCGTGCACTCCGAGATGTTCCCCCTGCTCGATCAGGGAGCACCGAATCCCGTCGAGCTGTTCCAGATCTGGCTCAACCTCCCGGCGGCCGACAAGCTCGTCGAGCCGCACTTCTCGATGCTGTGGGACAACCAGATCCCGCGGCATGTGGTGCGTGATGCCGAAGGTCGCGAGACGGTGATCACCGTGATCGCGGGCCGCCTCGGTGACACCGCACCGCTCGCACCGCCGCCGAGCTCGTGGGCCTCGCGCCCCGAGAGCGACCTCGCGATCTGGACCATCAAGATGGCGGCGAACGCGACGTGGACGATGCCGGCCGCGAAGCCGGGCACGAACCGCACGCTCTACCTGTTCGCCGGCAAGGCCCGGATCGCCGATCGCGACATCGCGACGCGCACCGGCGTGGTGCTCGTGCCGGATGCCGAGGCGCCGATCGTCGCGGGGCCCGAGCCCGTCGAGCTACTCCTCCTGCAGGGCCGGCCGATCGGCGAGCCGGTGGCTCAGCACGGCCCCTTCGTGATGAACACGCCGCAGGAGATCCGGCAGGCGTTCGCGGACTACCAGGCCACGCGGTTCGGCGGCTGGCCGTGGGACAGCGAGGCGCCCGTGCACGCGCGGGGCGAAGGTCGGTTCGCGCGGCACGCCGACGGCAAGATCGAGCGCGCCGACTAAGGCGTGTCCGACAATGGGGTCCGACCCCATTGTCGGACACGACTCATGTCTACTCTCTCGCGGTTGCCATCGGCACGCCCGCGCTCGGCGGGCTGCCGCTGCCACGATAGTTGTCGACGTACGTGTAGCGCCGCGAGTACAGCCAGAACACGAGCGCCGCGAGGCCGGCGAACGCGGCGAAGAAGAACATCAGGAACGTGGTCACGCTGACACCGCTCGACTCGATCGAGTTGATCACGCTCTTGTTGCGGATCGCCGCATCGACGAGCAGCACCCATAGGCTGCCGATGGCGGTCGTGAGGTTCCAGAAGCTCATGATCACGCCCTTCATCGGAAGCGGCGCCTGGCTGTAAGCGAACTCGAGGCCGGTGGCGGAGACGAGCACCTCGCCGAACGTGAGAAGTGCGTACGGTACGAGCTGCCAGAAGATCGAGATCGACTTCGCGGTGTTGCCCTCGATCTCGAGCTGCAGGATGCCCGCGGCGACCCACGCGATCGCGGAGAACAGGATACCCGCGGTCATCTTGCGCAGCGCCGTCGGTTCCCAGCCTCGCTTGCGGAACCAGGGGTAGACCACGAGGTTGTTGAACGGGATGAGGATCATCACGAACAACGGGTTGAACGCCTGAATCTGCGAGGGCTGGAAGTTGGTCTCCCAGCCCTGCGACACGGCCCACGTCGGCACGTGCATCGCGCCGCCCTGACTGACCCACTCGGTCGCCTTTTGATCGAACAGCGAATAGAACGGCGTTGCGAGCGCGAACACGATCAGCACCCGCAGAACAGAACGCACGCCGTCGACGGCCTCGTCCGAGTGGATCCCGCGGGCACGCTCGAGCTGGATCCAGGTGCCAACCCCGCCGAACACCAAGAACACGACGAGCGCGAGACAGATCACGGGGACGTAGTCGAGCGTGCCGATCAGGAGGAAGGTCGATGCGGCGGCGACTCCGCCAAGCACCGCCAGCCAGAACCCGAGGTTGCCGCGTTGCGGATCCTTGGCGAGCAGCGCTGTGCGCACGACGCGGATGAACGAATTCGGGTTCGCCGGCGCGACCTGCACCATCACGTAGATGTTGCGGCCGACCCACAGCACCGCGGTCGCGAGGAGCATCAGCACGGCCGGAATGCCAAATGCGATCTGGGGGCCGCTGGTGACGAGCAGGATTGGCATCACCAACGAGCCGAAGAACGACCCGAAGTTGATGATCCAGTAGAACGCGTCGAACACCGCCTTTGCGAGGTGCTTCGTGCGCGCATCGAACTGGTCGCCGATGAACGAGGCAACGAGCGGCTTGATGCCACCGGCGCCGAGCGCCACGAGGAACAACCCGGTCAGGAATGCGGTGCGGTCGTGCGGGAACACCGCGAGAGTGCCGAGACCGACGCAGTAGATCAGGCTGAACCACAGGATCGTGCGGAACTTGCCGAACAGGCGATCTGCGATCCAACCCCCGATCAGCGGGAAGAAGTAGACGCCGATCACGAACGAGTGAAAGATGTCCTTCGCCTCGCCCTTCTGCATGAGCAGGAAGGTGGTGAGAAACATCTGCAAGATGTTTCTCATCCCGTAGAAGGCGAAGCGCTCGCAGCCCTCGCTACCGATGATGTAGGGGATCTGCCGAGGCATCTTCGCCGGCTCGGACATGCGGCCGTTCATAACACGGCGTTCGCGCGCTATGCTCGGCGAGATTCGATGGTCACCCTCGGAGACTGGCTCGCCGAAGCGCCGTTCGGGCTCGCGATGTCGAGCGGCTTCTTCTCGTTCTACGCACACACCGGGATGCTCGCGGCGCTGCTCGATCGCGGGCTGGCTCCGAGCCACGTCTCGGGGTCGAGCGCGGGCGCGATGGTCGCAGGTGTGTGGGCAGCGGGCGCGGAGCACCGTGAGCTCGAGACCTTCTTGACCTCGATGCGGCGCGATGACTTCTGGGATCCCGGGTTCGGGGCGGGCCTGCTCGCCGGCCGGAAGTTCGATGCGCTGCTCCGGCGGTTGCTGCCGATCGATCGCATCGAGAACTGCAACGTGCCGGTGCGGATCAGCGCGTTCGACATCTTCGCGCGCAAGACGGTGGTGCTCGAGCGCGGTGATCTCTCGAGTGCGATCCGCGCATCGTGCGCGGTGCCGGCGATGTTCCAGCCGGTGTGGATCGATCGCCGCCCGCACTGGGACGGTGGCATCCTCGATCGCCCGGGGCTCGCCGGGGTGCCACCCGGGCGCGTGCTGTTCCATCACATCAGCAACCCCGCACCGTGGAGCCGGCGGAACGCGCCGCTCTCGATCCCTTCGCGGGCCGGGATGACCACGCTCGTGCTCGACGACCTGCCGAGCGTCAGCCCGTTCCGTCTTGACGCGGGCCCGGTGGCGCTCGCCGCCGCCCGCGCGGCCACGGCACGCGCGCTCGATCAGTCGATCGAGGGCGAGCTGGTCCGCCGATCCGTTCGTTGACCTGGGAACGCAGGTTGCTCACCTGACGGCGCAGGTCCTCGGCGGAGCGATCGCGCAACCGTGCGGATCCTTGGCGCCGACCGGCTGGCACGTCCACTGCTTGAACCTTTCCCATGACGACCCTCAGCGACACCGAGCTCGCATCCGCCACCGGTGGGGCTCGCAAGCTGGCGCCGAGCCGCCCGGGTATTCCGGCTCCAGGCCTGCCTTCGCCGCTGCAATCGCCCTTCCCGGGCCCGCAGCCGCGGCCGCTGCCGTCGCCGCAGCTGATGCCGAACCCGAACACGCTCCCGATCAGCGCTCAGATCACCAAGCACTGAATCAGCGCAACCGGCGCATCGTGGCACCGTCTCCTCGTCATGGGGAGACTCGCGCTCTTGCTCGTGGCATTGGCGGCGTGCGGTCCGGCGAGCTCCGATCCGAAGCGCGCGGAACCTCCGGTGGCAGCTCCCGCGGCGGGAACGTTCACCAAGGAAGCGTACGCCGCGCACATCGCCGCGCTGCGGAAGCGGCTGGTGGCGAACAACGTGCTGTCGATGCAGATCCGGATAGAGGATCCGTTCGTGGTGCTCGGCAACGGCACCGCGGAATCGCTCGAGCGCAACGCGCAGACGGTGCGGTGGGCCGCGGCGATGCTCGAGCAGGACTTCTTCGCGAAGCGACCCGGCAAGATCCTCGACGTCTACCTGTTCGAGGACGCGCGGAGCTACGAGAAGAGCGTGCGCGCGTTGACCGGCGAGTCGCCGACGACGCCGTACGGCTTCTACTCGAGCACGCACGACGGGCTGTTCATGAACATCGCCACCGGCGGCGGGACGCTCGTACACGAGCTCGTGCATCCGTACGTGGAGGCCGATTTTCCGGACGCTCCACCGTGGCTCAATGAAGGCCTCGGGTCGCTGTTCGAGCAGACCGGCGAGCGCAACGGGCACATCGCCGGCAGCACGAACTGGCGGCTTGCCGGACTGCAAGAGTCGCTCGCCGACGGCGGCGTGCCCACCTTCAAGGAGCTCACGCACCTCGGCGACAACGAGTTCTACGGCAAGGGGAGCGGTACGCACTACGCGCAGGCCCGCTACCTCATGTACTACCTGCAGGAAAAGGGATTGCTCCGCGACTTCTATCGCAAGGCCCGCGCGTCGCGCGCGAAGGATCCAAGCGGGTACCAGACGCTCGTCGCGGTTCTGGACGAGCGGGACATGACGGCGTTCCAGAAGCGCTGGACGGAGTTCGTGGCCGCGCTCGAGTTTCCCTGAACTAACCTTAGTGGAGGCGGATGCTCGTTCCGGAGGTGCCGATGGTCTGCACCGACGTGCCCGGGTTGATGATGCTCGTCCCGGAGGAGACCGAGATCACGCTGGTGCCGCTGGAGACGATCGATCCGCCGTGGACGTGCGCGAGGTCCTCGGCCTGGAGTGCGCGGATGGTTTCGGTGGAGAGAGAGAGACGCTTCGGTGCTTTCTTCATTGAGGAGATAGAGACCGGGTCCCGCGATCTGTGACCGAAAAAGATCGGCCAGCGATTCCAGGTAGTTCGCCAGGTCCGCGCTTCGCGTAGGGTGGTGGCGTGAGCAAGGCGTTCACGAAGGAGAACGACGATCTCCCGGAAGCTCCGATGCGTCGGCGCGGGATTCCTGTGCCCGAGCTGAATCCCGTCACGCCCGCGGGTCTCGTCGCAGCGCGCGCGGAGCTCGAGCAGCTCACGCGCTCGGGGGACGATCCGGATCGCGTGCGCGAGCTCGCGGAGCACCTGTCGACGGCCCAGGCCGCCGATCCGCCCTCCGACCGCGGCGAGGTCGCGCTCGGGGCGCGGGTCACCGTCGAGGACGAGCACGGCGAGCGGCACGTCTACGAGGTCGTCGGGGCGATCGAGTCCGATCCGAAGCGCGGCAAGCTGTCGTGGCAGTCGCCGCTCGCGCAGGCGCTGTGGGGGATGCGCGTCGGCGACGGTGTCACGTTGCCGCGCGGCGACGGCGAGATCGTGGCGATCGAGTATCCGTGAATTCCAGAGCAAGGCGCGGAGTGCGGGGCTCGGCGCGCGTCCTTAACGTCAGGGGCATGCAGACCCAACAAGACCCCCGATGGGCGAAGGTCGTGGCGCGCGATGCGGCGGCCGACGGCAGCTTCGTTTACTCGGTCAAGACCACCGGCGTGTACTGCCACGCCTCGTGCCCCGCGCGACGGGCGCGGCCCGAGAACGTTGCGTTCCACGTCACGACCGCAGCCGCGGAGCGCGCGGGCTTTCGCGCATGCAAGCGCTGCAAACCGACCGGACCCTCGCTCGGCGAGGAGCACGCGGCGAAGGTCGCAGAGCTGTGCCGGTTTCTCGAGAGCGCCGACACGATTCCCACCCTCGAGCTCCTCGCCGACCGCGCGGGCTGGAGCGTGTATCACCTGCACCGCGTGTTCAAGGCTGTCACCGGCCTGACACCGCGTGCATATGCAGCGGCGCATCGGGCAGAGCGCGTGCGCGAGGAGCTGCGGAGCGCGCCCACGGTGACGCAGGCGATCTACGGCGCGGGCTTCAACTCGAACGGCCGGTTCTATGCGGCCACTGACGACATGCTCGGCATGACACCGAGCGCGTTCAAGCGCGGCGGTAAGACCACGGAGATCCGTTTCGCCGTGGGCGAGTGCTCGCTCGGCTCGATCCTCGTTGCGCAGAGCGAGCGCGGCGTGTGCGCGATCCTTCTCGGCGACGATCCGGATCAGCTCGCGAAGGATCTTCAGGATCAATTCTCGCAGGCCACGCTCGTCGGCGGTGACGCGGCGTTCGAGGCGCTTGTGGCGCGCGTGGTCGGTCTGATCGAGGCGCCGAGCATCGGAGTGGATCTCCCCCTCGACGTGCGCGGCACCGCGTTTCAGCAGCGGGTGTGGCGCGCGCTGCGCAAGATCCCGGTGGGAGCGACCGCGAGCTATGCGGACGTGGCGAAGGCGATCCGTGCGCCTGCCTCGGTCCGCGCGGTTGCGCAGGCGTGCGGCGCCAACATGCTCGCGGTGGCGATCCCTTGTCACCGCGTGGTGCGCAGCGACGGCACACTCTCGGGCTATCGGTGGGGCGTCGAGCGCAAGCGTGCGCTCCTCGATCGCGAGGCGAAGATCATCGACCTGCCCGCGAACGCCGTGCGCGAGGCGCGGCGGTGACCGCGCTCGCCTTGCCGTTCGCGCGCGGGGTCGATTCGCATGCGCGGTTCGCCGGGGTCGATTGGCGAAGCGTCGAGGCCGACCTCGATGCGCGCGGGTGTGCGGTGATGCCATCGCTACTCGCACCCGGTGAATGCGAGGCGCTGCGTACGATGTACGCCGAGCCGGATCGGTTCCGCAGCAAGGTGGTGATGTCTCGCCACGGATTCGGCCGCGGCGAGTACCAGTACCTCGCGTATCCGCTACCACCGGTCGTCGAGGAGCTGCGCACGCACGCCTATCCACAACTCGCGCCGATCGCGAACAGCTGGAACGCCGCGATGGGCATCGACGTGCGGTTCCCCGACGCGCACGCCGAGTTCCTCGCCCGCTGTCATGCCGCGGGTCAGGTGCGGCCCACGCCGCTGCTGCTGCAGTACGGCAAGGGCGACTACAACTGTCTGCATCAGGATCTCTACGGCGAGCACGTGTTCCCGCTGCAGCTCGCGGTGCTGCTCTCCACACCCGGCGAGGACTTCACCGGCGGCGAATTCGTGCTGACCGAGCAGCGGCCGCGGATGCAGTCACGCGTCGAGGTGGTGCCGCTGTCGCGCGGCGACGCCGTGATCTTTGCGGTCAACCAGCGGCCGGTGCAGGGCACGCGCGGCACGTACCGCGTCGCGCTCCGACATGGCGTCAGCCGGCTGCGCTCCGGCCACCGCCACACGCTCGGCGTGATCTTTCACGATGCGTCGTGAGTGGGAACCGCCACGGCCTACTGCTGCACCAGGATGTCGACCTCGCTCGAGAGATCACGGCCCCAGGCGATCTCGAGGCGGCCGATGACCTGCCACTCGATCGGACCCGCGGCGGGGTTGAACGCGGAGGCGATGGTGCGCGCGGCGTCGGCGAGCGGGCTGTTGTTGTTCGGCTGCGCCTTGAGATCGAGCGCGTCGGCGGGGATGGGAAGCTCGAACTCCACGGTGCGCGCGTCGAACGTCTGCGACGGCGAGAGCTCTTGATCGAACTGGAACACGTCGGCGTGCGTGGCACTGACGCCCTTCGCGCCCTCGCCACGCTTCACCGTGACGATGCGCTGGCGCGCCCGCAGGGTGACGAGCAGGCGCTTCGCGGCGACCGGCTCGCTGAGCGCGAGGACGATGCGGCCCTTGATGGTGCCGCCGGGAGCAACGCGGGTGTTGTCGAGCTCGAGCTTGACGGCGCCGCGCCCGAGGCCCGTGACCTGCTTGCTGGTCGCGGCGACCTGCGTCGCGACGGTCTTGCTCGTGTCGGCCACGACGCTGCCGAGCTTCTTGAAGAACCGGCCTGCGCCCTTGAGAACGTCATCCGCATCCGCCATGGGCGGAGCATGCCACGTCAGCGCGGAGGACGCGGGGCGTTCGCCCAGTTCTCGACGACGGTATCCTCGCCGCAGCGGCCCGTGTAAACATCGGCGAACGTCTCGGCGTCGGGGCCGCGGCCGTCCATCACGAGGAGCTTGACGTACTCGTGCGCGAGGGGCGCGTTGCAGCGCGTGCCGATCGCAGACGCGAGGATGTCGATGCGGACCTTGCGCTGGTTCGCGATCTCCGCGATCTCGTGGCGCATCATCAGCGCCTTGTCCTGCTTCTTCTCGGGCGTGATCGCGACGAACCACGTGACGATTGCGAGCGTGAGGCCGGTGAGGATCGTGCCGACCGCGAGGCGGTGGCGACGGTGGAGCGACGGCATGTCGACGAGCTCGATCGTCCGCTTCGCGATCGCCTTCCAGTCGGCGCCGGGCACTGCGAGCTTGAGCTCGGCGACCGCACGGCGCGCGTCATCGAGGGCCTCGGGATCGATCGCGGTGTCCTGGGTCTCGCTGGCCACTGCGAGCGATGGCTTCACGTGCGGCCGCATCTCCTCGTACGCCATCGTGTTGGCGCCGCGCGAGGCGAGCACGGTGCGTGCGCGATCGAGCTGGCGCCAGATCTCGGGATAGTCGTCGTGGATCTCTCGCGCCGCGCGCCAGCGATCGGACGCGTGCGGGTTCTTGAACGTATCGACCGCGCGTTCGCACTGCGCGATCAGCGACTCGCCGATCAGAATGGCGCCGACTGCGCGGTCATGCTCGTCGATTGCATTGACGCTGTCGCGATACATCTATCCCCAGTGTTCGGCCAAAAAACGATCAAGGCAAGAGCTAGTCAATGACACTCTTCGCCGGACCGGTAAGCGAATCCGACATTGCGCCTGACCAGCGTCTCGATGAGATAGAAGCCAAGCGGCTCCAGCTCGTGGTCCTTGCACACCTGGTGGAACGTCCCGATCCGGCCGCACTCCCCTCCCGGGTAGCCGCACTCGACGTCCTTTGGCAGCAAGAACGCGATGATGAGAGCGATGACGGCCGTGATCGCCTTGCCGCGGCTGGATAGACCGGGAGCGTTGATCATGGGCGGAGCGGGGCGCAGGCGCCGACGATGCAGCCGATCCCCACATCAACCGCGGTGAAGGCGATCCCCGAGGCGATCGCGGCCGCGGTGGACAGGTTGGCCTGCGCGAAGACGATCGAGCCGATCAGGAGGTCCGCGGCGACCGCGCCGAGGACCACCGGGAGCGTGATCCGATCCTTCCGGATCAAGCCGGCCGAGGTCACACACCCGCCGAGCGCGACCAGCAGCAGCGCGCGTTTCATCCCCTTCATCCTACGATGTCCGTGCTCGTCCGAAAATGGGGTCCGACCCCATTTACGGCTACCGCGGGAGACGACGCATCGCGACAACCTCTTGAATCGACGCGCTTCTGTCGTGGCATGTGCGCTGCAGCCTTGCGATGCATGCCCACCACGTCCGCCCTCGAGTCCATCTCCATCGACGCCCTGTCCACCATCACCGGAGGCTGCGGCGGCAAGAAGAAGAACCGCTGCCCGCCGCCGCAGCAGCAGCAGGAGCAGGCCGCGCCGGCTCCCGCCGCGCCGAGCGGTCCGCTGGTGTCGACGAATGTCTCGGTCACGGGCTATGGCGCACCGACCACGCAGACCGCCTAGCGTGTCACGCTAGCGGGCATGTCCCGTATCGCGCTCGTGCTAATGGCTGTCGTCTCGCTCGCTCGTGTTGCGCGCGCCGAGGGTCCCGATCCGATGTACGCATGCAAGGCGCTCTCCGCGTCGTCGCAGATCGTGGTCACGATGAGGCCCGACACGTCCCTCGCAGATCTGGCGATCTGGATCACGGGGTTCACGTGCAAGACCATCGTGTTCAGCGCCGATGTCGCGAAGCGTGCGACGAGGGTCACGATCGTCTCGAGCAAGCCGATGTCGCCGAAGCAAGCCGTGCAGGTGTTCGTCGATGCGGTCGAGGCGACCGGCCTCGTCGTCGTGCAGAAGGCCGATACGATCATCATCAAGCTCGGCCCGAACATGCCGAAGACCTGCCCGGATCTCGCGGGCCCGGCTGCGGATCCGCCGGTGAGTGCGCGGCCCATTCCGCCGCCACAACCTGTACCCGCGATCACCGACGCGGAGCTCGACGCCGGCATCAAGGTGATCGACGCGACGCATCGCACCATCACGCGCGCACTCCTCACTCGCGTGATGGACGAGCCGATGGAGCTCGCCAAGACCGTGCGGCTCGTGCCGTCGGTGCGCAACGGCAAGTCGAATGGCTTCAAGCTCTACGCGATCCGCGCGAAAGGCATCCTCGCTCGCCTGGGCTTCCTCAACGGCGACTTGCTGATGCGGATCAACGGGCGCGAGCTGTCCTCGCCCGAGAAGGCGCTCGAGATCTATGCTGCGCTGCGTGACGCGACCGAGCTGGTCGTCGAGATCGAGCGCGGCGGGAAGCCGGTCACGCTGACCATCGCGATCAAATGATCAGAGGCTCGCGTCGAGGACGAGCTGCAGCTCGCTGAGCTTCACGAGGCCGGCCCAGCTCCACAGCTCGCCGGAGGCGTGCGCGTGCAGCTCCGCGGCGACGTGCTCGCCATCGCCGGTGAGCACGATCTCCACGGGCACGAGCGGCAGCTTGGGTGAGCCGAGCGGCGCGGGCGTGCCGTCGAGCGTCAGCTCCCACGACAGCGCGATATCGAGGTTCGCCTGCAGGTGGACCTCGTTGTCGTTGACCCACTCGGCCGCGGTACGCAGGTCGTTCTTCAGATCGATGCGCACGTGCGTGAGCTGCGCATCCCTGCTGCCGAACACGCCGGGCGGAATCTGCAGCGGTTTGAACGAGACTTGAAGCCCATCGACCGTCAGCGCGTTTGGTGCATCCGAGGACACCAGGAGCTCGCCGTTCTCGATCACCAGATCGACCGTGCCGCCCATCCACTCACCGCCCGAGACATGGCGCTCGGCGGTGATCGAACCACCGCTGGCGCTCGCGGTGACGAGCAGCTGGGTCTGGTCGTCGAGACGCTCGCGGACGGTCGCCGGTGGCGATACTTCCGGAGCGGTAGCCAGATCGGTGTTGCACGCAGAGCTAACCAGGAGTACGAGGAGTCCGTAACGCATGACGCACTGCGATGCAACCCGTGGGCCAATGGTCGGACCACAGGTTGCGACCAGGTGTCAAAGAGTTACGTAGTTTTTGGCGTATGACGCGGTGTGCCAGCCGGACACACCGGCAACCAAAATAGCCGTTATCGACCCGCGGCCAATTGTCCGGCGCGGGCAGCCGATTCGATCATCGGCAGTGCCTTGTCCGAGATCCGGCCCATCGCGACCGACAGCGCCTGCGCGAGGCCTTCGGGCGATTGCGAGTGCAGCGGCTCGGTCTCCTCGAACTGCTGCGTCCACAACGGCTTGTTGGTCTTCGCATCGGACACGGTGAGCTCGAGCACGATGCGGCCGACCCACTTCGCCTTCGCCGTGTCGACCTCCTCGATCGCGACCACGCGGCCACCAAGCACCACCGGTGCATCCGACGATAGCTCGTGCGTCACGTTGCGAAAGTGGCCGCTGCGCTCCAGCGATTGCTCGAGGTAGTTGCCGACCATCGCGCCCGGCGCCGCGCTCCAACGATGGTACTGGTAGTAGTCGAACCGGTACGGCGTGGAGCGATAGACGATGCGCTCGTCGTCGTACGCTTGGTCGGTGGTCAACGGCTCCATCACGAGCGAGAGATCGCCGCCCGGCTTCGCTGTGGCCGGCGTCGCGAGCTGGTAGTAGCGCGTGTCGGGCAGCTTGTTCGCGCATCCACCGGCGAACAACATCACCTCGAACAACACGACGAGGGCGATCAGCGAGCTCATGGCAGCTTCCTCTCGGACTGGGCATTCGAGAACAGCAGACGGGACGGCCGCGCTCGCAGATCGCGAGACAGCTCCTTGAAGTTGCGACTGGCCTGGCGCAGGTCGAACACGGTGGAGCGGAGCTCGCCCTCACTCCCGTGCACGATGTTGCCGAGGCTGGAGATCAGATTGCTCGCGCTGCTGACCAGGCCGGTGACCTGCGTCTCGATGATGGTCTTCGTCGAAGTGACGGCGCTGTTGATGTTGCCGAGGGTGGTCCTGAGGATCACGCGGTTCTCCGCGATCATCGTGCGCATCTCGGCGGTCGCGAGAGCGAGGTTGTTCACGGTGGTCTTCGTACCGGTGACGATGTCGTCGAGGCCCGCGAACCGCTTCGGATCCGTGATCGCGACGAGGTTGTCGACGATCTGGCCGGCCTTGTTCATCAGCTTCTCTGTCTGATCCGCGATCTGCGTGGCCTGGCGCTGCACCTTGTCGAGCGTGGTCTCGCCCTGTGCGATGCGGCCACCGTCGGCGAGTCGCGGCGCGGCGAGCGTGCCGTTGCGGAGATCGATCACCTTGAGGCCGGTGATGCCCGCGTACTGCAGCATCGCCTTGGTATCGGTGTGGATCGGAGCATCAGAGGCCACCGCGATCGTGATCAGGACCTTGCCGAGATCGGTCGGCGAGATCTCGATCGCATCGACACGACCGACGCGGATGCCATTCAGGTAGACCTGCGCGCCCTTCTCGAGCCCCATCACGCTGTCGTCGAACTCGATGGTGAAGTGGTTCTTGTGCTCCCAGAGCCGGATGCCTCCGAATACCACGATCACCACCGCCAGGAGGGCGGCCGTGATGGCGACGAAGATTCCGACCTTGATGCGCTGTGCTTTGTTCGCCATGGGGTTTACCTCGCCGTCATCGTTGGGCCGGTCTGATCCGCGACCCGGTGGAAGAAGTTGAAGACCTCCTCGTCCTTGCTCGCCTTGAGCTCCTCGATCGTTCCGCGCGCGACGATCCCGCCGTTCGCGAACATCACCGCGCGATCTGCGATCGCTTCGATGCTCGCGATCTCGTGCGTGACGATGACGATGGTGACGCCGAGCGCGGCGCGGAACTGCAACAGCGTCTGATCGATCGCGGCGGCGATCGCCGGGTCGAGACCCGCGGACGGCTCGTCGCAGAACATGATCTCGGGATCGAGAATCGAGGCGCGGGCGAGGGCGGCGCGCTTGCGCTGACCACCCGAGAGGCTCGTCGGCTGGCGACGCTCGTAGCCGGCGAGGCCGACCATCGCGAGGCGTAGCGCGACCATCTCGTCGATGATCACGTGCGGCAGCTTCGTCAGCTCGGTCAGCGGTAGCGAGATGTTCTCGCCGACCGTCATCGACCCGAACAGCGCGTCCTGCTGGAACGCAGTGCCGGTGTGACGGAGGAGCTTCGCGCGATCGTCGACGGAGAGCTCGTAGAGCGGTTCGCCGAGAACGTTCAGCTCACCCGAGAGTGGTTGCAGGAGGCCGGTCATCGCGCGCAGCAGCGTTGACTTGCCGCAACCCGAGCCGCCGAGAAGCGCGACGATCTCGCCGGCCTCGATCTTCAGATCGATACCCTGGAGCACCGGCTTGTCGTCGTAGCCGACCGCGAGGTTCTTGCACTCGACGAGTGGCGCGCTCATCAGTGCCTCACGATCAGGGTGACGGTTGCGAACAGCGCGTCGACGATGATGATGAAGAAGATGCTGGTGACCACGGTGCGGGTCGTCGCGCTGCCAACACTCGAGGCATCACCGCCCGCGCGCATGCCGAGATGGCTCGCGGCGAAGCCGATGATCCACGCGAACACCAGGCTCTTGAAGATGCCGTGCGCGAAGTCCGCGAGCTCGACGCGCTGGACCATGCGCTGCCAGAACATCGTCACCGGCAGATCGAGCGTCAGCGTGGCGACCAGCATACCGCCGGCCATCCCGATGAACATCCCGAGCAGCGAGAGCGCAGGGCCGACGATCGTGATCGAGAAGATGCGCGGAAGGATGAGGAACCGAATCGGCTCGATGCCCATCGCCGTCAGCGCGTCGATCTCGGAGCGCACGCGCATCGTGCCGAGCTCGGCGGCGATCGCAGCGCCGGTGCGGCCGGTGAGGATCACCGCGGTCATCAGCGGTCCGATCTCGCGGACCATCGTCAGGCCGATCATGTCGGCGACGAACGGGGCGGCGCCGAAGCGCTGGAGCTGCACGGCGCCCTGAAACGCCATCGTCATGCCGAGCAGGAAGCTGAGCAGGCCCACGATGAAGATGCCGCCGACGCCCATCTGCGCCAGCTGCGTCGAGAGCGCGCCGGCCGGTAGCCGCTTGCGGCGCGTCAGCACGGCGAAGCCCTGGCGGAAGGTCTCCGCGATCAGGCCGAACAGTCCGCGTGCGCCGTCGCCGAGCTCGATCACCGACCCGCCGAGCCGCTCGAGTGCACCGGGCGGTGGCTCGATCGGCTCCGATGTGACGGCCTCCTTCGGCAGCAGCGAAAGCGTGGCCTCGTGGTCCGGGGAGACCTGCGCGAGCTCGAGCTTGCGACCGGTGCGCTGCAGGTGCTTTGCGAGCACCGAGATGGCGGCGAGGCCTGCGGAGTCGATCTTGCCTGCCGCCGAGAAGTCGAGGACGACCGTCTTCTTGTCGCGTCGTCGGGCGATCACCCGCAGGTCGCGGTGTAGGCGGCGCACCGTCGTCCGCACCAGATCGCCCTTGAGTGGGACGATAGTTGTGGCGGGCGCCGGCATCCCGGCATGTCAGTGCAAGATCGAGTGCACCATCTTCCTACGAAGATCCTGGGGGTTGGCCGTGCGGCGGCGCCACATTGGGCGCACGACGATGAGGCGCGTGCGTGGGCGCCCAGGCGTCTCGCCGCAACGTCCGCATCGCACCGGATCAGACGTCGTGAGATGCGCGCGAGACGACGATGGCGGAGACTCGATCGAGTGAGGTTGGTCGGCTCGCTCGTCGTGCACGCCGCGATCGGCGTGGTGCTGTTCGCGATCGCGCGACATCCGGCGCCCTCTGCATCGGGTCCGCGCGTGACCGTCGAGGTCGTTGACCTGCAGCTCCCCCCGGCACCCGTGAAGACCGTCGACGTCACCACGGAACCGAGAGGCTCAGCCGGCGGGGGTGGCGCAGCGGCGACGACCCCCGCACGAGAGACGACTCGTTCGAACGATCGTTCGCGCACGATGGTCGCATCGCGCGACCGCGCGCACGCCACCTTCGATGATCCGCGCGGTGCCATCACGTTCGACGATCCGCGCGGGTCCGGAGAACGAGAGGGGGAGGGCAAGGGCAAGGGCAAGGGCAGGGGAACGGGTGGTGGGATCGGCTTCGGAGACGGTGGCGGCGTCAGCGCTGCTGCCCCACCGCCGCCGCCGCCACCCGCGCCGAGGCTGTCGAAGGCGCGGTCCGCACGGCTGATCTTTCCGAGTCGGCAGCGGGAGGTCGACGACGGCGAGCTCTACGTCATGCGGGTCACGGTCGACGTCGACGGCTTCGTCGCCGGGGCGACCCTCGTTCGCGGGTTTGGCGGGCACCGGGACGATGTCGCCGCCGCCCAGATCTGGCGGTTCCGCTACGACGCGGCGCGCGATGACGATGGCCAGGCGGTTCGCTCCGTCCTGGAGCAGCGCTTCCTCGTGCAGTGATGTCCGACAATGGGGTCCGACCCCATTGTCGGACAGCGCACCTGTCACCTCTGGGTTCATTGTCGGACAGCGCACCTGTCACCTCTGGGTTTCGATCCGTAACCCGAGGTACAGCAGTCGTGCGATCCGAAGGTAAGTGATCACTGCGGGTTACGCATGGCATGACCCCTGCTCAAGGTCAGGACATCACCGCAAAGGAAGCAGCCATGTCCAACCTCACCGTACTCGACAACGACTCTCTCGACTCCGTCACCGGCGGCACCAAGACCGTCGAAACCAAGACCCCGAGCGGCTCCTCGAGCTCCTCGTCGGCGCTGACGACCCAGCTCGCCGGGTTGCAGAGCTCGATCAAGGATCTCGCGGGCGCACAGAAGCCGCAGAGCCTGTTCGGCGGGAACTCGATGCTGCTGTTCGCGGTGCTCGCGATGAACCGGCCGCAGGTGGCGCAGACGAACGTCGTGTACGTCGGCCGCCGCGGCTGGTGGTGATCGCTCCTCGTCTTGCGGGAACATCCCGGCATGACGATGCGTGCGATCGCGATCTCGAAACCCGGTGGCCCCGAAGTCCTGACGCTGGTCGAGAGACCAACGCCGGAACCATCGCGTGGCGAAGTTCGCGTGCGCGTTCGCGCGACCGCCGTCAACCGGGCTGACCTGCTCCAGCGCATGGGCGCCTATCCCGCGCCCGCGGACTCGCCCCCGGATATCCCGGGACTCGAGATCGCGGGCGAGGTCGAGGCGCTCGGACCCGGTGTCTTCCAGCTCGCCATCGGAGACCGCGTGTTCGGTCTCGTCGGTGGCGGCGGTTACGCCGAGCAGGTCGTGTCTCACGAGCGCGCGCTCGCCAAGATCCCCGACGGTCTGTCGTTCGAACATGCCGCGGCGGTGCCCGAGGCGTTCATCACCGCGCACGACGCGATGGTGGCGCAAGGCGGGCTCGCTGGAGGCGAGACGCTGCTGGTGCATGCGGTCGGCAGCGGCGTCGGAACGGCGGCGGTGCAGCTCGGGCGTGCGCTCGGCTGCTTCGTGATCGGCACAGCGCGCACCCCCGACAAGCTCGAGCGCGCGAAGCCGCTGGGCCTCGGTGCCGGCGTGCTCGCGGACGGCGCGCGATTCGCCGACGGCGTGCGAGCTCACGCGCCGGAGGGTGCCTCGGTCGTGCTCGAGCTCGTCGGTGGCGCATACCTCGACGAGGATCTGCGCTGCACGCGGCCACTCGGCAAGATCGTGCTGGTGGGCCTGATGGCAGGCACGCGGCACGAGGTGGACCTCGCGCTGATCTTGCGCAAGCGGCTGCGGGTGATGGGCACCATGCTGCGCGCGCGGCCGCTCGAGGAGAAGATCAGCGTGATGCGCACGTTCGAATCGCAGGTGGTGCCGCTGCTCGCGCGCGGGCTCGTCGCGCCCGTGATCGATATCGTGTTGCCGCTCGATGACGCGGCGAAGGCGCACGAGCGAATGGCGAGCAACGCGAGCTTCGGGAAGATCGTACTGCGGGTGTGACCGCTACCGGCGTGGGGCCGTCGCCGTGCGGTAGACCGGGATCAAGTTGACGCGCTCGTCCCACGACGGGTGACGCATGTAGAACCAGTCGCGCTTCGCCTCTGCACTCTTCGCGAGCTCGGGGTCCGCGGCGATGGCGGCATCGAGCTCCGCCTTCAGTGCCGGCTGGGCGGCGAGCATCTCCCGCGCGGCCTGTTCGATCACGTAAGGCTCGATGTACTCCTTGCGCTCGAACGCGGCGTTGAACATTCCCCACTGCGCGAGCGAATCCGGTAGCGCGGGATCGAGGAGGTGCAGCACGAGACGCGCCCCGGGTTGTGCGATCGGCACGAACAGCGCTCCGCGCTCGAGCGTGCGGATCTCGGCGCCCCACGTTCCCGTGATCTCTGCGCGCTGGCGACCCTCGTACGGTGCAGCGAACGTGACCTTCGTCGCGCGAAACGCCTCGACCTGCTCGCTCGGCTCACCAGCGATGCGCGTATAGGCGATGCCGTGCCGATCGAGGATCGGCGCGACCACCGAGGCGAAGCCGCCATCGATGATGTAGCCGGCGCGCGGCACGGTCACGGTGACCTTCGGGATCAGCTCGTCGTAGACAGGCACCTTCCAGATCTGCGGCTTGGTCTCGTCGTAGACGAGCCACACACCGCCGGTGAGATCCGAGGTCCGCTTCTCGAACGCGTACCCGCGGAAGTCGATGTCGTGGTGGCCCTTCCCGGTGTCCCAGATCAACGTGAGCTGCGTGCCGCCGAGTGCGAGGTCCGCGCGCTCCGCATCCGCCTCGACCTTCACCCAGGTCTTCGCGCTGCGCGTGGCTTCCTCGAACACCGCCTGCAGCGTGCGATACGTGCTGAGCGCACGCTCCTTGTACGTGCGCCAGCTATGCGTCTCGACGAGGAGTGCCATCCGGCTGCGCGCGCCCATGTAGTAGTGGCTGAACCGCGGCGGCGCCTCTCCGGTGGCGAACCCCGACAGCGGATTCTCCTCGTCGATGAACGACGGATAGAACTCGACCGGTAGGTTGCCGAGGTCGGTCAAGCGCTTTGCCACGCCGTGGCTCAGTGCCGCGGCGGTCTCGTCGAGCCGATCGCCACGCGGTGCACCAGGTGCGACGACGAGGCTGATGTCCTGCTCGAACTTCGCGCCATCGGTGGTGTGGAGATCGAGGAGCAGCACCGGATTGTCCCGGCGAACCACGCCGAGGACCGCCTGCGTCTCGGGCGCGTCCGCCTTGATCCAGTCGCGGTTGAGGTTCTGGCGGGCGCCGTTCGTGCGCCAGCCCATCTCCTCGGGCCCGCGCTGGTTCGGGCGATGGTTCTTGCCGAACCGCTCGTGCCCGTCGGGGTTCATCACGGGCACGAACACCAGCGAGACCTGGTCGAGTGCGCCGGGCGCGACCTTGCCGTCGAGCAGATCGCGTAGGAACCAGAACCCGGCGTCCTTGCCTTCGATCTCGCCAGCGTGGATACCAGCCTGGATGTAGATCACCGGGAGGCCCGCGTGCTTCTCCACGCGCAACGCGAGGATCGGTCTGCCTTCACCTGTGGTC
The DNA here is from genome assembly GCA_038206055.1 of Haliangiales bacterium. Lineage (GTDB taxonomy): Bacteria > Myxococcota_A > Polyangia > Haliangiales > Haliangiaceae > JABFXX01. The sequence continues at coordinate 128,904 of JBBRBG010000002.1, forward strand.
CCGATCGTCTCGCAGCGGACACCGGCGTAGGCGCGCGCGAAGTCCTCGCACACGGTGATCGTCTCCGCGTAGCGACCCGTGCGAACCCACTGCGAGCTCTCTCCCGTCGTCGCCAGCACGGGCTTCGGGCCAGAGGACGCGGTGCACGCCGAAACGAGCAGCACGAAGACCATGCAGCGCATGGCCTTCGTTACCACGCTGCGCGCCCGCCGTTGGCGGCGGTGATCGCGGATCACCGTGCGACGACGATGCATGCGAGGATTCCGGGCATGGTTTCGAGCGCTGCCACCACGGTCGAGCAATACCTCTCATCGCTTTCCGCGGATCGTCGCAGCGCGATCGAGCGTGTGCGCGACACCGTCAACGCTCACCTCCCCGCGGGATACGAGGAGGGCATGGGGTTCGGGATGATCGGTTGGTTCATCCCGCTCGCTCGCTATTCCGACACGTACAACGGGCAACCGCTGTGCGTTGCTGCGCTCTCTTCGCAGAAGAGCAGCAACTCCCTCTATCTGATGACCGTCTACGGCGACAAGAAGCTCGATGCGAAGTTCCGCGCGGGCTTCAAGGCAGCCGGCAAGAAGCTCGATATGGGCAAGTCGTGCGTGCGATTCAAGACCGTGGATGCGCTCGCGCTCGACGTGATCGGCGACGTGATCGCCGCGGTGACGGTCGACAAGTACATCGCGGGCTACGAAACGACCCGGGCGAAGACGAAGACGGCCCGGGCAAAGGCGAAGTCCGTGAAGAAACCAGCGAAGACGCCCGCGAAGCGCCGTTAGCGCAGCGTCGCGGTCATCGTGATCGACGCGACGGCGGCGAGGGCGCGCGAGATCGGGCAGCCCTTCTTCGCATTCTCGGCGAACGTCTTGAACTCGTCGGCCGTGATGCCGGGGACCTCGCCCACGAGCTCGAGGTGGATCGCGACGATCGTCCAGCCGATGTCCTGCTTCTCCATCGACACGGTCGCGGTGGTCTCGAGCTTCGTGGGCTCCTTGCCCGCGTTCGTGATCTGGAAGCTCGTCGCCATCGTGAAGCAGCTCGCGTGCGCCGCGGCGATCAGCTCCTCGGGGTTCGTGCCGGCCTTGCCGTCCTCCGACGCGAACCGCGTGTTGAAGCCGTAGGGTTGATCCTTGAGCGCGCCCGAGTGGGTCGAGATCTCGCCCGTGCCCTTGGGGCCGGTACCGCGCCAGACTGCACTGCCAGTACGCTTGAGCATGGGCGTGGGTATAAACGACGAAGGCCCCGGTGATCACTCACCGAGGCCGTGGATTTGGAAATCAGGGGGGAGTGATCAGGGCGTGGCGGCCTTGGCGCAGATCGTCGCGTCGTACGTCGATGCGGTCGAGGGCATCGCGGTAGCGGTCGGGCCAAACGTCTTGTATCCGCCGACCCAGAGCCAGTACGAGGTGTTCGGCTGCACAGCGGTCGTCAGGGTCTCCTCGGACGGGCCAATGGCAAGCCGGTTCGAGATGTCCATCAGGTCTGGCTCGGTCGCGCCAATGGCCGGTTTCGGAGCGATCGCGATGTCCAGGTCTGCGGTCGCGGTCGGGAACTTGAATCGAATCGTGATCTCGTTCGTGGTCGCGTCCGTCTTGAACTCGAACGTGTCGGCATCCTTGTAGTCGGTGAGCGGGTCCGTATTGGAAACCGTGTTGTTCGCCGAGTTGCCTGTGACGCGGTAGCTCATACCCGGCACGGCGGTGATGTTGGTTGCCTCCGCCGTATCAGCCGCCGTCGTCAGCGTCACGGAGCCGGTGATGTTGTTGGCGGTGTCCGTGTACTTCCACTTGATCATGTCGTTGCCGGTGTTCGCGCCACCGTCGGCGGCCTCGGCGAATCCGCCCGCGGCCAGCGCTGCGCAGCGAGTATCGATTGTGTCGCTGACGATCCTGATCTTGTAGGAAACGTCGGCGGTCGCTGCCACATCGCCGAGGAAAATCGCATCGAACTCGTATGCGCCCGAGTCGAGCCGGACCTGCGAGGCCGTGTGGCCGGCGTGCATTTCGCCGAACAGTGCTGGTGATGCTTGATGGTCCGGGTCGTCGGAGCTGTAGATCTGAAGGTCGCCGATGAGGTTCTCCAAACCAGCGCCGGAGAGCGTGACGTAGATGGTCGCTGGGGCTGAGAGGGTGAACTTGAAGCTGTCGACATCGATCACACCGAGGGCGCCCGCCGTCGTGGCTGGTTCGAAGTGATTGCTGTTGGCCTTTCCACACAGCACGCTGGGGCTGGTGGCAGCAAACGTGAGACCCGAGTCCTCGGGGCTGCCGACAGCCGCGAACGAGTCGTTGCTATCGTCGCGGAGCTCCTGGGCGTCGCAACCCGGCGGCAATGGTGGCGCGTCGGGCTTTGCATCGGCCACGACGACGAACGCGTCGGGCTTATCGCCGCTACTCGAGCAGGCGACGACCGACGGGAGGAGAAGAAGAAGAGGCGACAAGGTACGGAACGAGCGCATCCGCGTGTTTCACCACGTTTGCCACGTGTGCGTCTAGCCTTAGAAACCTGTCCATGACTGTCCCGTCACGCTCGTGTGCATCTGCCGTGATTTCTGCACCTTGGCGAGCTGATACCGGGAGGTCCCTCACGCGCTGAGATGCGGTCGCAGCGAACCGTGATGAAGTCTGTACGAAACCCTGCACTCACCGTCGCGCATCGACGGACGTTCTGCTCATCGTACCTGTAGCGGCAACGTCGGTTGAAACGCGGGAGATGCGACTGCCGGTGTCAGCGTCGGGATGACACCGGTCGGTGTGTATGCCTGGAAGAACCCCATACTTCCGCCGCCGCCGCCGCTCGTCGACCCACCAGATCCCGGAGGAAACCCGAGCGATCCACCGGCACCACCAGCACCCTCCGTTCCCGTCGGCACGCACGCGGTCGGTGCGCCGGCCACACGTCTCCCGTCGGGCCCGTTGAGGCCTGTCGATCCAGTCGGTCGCCCGCAGCCCCCTCCTCCACCATTTGCGAACATGCTCCCGGAGACCCGCACATCGACGCCTTGAAGCACGACATAGCCTCCGGCCCCACCACCGCCTCCCGGGCAACTACCGCCTTGGGAACTTGCACGACCACCGCGTCCTCCCCCGCCGCCAGCCTGCACAATGCCTTCGACCAACACGCGCTGCTTGCACGAGATCAGGGTTACGGCCCCGCCTCCGCCTCCGCCCGCTCCGCAATACGTGGACCTCGTGCCACCCTGACGACCACCCACGAAGAACCCGACACCGAGGGGGTCATAGGCCGCGCCTCCCGAGCCAGGAGATCCTCCACCGTTGCCCCCAGCCGTCGCGAATCCCGCTCCGCCCTTTGGTTCCTCCGTACCAAGCCCGCCATAGTTACCGCTGGCTCCAGCACCTTGGATACCACCGACATTCGAAGAGACATCGATCAAGCCTGTCACTCGCAGTGTTTCGTCTGCCACGATCGCGAGCGTTCGAGCCCCGGTGACGCGCCAACTACCAACTGCCTCGATCGCGAAGGTTCCATATCGAACCACGCAGATGTCCGGCCCGTTGGTCTGCAGAACGATGCCGCCATTGCACGTCGCGTCGATGTTGGTGTCGATTGTCTCGGACACGGTAATGGTCCGCGATGCCTCGACCGCCGGCGTATCGCAGACATCCGGTAGATACTTCGGCGAGATGTACGCGCAGTGAGGCGATGGCGCGTCGACACAGGCGACGTCGCACGCCTGGGTCGTGAGCACGCCGTTCGCGCTGCACGTCTCGACCACGCGGTCTCCACACTTCGTCGTGTTGGGCACGCATGACACCGACTTGCAGCCCTCAACCGGATCGCAACCGTGATCGCAGTGACTGAGGTCGTAGTTGTCGCCGCCCGCGTTGCAGACTATCGCGCTATCGCCACGGCAGCCGGCGACATCGCCAGACGTGCAGTCGACAGCGATACAAGTCTGGCGATCGCCCGCGAGCGCGCCGTCGACATCGCAGAAAGGAAGCGAGGGGTCCTGACAGTACCCATCTGCACAGCTCACAGGGTTGTCGCGGGTACACGCTGGACAGACCGCCGTCGCCAGAAGGAACGAGAGCGTCACATACGGCGGCGTCATATCGGTCGACTCTGCCGGAACGGCCGAGACCTCGCAACCCATACCTTCGAGCGGTGTCGTCGGCGACGACACGAGCGACCAGGGATGTGTGCCGCGTTTTGCGGCAGGTGTGTGGTCGGTTCTGAGTAACGCGACGCGTGCGAGCGCTCAGGCAGGTGCGAGGGGAGCGGCGAGAAGCTCGTCGAGGACGTCACGCCACCGAGCCTTGGCGTGGAGCTGCGCGAGAACGGCGTTGAGCCCCCATTGCAATCGGTTCAGAAACAGCCACTCGGGCGGCATCGCGATCTTCATCCGATTCGGGTTGTCGAACATGAGGATGCCGAAGCTCTCGCGGACGTGCGCCGCCTCGTAGCGGTACTCGGGCTCGAGGTACGGGCGATAGAGGTGGCGCATCGCGTTCCACTGGTAGTCCCAGTCGAACTTCTTCCGCTTGCCGACGAAGCCGAGGCCGCGGAGCCTGCGCCGTTGCCATCGAGGATCGCGCGCGCCATGCGTTTCCACCGGGCGATCGACGACATGCGCGCGATCACGCTCACCATCTTCAGATCCGATCGGATCGCATTCTGGATCCCCGGATACTGGATCTTCACCGCAACGGGCGCACCACCGTGCACCGCGCGATGGACCTGACCGGTCGAAGCCGCCGCGCAGGGTCGTTCGTCGATCGAGTCGAACAGCTCGCGGGTCGGCGCGCCGAGCTCGCTGCGCAGCACATCCTCGATCCGGCTCCACGCCATCGGGGTCGAATGAGCCTGCAGCTCGGCGAGCACCTGCTGGGCGGTAGGCGGCAATGATCCGGGCATGTAGCTCGCGATCTGGCCAGCCTTCATCACGAGGCCCTTGAGGTGCCCATTCGTGTGACGAGCTTGCGTGCGGTCGCGATCGCGGCCCCGTTGCTGCCGGCCGCATCGAGATCGATGTCGTCTCCGGGGCGACGCTTGGTGTGGAACAACATCCGCGACGCGCCGAGCTTGCTGGTCAGGCTCGCCGTCGACCACATCCGCCGCAGGCCACCGGTCAGTTCCTCCGGATCATCCGGCATCTGGACGGTGATGACCGCGTGCCCGCGCTCGTTGCGTCAGCGGACGATCCAGGTCCCACCCTGCGACCACCACGGTGGTGCCGCGGCGACGGTGGTGGTGGCGCTCTGCTGCTGCCGTTGCATCAGCATCATGAACAGCATCATGTCCTGGGGGTTGATGCCGTTCTGCTGGCTCGTGGTCTGGATCTGCTTGACGGAGTCGAGCAGGCCGTTGAGGGCTGAGACCAGACCTGTCGAGTCGTAGGAGGCTGTTCCACCGGTGACCTGGGCAAGGGCGGTGGGGTCGATGGCAGCGAGTTGATCTTCCGGAGGGGGCGGTTTCGACATGGGGGATGTCCTTCGCGTCAGATGGTGGTGCTGACTCCCATGGGCATCAGCAGCCGACGTGCCACGCCTAGATGATCGAGATCTCAGCGGGTTCCGTCGATCCCTCCGGGAGACGGGGTCCCGAGTCGTATACCGGGGGATTCGATCCCCGGCGGGGGGCCACCCAACGTGCACTAGTTGATCGCGACGCCGAGGAGGCGCCCGAGCCCGTAGGTCAGGGTCGCCGCGGCCAGGCCCAGGAGCAGCTGGCGGCCTCCGGACCGCCAGGCGCTCTTGCCCGTGAAGATCGTGATCGCCGCTCCAATGCCGAACAGTGCCAGCGAGCTAACGCCGACGCTGGCGATCACCGCGGTCCAGCCCGAGGCGAACACGAACGGGGCAACCGGGAAGATCGCGCCGATCGTGAACAGGATAAACGACGTCAGCGCAGCGGTCCACGGTGACCCGCCGAGGTCATCGGGATCGAGGCCGAGCTCCTCGCGGGCGAGCACGTCGAGCGCGGCGCCCTTGTCCTTGAACACTGCCTCCGAGAGCTGCTGGGCCTCCTCCTTGGGGATGCCCTTCGCCTCGTAGATGAGCTGCAGCTCCTCGCGCTCTTCCTCGGGAGCCTGCTCGAGCTCGTCGCGCTCGGTCGCGAGCTCTCTCTCCGCGAGCTCGCGCGAGCTGGTCACGGAGATCCACTCGCCGAGCGCCATCGACGACGCGCCGGCAAGGAGGCCGGCGAGCCCGGTCACGAGGATCGCCTTGCTGCTCGGCACGGCGCCGGCGACGCCCATCACGAGCGAGAGGTTCGAGCACAGCCCATCGTTCGCGCCCAGCACGGCCGCGCGCAGCGCATTGCCGCCGACATTGCGATGCCGGCCCTCGACGCGCGCGAGCTCGCTACCTGCAGCGCCCGTTGCGCGCTTCATCAGCGATGTCAGGACCCGAGCATGCGACCGCTCCTGTGCGGTCATTCGCGTGTTCGTGGTCTCGAGCTGCGTCTGGTAGTCGTTGCGGCCCACGGTCTCGCGGGTGGCGACCGTGGGCAGCACGAGGCGCGCGCCGAACCGCTTCGCGGTCCACGACAGCACCCGCGCGCGCCAGCTCGGCCGCCGGGGACCGGGCTCGACGCCCTTCGTCGCGAGCTGCTTCTCCCAGAACGCGGCGTGCTTGTCCTCGACGTCGGCGAGCTCGCGGTAGATGCGCGCGACGCCAGCGTCGGGCTCGGAGTCCGCCATCGCCCGGTACTGCGCGGCGCTATCGATCTCGTCCTGACGATTCGCGAAGAATCGGCGGACGTCGTCGGAACCGGGCATGCCTCTCTCTAGCACGGGCCATCATCGATGATGTCAGTCCTCGCGACGCCACAGGCGCCGCACCGCCGCGGTCCACTCGACCGCGTTCTCCGCGGCGGCGCGGAACAGTGCGTAGAGGCCGCCTTCGGGCGCCGGCTCGTCGGGCGGCACGGTGGGCGTGACGTTGGGTAGCGCCATGTCGATCGACATCACGCCGCTGCCGACCTCGATCGATCGCTCGGGCGAGACGCGTGCGATGAGGGCGGCCATCGAGTTGTTCGAGCCAAGGACCTCGCAGCGAAACCGCTCGATGCCACGCTCGGCGGCCGCGGCGCACAGGCGGAGGAACAGCAGCTTGCCGAGCCCCTTGTGCTGCGCCTCGTCCGCCACCGCGACGGCGGCCTCGGCGGTGGCGTGCAGATCGGGCAGGCGGATGAACCGCGCGATCCCGAGCCCGACGGGATTGCCAGCGCCATCGCCGTCCTCGCGTACGGCACCGAGCGCGAAGTGATTCTCCTGATCGACTTCGGTGAGGTAGCGCAGCTCGTCCTCGCTGAGCGTGGGCTTCGGTGTGAGGAACCGAGCGTAGCGGGACTCTTGCGAGAGCAAGTGGAAGCCGCGATCGAGGATCGACTTGTCCTCGGGGCACACGAGGCGCAGCACGATTCGCGTACCGTCGCGCAAGGTCGCGCGCTCGACGTAGTCAGCCGTGAAGAACCGTGGGGTATCCACCAGTGTTGGATCTAACACTACATGACCAGCCACCAGTGCTACGAGATCCCGTAGCTCAGGCGGCGACGGTGAAGAACCGCGCGCCGTCGACGCTCGGCTCGTTGAACATCGCGCGCTGATGATTCGCAGCATCGCGAATCGCTTGCGGTACGGGGAGCTTCGCCTTGTCGAGCAGGATCATCGTGCGGCCGGGGCCGATCGCATCGACGAGCACCGATGGCGGCGCCCAGTTGAAGCCAAAGCCCATGATCCGGTCGACGTCGCGCGGCCGCATGACGACCTCACCGACGAGGCCGAGGCCGTACGAGATGTAGCCGAGCATGACCTTGCGGAGCAGCTCCGCTTCCTTGCCCTCTGAGGTACACAGGACCTCCATCGCGACGGTGTGACAGCCCGAGCGGATCGCGGCCTTCATCTTCTCCACGAACGCGGGCATCAGCGGCGTCCCTTCTTCGCGCGGGTGGTAGTCTCCGGTCACGGGATCGAGCACGAAGTGCTTCGCGTCGGCGCCCTTGCCGTCCATGCGGAAGAAGCCGCCCTTGTCGCGCGTCTTGCGGCCGAGGTGGCCGCGATCGATCCCGCGCTGCATGTAGGCGGGGAGCTTGAACTGGTCGTGCGCGGTGTCGTGGGTCGTGGCCCACAGGTTGTCCACGATCGCCTTGTGGACATCCCACCCCACGAGGTCGATGGTCGCCAGCGGCGGTAGCGCGCGGCCGGTGTGCGGACCGACCAGCTGATCCATGAACGCCACGCCGTGCTCTTCGGCGAGCTGCGCGACCTCGTTGAGCACCTTGAAGCCGAGTCGGTTGCCCGCGAACGCCGGCGTATCCGAGCACTCCACGACCTCGCGGCCGACCACGTTCTGGAGGAAGTCGCGGACCACGGCGACGACACCGGGGTCGGTCCCTGCGTGCGCGATCAGCTCGCAGCCCGTGATCACCGTGGGTGGATTGAACAGGTGGACGCCGAGGAAGTTCTTGCGGAAGCCCTCGCTGAACCCGGCGCACATGCCGGCGATCGACAGGCCCGACGAGACGGTGGCGATGATCGTGGTCTCCCTGCGGAGCTTCTCGATCAGCGCGAACACCTCGCGCTTGACCGCGGGCTCCTCGGAGACCGCCTCGAACACGAGGTCCGCATCGAGAAGCGCGTGACCGAGATCCGAGGAGTACGAGCCGCACGAGATCGTGGGGCTGCACGCCTTGCCCTTGGTGAGCTGCTCGGCGCGAGCCCTGCCGGCCTCTGCCTTCTCGAGCGTTCGCGCCAGGAACACGGTTGGAATTCCGGCGGAGGCAAACACCGCACCCGAGCCGGAACCCATTGCACCGTTAGCTCCCAGGACGACGACTTGCGAATCGATCTCATTGGGACCTACTCCAGCAAGACTCGTACCGTGGTCGGCCGACAGGCTTCGCGAAGCTGGCGCGATATCTTCGGGCGGGATCGCGCGAATGTGCTTCGGCGCTCGGCTTCAGAACGTGAGCCGGAATCCAAGACGTGCACTGCTCGGCGCGTAGCGGCTGGTGGTGCGGCCGAAGTTCGGATTGCGCGCGGTGGGTGTCCCGGTCTCGCTGCCTTTGTTGTCGATCGCCTTCGCCCACAGCAGATCCTCGTACGTACCTCCGACGATCGGATTGACGTTGTTCGCGCCGCCACCACCGGGGCGGAACTGCGGCGCGTAGGTCTGGTCGGTATCGAAGGTCGCCTGGCGGTTGTAGAGGTTGAAGATATCCACGAACACCTCGGCGGTGACGCCCTTTCCGAGCTTGCGCGCGTAGGCGAGGTGCAGATCGATCGCGTGCTCGATCTCGCCGCGACCGAGCTGGCCGCGCGGCAGGAGGAACGATTCATCGGCGCCGTAGAGGTAGTGCGCACCGAGCGCGTTCTTCGGGATGCCCGAGATCAACCGCGCGCGTGTGCCGATGGTGAGGTTCTGCACCTTGCCGATATCGAACGTGTAGAAGCCGTCCAGCTTGAGCGAGTGAGGGCGGTCCTGCGGCAGCGCGCCGCGACGGTTCGCGAGTAGCTCGATCAGGTCGTACTGCGACGAGATGTTCGGATCGACCTGGCCGTTGTCGTACGAGACGCTGCCGGGATAGTTCCCGGTGGTTCGCGAGTGCGTGTACGAGGCCTGCACCATGAGGCGGCGCGAGAACTGGTGGGCCATCGAGATCTCGAGGGCGTCGTAGTTGCGCTCGGGGCGCTCGAACATGCGGATGCCCTTGTACAGATCGAGCTGCTTCTGCAGCCGCGCTTGCACTGTCGGATCGTCGGTGCGCGCGATCTGCGTCTCGAGCTTCTTCTGTTCGGCCATCGAGAACTCGCCGGGGTTCGCGATGATGTACGTGTTCGCGCCGTCGGTGGACACGTCCTCGATCACGCGACCGAGGCGCCGGTTCTGGTAGGTGACGCCGATCTTGAGATCGGGCTCGATCTGGTACTCGGCACCGATCAGGACCTCGTCCATGTACTGGGCCTTGATGCCGGGCGCGACGAGCACCCCGCTCGAGCCGAGGAGCTGCTCGAGGTCGGGAGAGCCGTTCGGGGTCAAGCAGCCGAGACCGTTCGCGCCGCCGAGCTTGGGATCGGGGGCGCCGCACTTCGTGCCGGTCCCCGTGCCAAACGTCTGCACGTAGCTGACCTCCCCGCCGAACGAGCGATCGTTGATGTCCATCGGGATCGACTCGAAGAACCGGCCCCACGACGCGAACAACTTGCTACGACCCTCTTCGGTGGGATCCCAGATCACTCCGAAGCGCGGGGCGATGTTGCCCTTGAGGTTCATCGCGTCGTTGCCGATGTGGTTGCCGGTGAGCGCATCCACGGTGCCGCGGAGGTTCGACGCGTAGCGCAGCCGCTGCTCCTCGTAGCGCGCGCCCGCGTTGACCGTGAGGTTGCGGCGCAGACGCCAGGAGTCGCGCAGGTACGCCGACCAGTTGACGGTCTCGCCGCCGATCTGCGTGCCAGGTGAGCCCGCCGTGCCTGCGATGTAGTCGCACGCGAACGTGAGCGTGCCACCGAACTGCGACATCGAGGCGGGATCATCGGTGCGGCACTTCTGGTCGAAGCGAGGATCCGTGTTGTCCATGGGCGCGAGCTGGACCCAGCGCGTGACCGAGACCTGGGTGCCGACGGAGTTCTGGATGAACGCGCCACCGGAGAAGATCCGCGATGCGGTCTTGAGGTCCTGCTCGAAGTCGAGGCCCGCCTTCAGCTCGTGGCTGCCGAACAGATGACCGCGCTGCGTGACGCCGATGCGGCCCATGCGTCGCTCCTCGCTATCGTGCTGGATCGCGCCGGGACCGCCGATCGCATACGAGGACGGAGAGGTCATCGGGCAGTTCTCGGCGAGGTATGGATACGGATCCGAACCCCCGACGGGCGTGTCGGTGCAGCCCTGCGTCGTCTTCATCGATTCGCCGCCGAGCGCGCTCCACTGGCCGAGGTTGCCGTCCTGCAGGACCTGGCGCGGCTGATCATCGAGGGCGGGATCGATCGAGCCCGTGTTGTTCGTGGAGCGGTGCCACGCGACGAGCGCCTCGACCTCGGTCTTGTTGTCGTTGAGCTTCGAGCTCCAGCGCAGTGCGGTATCCGTGGTGAGGCCGCTCGAGCGACCTCCGGAGGACGGCAGGCCGTAGAGACCAGGGCTCTGGGCCTTGTTGGGGACGGCGATGACCGAGAACTGCGCCTGATCTGTGGGCGACACGGCGAGGTTCAGCTTGCCGATCGCGGAGTACTGCTGCGACGACGCGCTGCGCACCTCGTGATCGAGCTCGTCGGTGATGTAGAACCCGGTGGTCGGATCGATGTCCGCGCTGCCATCGGCGTGACCGCCCGCCGAGGGCAGTCGCGCGTCGCACGACGACAGCTCGCCGCTGGGGAGTCGCGCGCGGCAATCGGTCTGCCGCTTGGTGGTCCGGGTGTAGTCCGTGCGGCCCAGCTCCGGCGCGAAGCCGACGTAGAAGAACAGGCGGTCCTTGATGATCGGCCCGCCGAGATCGAAGCCGAAGTCGGCGGCGTACGCGCGCTCGGAGGTGACGTCGATCGAGGATGCGTTGACCGGCGTGGAGCGACCGCGTCGTGCGAGGAACGACGGTGCGAGCGTGGCGAATACGCTGCCGCGGAACGTATTGGATCCGGTCTTCGTGACGGCGTTGATGATGCCGCCGATCGCGCGGCCCCACTCGGCGTTGTAGCCGCCGGCGATCACCTCGGTCTCCTCGATGAACTCCGAGAGCACCGGCGTGCCAAGCGAACCGTAGGTCAGGCCGGTGATGTCGATACCGTCGACGAGGTAGCGGTTCTCGAGCGAGGTCGATCCGGAGAACGCGATGCCGATGCCATCGTTGTTCGCGCCCGCCGTGGTGCCGGCGGCGCCTTCGATGCCGCGGTTGGGCAGCGGCACCTTCTCCAGGAACGGTCGGCCGTACTTGGCGCCCTTCGTCGTCGTCGATGGGTTGATCTGCGGCGCCGTGCCGCTGCCCTCGTAGACCGTGGCCGCGCCGAGCCGGAGCAACTGGTTCACCGTGACCACGTCGTTCGCGCCGACCCGGATGTTCTTGCGCGTGACGACGACCGCGTCGAAGTAGAACGTCACCAGATACGTGCCGGGCAGCAGGTCGGTGATCTTGTAGATACCGTCGTAGTCGGTGAGTGCGCTCTGCGGCTCGGGTGTCGCGCCGGTGGCGATCACCGTCACGCCGGTGAGCGGCAGGCTTGTCTGCTTGTCGGTGACGCGGCCTTCGATCGCTCCCGTGGTCATCGATTGTCCGAAGGCCGTGCCCGCCAGGGCGACGAGGATCAGGATCGTTAGTCTCGCGTGCATTCGTGATCTCCCACGTCATCGATACGGGACCCACGCGCCGCGTGAAATACAGCGGCGATGAGGGCGCGTGACACGCCGCGTGCGACAGTTGCGACGGTGTCGCATGCGCAATCGCTTCGCTCGCTTACCGCGGACATCACCGGGTGCCGCAGCTGTGCGCGGCTGGTGACCTGCCGCGAAGCCGCCGGCGCCGCGCCGCCGAAGCGGTTTCTCGACGAGGATTACTGGGCCAAACCGATCCCCGGCTTCGGCGATCCGGATGCACGGCTGCTTGTCGTCGGTCTCGCGCCGGCCGCGCACGGTGGGAATCGCACCGGTCGCGTGTTCACCGGCGACCGCTCCGGCGACTGGCTGTTCGGCGCGCTCCATCGCGCGGGGTACGCGAACCAGGCCGCATCCACGCATCGCCGCGATGGGCTGACCCTGACCGATGCGTACGTCGCATGCATCGTGCGCTGCGCACCTCCGGGAAATCACCCGACGCCGGCCGAGCGCGACAACTGCGTGCCGTTCTTCGCGCGCGAGCTCGCGCTACTTCCGCGGGTGACCGTGGTGCTCGCGCTCGGTGCGTTCGCGTGGGACGGCTTCCTGCTCGCAGCAGCGCACGTCGGTCACGCCGTGCCGAAGCCGCGGCCGAAGTTCGCGCACGGCGCGCGCGCCACGGTCGGGCCCTATCAGCTCGTCGCGAGCTATCACGTCAGCCAGCAGAACACGTTCACCGGGCGGCTCACCGAGCCGATGCTCGACGCGGTGTTCGCGACCGCTAAGGCACTCACGGGCAGAGGTCGGTCATCGCGCCGTCGTTCGTGAACGTTCCGTTGCCAAGCTGGCCCATCTCGTTCCAGCCGAAGCAGCGCCATCTGCCGGCGGCGGTCTTGCCGCAAGCGTGGTGGCCACCCATCGCCCACTGTGCCCACGGTCCGCCGGTGATCCTCGTCGGAACCGGCGTGGAGGTCAGGCCCGGCGCGACGAAGCCGCCGTACGAGTCGTGGCCCCAGCAGAACACCTCGCCGCCCGCGGTGCCGGCGCAGATGTGCTCGAAGTCGGCATCGATCCATTCATAGTTACCGGCGACCTCCGTGGGGACCGGGCCCGGGTCCGTATCAGCGGTGCCGGTGAACCAGATGTGACCCCAGCACAGGACCCTGCCCGAGGTCTTGAGGCCGCACGAGAAGCCCTTGTCGAGATCGCCGCCGACCGCGACTGACTTCCAGCTCGTGTCGGAACCGACGGTCGTCGGCGTCGCGACCATGGTGCCATCGGCGACAGCCTGACCGAGCGAGTGGCTGCGGCTGGTGCCCCAGCACGCGAGCGACCCGTCGGCGCGCACGCCGCAGGTGTGCTCGGCGCCGTAGTCGAGTGAGGCCCACGCGGTGCTCGTGGTGTCGAGCGAGGTGGTGCCATCGATCTCCCACCACGAGGTGAAGGCGAGGTCGCCGAAACCCGCGCGCGCGGGATGCGCCGCACCTACCGCCGTCGGGACCAGCGACACGCTGCCACCCCACTGCCACTCCTGGCCGCTGCGCGTGGCGATCGCGTTGCCGTAGTAGAACAGGTAGACGGTGTCCCAGCCGCCGCCATCGAACGCGCGCTCCGGGGTCGCACGGTTGGTGTTGCCGTCGGCGTCGCCGAGCCCGAGCTGACCACTGTTGTTCTCGCCGGTGCACCAGCGGTCGCCGTTCGTGCCGAGATAGCAGAGGCTGCGGTGACCGAGGAACAGCTTGGTCACGGGCTCGACCTGGCACGTCCCGTTCGTGTCGCAGCGAGCGCAGCGGCCGCACTGCTGATCCATGGTGCAGGCCAGACCGATTGGCGTGTCGAGCGGTGGGCCGTCGGTCGGGCCGCCGTCGCCGATGGTGTCGCCGAAGCCGATCCGGCCGCAGCCGGCGAGCGCCATCAAGACCACCAGCCCTCGCATCACCCCCAGGGTATCACTTCGTGCGGTGCTCCTTCCGGATCACCAGGCGGAGGCCCGACCAGGTGTCGTCGATCGCACAGACCTTGTTATCGACGAGGCCGGTCGGCAGGGCTACATCGCGGATCGTCTGCTCGGTGATATCGGTGGCCACGCCCGACGCCTTCTTCGGCCACGCGATCCACAGCCCCGCCGCCTGCTGCATCCGCGGCCGGCAGCTCGCAATCTGGACGACCAGGTCGGCCCGGAGCCTCACGAACACGACCAGCACGTCGAACAGCGGCGGCTGCTTGGCCTTGCTGGCGAACGGCAGAAGCACCGCGGCCGTGGGTAGCGGCCCCAGCAGGTCGGCGAGTCCCTTCGGCGCACCGACGAGCGCCACCTTGCTCCCCTCCTTGATCCCCAGCTTCTGCGGCAAGGGCGTCCCCGAGTAGCCGACCATGGAATGATCGTGCCATCGCCAGCGTCATTTCGGCGGTGTCATGATCGATTTCGGCGGCACGTGTGACCTGGCGGTGTGGTGCAAGCTGTTGCGCGACAAGGGCTGGAGCGGCCCGACGATCGCGAAGGCGCTCGGGAAGAGCGAGGGCTACGTGAATAATCTGGTCCGGGTGGTGGAACGCGCATCGCCCGCGCTGCTCCTCCGCTGGAAAGAGGAGCAAGCCGGCCAGGTCGAGCCCGTCTGCGCGACCGACTGGCTCGTGCAGGTCTGCCTGCTGCCGCACGACCTCCAGGACACCGAGCTCGCGACCCGGATCTCCGCGGGCTCGCGCTACTCGCCGTAGGTCACACCGCGGCCTTCGGCTTCTCTTTCTTCTCGGGCTCGGTCCACGGATAGCGGCGCGAGAGCAGGCGCGCTCGCTCCTTCAGCTCGGTGGACAGCGCGCCGTCGTCGGCTTCGGTGTAGCGGAGCGCGAGCTCGTCGGCGGTCTGGAACCGCGCGTCGCGGGACTTCGCGAGGGCGATCGCGAGGAAGGACTCGACCTGCGGCGTCACGGGGCCGAAAGCGGAGGGGCGCAGCGGCATCACGTGGACGACGGCGTAGAGCAACGCGGGGGTGTCCTTCGCGACGAACGGGACCCGACCGGTGAGGCAACGGTAGATCACGGCGGAGAGGGCGTAGACGTCGGCGCGATGATCGACGGTCTCGCCGCGCGCTTGCTCGGGCGCCATGTACGCGGGGGTTCCGATCACCGCGCCTTGGGTGAGCGTGCCGCTGGTGTCGGCGAGGAGTGCGACGCCGAAGTCGAGGACCTTCCACACGCCGTCCTCCGTGAGGAACAGGTTGTGAGGTTTGAGGTCGCGGTGAACGATGCCCGCGGCGCGCGCGTGCTCGAGGACGCCCGCGACCTGGGTGATCATGCCGGCGAGGCGCGCGCCGGTGAGCGGGCCCGCACGGAGGATGTCGCCGAGGGTGTGGCCGCGGAGCAGCTCCATCGCGAGGAATGGGATCTGGTCGCTGGGCGAGGAGGCCTCGAGGACGCGGACGACGTTCGGCGAGTCGATCTGCGAGGCGATGCGGACCTCGCGGAAGAACCGCTCGACGTGGTGTGGATCGGAGAGGAGCTCGCGGCGGAGGAGCTTCACGGCGCCGACCTGGTTGGTCTTGGTGTGGGTGGCCTCGTAGACCTCGCCCATCGCGCCGCGGCCGAGCACGGTGCCGAGCTCCCAGGAGCCGATGCGATGACCGGTGAATCGACCGGGGCCGCCGATCTTGAGAGCTCGATCGAGATCCTGGCGGAGCTCGGCGACCTGAGCGTCGCGTTGCGCGGCGAGGCGCGTGGCTTTCTGGAGCTGGTCGATGGCCTTCAGCGAGGTCTTGCGGGTGATCCGCGCGAGGAAGAAGCAACCGGCGTAGAGCTGCTGGAGGATGAGCTGGCCCGCGACCTGCGCTTCCCACGAGCAGTCCGCGCGCACGGGCGAGAATCCCGGATCGGGAAGGATCTTCGCGATGACCACGACGGAGTGCACCGCGTGGAGCACGGCAGCGAGGACGTACACGCCGATCGCGCTCGCGCGATCCTCGGTGCGGCAGAAGAAGAACACACCGAGCGCGACGATCAGCGGCGCCGCGGAGAAGATTCCGACATAGAGGATGCCGAGCTCGCCGCACACGATCGCGGCGAATGCGAGCACGTTGAGCTGGCGCGGGTCGTAGTTCGCCGGGTTCCGCATCTGCAGGAACATCCAGATGCTGCCGAGCACCGTGATCCCCATGATCGCGAGCAGCGCGCGACCGATGCGCGGATCACCGGGGAGAGTGAGCACCGCGACGGCGACGAACACCGCGATGATCCAGCCGACCTGCAGGAGCATCCGCGTGCGCGCGATCTCCTCGCCGTGGAGCGCGTCGGCCGCGGTGGTGAGGGTGGTCTGGACCTGCGCGCGGATCGTGGTCATGCGGCCTTCAGGTATCCGCGCGCGTCGGCGTAGCCGAGGTGGAACAGCTCGCGGCGGCGCTCGATCGGCAGCACGGAGAACCGCTGCTCGAAGCCGATCGGCGTCGACGGCGTGATGTGGTCGGGCTTGGTGCGTGGGATTCGCGGGCCCACGCCGACGCGCACGGTCTCGATGCCGGGGCGATCGTCGTCGGGAACCTCCGGACCGCCGTCCATGCACCAGCCGTGGGGCTCGAGGTGGTGCGCGAAGTTCACGGTGACGCCGGGGATCGCGATCGACGCACCCAGCGTATCGAGGAGGCCCTGCTTGGAGCGGTAGTTCGAGACGAGAATGCGCTGGAGCCGCGGCACGCGCGTGACGCGGATGAACAGGCGCGCGGTGGCGCGCTGGTGCGCGTCATCGGGGAGCGCCGCGCCGAAGATCGAGAAGTAGGTCGCGAGCACG
Organism: Haliangiales bacterium; assembly: GCA_038206055.1. Taxonomy (GTDB): domain Bacteria; phylum Myxococcota_A; class Polyangia; order Haliangiales; family Haliangiaceae; genus JABFXX01. The sequence goes on from JBBRBG010000002.1 coordinate 145,941, forward strand.
CCAGCGGGACGGAAGAACGGCAGCTTGCGACCCTTGGCGGCGCGCGCGTTTGCCTCCATACCGGCATCGAGCCCGACCCGCGCGATGTCCACGCCGCACGCGAGCATCACGGCCACCACCGCGCCGGAGCTGGTGCCGTAGATCCGACTGCGCGCGTCGAGCAACCCGCGATCCTGAACGAAGGCCGCGACTCCGGCCTGATAGGGCCACGCGAAGAAGGCGCCGTTGAAGGCGAGGGAGAGCCCCAATATCAGCCAGTGTAGCTCAGTCCCACGGGTGCTTGCGGATCAGCCCGTCGGCACGCTTGCGTAGCTTCGGATCGAGGCTGCCGGCGAGGGCCAACGTGAGGTGCTGTGCGGCTTCCGCGCCTGTTCCGAACCGCTCCTCGGGAGATTTCGCGAGGGCGAGCGCGAACCAGCGATCGACATCGGCATCGACCTCCACGAACTCCCCGGGGCGCCCCGGCATCTTGTGGACGACTGCGTAGAGCAGCGCCGGCGTATCGGGCGCGTTGAACGGGTGGCGGCCGGTGAGCGCCCGATACGCGACCGCCGCCACGGCGTACACGTCGGCGCGCCCGTCGACGCGCTTGCCCTGCGCCTGCTCGGGCGCCATGTAGTTCGGGGTGCCGATGATGCCGCCCTGGGTCAGGGTGCCGGAGCTCTCCTCGGACAGCGTCGCGACGCCGAAATCGAGGATCTTCCACAGCGGTACGGGACCGTCGGTGAGGAAGAGGTTCTGCGGCTTGAGATCGCGGTGAACGATTCCTGCGTCGGCCGCGGCGTCCACGCCCGCGCCGACCTGGCGCACGAGCACGGCGACCGATGCACCAGACATCTTCGGATCCTTGCGCAGGAGCTCGGCGAGCGTGGCGCCGCGCAGGCGCTCCATCGCGAGGAACGGCGTGATCGCGTCGTCGGCCGCCGCGTCGAGGATCTTCACCGTGTGCGGCGAATCCAGCGCGCCGCTCGCGCGGACCTCGCGCAAGAACCGGGCGACATGCGTGGGATCGGAGAGCAGCTCGCGGCGCAGCAGCTTCACGGCCGCCGCCTCGCCGGTCGCCGTGTGCGTGGCCTCGTAGACCTCGCCCATCGCGCCGCGGCCGAGCACGGCACCGAGCTTGAACTCGCCAACGACGTGGTCGGTGTAGCGACCGGCACCGCCCACGCGCATCGCGCGCTCGAGGTCCGCGCGCAGCTCCTCCATGAGCGCCTCGCGCTGCGAGGCTATGCGCGTGGCTTTCTGTAGCTCGTCGATCGACGCGAGCGACGCGCGGCGGAACGCGCGCGCCGTGTAGTAGGCGAGGGCGTACGTGCCGAGCACGAAGCCGGCGCCGATCGACTGCCAGCTCGTGTGGAGGCGCACGCCGGTCGCGAACACGCCGGGATCCGGGAACGCGCGCGCGATGATCAGACCCGCGATCAGCGCGTAGCAGCCGAGCGCGGTGAGGAAGATATAGCGCGCTGTCTTCACGGCCTCCGTGCGCGCGACGAAGTGGATGCCGATCACGATGATCACGGGCGTGACCGTGAACGTGCCGAAGAACAGCACGGCGACATGCGCGTTGACCACGCTCATCACCGAAAGCTTGAGCAGCGCATCTCCGGTGTACTTCGCCGGATCGGCGAACCACTGATGGAAGACCACGCTGACCACGATGCCGAGCAGCATCGCCGCGATGAACGCGATCGCCATCGGCTGCGGCGCATGGAGGAAGGGCACCGTGCCGATCGAGACCAGGCTGATCGCCCAGCCCATGCGGATGAACAGGCGCGTGCGCTCGATCTCCTCGTCCCGCATCGCGTCCGCCGCCGTCGTCATCATCGTGCTCGGCACCGGCGTGCCGCGCGTCAGCGAAGGCGTGCTGGCGTGCGCCGTCGATGCGGGAGAGGGCGCGCGCGGGAGGGGCTGCGCCTGGGAGGCGGGGAGCTCGACGGTCGCATCGGCGGATCCGGCGAGCGCCGCGGGACGATCCGCGACGGTCGCCCCGCTCGCGGTCTCGTCGTCCCCGGTGGCCATCACCTCCAGTCTAGCTCGTGCGCCGGTGATGCGGTGCTTGCCGGCTGCCACGCGAACTCGACCGTGTGATTCACTGCGTGCGAATCAGACCGCTGGCGGGCGTGGGCGTGGTGAGCCCGGACTGCATGAAGTTGCCGGGCTTGGTGCGGACGTAGATCGCCCCGATCGCGCCACCACCAGCGCCGCCGTTGCTGTTCGCGCTCGTGGCGCCGACACCCGCCGCCATCGCACCCGCTGCACCGGTCCCGCCGATGCCACTGTTCGGCCCTGCGGCCGGGCCACCGATGGCCGGCGTGGCCGTCAATCCACCGCTCGCGCCGCGGCCGCCGGCGGTCCCGAGCGATGCGCCACCGCCGCCCGCTCCACCGTTCGCGGCGAGCACGCCGGTGATGTTGATCTTCACGGTGAGCGCTTCGAGCAGGATCGAGCCGCCTGCGCCACCACCGCATCCTGCACCACCGTTCGCGAGCGAGAGGTCGGGCCTGCCGCCCTCGCCGCCGCTGCCGCCCATCGCGATCGTGCCGTCCACCGTGATCTCGTCGAGCGCGGTGATCTGCAGCGCGCCACCGCCACCACCGCCCTTGCACAACGCGGCCGCACCATTGCCGCCCGTGCCACCACCCGCACCGCCGACGAGCGGTTCCACGAGGCTCGCGACGCACGCGCCGCCGGCGAGCCCAGGCGTACCGTCGGTGCCACCCATCCCACCAACACCACCCGCGCCTCGTCCACCACCACCGCCACCCCCGCCGTCCCCCGTTCCGGTCGAGGCCGAAACCCCGATGCCGCCGGGGCCGCAGCCCGTAGCGGCGAGCGTGTTCCCACCGAGGCCGGCGCCCGGCCCCGCGCACATCGGGTCGCCGCCGCACCCACCGCTGCCGTCGATCGTGCCGCCGATCGCAGCGTCCGTGCCCGACACGAACACGGCCGAACGTGCGCCGGTGAAGCGGATCGTGGCGCCGCTGTTGAGCCCGAGGCGATGGAACGTCCACACGCCGATCGGCTGCGTGCCCGTGGTGCGGAGCTCGAAGGCGATGTCGGCGTTGACGCCCACGCCCGCGGCGCGTGTGAGCACGCCACTGATCGCACCGCTATCGGTATTGAACGTCGCGGTACCGCCGTTGATCGTGATGTCGGTCGTCAGGCCCGCGGCTGACGTGATGCCGACTCCGTTGCTCGGATCCACCTCGAAGCAGCGGGCACCGGGCGATTGCGGCATGCAGCCCAGTGAACAGGTCACCGGCGGCACGCCTCCGCACTTCAGCGTCGCGCCCTGACACGAGCACGAGAGGTTCGCATCGATCGCAACATCGGGCGGCGCGTCGATGTCTGCATCGAGGCCGCTGTCGTGCGGCGAGCGCACGCACACGCCAAGATCACAGATCAGCGGATCGGGGCAGTCGGTGCCGTTCGCGCACGCAGCGCCCTCGGGCGGCGTGGGGTGGAAGCAGGCGCTCAGCACGACAAGGATCCACGCACTCCTCACCTGGCCAGTATCGCCCGGATCGGGTCGCCGCGGGCCCACCTCCTGACGCTCGGTTGGGTTCACACGGACCCGCGGCGATTTCCAACTGCCCGTTCCGCCTGGCGAACCGACGTGGCCCGACGGCTGCACGACGGGTCGACTCATCCACGAAAGGCACGGTCATGAAGGCAAGCAAGTTCCTCGTTCTCGCCGGCGGCATCCTCGGCATCCTCGCGTTCTTCCTCCCGATGGTCACCATTCACCGCGCCGACTACTCCGGCTCGGCCAGCGCGTTCCAGATCATCAAGGGGCTGCACGTCGTCGGCGACGCGGTGAATAGCGACGAAGTGCGCGCGGCGGCTATGAACAACGAGGCCGTCGCCTCCGCGAAGGAAGGTCTCGATGCGATGAAGGGTATCGTGTTCGCGATCTTCGTCCCCGCGATCCTCCTCGCGGCGATCGGTGCGTTCGGCGTGAGCAAGCGCAAGTTCGGCCGTGGCGCCGGCTTCTTCTCGCTGCTGCTCGGGGTGATCGGCCTCGGCATCGGCATGCTGCTGAAGAGCGCTGCCGGTGCAGATGGCGGCATCGGC
>JBBRBG010000003.1:0-144188 GCA_038206055.1 Haliangiales bacterium
TCTCCCGGACCGAGGTCGCGACGTTCACCTCCACGAACTGAGAGGCTCACTCCCGATCGACTCCCCGATCGGAGGTGTTGTGGGTTTCGAGCCTTGACGGGCAATTGACGTGTCCTTAGGTTGGCCAGCACACAACTGGGAACGTAAGGAAAAGACGTCATGGGCAAGATCATCGGCATCGACCTAGGCACCACCAACTCCGTGGTCGCGATCATGGAGGGCAAGGAGCCGAAGGTCATCCCCAACGAGGAGGGCGCACGCCTGACCCCGTCAGTCGTGGCATTCGACGAGAAGGGCGAAGTTCTGGTCGGCCAGATCGCTCGTCGTCAGGCAATCACCAACCCCGAGAACACCGTGTTCTCGAGCAAGCGCTTCATGGGTCGGAAGTTCTCCGATCCGATCGTCCAGGAAGAGTCGAAGCGAGTTCCCTACAAGCTCGTCGCGGCGGCGAACGGCGATACGGCGTTCGAGATCCGCGGCAAGCGGTACTCGCCGCCGGAGATCGGCGCGCGCGTCCTCATGAAGCTGAAGCGCGCTGCCGAGGAGTATCTCGGCGAGCCGGTCACCGAGGCGGTGATCACGGTACCCGCGTACTTCAACGACTCGCAGCGCCAGGCCACGAAGGACGCCGGCAAGATCGCCGGCCTCGAGGTCAAGCGCATCATCAACGAGCCCACCGCGGCCGCGCTCGCCTACGGTCTCGACAAGACGAAGGAGCAGCTCATCGTCGTGTTCGACATGGGCGGCGGCACCTTCGATATCTCGATCCTCGAGGTCGGTGACAAGGTCGTCGAGGTCGTGTCGACGAACGGCGACACGCACCTCGGTGGCGATGACATCGACAACCGGCTGATGGACTGGCTGGTCGCCGAGTTCAAGAAGGACACCGGCATCGACGTCGCCAAGGACAAGATGGTCCTGCAGCGCCTCAAGGAGGCGTCGGAGAAGGCGAAGATCGAGCTGTCGAGCGTGCAGGAGACGGAGGTCAACCTCCCGTACCTCACCGCCGACGCGACCGGTCCGAAGCACCTGCTGAAGAAGATCTCGCGCAGCAAGTTCGAGCAGATGATCGAGGACATCGTTGCCCGTGCGATGGAGCCCTGCAAGAAGGCTCTCTCGGACGCCGGCAAGAAGATCAGCGACATCCACGAGGTCGTTCTCGTCGGTGGCTCGACGCGCATCCCGATGGTGCAGGCACGCGTCAAGGAGTTCTTCGGCCGCGAGCCGAACCGCTCCGTGAACCCGGATGAGGTCGTCGCGCTCGGCGCGGCGGTCCAGGGCGGCGTCCTCTCGGGCGACGTCAAGGACATCCTCCTCCTCGACGTCACCCCGCTGTCGCTCGCGATCGAGACCCTCGGTGGCGTGGCCACCGTGCTCATCCCGCGCAACACGACCATCCCCACGCGCAAGAGCGAGACGTTCTCCACGGCGGCTGACAACCAGACGTCCGTCGAGGTCCACGTCTCGCAGGGCGAGCGCCCGATGGCGAAGGACAACAAGACCCTCGGCAAGTTCCAGCTCACCGGCATCCCGCCGGCGCCGCGCGGAGTGCCGCAGATCGAGGTGACGTTCGACATCGATGCGAACGGCATCCTGAACGTCGCCGCGAAGGACAAGGCGACGAACGCGGAGCGCACGATTCGCATCGAGGCCTCGAGTGGTCTATCGGATGCGGACATCAAGCGCGCCGTCGATGACGCGGCGAAGCACGAGGACGAGGACAAGGCGCGCAAGGACTCGATCGAGGCCCGCAACCAGCTCGATACGCTGGTCTACGGCACGCAGAAGCTGGTCAAGGAGAACGAGGCCAAGCTCGAGGCGACCGACAAGATGATGATCGAGGAGGCGCTGAAGGAGGCCGAGGGCGTGCTCGAGAAGAACCGCGACGGCGGCTCGCCCGAGGAGCTCCGTGCCGCGTTCGAGAAGCTCCAGACCGCGGCGCACAAGGTCGCCGAGGCGATGTACAAGCAGGCGAGCCCTGGTGACCAGGGCGGCGGCGAGGGTGGTGGTGATTCCGGCGGCGGCGGCAGTGACCCCGGCGCCGGTCCGAAGGACTCCGACGTGATCGACGCGGAGTTCGAGGATAAGACGTAGTTCCGAAGGCACTTTTGAGTGTTGAACACCCGCCGCTCTGGCGGGTGTTCGCGTTTTCGGTGGGCACATGCATACTGGAGCGGTGCGCTCGCTGTGTGCAGCCCTGCTGCTCCTCTCCGCCGGGTGTGTCGAGCTCGGGCTCGTCACCGACGGGACGAGCGTGTCGATCGGCAAGCCGAGCAACGGCTACCTGATCGACGCGAAGCGGCTGCCCGATAGCGGCGAGGGCTACAAGACACAGGCGGTGTGGCGCGAACGCGGCAACCGCTACGGCACGGACGAGCTGCTGGATCTGATCACCGGCGTCGGGCGCACGATGGCGCGGCAGGTCACCGACGTGAAGCTGGTGGTCGCCGACCTGTCGTCGAATCGCGGCGGCGCGGCGAAGGCGTGGCATCGCTCGCATCAGAGCGGTCGCGACGTCGACCTCGTCTACTACATGCGCGGTCCGGACGGAAAGCCGTGGGAGGCCGACGCGATGCGCGTGTTCGGCGCCGACGCGAGAGCGCGCGACGGCAGCGGCATCTCGATCGATATCCCGCGGACGTGGCTACTCGTGAAGGCGCTCGTCACCGCGCCCGAGGCGCGCGTGCAATTCGTGTTCATGTTCGAGCCGATCGCCGCGAAGCTGATCGAGCACGCGACGCAGATCGGCGAGCCCGAGGCGCTGATCGCGCGCGCCCGGAAGACGCTGAAGCAGCCCGGCGACAGCGCGCGCCATGACGACCACCTGCACGTCCGCGTCTACTGCTCCGATCGTGACCAGCAGTTCGGGTGCGTCAACATCGGGCCGATGGAGATCTACGCCGAGCGCACCGCCGAGGATGCCGCGCGTGCTTCGGAGGTTCCGGCGGCCCTCGCGCTTCTCGCCGCGGATGGCGCGCGCGCCGGGGCAGGGCCCGTCACAGAGCCCGACGGCGCCAGCGCCGCGGCGGCCGCGGCGAGCACGAACCTCGGAACCTTCGGGAAGAGACTTCGCGTCGACGCGTCGCTGCGCGTCTGGCGCTGATCAGGGGCAGGGACCGATCGGCGCCTCGCGCGGCGCGGGTGCGGACTCGAACGTGACGCCGGCGTCGAGGCTGGCGTCCACGGCGAGCACCACCGCACTGTCGGAGCTCGTGGCATCGGTCGGCACGGCAACGGGCACGCCGCCATCGACCGCGGGCAGGGCGGCGGCGGCCTCCTCGTCGCTCACGGTGCGGAGCGTGCGAAGCGCTTGCTCGAACGCCCGCACGTGGGCCGCGCGCGCTTCATTCGATGGCGCCGAGAGCACGAGGCTGACCGCGCGGTCCGCGGCGCCGAGTGCGATCGCCTGGCGGAGGAACTTCTTGCCGTCGTCGAACTCGAACCACACGCTCGGCAGACCCGACGCTTCATTGTCGCGCGGCCCGGGCTGCACCGGACCGACGCGCATGCGCTGGTTCTGGAGCTTGCCGCGCACCGCGCACGCGTACTTCGCCGCCGTCGACTCGTGGCTCGTCCGGCACGCGATCGGCCACGAGCAGTAGAGCTCTCGCGTGAATGCCTCTGACGTCAGCACGATCTGACCCGGCGGCTGGCTCCGCATCATCCACAGCACCAGCCCCGGGTAGCTCGGCTGGTCCGTCGCGCGCCAGCCGCGCGGCACCACCATCCGGATCCGATCAGCGCGCGACGTGAACACCTGATTCTCGAGATCCGCCGCCGATTCTCCGACGAGGAATCGACTCGCGAGGATCGCGAGGAGCGCGACCATCGCGCTCGCGATCAAAGGCGCCAGCGCGCGTCGCATCGCTCGAACCGTAGCGCGCGCACGAGCGCGAACGCGAGGCGCACCGGTCACTCCGGACCTGAACACGTACCCAGGTAAAAACTTGCCTATTCTCGCTGCGGTCTTGTTGACCGATTCCATTCACACGAATATTGTGACGATACCTCGTCGGACCATGGGTGTTCCCGCGGAACGACTAGCGTGCTGCTCGAGGGAGCAGCGCGCTGAGGAGGTCATTGCCACGCGTGCGTTCTGGGGGATCTCTGTTGTCAACACGTTTCCAAGACTGGGCTGCGCACACGACTCCGACGGGGACGGTCGTGCCGTTCCGGTCGCATCGGCGGCCGGTCCTCGGGGACGTCGCGCAGCGCAAGGACGACGACGCGCCGTCCGTGACCGCCGGCGCGCCGACCGTGCGGCACCAGGTGCTTCCCGACGCGGAGCTCCGCGCGATCGAAGGCACCTATCCGGAGGGCATCTCGGCCGTTCAGATCGTGGACGTCTTCACGAGCCGCGGGATCAAGTTCAGCGAGGCGAGCTTCCGCAAGTACGTCCAGCAGGGCCTGCTGCCGCGCAGCCGGCGGGTCGGCCGCAAGGGCAAGCACCGCGGCTCGATGGGTCTCTACCCGAGCAAGACGGTTCGCCGGATCAACGACGTCAAGGCCCTGATGGCCGACGGCTACACCATCGAGGAGATCCAGGGGCAGTTCCTGCTCTACACGGATCTCGTCGAGGGCGTCGCCGAGAACCTCGCGGAGCTGTGGACCCGCCTGGTGGTGGACGTCGCCGAGCTCGACGCGAAGCCGAAGAAGGAGCTCGACCGCGAGCTCGCCGAAATGCGGCGCGATGGCGACCGCCTGGTCGAGCGCCTCAACGACCTCACGCGCAAGGCGATCGCGCCGCGCACGAACAACCTCCGTCTTGCCGGTGCCGCGGGGGGCGCCGAGGACCTTCTCTAAACCAGCACCGGGAGATATCGATGACCGACGACAACAACAACGACCAGGATCTCCACGACGAGCTCGACCCGGCTGCGGTCGAGGAGGGCGATGAGGAGGAGGGCGAAGAGCTCGCCGACGCTGGTGACGAGGTGGCGACTGACGGAGAGGCGCCGGAGGTCAGCCGGAAGATCCGGCGCCGCCGTCGCCGCACGCGTCCGCGGAGCAAGACGATCGCGATGAGGCGGTTGACCCGCGAGGAGCTGCGCGTCGGCGCGCTGATGTACCCGCCGGTCGATATCGCGCGCCCGACCTCGCGGGCCGAGTGCGCCGAGGAGATGCGCCCGTGCCCGTGGGTCGCGTGCAAGCACCACCTGTATCTCGACATCAACCCGGAGACCGGGTCCATCAAGATCAACTTCCCGGATCTCGAGCCGTGGGAGCTCAAGCACACCTGTGCGCTCGACGTCGCCGAGCGCGGCGGCATCACGCTCGAGGAGGTCGGTGAGATCATGAACCTGACCCGCGAGCGCATCCGCCAGGTCGAGGTCCGCGGTCTGCTCAAGCTGAAGATGGGTTCGCCGTCGCCCGACGAGCTTGGCGCCGAGCTGCTCGCGGCCAAGGTCGCGAACCAGAACTAGTCACGCAGGACTCGTCGCGTGCGGGCGTGGTAAACGCTTCGCATGATCCGACGCGCGTTGATCTCGGTCTCCGACAAGCGTGGCATCGCTCTACTGGGCAAGGCTCTCGCCGCCAAGGGCGTGGAGATCCTGTCCACGGGAGGCACCGCATCCGCGCTCGCCGCCGCCGGCGTTGCGGTCACGCAGGTCTCGGAGCACACCGGTGCTCCGGAGATCCTCGACGGGCGCGTGAAGACGCTGCACCCGAAGATCCACGGCGGCCTGCTTGGCCGCGACACCAATTCGCACCAGGCCGAGATGGCGGCGAACGGCATCACGCCGATCGACCTCGTGGTCGTGAACCTCTATCCGTTCGAGGCGACGATCGCGAAGCCAACGACCTCGCTCGACGAGGCCATCGAGAACATCGACATCGGCGGCTCCTCGATGCTGCGCTCCGCGGCGAAGAACCACGAGCGCGTCGCCGTCGTGGTCGACCCCGATGACTACGCGATGATCACCGGCGCGCTCGCCGCGGGCACCGACCTCACCGCCGGCCAGCGGTTCGCGCTCGCGCGCAAGGCGTTCTCGCACACCGCCGCGTACGACGCCGCGATCGCCGCCTATCTCTCGTCGATCGACGATGCCGCCGCCGATTCGCGGCTCGAAGCGCCCGCGCGCCGCGAGCTGCCCGACTCGCTCTCGCTCCAGTGGCGCCGGCTCTACGAGCTGCGCTACGGCGAGAACCCGCACCAGCGCGCCGCGTTCTACGCGGACTCGCGGTCGCCGCTGTCGCGCACGCCGTCCACGCGCCCGACCATCGCCTCCGCCGAGGTCCTCGGCGGCAAGCAGCTGTCCTACAACAACATCCTCGATCTCGACGCCGCGCTCGGCCTCTGCCTCGAGTTCACCGAGCCGTCGGCGGTCGTGGTCAAGCACAACAACCCGTGCGGCGTCGCCACCGATCGCGACATCGCCGCCGCCTACAAGCGCGCGAGAGAGGCCGATGCCACCTCGGCGTTCGGCGGCATCGTCGCCGTCAACCGCGAGGTCGACGAGGCCCTCGCGAGCCTCCTCGTCGAGACGTTCCTCGAGTGCGTCGTGGCCCCCGGCTACTCCGCCGGCGCGCGCGACATCCTCGCGAGCAAGAAGAACCTCCGCCTCGTCGCCGCCACCGGAGACTGGCGCGCGCCGACCGGCGATCTCGCCTGGTCGATCCGGACCATCGCGGGCGGCGCCCTCGTGCAGTCCGTCGATCACGGCATGGTCGACCTCGCGGCCGCGAAGGTCGCCAGCACGCGCCCGCCGACCGACGCCGAGCGCGCGGACCTCGCGTTCGCCTGGCGCGTCGCGAAGCACGTGAAGTCCAACGCGATCGTGTTCGCGAAGAGCGGGGTCACCGTGGCGATCGGCGCCGGGCAGATGAGCCGCGTCGACTCGGTCCGCATCTGCGAGCGCAAGGCCGGTGATGCGCTGAAGGGCGCGGTCGTCGCCTCCGACGCGTTCTTCCCGTTCCGCGATGGCCTCGACGTGCTCGCCGCCGCAGGCGCCGTCGCCGTGGTGCAGCCCGGGGGCTCGGTGCGCGACGAGGAGGTCATCGGCGCCGCGAACGAGCATGGTCTGGCGATGCTGTTCACGGGCATGCGGCACTTCCGGCACTAACCGCGGAGGGTTCGCTCGCCGGCACGTCCGTGCGGGTTAACCGAGGGGGCTAGGTCTTTTCGAGTAAGTAGATCGGGAAGTCCCAGTCCTCGTCGACGTGGAGCCACAGGGTCATCGCCCAGTGTTTGGTGGTGATCAGCTCGCGGATGCGCAGCGCCTGCGACGGCTTGATGCTCAGCGGCAGCTGCACGGTGACCTTCTCCGTGGTCCCGGGGCGCACGTGCAGGCGCGGGAGCTGGGTCTGCGCGACGAGCTGGTCGTGTTGCCGGACCTCGAGGCGGTTGTCCTCGATCTCGACGTCCACCGCGGTCGGGTTCGTGATCGCCACGTCGAAGTGGAGGCCGACGGTGATGGTGTCGGAGCTGATCGCGAGGGCGAGCTCGTAGGCGCTCGGCACGTCGGCCGAGAAACTCGACCAGTCGACGTCGTACGAGCACTTGAGGATCTGGGTCTTGTGGTTGATCGAGCGGCCCACGACGTAGAACCGATGCGCGTTCCACGCGGCGAGCGAGAGGAACAGCGCCCACATCGCGATGCGGACGGGAAGGCTCGAGCGCGTGCGCTTCTGGGCCTCGGCGAGGATGGGCGCGCCGGCGACGGTGCCGCCGATGGCCGCGAAGGAGATTCCGATGACCTGGGCGCCGAACGCGAAGCAGAGTTGCGTGCCCGCGCTCCAGTCGCTGTGAGCGGCGAGCACGCGGGACGTGATGATCGCGGGCAGGGCGAAGATCGCGCCGAACAGGAACAGCAGGATCCAGTTCGCCGCGAACGACTTCATCATGACCGAGTAGCGCTGGCGGTGGCGCTGGAGGATCGGCGAGAGGAAATCGAGGCCGACGCCGGCGAACAGCACGGCGTACGAGGCGACGAGCGCGATGTTCCGGCGGACCGGATCGTCGGAGTAGCCGATCCAGAAGATCGTGCCCTGCGCGACGAGCATGCCGAGGAACAGCTTCGCTTCCTCCCAGGCCTCGAACCACAGAGGGTGCTCGTCGAACGGCTCCGCGAGGAGCTTCGCGTCCTCCTCGAGGGTGGCCGAGACCTTCTCCTTGAGCGGGAACAGCGTGATGGTGACGATCATCAGGCTCATGGAGAGCGCGGCGTTCGTGATGACGGCCTGCTCCTGCGCCGCGAACACCTTCTTGACGAGGAACTTGGCCGCGAGCTTCCAGTCTGCGGGGAGTACGTAGCTCATCACCGCGTCGAGCATCCGCTCCTTGTTGGAGATCACGAGGTACGCGACGATGCCGAGGATCACTGCCGCGGCCGCGAGGTAGAGCGCGAGCCACGCGGCGCTCCGCGGCTTCAGATGACGCGCGGCGAGCGGGGCCTCGATCCCCGCCAGCACCAGCTGACGCCGCACCGAGAGCACGAAGGCCAGCGTAAGCCCGCGTGGATGCGGCGCAACCCTTGGTGGGATAGATTCCGCGCATGAAGATCCTCGTCGTCGGCGGCGGCGGCCGCGAGCACGCGCTGGTGTACCGGCTGGTCGAGAGCGGCCACGAGGTGATCGCGGCGCCCGGCAACCCTGGCATCGAGGGGCTCGCACGTTGCTCGGCGATCAAGGTCGACGAGCACGCTGCACTGATCGCCCTCGCGCAGGCGGAGCGCGTGGAGCTCGTGGTGGTCGGGCCCGAGGCGCCGCTGGTCGCGGGGCTCGCCGACGAGCTGCGCGCCGCCGGCGTGCCGACGTTCGGTCCGGGCGCGCAGGGCGCGCAACTCGAGGGCAGCAAGGCGTTCAGCAAGGAGTTCTTCGCACGCCATCGGATCCCCACGCCGCCGTTCTCGGTGGTGACCACGGTGGCAGAGGCGGATGCGGCGATCGATCGGCTCGGCTCGGTGGTGGTCAAGGTGGACGGGCTCGCGGCGGGGAAGGGCGTGGTCGTGGCGGCGGATGCGAACGAGGCGCGCGCGGCCGCGCGCGACATGCTCGAGGCGCGGCGGTTCGGCGCGGCGGGCGCGCGCGTGATCATCGAGAAGCGGATCATCGGTCGCGAGGTCAGCGTGCTCGCGCTGACGGATGGCACCCGGCTCGAGGTGCTGCCGGCGGCCGAGGATCACAAGACGATCTTCGATGGCGACACCGGCCCGAACACCGGTGGCATGGGCACGGTGTCTCCGTCGTGGGTCAGCGACGACACGGTCGCGCGGATCAGACGCGAGATCCTCGAGCCCACCGTGGCCGGGCTCGCCGCGGATGGCATCGCGTATCGCGGCGTGCTGTTCGCCGGCGTGATGGTCGACGAGGCCGGTACGCCGTGGTTGCTCGAGTACAACTGCCGGTTCGGTGATCCGGAGACGCAGCCGATCATGGCGCGGATGAAGGGCGACTTCGGCACCGTGCTGCTCGGTGCGGCGAACGGAGACATGCCGACGGGCTCGCTCGCGTGGGATCCACGCGTGGCGGTGTGCGTGGTGGTCGCGGCCGCGGGCTATCCGGCCGCCGTGCGGACCGGCGATGTGATCGGCGGTCTCGATGGCGTGACCGATGCGGTCGTGTTCCACGCGGGGACGGCGCGCACCGAGGCCGGCGTGGTCTCGGCCGGTGGTCGCGTGCTCGGCGTGACGGCGCTCGGCATCTCCGTGGAGCAGGCGCGCGGCAAGGCGTACGCCGCGGTCGATCGCATCGAGCTCGCGGGCAAGCAGGTGCGTCGGGACATCGGCGCGCGGCCACGGCTCGCCGCGCCCTTGGTGTAACGTCGGTCCATGCCGCATATCGCTGGGTTCCGAGGGGTGCTTCCCCCGGCATCGAAGGTCGCCGAGGTGATCGCCAAGCCCGTCGAGCTCGCGAAGGGCCTCGCGGCGGGCACGCTCGCGCGCGATCCGGGCCGCTCGGTGTATCGCTATCACGAGACGTTCGCGGGCCCGAGCCGCACGTTCGTGCGCAAGTCGTTCGTGTGCGCGGTGCGGCTGTCGCCGTATGCAGAGGGCATGGTCCGGCCGCACGAGGAGACCACCGAGGCGGAGCGCGCGCAGGCTCTCGCCGCGATCCGCGCGAACCAGGCGCACACGGCGTTCGCGTTCGCCGGCATCCGCGACTCCGCCGGCGAGATCGATCGGTTCTTTCGGCGCGCCGAGAGCACCACGCCGACGATCAAGACCACCACGCCCGACGGCGTTCACCACACGCTGTGGCGGGTCAACGATGCCGAGGTGATCGGCAAGCTACGCTCCTACGTGGCGCAGAAGAAGCTGCACTTGCTCGACGGTCACGAGCAGTACGAGGCGATGCTCGCGTACCAGGCCGAGCTCGTCGCGAAGCAGGAGCCGGTGATGTACTCGTCGGTCAACTACGGCCTGTTCTGCGTGGTGCCGCTCGAGGATCAGGCGCTGGTCACCGCGGCACGCCACAAGGTGATCACGGGCGTGGCCGCGAAGAGCGCGGAGGTTCTCGCCGCGGCGAAGAAGTACTTCATCATCGAGAAGCTCGCAGGCGCCGCTGGCGACGTGGGGGCGATGATGGCCGCGATCGGCGACTCGGTGGCGCACCAGCCCGCGTTCGCGGCGGTGTTCGCCGGCGAGGCCGATGCGTGGAAGCTCACGCTCTCTCCCGACGTCAGCCTGCTGCACGAGGGCGCCGTGGTGCACCGCGCGATGGCGAAGCTCGATCCGGTCGTGATCGAGCACATGTTCGTGCAGAAGTTCCTCGCCGGCGCGCAGGTCACCACCGACACCGATGCGAAGAAGGCGCTCGCTGCAGGTGGTGCACTCACGCTGATCGTGCGGCCGATGTCGATCGATCAGATCGCGCAGGTCGACGAGCACAGTCAGCTCCTGCCCGCGGGCTCGACGGCGATCTATCCGCCGCTCGCGAACGGGCTGGTCAGCATGGTCATCGACCCCGACGAAGATCTGGTCTGAACCGGCGCACCTCGACCGGCTTGTCGGCATAGCCCGAGTCCGCGATCGGCTGCGCCTTCGGGGAGTCGAACAGCGTGTGCATCATGATGTCCTGATCGTCCAGCACGCCGATCGTGCCGCGATCCTCGGCGAGCGCGCCGACGTGGCGCGGGAACAGCACGAGGTCGCCGACCCGGGTGAACGGGAGCGCCACGCCCTTCGCATCGCGGTAGATGCCGTCGGTGCCGCGGGTGCCGCTCGCGAGCAGCTTCGACACGCTCGGCAGCGCACCGGTCCACGAGTACGGAATCACCGCGCCCATACGACGAGCGCCGTAGACGACGAAGTCCGCGCAGTCGGAGCCCTCGAGGCGCTCGCTCTCGTGCGTCTTGTCGGACAGGCCCGCGGAGCCCCAGATGTACGGCTGGCCGAACATCTCGGTCAGGTAGCCGAGGTACGTGTCGTCGCGGCGGATCGATACGCGCATCACGTCATCGGTGACGCCGCCCGAGCCCTTGCCGCGGCGCGCCTCGGGACCTGGGCTCGCGATCGTGCGATCGCCCTGCGTGGCGACCAGCTGGAACCGCATCGTGCCGACGCCGTTGCCGTGATCCGGTGTCAGCGTGGGTCGCACGTCGGGCGTGATCGACGCGTGGTTCGCGGAGCCATCGATCGCAGTGGCGCGGTAATCGATCAGCTCGAAGTGGAAGGTCTGCGCGTCACCGTTCGAGATGTTGGCCTCCGCCGGCTCGATCCGCTTCCATGCGAGCGCGTGGCGAGGCGCCTGCGCGAGCGGCCGAGCGGCGACCCGCTTGCCGCCGAGCTGCAGTACGGGCGCATCGGAGAACCAGGTCTTTCCATCGACCTGGATCGCTGCGTAGAGCAACACCGCCTCGTCCTTGCGCGCGTAGGCAGGGCGCTCCGTGGCGATCGAGTCGCCGACGGTCGCCACGATCTCCACCTTCGTGATCGATCCCGTGGCCTGGGTCACGCGTGGGGTAGCGGAGGCGGTCAAACCTGCGCTCGCAATGATGGCCAGAGTGGAAAACACAGCGGGATCGAGACGCATCAGTACTAGGACGCATGAGCCCCGATACATGTTTCATCGACGGTGAATCTTCCTCGGAAATAGCGTTGTAGGCCCGTGGGTTGTCATGGCAAGTTGGCTCAGACGTCACCTCGATGTGGGTCGCCCGCAACGGGCAGCGGTGAGGGTAAATGGTATGTGGAGCTTTGCAGATCGAGTGGTGAAGGCAGTCTCGGACGTCACGTTTGGAACCGTGATCGTGCTGGTGCACGTGGTGATGGCCGACAGGTCGCGCCGCCTCCCAGTGCGTCAGGTTCCGCAGCGCTTGCCGTCGTGAGCTGACCTCCAAGGCGTAGGTGATCGCCCAGCCCCGACGGGCTGGAGCGCGCGCGGTTTCGCGTACGATGGCCGCGATGGCTCGGATCGCGAAGCGCGCCAAGCGCAAGAGAACCATCAAGCCGACGCGCGCCGATACCGAGCTGGTCAAGATGGCCGAGCTGTCGAAGCGATCCGGAACGCCAGCGCCGACCATCAAGCACTACATTCGCGAGGGGCTGCTCCCCGGCCCGGAGGTGCGAACCAGTCGCAACATGGCGTACTACGATGGCCGGCTCGCGGCGCGGATCGTCGTGATCAAGGAGCTCCAGGCCGAGCGGTTCCTGCCGCTGCGCGTGATCGCTGATCTGCTCGAGCCCGCGCCGAGTGATCGGATCAAGCCGGATCGCGATGCCGCGCAGCGCCGCGCGTTGACCCAGCTCGCACCGGCGCTCGCCGATGCGAAGACCACCGTGTCGCGTCGCAAGCGCAGCGAGGTGATGAAGACGTTCGGCGTCAGCAAGGCGGAGCTCGATGCGCTCGAGAAGGCCGGTGTCCTCGAGCTACGCGGGGAGGGCGAGACCGCGGGGTACTCCGGGCTCGATCTCGAGCTGCTCGACATCCTCGCGGACGTGCGCCGCCGGGGCCTGGGAACGGTGTTCCCGATCTCCGTCGCCGAGCCGTACCTCACGGCGGTGCGGAAGCTGGTGGAGTTCGAGATCGATGTGTTCCGCCATCGCGCACTGTCGCCGGAGATCGCGATGCCGCTCGCAGACGTGGCGAGAGCTTCGGCCGAGCTCGGCGAGCGGCTCGTGGTCACGCTGCGGCAGAAGCTCCTGCCCGGCGTGCTCGAGAAGCTCGGACGCTAGAGTGGCAGCAGGCCGCCGCTCGTGTGCCACAGCTCGGCGGTGCTCGTGATGATCGGGACGCGCACGATCGGCATCGGGTGGGAGCGCTCGAAGCCGAACAGGACATCGGTCGCGGTGGTCGGATGGCGGTGGCTGAACGCCGCGATCACGAGCAGCGCGCCGTCCTCGGTCCACACGTAGCCGCGGCGGGTGTGCCCGGTCGCGAGGACGTTCTTGACGCCCGCGATGTCGGCGGCGATCTCGGTGCTCTGGCTGAACAGTGGGACGGCGTCGGAGGCGATCTGGCCGACCTCCTCGACGATTCCGCCGTCGCTGTTGCACGCGAGGTGGCCAAGGTAATGGTGCGCGAGCTCGTGGGCGAGGACGAACGCGACCTGCTCGTCGAAGATCTCGTGCTGACGGAGTACCTTGCGGCGATCGGTCTGGTACCCGCCCGCGTAGAACGCGACGGGGGGCGGGGCGATCGAGTGACCTTCGAGCCAGTCGAGGTAGCTCGGCTCGAGCCGGGTCTCGAAGAACTCGTCGGTCGCGGTCGTCATCGCGAGGTGGGCGGCGACCATCAGCATGCCGTCGCTGATCGCGATGAACGGGCCGCCTTCGTCACAGGTCGCGTACGCGTTGACGTCGCCGAGCGCGTTGTCGCCGACGAGGGCGATATGCGCGACGCGGGCGCGCTGCTCGGGCGGCAGCGCGGCGATCAGCTCGACCAGCACGCGCTCGGCCTGGCTGCGCAGAGCAGGGAGATGAACCTGGTTGATCGGATCGCCCGTGAGGGCGGGATCTCTCACCGGGATCGGCGTGGTCGGCAGCGTGGGCGGGGTGCAGGCCGCAGCGACGAGGCTGCTCACGAGGAATGCGCGGATGCCGGGACTACCCACGATCAAGTTCTAGCGCGGTGAGGTGGGTGAGGACCTGGCAAGCGGCGGCAGAGTGTCGGAGGCTTCTGCTACCGATCGGTGGTGGACACACTCGCAATCTCGGTTCGTCGCGCGACCCACAATGATGCGCCGGAGCTGGCGGACCTCGTCAACGACGCGTACGCGATCGAGAAGTCGTTCGTCGATGGCGACCGCACCGACGAGGACGAGATCGCGGCGATGACCAAGAGCGGGGTGTTCCTCGTGCTCGAGCAGGCAGGCGGGCTCGCCGCCGCAGTCTACCTCGAGCGCCGCGGCGAGACCGCGTACTTCGGGATGCTGAGCGTGCGTCCGGGGCTCCAGGGAATGGGGCTCGGCAAGCGCCTGGTCCGCATCGCGGAGGCCATGGCGGAGGCCACGGGCGCCACGGCGATGACCCTGCGAATCATCAATCTCCGCGAGGAGCTGGGGCGATGGTACCGCGGCCTCGGGTACCGCGAGGTCGGGACCTCGCCGTACACCCACCGCGCGCAGAAGCGCCCCTGTCACTTCGTGGACATGCACAAGGATCTCGGAGCGGGCGCAGCGTCGATTGCTGGCCTCGGGGCCAGTCTCGGCGCAGCGTGATCCGGAACGCGCGCGCTGGGGGCGACCCGGGGTAGGATGTCGTCCATGTCTGCTGTTCGCGGAGTCTTCCTGAGCACCGCCCTCGTGGCCGCCTGTGGCGGCGGTGGAGGGTTTCCGGATGCGCCGCCGATCGATATGCCGCCGCCGCTCGGCACGTTCAACCTCGCGTGGACCGTCAAGGACACGGCGGGCAATCCGATCACGTGCGACCAGATCGGCGCACAGGCGGTGACCGTGCTGACGCGCAACCGCGCGATCCAGGGCGGCTCCACCGAGGTGTTCACCTGCGCGACCCTGATGGGTGGCTCGCAGGGTTTGATCCCCGGCACGTACGACATGGACTTCGAGCTCGGCGGTGTGGGCGGCGCGGTCGGCACCGGCATCATCGCCACATCGCCCAAGCAGATGGGCATCGTGATCCAGTCGGGCGCGAACGTGACGTTGATGCCGCTCGCTTTTTCGGTCAATGCGACCGGCGGGATCAAGCTCAACCTGTCGGCGAACAAGCCCGGTGGCAACTGCGGTTCGGTCGGGAACAACGGCGCCGGCATCACCGGTGTGACGCTGACCTTGCAGCACACGAGCGGCGGAGCCTGCGAGCCCGTGATGTTCACGATCGCGCCGAACGCCACGCTGCCCGGCGGGTCGTACACCGTGAACTGCACGTCGCCCACGGTGGCGCCGTGCATCGAGGCCGACCAGCAGCTCAGCGTCACGGGCGTTCCGTCGGATGGCTACCAGCTCCATGTGCGCGGCAAGGTCGCCACGGCGAACTGCTGGACCAACGACGACACGCTGCCGGTCCCGCCGCTCGGTCGAGACGTGATGCGCACGCTGAACTTCGCGGCGGCGGCGAGCGGAACTCCCGGCTGCTAGGAGCCGGATTCACGGGGTAGACTGCGCCCGTGACGACCGTCGACCACTACAAGCCCAACCTCCGCGACACGTTCTTCCAGCTGTTCGAGGTCCTCGAGATCCAGAACACGAGCCTCGGCAAGGGGCCGTTCGCGTCGATGGACGAGGACACGGCCCGCGCCTCGCTCGAAGGGTTCCTCGAGGTGATGCAGAGCGCGTGGGCGCCATCGTTCGCCGAGGGCGATCGGATCGGCGCCCAGTTCGACGGCAAGGGCAACGTCACGCTGCCGCCCGGCTACAAGAAGGCGCTCGACGCGTACTACGCCGGCGGCTGGAACAAGATCGAGCTGCCGGAGAGCCTCGGCGGGCTCGGCGCGCCGCCGACGGTGCAGTGGTCGGCATTCGAGATGATGGCCGGCGCAAATCCGAGCGTGTGCTTCTACGTGCTCGGCAACATGATGGCGAGGATCATCGATCAGTTCGGCACCACGGCGCAGAAGGGCCGCTACGTGCAGAACATGCTCGACCATCACTGGGGCGCGACGATGGTGCTGACCGAGCCCGCCGCGGGCTCCGATGTCGGCGCAGGAACCACGAAGGCCACGCACGTCGCCGGTGACGAGTACCTGCTCGAGGGCGTGAAGCGGTTCATCACGAACGGCGACTTCGATCACCCGGCGAACATCGTGCACATGGTGCTCGCGCGGCCCGAGGGCGCGGGCCCGGGGACGAAGGGGCTGTCGCTGTTCGTCGTGCCGAAGGTGTGGGTCGAGGCTGATGGCAAGCTCGGCGCGCGGAACGGCGCGGTGGTGACCAAGGTCGAGCACAAGATGGGCATCAAGGGCTCGGCGACGTGCGATCTCACGCTCGGCGACGGTGCGCCGTGCCGCGGGTTGCTGCTCGGGGAGGTCCACCAGGGCATCGCGCAGATGTTCCACGTCATCGAGTACGCGCGCATGGGCGTCGGCACGAAGTCGATGGCGACCTTGTCGACGGCGTATCTCAACGCGCTCGAGTACACGCGGATCCGCAAGCAGGGCGCGGACCTCGCGAAGCAGACCGACAAGGCAGCCCCACGCGTGGAGATCATCCATCACCCCGACGTGCGCCGGATGCTGATGCTGCAGAAGTCGTTCGCCGAGGGCCTGCGCGCGGTGGTGCTGTGGACGGCGAGCATCCAGGACCAGGTCGCGATCGCCGGTGGCCACGGCAACGACGATGCCCGCGCGCTCGACGCGCTCAACGACTTCATGCTGCCGCTGATCAAGGGGTACGGCTCGGAGAAGGTGTACGAGCTGCTCGCCGTGTCGTTGCAGTGCCTCGGTGGCTCGGGCTACTGCGAGGACTATCCGATCGAGCAGTACATCCGCGATCAGAAGATCGATTCGCTGTACGAGGGAACCACGCACATCCAGGCGCTCGATCTGTTCTTCCGCAAGATCGGCCGCGATCGCGGTGCGACGCTACAGGGGCTGGTCGGTCAGATCGCGAAGACGGCGGCGGCTCTGCCGGCGGAGCTCGGCGTGGAGAAGGCGGCCCTCGAGACGGCGATCGGTGACGTCCAGGGGATCATGGGCACGATGCTCCAGAAGCTCGGGCAGTCCGTGTATCACGTCGGATTCCAGGGCAACCGGATCCTGTTCGCGCTCGCGGAGCTCGTGATCGGCTGGCGGCTCGCGGTGAGCGCGCAGGTCGCGCACAGCAAGATCGCCGGCGCGGTCGGCGACGACAAGGCGTTCTATCGGGGCAAGCTCGCCGCGGCGCGGTTCTACGCGAAGAACGTGCTCCCGGGCCTCGGGCTCACGCGCAAGCTGATCGAGGCCGGCGACCTCGAGCTCATGGAGCTGCCGGACGATAGCTGGTGATCGCGCATCGCATCTGCCCGCTGTGCGAGGCCTGCTGCGGCCTCGAGCTCACCCTCGAGGGTGATCGCGTCACCGCGATCCGAGGCCACGCCGAGGATGTGTCGAGCGCGGGGTTCATCTGCCCGAAGGGCGCGGCCGTGGGGGAGTTGCACGCGGATCCGGACCGGCTGCGCGCGCCGCTGGTGAAGAAGGGTGGTGCGTTCGTCGAGGTCACATGGGACGAGGCGTTCGCGGAGATCGACCGGCGATTGACGCCGATCCTCGCCGAGCATGGGCCCAATGCAGTGGCGATGGTGCTCGGCAACCCGACGGCGCACAAGGCGGGCCTGTTGCTCTACGGCGCGCGGCTGACGCGGGCGATCGGCACGGCGAACGTGTTCTCCGCGTCGACCCTCGACCAGATGCCGAAGCAGCTCTCGGCGGGATGGATGTTCGGCCACTGGCTGAGCGTGCCGGTGCCCGACCTCGATCGCACGGATCTGCTCGTGGTTCTGGGGGCGAACCCGGTCGCGTCCAACGGCAGCATGTGGACGGTGCCTGACTTTCGCGGCAAGGCGAAGGCGATGCAGGCGCGCGGCGGGAAGTTGATCGTGATCGATCCGCGGACCACCGAGACCGCGAAGCTCGCCGACCGCCACGTGACGATCCGGCCAGGCGGGGATGTGTTTCTCCTGCTCGCGATCGTGCAGACCCTGTTCGCCGACGACCTGGTCAAGCTCGGGCGTCTCGCGGAGCACGTGGTCGGCGTCGACGAGGTGCGCGCGGCGGTGGCGGACTTCACGCCGGAGCTTGCGGCGGCGCGCTGCGGGATCGATGCGGCAACCATCCGCGAGCTCGCCCACCAACTCGCCACCACCGAGCGCGCGGCCCTCTACGGCCGCATAGGCACGTGCACGCAGGAGTACGGCACGCTCGCGTCTTGGCTGGTCGACGTGATCAACGCGCTGACCGGGCACCTCGACGAGCCGGGCGGGGCGATGTTCCCGAAGGCGGCGGCATTCGCGGCGAACACCGCGGGCGCGCGAGGGAAAGGGAAGGGCGTCACCACGGGCCGGCGGCGCAGCCGGGTGTCGAACGCACCCGAGGTGTTCGGCGAGCTGCCGATCACCTGCCTCGCCGAGGAGATCGAGACCCCGGGCGCGGGCCAGGTACGCGCGGTGTTCACGGTCGCGAGTAACCCCGTGCTGTCGACGCCAAACGGTCCGCGGATCTCGGAGGCCTTCGAATCGCTCGCGCTGATGGTGAGCTTCGATATCTACCTCAACGAGACCTCGCGCCACGCGCACGTGATCCTGCCGGCGTTCTCATCGCTCGCCGAGCCGCACTTCGACGTCGCGTTCCCGCAGCTCGCGTGGCGCAACACGGCGCGCTACAGCCCGGCGTCGCTCCCGGCGCCTGCAGGGCATCCCGCCGAGTGGGAGATGCTCGTGCGGCTGATCGGCATCGTGAAGGGGCGCGGCGCGAACGTCGACGTCGCGGCGCTCGATGACGAGCTCACCGCCGACGACGTGGCGCGCGTCGCCGGGCCGATGGCGCCACAGGTGCTCGCCGCGGTCGCCGCATGGAAGGGACCCGATCGCCTGTTCGACCTCGCGTTGCGCGGCGGCCCCTACGGGGATCAATTCGGCATGAACCCCGACGGCCTCAACCTCGCGAAGCTCGTCGCCGCGCCGAACGGGATCGATCTCGGCGCCCTGACGCCTCGCATCCCCGAGGTCCTGCGCACCCCATCGGGCAAGGTCGAGCTCGCACCACCCGCGCTGATCGCGGACCTCGCGCGCGCTCGTGCGGATCTCACGCGGCCCGCACCACCGCTCGTGGTGATCGGTCGTCGCCACTTGCGCTCCAACAACTCGTGGCTGCACAACCTGCCAACCCTCGCGGCCGGCAAGTTCCGCGGCACGGCGCTCGTCCACCCGACCGATGCGGCGCTTCTCGCGCTGACCAACGGCTGTCGCGCACGGCTATCGCGCGGCCCGCGTTCGATCGAGGTGGAAGTCGAGCTGACCACCGACATCATGCCCGGCGTCGTCAGCCTGCCGCATGGCTGGGGCCACGCACAGCCCAACACCAAGATGCACGTGGCCGCCGAGCGCCCAGGCGCGAACCTCAACGCGATCCTCGACGATTCGTTGCGCGATCCGCTCTCGGGCAACGCCGTGCTCGGCGGGGTCGAGGTCGAGCTGGCACCGCTCCCATGATCGTGTCAAACTGACACGATGCTGACGGTAGAGCTCCGCAAGCGCCTGGCGATCGTCCAGGCCGACATCACGACCCTCACCGTCGACGCCATCGTCAACGCGGCGAACAGCTCACTCCTCGGCGGCGGTGGCGTCGATGGCGCGATCCACCGCAAGGCTGGCCTGGACCTCGTCGCGGAGTGCCGCATGCTGCAGGGCTGTGCGACCGGCAACGCAAAGCTGACGAAGGGCTACAAGCTCCCCGCGAAGTTCATCATCCACGCCGTCGGTCCGAAGTGGAACGGCGGCACGGGCGGCGAGCGCGCCAAGCTCGCCTCCTGCTACCGCCGCAGCCTCGAGATCGCACGCGCGCACGACATCCAGTCGATCGCGTTCCCCGGCATCTCGACCGGCATCTTCGGCTACCCGATGCGCGAGGCCTACGACACCGCGATCGCGACGATCATCGAGGACCTCGCCGCGCACCCGACGCCCGCCAAGGTCATTCTCTGCACGTACGACGCCCAGGCGACCGAGGTCGCGACCGAGGCACTCGCCGCCGCTTGAACCGCGCTCGTCCGGCCCGCGGACAAAAGCCCTCCGAAATGGGGACGGTTTCAACTTACGCAACTTGCGATCGGCAAGTGTCGAGAACCTCATCGCACGCGTTGTCCGGGTCGAGGTGCGCGGAATGTCGACGCGCACGAGCGGTTTGAGTGATCTCGCGGGGTTCGCGATCGCAAGTTGCGTAAGTTGAAACCGTCCCCATTGCGGCAGGCGTCACATGAAGTTGCGCGTGTGCAGCGAGGACAGTGAGCTCGCGCGATCCGGTGCGAAGCCGAGGCGGATCAGGCGCTGGCGGCGGCCATCATTCATCGCGCGATGCAGGGCCTCGACGGCAGCGTGCCCCACGCGCAGGGCGGCGGGTTCCCAGGAGCCGGCGGCGAGGAGGAGCAGGGCGTCGAAGACTTCGGCGTTGAGGCCGGCGGTGTGCGCCAGCGACGAGTGGCGGCGCTCGATCGCGGCGGCGAGACGGTCGAGGAGCGTGGCATCCTCGGCGACGTGGCGCGCGAGGTGCGCGAGGCCGAAGGCGACGTGGCGGGCTTCGTCCTGGGCCGCGAGGCGCGCGACTTCCTGGGTACAGAGGTCCGGCGCGTGGTCGCGGATGAACCAGAGGAGGGACAGGAAGCTGCCCTCGCCGAGGACGGAGAGGAGGAAGCTCGCAATCGCGAAGTCGGGTTCGTCGAACAGGGTGGCCAGGGAGGCCTGACCGCCGGCGCTGGAGAGGCCGAGCTCCGAGCGGCGGAGACGCGCGCGGCGAGTGAAGACCTCGATGTGACGCGCCTCGTCGGCGGCCTGGATCGCGAGGAGCTGCATGACCTCGCGGAAATGCGGGTGCAGGCGGGCGAGGAACCGCATCGGGACGAGGAGAGCCGCGGTCTCATTCTCGATCAGGTAGGTCATGACCTGGACGATCGCGTCCTCGACCTCCGCGGGATGGTCGGCAGGCGCGGCCCAGGGGATCGCTGTTGCGGGATCCCATTGCGCCGCTGCGGCCTGCGCGTAGAGGCGCGCGGCCTCGTCGGCCCAGACGTCGGCGCGGTGCGCGAGCGGCAGGTCGAACGCGGGTGCGCCGGCCTCGACGAGCGCGCCGCGTGCTGCGAGACCCCAGCGCGCGGGCGCGTGGGCCGCGGGCGCGGCGACGGTGCCGGCGCGCTCGGCTCCGGACCAGCGATCGGGGCCGCGAGTCAGGATATAGCCGTCAGCGCTGCGCTCGACGGCGTGCCCGAGGGCGCGCGCCCATGCCGGCAGGTCGATGCCGAGGGTGGTCGCCGTGCCATGGACGAGCACGCGGGGCGCCGCGGCGAGCGCGCGCTTCACGAGGAGATGGGCGCCTTCGTCGAGGCCGAGGTCGCCGAGGTCGATGCTGGCGGTCATGCGTACTGGGCAAGCCAGGGCGCGAGCGTGTCGTAGCGATCGACCGCGCGCTCGAGCAGCGCGTAGCCGGAGGTGCGGCCCGATTTCCAAACCTTGAGGCCTTCCATGTCGAGCAGCGGCCGCACCGCGGCGTCGTCGTACGACATGGCGAGAAGGAGCTCGCGGAACTTCACGATCGAAGGTGGTGCGCCATCGAGGATCGTGAAGTTGCAGTGGTCGTAGGGCGCGGTCTGCAGCACGACCTTGAGCGCGTTCGCGCCGAACATGCCCTCCCGCAGGAACGCGAGCCGGTTGCCATCGATCACGCACGCGGCGTCGGCGGTGCCCGCGAGCAGCGCCTTGACCGCATCGCGCTCGCCTCCGACGTGGTCGCCGTGCTTGCCAACCGCGATGTCGTGCCGGAGCACGATCCCCTCGACGCCCGCCTCGGCCAGCGCCACGAGCGGGATCAGGGTCGCCTGCGGCGAGTCCGAGGCACCGACGGCGATCCGCCTGCCGGCGAGGTCCTTCACCGCCTGCACGGGACCGTCTGCGCGGACGAGCACGACGCTCGTCAGATCGCAGTCGGTGTCGCGCATCGCGATCGCCTCGGCGGTGCGGCCGATCCGTTTCGCGCCGCGCTCGGCCTCGAGCCACGCGAGCGGCGAGTTCCACGCGACATCGATCTCACCGCGTAGGTGCGCCTCGACCTGCCGCTCGTAGTTCGAGTACAGGACGAAGTCGAACGGCAGGCCGGCCGCTTCGAAGTGGACCTTGAAGCCTTCCCAGATCGGAACCACCTTCGCGTCGTACGCGACGGCACCGAGGATGAGTTGCTTGGCCATGGCTAGAACACCGGCAGGCCGCAGACGGCCTTCCCGATGAAGTCGTAGAGCACGTCGGTGGTGGGGGCCATGACCAGCGCAGCGCGCGCGTCGCGAAAGATCCGCTCGACGCCGACGTCCTTGCGGAACGCCGCCCCGCCGCACACGCACATCGCGAGGTCGGTGACCTGCGTCGCGGCCTCGCCGGCGCCCGCCTTGCTCTCGAGCACGCGCAGCATGGTATCCGGGCGGTTGACGCCCATCGCGGCGATGGTGTCGGCGATCAGCGCCTTGGTCTGGTCGGTGCTGATCCGCATGCGAGCGATGTACGCACGCACGGTCGGCAGGTCGGCGATCGAGCTGCCCGCGTGCTGGAACGTGGTGCCGCTCGCGTGTGCGGCCGTGCGGGTGGTCGCCGCCTCCATCAGGCCGGCCGAGACCGACGCGCAGAGCACGTTGAACCACGGCAGCACGACGCCCATCATGATGCCGAAGCCCGCGCCGTCGGCACCGAGCATCGCCGTCATCGGAACGCGCGCGTCCTCGGCGGTCGCCGGGACGGAGTCATTACCGCGGAGCCCGATCCCATCGAACTGCGCCTCGGCGAGACGAACGCCCTCGGTGGTCCGCGGCACGAGCCACAGCGTGGAGGCCTCGGGGCCCGCGAGGGGCTTGCTCGACCACACGTAACTGTCGGCATGGTGCGCCGATGTGATCCAGCTCTTGCGCGCGGTGAGCAGCACGTCGCCACCCGACTGCTTCGCGACGCCGACCGGCGCCCAGAAGTGGCTGCGCGACCCATTCTCCGAGAACGCGAGGGTCGAGAGGTGCTTGCCGGCGGCGATGGCGGTGCGCACCTCGCGCGTTCCATGCGCCTCGATCACTGCGGTGGCGGAGTAGTGCATGCACACGATCATCGCGGTCGAGGCGCACTCGCGTGCGAGCCGCTCGACGATGATCTGCGCCTCGGCGAGGCCCCTGCCTTTGCCGCCGACCTCGGTCGCGCTGACGAGTCCAAGGAAGCCCGCGGCGCGGAGTGCGTCGAGGTTCTTGCTCGGGAAGGTGCCGCGATCGACCTCGGCGGCGTTGGTTGCAGCAATCGCCGCGATCGATTCGAGCTGTTCGGTGAAGGACATGGATCTCCAGGTGCGAGTGCACCCGGAGGGTTCACCCGTCGTGTCGTGACCCGAGCACGTCGGGTCGGGGGTGAGCTCAAAGCCGGAACATGGGCCGAACCTAGCGCCTGTCTCAGCGGTTTGCGAGCGCTGCGTACCGCGGCTTGTCGAACCCGACGATGATCGTGTCGCCATCGATAAGGATCGGCCGCCGGATCAGATTCACCTCGGCCGCTACCGCCTTCGCGAACGCCTTTGCGGCGGGCGGCTTGGTCGCCCAGCCGTTCGCCTTCGCGGTCTCGTGGCGCGTGTTGAGGACCGCGGCAACCGAGCCGGCTGCGGCGACGATCGCCTCGACGGTCTCGGCCGGAAGTGGCTTGCGTGCGTAGTCGACGATCTCCGCCGTGATGCCGGCGGTCTTGAGCGCCGCCTTCGCATCGCGGCAGGAGGTGCACGTGGACTTCATGTAGAGCTTCATGGATGGTGGTCTAGCGCTCGAAGCGGAAGCGGGACAGCCCGACCACGGCGAACAGCACGGTGAATCCGAGGAGCGCCCCGATCTGAGGGAGGACGTCGATCACGGTGGTGTTCGGGCGAACCAGCAGCGCGTAGTAGCCGTCGAGCGCCCATGCGTGTGGGATCGCGAGACCGACCTTCTGCATGAACACCGGCATCGCGAGGCGCGGGAACATCGAGCCGCCGAGCATTCCCATGACGAGAAGGACCGGCGGGCCGATGCTGCCGATCTGCTTCTCGGTGCGGCCGAGCGACGCGAGGAGCAGGCCGAGCGAAGTGGCGCAGATGACGACTGCGATCGAGAGCAGCACCAGGCCGAGCATGCTGCCCGCGATCTGCATGCCGAAGCCGAGCGCGCCGATGCCGAACAGAAACGCCATCTGGACGAGCCCGACGAGCGAGTACGGCACGAGCTTCGCGAGGAGCAGCGTGGCGCGCGAGACCGGCGCGGCCATCGAGCGGCGCCACGTGCCGCTGCGGCGCTCTTCGGTAAAGCCGATCGCCACCGAGAGCGCGATGAAGAACCCGAACAGCACCGCGTTGCCCGGCACGGTGACCTGGAACGCCGAGATGTTCGTCATCGGGCGATCGATGCCGGGCGGTGTCTTGACCACGACCATCGCGGGCTCGTTCGGGCTCGGCGCCGGTAGGCCGAGCAGGGCGCGCACGATCAGCCCGGTGAGCGAGCCCTGCAGGGGGCCACGGACTTGAAGGGACATGCCTTCGTCGAGCACGAGCTCGACCGGGTTCGCACCGGCGAGGAAGTCGGCGGGGACGATGACGCCGGCGATCGAGTCCTCCTTGGCCACCGACGCGCGCACGGCCTCGGCGGTGGGGAGCTCGATTGGCGCGAACGACTCCGATGCTTTGAGGTTCTCGACGAGCCGCTCGCCACGCGCGTCGCCGGGTGCGTGCCACACCGAGATCGAGCGTCGCTGGCCCTTGTCGGGACCGAACTTGAAGAACATCCCGAACACCAGGATGAATGCGACGGGCATCACGAACAACATCGCGAGCGCGCGGCGATCGCGAGACAGCAGCAGCAGATCCTTTTGAATCGCAGCGCCGAGCATCACTCGTCCCTCAGGGCTTTGCCGGTCAGTGAGAGGAACACGCCTTCGAGGTTGCCGCGTCGCGCAGAGATGGTCTTCACCGTGGCCCCCGTTCCCTCGATCGCCGCGATCGCCGCCGCCCGCGCCGTCTCGAGGTCTCCCTCGATCTCGATGTCGAGGCCCTTGCCGCCGTGCGTGGCGACCAGCTCGTCGATCGTGCCCGCGGCGATCAGCTTGCCGTGGTCCATGATCGCGACGCGGTCGCACAGCATCTCGACCTCTTCCATGTAGTGGCTCGTGTAGAGCACTGTCATGCCCTCGTCGCGCAGGGTCTTCACGGTCTCGAATACGTGATTGCGGCTCTGCGGATCGACGCCGACCGTGGGCTCGTCGAGGATCAACAGCTTTGGCTTGTGCAGCACACCGGCCGCGAGGTTCAGTCGCCGCTTCATTCCGCCGGAGAACTGCGACACCGACTCGCTCGCGCGGTCGCCGAGGCCCGCCACGCCGAGCGCCCAGTCGATCCGGCTCGCCAGCTCTGCGCCACCGAGGCCGTAGATGCGCCCGAAGTAGCGGAGGTTCTGCCGCGCCGTCAGCTCGTCGTAGAGCGCGAGCTCCTGCGGTACGAGGCCGAGCGCGCGCTTCGCGAGGCGCGGCTGCTTCCACACGTCGTGCCCATCGACGAGCGCGGTACCCCGCGTCGGGGTGACGACACCCGAGGCCATCGAGATCGTGGTGGTCTTGCCGGCGCCGTTCGGCCCGAGCAGTCCGGTGATCGTGCCCGCCTCGATCTCGAGGTCCACGGCATCGACGGCGCGCCGGTCCCCGTAGTCCTTGCCGAGGCCGGCGAGCGCGAGCACGGACGCCATCGGGGGCATCCTGACACGAACTGCTCGCTAGGGCGCCCTGGCCGGATGGACAGCAACGAATCCACGCGACCGTGCTTCCAGAAAGAGGAGCCCCGAAGTTCTCGAAGACCTAAGGAGAGGCTTTCTCCTGCACGAGAAGCCTCTGTTTCGGGGCTTCGGGCTCACCTGAACCAGCGGACGCCGGCGAATTGCCGCTCGCGCAGGTCTATGACCTACACGCTCCTGCTAGAGGGATTCGAGGAACGGCAGCACCGCGCGCGCGATCCGCGTGCAGCCGCCGTGCGTGTGGGTCACCGCGTGCGAGGTCTCGAGCTCGATGCCGGCGTAGCGCTTGCCGGCGAACTCGGTGCGAAACGAGGTGCAGACCGCGGGGCCGAGGCCGGTGTACGGCTGGTTCGCGCGCACGTCGAGGCCGGCGCCGCGGAGCTGGAACATCAGGCGCTCGGCGAGCTCGGCCTCGTAGGCGTGCGCCGGATCGTAGAGCACGCCGACGTCGAAGGTGCGCTGCGCGAGATCGAGCGAAGGATCGAAGCTGTGCGAGGAGAAATGCAGGCACGCACCGCGATCGTGGAGACGGGCGGCGACGTCGCGGCGTACGGCCTCCCAGTATGGCGCGTGGAACAGCGCGAGCCGCTGCGCGCGATCGCCGGGCGTCAGGTGCGCATTGCCCGGAACCACCGCGCCGTAGCTGGCGCGCGGGACCACATCGACGTGGTCGGCGGGCCGGTTGAGATCGACGAACATCCGCGTGAACGCGCCCGCGTGGACGGGCAGGCCGAGTGCTTCACCGAGCTGCTCGGCGATCTCGAATGCGCCGTGGTCCCATCCGGCCTGGGACGCCACGACATGCTCGTGGACGCCGAGGTCGACGCCGGGTGGCAGTTGCCGCGAGGCGTGCTCGCAGGAAAGAACAACTCCGGTCACGACGGACGAGCATACACCGACCTCCGCGTCATGCGCACCAACGTGGGAACGCGTGTGACCGTTCCGACGGCGCCTGGCATCGGGCGCCGATCGATTGCCGTGATGGCGCGCTCAAGCTTCGGGGCTCACCGGCGCGCTGCGACGATCAGCTGCGCAGCTTGTCGAGAAACGCGAGCACGTGCTTCCACGCATCGGCGGCGGAGGCCTGGTCGTAGATCGGGTTCGACGGGTTCGCGAACGCGTGCTCCGCGTCGTACTCGTGGATCTCCTCGGAGACGCCGGCCTGCTTCAGCGCGGCCTCGAACTCTCGGACCTTCTCGGGCGGGATGCCCTTGTCCTTCTTGCCGAACACGCCGAGCACCTTCGCCTTGATCGCGCCGAGCTTCGCCGGATCGGTCTCGAGCTGGCCGTAGTAGATGATCGCACCATCGAGATCGGGGTTGTTCAGCGCCGCCTGCAGCGACCACCCGCCGCCGAAGCACCAGCCGATCACGGCCTTCTTCGTGGCCTTGATCCGCGGATCGGTCTTGATGAAGTCGATGCCGGTGCGGATCACGGCGGCCGCTTTGGTGTCGTCGACGGCCTTCATCGCGGCCATCGCTTCGTCGCGGGTCGTGGCGACGGCGCCACTGTAGAGATCGATCGCGAGCGCCGCCCAGCCTGCGCTGGCGAGGCGATCGGCCCAGTGCTCGATGTTTCCGTTGAGACCCCACCACTCGTGGATGACGACGATCGCCGGGAACGGCCCGGGTCCATCGGGCAGGCTCAGGTACGCCTTCGTGCCCTTGAGGTCGATGACCTGGCCCTTCAGGTCCTTCGGATCCGGAGTAGGCAGAGCATGCAGCGCCTTGAACTGCTCCTCGGTGAGTGGTCCGGTCGACGCGGGGCCGGTGGCCGGCGGCGACGCCTTCGAGGAGCACGCCGCGAGCGCGAGAACGACAGCGATGATGATCCGCATGCGCGCTTTTAGCGCACGTCGGTCGCGCGGGGAACCAGCAGAGCCGCGAGGAGCGCTGCGACGGTCACCACGCCTCCGTGGATGAGCCCGGTGTGCATCGGATCCGTGATCCTGCAGTGGAAGTGCAGCACCAGGCCGCCAAGGCTTCCCCCGCCGGCGCCGAGCGCGGCCGCGATCCATCGTGCTCCAACCGGCAGCGCTCCGCGCAGGAACACCGCTCCGAGGATCACCGGCACCAGCGCGGTCGCGAGGCCGAGCTCGAGACATGGATGGCCATGGAGAAACCGCTCCGTCCCGTACTGCAAGCTCGACGGGCCGCTCGGATGGATCAGCATCCCCATCACGACGAACAGCACGGCTGCGGTGATCGCGGCGCCCGCAGCGAGGCGTCGGCGAGGCATCATCGATCCTTCGACGGGCATCACCGCGAGGTACAGCGGCACCATGAAACCCAGGGCCCACGCGATCGCGCCGCCGACCATCCACATCACCGGCAGCTCGCTCATGTCGGGCCGCGTGGACAACAGCGCGATCATGCCCGCGCCGTAGATCAGAGACGCACCCAACAGCACGGCGAGCTGACGCAACGGTTTGCGCATCGCCACCGGCTTGATTCCACCGAGCTCGGTCTCGAGCTCTGCGCCGAGCGGCGGCGGTGCGAACGGCGGCATCGCGAGGTCGTCGTCGGTCATCACGCCGCCTTCTCCTTCGTGCGGCCGCCGAGCAACTTGCGGAGCGCCTCGTAGCCACGATGGGCGCGCACCTTCATCGCGCCCACGCTCGTACCTGCGATCTCTGCCGCCTCGGCCACGCTCTTGCCTTCGAGCTTCGTCAGCACCACGGCCTCGCGCTGCTGCTCGGGGAGCCCGGCCAGCGCGTCGAGCGTGCTCGCGAGCAGCTCGGAATCCACGCGCGGCTCGTCGGTCGCATCGAGCGCATTGCCGCCGATGTCGGCGGCGATCTCCGGCAGGTCGTCACCATCGCCGACGTTGACCTTCGCGCGCTTGCCCTTGCGGACCTCGTCGATGAACGTGCGGTGCGCGATCGAATAGATCCACGGCAGCGGATCAGCGCCGCGGACGTAGGCGGCGCGGGCACGGTGAACCTTGAGGAACGTCTGCTGGAGGAGGTCGTCGGCGAGCGCGCGCGATCGCGACATCTTCACCAGATACCCATACAGCCGCGGTGATACGGCGGCGTAGAGCTCGCGGAACGCGCTCGCATCGCCATCGCAGTACCTCGCCATGAGCTCCTTGGGATCGGCCATTTCGACCGACACCGGGTATACGCCCAACGGCGCCGGTGGTTACGCGCCGGCGCGATCTCTTTGATCGCGCGGGCTTGCGCGAACGCCGCCCTTGCCCGATAACCCCCGCATGGCCCCCGGTCGTCGTACAAAGAGCAAGGTCAAGAATCGCCCGAAGTTCAAGCTCGTCCGCCGGCTCAAGGGCCGGAAGATGAAGTCGAAGAAGAAGGCAGCCCACAAGCGCGGCCTCGGTCGCAACAAGAAGCGCCGTCAGAACCGCGGCAAGAAGAAGTAGTCGCTGTCCGACAATGGGGTCGGACCCCATTACCGGACGCGATCACAGTCCCGCGAGGGACCAGGCGATCATCAACTGCCCTGCGTAGTACGTGGGCAGGCCCCACGCGCGGTTCGAGAAGCCCTTTCGCACGAACTTGTCTCGCGCGACCGCGAGGTCTGAGATGAAGAACAGGACCGCGCCGAAGGTGAGCCACGCGCGCAGCGGTGTGCGTAGCGTGCGAAAAACCGCCAGCGCCGCGACGACCATCGTCACGATCGTCAGCACGTAGGCGATCACGGGGAGGCGCATCGTTCCGAGGTGCGGCCACAGCCACACGAGTGCGACGGCGCCGGCGATGATCGGCGGCGCCGCGAAGGCCACCGCCCCGGTACCGCTGAACCAGTCCGCGGGTGGGACGAGGAACGTCACGGCGACCACGTAGGCGAGGTGACCGAACAGGAAGGCGACCAGCCCGCCCATGAACGCCTTCGAGCTCTTGCCGAGCAACGCCGCATCGCCGATCGCACCGAGCACCAGCCCCGCGACGATCGTGCCGGCGTATCTCGCGAACTCCGGCTGTTCGATGCGGCGATACAGGACGACGCCCAGCGCCACGAACGCCGCCGAGGCCACGAGCTTCGCGCCGACGCGCACGGCATCGTTGCGGCGGTATTCGCCGTAGATCAGCACCGCGCACGCGAGCGCCGAGACCGCCACGAGGCCGTGCGGCAGATCGATCACGGCGGCGTCCAGCCGGCGAGCGCCTTGGTGACGAGCTCGAGACGATCCTGACCCCAGAACAGATGCGTGCCATTGACCACGAAGGTCGGCACGCCGAACGCGCCGGCGTCCTTCGCCGCCTTCGTGGTCGCGACGAGCTTCGCCTTGAGCTCGGGCTCCGCGATGCGCTCCACCCAGCTCGCCGGCAACCCACACGCTTCGAGCACGGTGCCGAGCACCACCGGATCCTCGAGGTCCTTCTGCTCCGCCCACATCGCGCGCGACAGCGCGATCGCGAGCTTCACGCCGGCGTCGAAGCCGCGCTCTGCCGCGAGGATGCACAGGCGCTGCGCTGCGATCGTGCGCTGCGGAAACTTCGTCGGCTGTTCGAACGGCTCACCCCACCAGCGCGCCCATCGCGCCATCTCCAACCCGACGTAGCGCTGCTTCGGCGCCGGCATCGCGAACCACGGCACGTCCGCCTGCGCGATGTCCCGGAACAGGCCACCGAGCAAGATCGGGATCAACCGCGGCGTCACTCCGGTCGCGCACGCGAGCGCCGGCAGCTGCGTCAGCCCGAGGTACGCGAACGGACTCGACACATCGAAGTAGACGTCGAGCGTCGCGCCTCTCCGTGCAGGCGGTGACTCGAGTAGCGGCCGTGGTCCACCCGGTGGCGGGCTGGTGTCGGGATCCCAGCCGGCGAGCACAGCCTCGACCCATGCGAGGCGATCCTGCCCCCAGCACAGCACGGGTCCGCTGGGCCGGCGCACGATCCACGCCGGTGCGCCGAAGATGCCGAGCGTGATCGCCTCGTCGGTCCGGGCGCGCAGCTCGTCCTTGATCGCCGCGTCATCGGCGCGGCCCTGTGCGGAGACGATGTCGGCTGCGCTCACACCCGCGGCACCGAGGGCGCCGGCGATCACCTCATCACGGGTGATGTCCTCACCGCGCTCCCAGTAAGCTGCGTAGATCCCTAGGATTGCCGCGGGCCACTCCCGGCGGGGCAGGCCGAGCAAGGTGCGAAGCGCGCGGACCGTCCGCATCGGGTGCGCGGCCGGCATCTGAAACGGGACGCCAAAGTGGTCGGCCCACCGACGCATGTCGTGAAGGTTATGCGTCGCCTTCTGGACCGACAGCGTCGCCATCGGTCCATCGCCGGCACCGATCCCGCGGAACACGCCGCCGAGCAGCATCGGCCGCCAGTCGACCTCGACGCCAAACCGTGACGCCTGTCGCGAGGCGAGATAGGCGTATGGACACGAAAAGTCGAACCACAGTTCGAGCACGAAGCAAGCGTTACACCCAATGTCCGCTCGTGTGGGAGTTCTCAAGATCCCACGGTGACTTGGACCTTTCGCGGCTGCCGCTACGACGCTATTATGTTTCCCGTCGGACATGGCCAAGCTGGTCGACGGGTTCAAAGACGGTAAGCCGGATCTCGGCCGCCGCACGTTTCTGGTACCGGAGAACCACGCAGAGGTGCTCGCGCTGCTCTATCACGAGCAAACTGGCATCGTCGGGGGACTACCGGTCGGTCCCGTGACGACCGATCCATTCGGATCCCACGGCATCCGGATGTATCCGGATCAGGACCCGGTCGTGCTCGAAGAGACCCGCCGATACTTCGAGAAGCTCGCGGAACGCTTCTCGAATGATCTTCCTAAAGCGTAGCCGGGCGTTCTCTGGTAGGGTCCGTTCAAGTTTGAGGTCTGGTTCGTCTGGTTCGTGAACGTCTTGTCTGGATACGGTTGGCTCGGCTCGGTGGTGTGGTTGACGGTCGCGTGTAGCGGCAAGCAGTCCCCCGCCTCGGCTTGCAGCAAGGACGTCGATTGCCGCGATCCTCGGATCTGCGAGCGCGGCGTGTGCGTCGATCCGCGCCCGATCGCGGGCAGTGGTGGTGACGCGATCGCGACCGATGCCGCTGCCGTCGCGACGGCCCCGGTCACCGGATCTCCGCCGTTCGCGATGTTCGGTGGCGATGCGCGGCACAGCGGTCGCCGCGGCGGCCCAGCACCTGCGAGGGCACCGAAGGAGCTGTGGAAGCAGCCTCTCGGTGGCGTGGCCGCGGGCTCGCCGACGATCGGACCCGACGGCACGATCTACGCGACCTCCCACGATGGCGGCCTGTACGCGTTCGCGCCCGATGGCACCCTGAAGTGGAAGTTCGCGATGGGCGAACGCTCGTGGAGCACGCCCGCGATCGCCGTGGATGGAACCATCTACGCCGGTTCCGACGACGACCATCTCTACGCGGTGACCTCCGTCGGCAAGCTCAAGTGGAAGCTGCGACTTGGTGCGTGCGATCCGAACGGCTTCGGGCCCGAGTCATCGCGCTGCGATGTCGATGGCGGCCCGACGATCGGCCCGGATGGCACGATCTACGTCGGCGGAGATGGGATTCACGCCGTGTGGCCCGATGGCACCCTGCGCTGGAAGCTCGCCACATCCGAGCACGTTGCATCGACGCCGGCGCTCGGCGCCGACGGCACCGTGTACGCCGGCTGCCAGGACGATGCGCTCTACGCGGTCGCACCGGACGGCACGAAGCGCTGGGAGGTTCGCACCGGCGGCGATGTCGATGCGCCACCCGCGGTCGCCGCGAACGGCACGATCTATGTCGGCAGCGACGACCATGCGCTCTACGCGATCAGCCCGGCAGGGCAGGTCGTCTGGAAGACCCTGACCGGCGCCGATATTCGCAGCGGCGCCGCGATCGCCGCCGACGGCACCCTCTACGTGGGCAGCCACGATGGCCAGCTCTACGCGATCAACCCCGATGGCAAGGTGCGGTGGCGCGTTGCCGCCGCCGACAAGATCGCCGCGACGCCCGGCATCGCCACCAACAACACGATCCTCGTCGGCGCCGAGGATGAACATCTCTATGCGATCGGGCCGGATGGCACGCTCCTGTGGTTGCTCGCACTCGCGGGAGACGTCGATACGACGCCCGCGATCGCGCGCGACGGGACGATCTATGTCACCGGCGACGACGCACAACTTCACGCATTTCGTTAGTAAGGAAGATCAATTCAATGTCTACGTTCGATCGACAGGCCGTTCTCGAGGCCCTGTCCAAGTTAGTTACCCCCGGCATCAAGTTCACGGCACTCGCCGACGAGCTCGGTGTTCGCAAGCACGAGTACAACAGCCTCCGGACGCTGATGACCCAGCTCGTGGAGCAGGGATCCGTCCGCATTCTCCTCGGAGGCGCGTTCGCCCTCGCACCCTCGGGCCGCGCCGCGGATCGCCGCGCCGCGAAGCACAAGCCCGACCAGCGCGGCGAGGAGTACGACCCGCCCGACGAGCCGTTCGTCAACCAGGCCGCGCCGGCGCCCAAGCCGAAGCTGCGGCCCGCACTCGCGCCGAAATCCGCGAAGCGGCAGACCGCGCTGCCGTGGGGCAAGTCCGCGCCGCACAAGCACGCCGTGCCGCCACCGCCCAAGCCGACGCCGGCAGCGACCCCGGCCTACGATCCGGACACCGGCGAGCTCAGCGCGAAGGTGAAGGACGACCGCACGATCGGGCGCATCACCGTGCACCCCGCGGGCTATGGCTTCGTCGCGATCGAAGGCGCCGAGACCGTGTTCGTTCCTGCGAAGTACAGGAACCTCTCGCTCGATGGTGACCGCGTCGCCGTCGACACCTGGCCCGGCGTGCGTGGCACTGAAGGTCGCGTCACCGAGGTGCTCGCGCGCGGTCGTGCACGCCTCACCGGCATCCTGCGCCGCGTGGGTCGCGCCGTGTACCTCGAGCCCGATGATCCGCGGATCGCGGCCGATTTCGGGCGCGTTCACATGGACGACGCGCCGACCGGCAAGGACGGCGATGCGATCGTCGTCGAGATCACGCGCTATCCCGATGCGGTTCGCCGCGAGCTCGCCGCGAAGCTGCTCAAGGTGCTCGGCGATCCGGAGGATCCGCGCACCGAGATCGAGAAGATCCTGGCGTGCGCCATGATCCCGCTCGAGTTCCCCGACGACGCGATCGTGCAGGCGAAGGCAACGCCGCAGGAAGTCGGGCCCGACGACCTCGCGAACCGCCTCGATCTCCGCGATCGCCGGTTCGCCACCATCGATCCCGAGACCGCCCGCGACTTCGACGATGCGCTGTGCATCGAAGACGGTCCGCACGGTGGTCCGCGGGTGTGGGTCGCGGTTGCCGATGTCTCGCACTACGTGCGCTGGGACGACGCGCTCGACAAGGAGGCCGCGATCCGCGGCGTCTCCGTGTACCTCCCGGATCGCGTGATCCCCATGCTGCCGCACCAGCTCTCCGCGCAGATCTGCTCGCTCAACCCGCAGGTCGATCGCTGCGCGATGGTCGTGCGGCTCGACTACACGCCGGAGGGCGACGTCGAGACCATCGGATACGCCGCGGCGGTGATCCGCAGCAAGGGACGGCTCGACTATCCCGGCGTCGCCGCTGCACTCGGTGGAGACTTCCGCGGTCGCCGGGAGGAGTACCGCGGGTGGATCGGCGAGCTGACCCGGCTCAACGCGCTCGCCCGGATCCTCCGTGGCAAGCGGCAGGCCCGCGGCGCGCTCGAGCTCGATCTGCCCGAGCCAAAGGTCATCCTCGACGCCGATGATCCGCGCCTCGTGCGCGATGTTGTCAAGGCGAAGGGCGACCCTGCGGTGAAGCAGGCGTACCAGCTCGTCGAGGAGTTCATGATCGCGGCGAACGAGGCCGTCGGGAAGTTCTTCCGCTCGCGCAACGTGCCCAGCGTGTGGCGCGTGCATGCTCCGCCCAAGTTGGAGCGGGTCAAGCAGCTCGCCGAGCTGCTCGGCGCCTACGGCATCATTGTCGATGTCGAGGCCGCGGTCACGCCGCTTGGCATGAAGGCCGTGCTCGATCAGATCGAGCAGAAGGCGGGCGCGCAGGCGCTGTCGTTGCTCGTCCTGCGGACGCTGACGCAGGCGGTGTGGGACACCGTGCCGATCGGCCACTTCGGCCTCGCCTCGAGTGATTATCTACACTTCACGTCGCCGATCCGACGCTATCCGGATCTCCTCGTGCACCGGCTCCTCAAGAGCCACCTGCACAAGGACGGTCAGCCCTCCGGCGTTGGCTACACGAAGGCGCCGCCCCCGGTGGAGACGTTGACCGAGCTCGCCCACGCGTCGAGCGGGCACGAGCGTCGCGCGATGGAGGCGGAGCGCGAGGCGGTCTCGATGTACCGCGCATACATGATGCGCGACCAGGTCGGCGAGGAGTTCGAGGGCACCGTGTCCGCGGTGACCAGCTTCGGCGCATTCGTCGAGCTCGACGAGCCGTACGTCGAGGGTCTGATCAAGCTCGAGTCGCTCGGCGACGAGCCGTTCTCGTACGACGCCGTGCACATGCGGCTGTCGGGCAACCGTACCGGGCGGGCGATCGAGCTCGGCGACAAGGTGAAGGTCAAGATCAACAACGTGTCCGTGATCCGGCGCCGGATCGACTTCACGCTGCTCGCGACCGCGCAGAGCAACAGGATGCGCCCGACACTCGAGACCAACCCGCGCGCCGGAATCGTGCAGAAGAAGAAAGCCGGTCGCGAGGCCGAGCGCGCCGTGCGCGGGCGTGGAGATCGCAACGAGCCGCGCGGACGCGCTGGCGATCGCAGCGAGCGCACGGAAGGAGCGCGGGCGTCGTCCTCGGGCGGCAAGCTCCGGCTCGGCGTCTCGCACCGCGGCACCAAGGCGAGCGGCAAGGGCAAGAAGCCGAAGCGCTGAGCGGCGGCCGGTCAGCGCGCGGCGAGGGCTTCGAGCAGCTTGCGGCGCGTGATTGGCTTCGCCACGAGCGCGCGGACCCCGAGATCGCGAGCGCGCCGGCGGTGCTCCGGGTTCGCGCGCGAGGTGATGATCACGATCGGCGTGGTCCGGAAGCGTTCGTCCTTGCGCAACCGGGCGATCAGGTCGAAGCCACCGAGCTCGGGCATCTCGAGATCCGTGACCACGAGGTCGTAGCGGAGCTGCCGCGTCATCTGGAGGGCACGGGCGCCATCCTCGGCGACATCGACGATCCAGCCTTCGCGACCGAGCATGCTCGTCATCGCCTCGCGGATCGCGCGCGAGTCGTCGACCACGAGCGCGCGCCCGGCGAGCACCACCGGGGCCGAATCGGCTGCGGCCATCGCTTCGCCCGGCGCACCAGGGTGGGCACGGCGCACGAGCTGCGCCGGATCGAGGATGAGCTGGACCTTGCCGGAACCGCTGATCGTGGCGCCCGCGTAGAGCGTGAGCGGGGCGAGCAGCGGGCCGAGCGGTTTGATGATGATCTCGCGCGGGCCGACGATCTTGTCGACGGTGCAGACCAGGCTCTTCCCCGCGAACGAGACCACCACGCCGGCGCGGCGCTCGAGCGATGTGGTGCTGCCGAGCAGTTGCTCGAGACGGAGCACGGGGAGCTGCTCGTGCCGCACGGTCGCGACCTGCGCGCCGGGCTCGACCATCGTGGTGTCGACGACGTGGACGTTCGGGATCGCGTAGACCTGGCCGCCGACCTTGAACAGCATCGCCTGCGCGAGCGCCGTCGAGAGTGGGAGCCGCAGACTGAACGTGGTGCCGCGGCCGGCAATCGACGAGACCTTCACCTCGCCGCCGAGCTTGGACACGGTCTCGCGCACCAGGCCGATCCCGATGCCGCGCCCGGCGAGCTCGTCGGCGTCGCCGCGGATCGACACGCCGGTACCGAGCAGCGCGTCCAGGATCTCGGAGTCGTTTGCGAGCTGCGCGCGCGTCGGGCTCCATCGCCCCGTGGTGACGAGCCGCTCGCGCAGCGCCGTGGTGTCGATGCCGCGGCCGTCGTCGGAGATCTCGAGCACGAGGAGGTTGCCGTCCTGGCGCGCGCGCATCGTGATCGTCGCCGTGCTCGGCTTGCCGCGCGCGATCCGCTCCTCGGGAGGCTCCACGCCGTGCGCGACCGCGTTGCGCAGGAGCTGCGTCACCGGATCGACGAGCTGCTCGGCGACTGCCTTGTCGAACTCGGTGTCCTCGCCGATCGTCTTCAGCTCGACGTGCACGCCGGTCATCCGGCGCAGGGCACGCAGCGTGCGAGCAGCGTGCATCATCAGATCGCGCGCCGGGCCCATGCGGATGCGCGTGAGGCCGCGCTGCAGCTCGCCGATCGTGCGGCGCAGCGCCTCGATCTCTTCGAGCAGCGCCGCGGTGGTCTGCGAGAGCAGGGCGGCCTGGCTCGCGAGCTCGCCCTCGGCCTCGCCGAGCGCGGAGCGATCGAGTGGGCCCTGATCATCGAGGGTGTCGCGCAGGCTCTGGCGCGTGCGCGCGAGATCGCGCGAGAGTGTGCGAAGAAGCTGGACGCGGCGCTCGATGCGCGTGCGGTCGAACAGCAGCTCGCCGGCGCTCGACATGAGGTCATCGATCCGCTCGGGCTCGACGCGGAGGTAGGCCTTTGGCTCGGGCGCCGGTGCGCCGTCGGGCGCTGGCTCGAGCACGGGCTCGGGCGGTGGCTCGACGAACGTCGGCGGTAGCGACTGCGGGCGCCGGTTGGGTCGCGCGATCTGATCGATCTGGTCGCGGATCTTGTCGGCGACCAGTTCGCCCGCCGGCTCGCCCGCGACTTCGAGATAGGCGCGCAGGCCATCGGTGATCTCGACGAGCTGATCCGCGGTCGCCGGCGTCCACGGGCTCGGCTCGCGACCGAACGACGCGAGCACGCTCTCGAGGCGGTGCGAGAGATCGACCATCGCGTTGAGACCCACGGTGCCGGCCGCACCTTTCAGCGTGTGCGTCACCCGCATCATCTCGGTCAGCGCCTCGCCCGAGGGCTTCGCGGTTCCGCCCGCGATCACGCGGGTGGTCACGTTCTCGAGGGCCTCCTGCGCCTCGGACCGGAACAACTGGCGCAGCATCGCCAGCTCGTCCGCGTCGAAGTCCAGGTCGCCTTCGTTCACGGCACCGCCGGCAGCTCCGGCACAGCGCCGGCGGCGGTGATCAACTCGAGCGCGCGGCGCACGAGGTGCGCGGGGTCGAGTAGCCTGAGCGGGCGTCCTGATGCGTCGACGATCGCACCATCGGTCTCGTGCAGCGACGCCACGTGATCGATCTGGTCCACGCGCAGCGCGCACACCATTCCCTCGGTCTCCAGGACGAGGGCGCCATCGCCCTGGCGCGCGGCGGTCCCGGGCGGTTGATCGAGC
Source organism: Haliangiales bacterium (assembly GCA_038206055.1). GTDB lineage: Bacteria > Myxococcota_A > Polyangia > Haliangiales > Haliangiaceae > JABFXX01. The sequence continues at coordinate 38,058 of JBBRBG010000003.1, forward strand.
AGCACGCCGACGTCGAGGACGGGGAGGATCGCGCCGTGGAGGTTGCACACGCCCGAGAACGCGCTGGGCGCCGTCGGGACGTTGGTCACGAAGCCGAGGCTGACAACCTCACGTACCCACCGCAGCTCGAGCGCATAACGCACGGCGCCGATCGTGAACACGATGACGTTGCGCAGCTCCGGCACGGCCGGCGCGCTACGACGCGGCCTTGGACTCGAGCACGAGCTCCGGGCGGGCCCGGTTCTCGACCACATCGCGCGTGACCACGCATTCCTTGACGCCGGTCAGCGATGGGATCTCGTACATCACATCGAGCATCACTTCCTCGAGGATCGCGCGCAGACCGCGGGCTCCCGAGTTACGCCGCGCCGCTTCGGTGGCGATCGCGGTCAGTGCATCGGGGCGGAAGTTCAGCTTCACACCCTCGAGCTCGAACAGCCGGTGATACTGCTTCGCGAGCGCGTTGCGCGGCTTCCACAGGACCTCGGTGAGTGCGTCGACATCGAGCGCATCGCACGAGACGATCACGGGCAGGCGGCCCATGAACTCGGGGATCATGCCGAACTTGATCAGATCCTCGGTGCGGGCCTGGCGGCGCAGCTGATCCTTGTCGTCCTCGGCGGTCGAGACCTGGGCGCCGAAGCCGAGGCCGCGCTGACCGGTGCGGCGGCGGACGATGTCCTCGAGGCCGTTGAAGGCACCGCAGCAGATGAACAGGATGTCCGTCGTGTCGATCTGGATCAGCTCCTGCTGCGGGCGGTTACGCGCGCCGTCAGGGGTGATCGTCGCGGTCTTACCCTCGAGGATCTTGAGCAGCGCCTGCTGCACGCCCTCGCCGGAGACGTCGCGCGTCGGCGACGGGGTGCCGCCCTTGCGCGCGATCTTGTCGATCTCGTCGATGCAGATGATGCCGCGCGCGGTCTTCTCGACATCGCCGCCGGCCGCGCGGAACAGCGCCTTGACCACGCTCTCCACGTCCTCGCCGACATAGCCGGCCTCGGTCAGGGTGGTGGCATCAGCGATCGCGAACGGTACGTCGAGCTTCTTGGCGAGCGTCTGCGCGAGCAGCGTCTTGCCCGAGCCGGTGGGGCCGATCAGAAGGATGTTGCCCTTCTGCAGCTCCACGTCGGTCTGCTTGCCGCGCATCCCGATCCGCTTGTAGTGGTTGTAGACAGCGACCGAGAGGGCGCGCTTCGCATCCTTCTGGCCGACCACGTACTTGTCCAGCTCGTCCACGATGGCGCGCGGGGGCGGGTACTTGGGCCGCTCGGACGCCTCTTCCTTTGCGAGGATGTCGTTGCAGAGCGTCACGCACTGGTCGCAGATGAACACCCGCGGGCCAGAGATGAGCTTCCGGACCTCGCGCCGCTGCTTTCCGCAGAAGGAGCAGTGGAACTCTTCCATCCAGCTCCAATTCTTACATGTTCCGGGGGGGAGGCAATAGCGCCAACGGGCTTTGCAGCGCCCTCAATCGGGTAGGCCCGTGAAGTACACATGACGGACGACTTGACCCGGGAGCGACCCGAGCGGCATCACTGGCCTGGCGTGCGAGCCGTCGTCATTTGTGCGGAACCCGACATGGCGCAGGAGCCGGGATCGGTCGCGACCATCCTCGGCGATCTGGGCTGCAGGATCACGCTTGGACGGTTCGATCTAGGCGGGCTCGACCTCGACGAGCTGGCAGACCGGCCACCGACGGTGGTGGTGGTGGAGGCCGGGGATGACCTGGGCCGCGCGCAGAAGACGATCAAGCGCCTCCGCGATGACGGACCGATGATCGAGGTGCCAATTTTGCTGGCCGTGACGGTGGCTCGGCTGCCTTCGCTCGATTTCTCGATCGGATTTGACGATTTCGTCCTGATGCCCCTGGTCCCGGCCGAGCTCTACGGCCGGATGCGGCAGCTCGACTGGAAGACGGCGACGTTCGGGTCCGAGGAGGTCCTCAAGATCGACGAGCTGGTCATCGATATAGCCGGCTACGAGGTCCGGATCTCCGGGCGCCGGATCGAGCTCACCCACCAGGAGTTCGAGCTGCTGAGGTTCCTCGGGCAGCACCGCGGACGCGTATTCACCCGGGAGGCGCTCCTGGAGCGGGCCTGGGGCTACCGCTACGCGGGCGGCACCCGGACCGTCGATATCCACGTCCGCCGGGTGCGGTCGAAGCTCGGGGACATGGGTTCGATCATCGAGACCGTGCGTAACGTCGGCTACAAGATGCGTGGCTAGGGTGCGGTTGGGGTACGATGGGCCCGTGGCGGGGCGAGCCTCGATCGTCGGCGCTGCCGTGACTCACGTCGGCAACGTGCGCGAGCACAACGAGGATGCGCATTTCTTCGATGCGGATCTCGGGTTGTTCGTGGTGTGTGACGGCATGGGCGGTCACGCCGCGGGCGAGGTCGCGGCAGCGATCGCGGTGCAGACGATCAAGCAGAAGTGGATCGACGCCGACACGTGCGAGGTCGCCGAGGTCTGGCTCCAGCGCGGCACGGCGATCGCGAAGAAGCAGCTGATCGAGGCGCTGCGGGACGGCGTGCTGGCTGCGCACGCGGCGATCGTCGCCGAGGGCGTACGGGACCCGACCAAGCAGGGCATGGGCACCACACTGGTCGCCGCGATCGTGGTCGGCAACGAGCTGATCTTCGCGCATGCTGGTGATTCGCGTGCGTACATCGTGCGCGATGGCATCTCGATGCAGCTCACCGAGGACCACACGCTCCTCCAGCGGCTGCTCGCCGCGGGTATCGATGTCGATGTCTCGGGAGATGGTGCGCGGTTCCGGAGCATGCTGACCAACGCGCTCGGCATCGGCCAGGAGTGCAAGGTCTCGACGTTCGTGGTGCCGCTCGCGGATGGGGACCGGTTCATGCTGTGCAGCGACGGCATCAGCGAGTACGTGCCGGAGAACGAGGTCGGCGAGGTGCTGGTCAAGCAGCCAAGCCCGGCGCGCGCGGCGCAGAAGCTGGTCGATCTCGCGCTCGAGCGCGGCGGCGGCGACAACGCCACGGCGATCGTGATGCGCGTACTCGAAGCGGGCGAGACGCCGGTGCCCGCCGAGCAGCGCCGCCGCGACGATCTCTCGATCAGCTTGTGCGAGCTGTGGACAGAGAAGGTCTCGCCGCAGCAGCGCCTGCGTGCGCTCCGCATCGCGATCCCGCGCGACCACGCGATCGGCGACAAGCTGCCGGCGCACACGCTCGGCGATCGCGTGGCCTGGATCATCGTCGAGGGCGAGGTCGAGATCGACGGCGAGATCGTGGGACCTGGCTCGTTCATCTATCCCGAGTCGCTGATCGCGAATGCACAGATTCCCGACAAGGATGGGCTCGCCACGGCGAGGACCGAGGTTCGTGCGGTCGCGATGCGCAACGACGACTTCCGCGAGCTGACCGAGGACGACGCGGAGCTCGGCGAGGCCCTGCTCGAGAGCCTCGCGGCGGTCATCGCCTCCCGCACGCCGCGGCTGCAGCGGCCGAGGTTCGAGATCGATCCGTACGGCAAGACGATGCAGCACGCCCCGACGGATCCGAACATGCCGTCGCTCGCACTCGGCGACACGCTGCCACCGCCGACCGTGCAGACGCTCGGGCGCGCGCAGACACCGCCGGCCGGCACGCCGATGGCGGTCGTCGACGCTCCCTCGATCGGCCGCGCTCCGACGCCCGACGGGATGAGGAAGCAGCCGCGGCCTGGCACGCCGGCGCCGCTGCCACCCGCAGAGCACTCGGAGCCAGAGATCGTGATCAGCCAGCTGCAGGCGGATGATGGTGGCGGTCCCGAGTCACAGCTCGCGCAGATGACGCATGCGCCGGCGCGCCATCCTCGCCCGCTGACCGAGCCCGAGATCGAGACCGTGGTCGAGATGGATGCCGACGAGCCGCCCGACGCGGAGGTGCCCTCGGCGCCGAAGCGCCGTGCCGTCACCGCCGATGACGGTCCCGCGGCGTCGGGGGAAGTGTCGCGTCCGACGCGTACGAAGCGCCTCCTCGACTAGGGTCGGTTGTACTCGACGAGGTCCATCGCGATGTCGCCGAGCTCGGTCGCCGCTGTGACCTTGATCGGGACTCGGTCCGCGTCGTCGGAGAGCCAGACCTTGAACGTGCGCGCGGGCTTGTCGCTCTCGACCGCCATGTTGTTGCGCGCGCGATACGACTTGCCGTCGAACACGATCGCACGCCGATTGCCGAGCGCGCCGCCGATGGTCTCCTCCCCGGCGTAGGTCACGTCGATGCGCCACAGCCGCCGCCCGCCGACGACGAACACGGTGCGTGTCTGGCCCTTGGTGCCCTTCCAGCTGCGGAGCTGCGCCATCGCGGTGTGCGCGTCGTGCACCGTGGTGGTGCCGAAGTTCAGAACCGCGGTGTTCGGCTTGGCATCGCCGGTGCGCTGATAGGTGACAGTCGCCGTGTTGCCCGTGAACTTCGCGGACGCCGTGATCCGCTTGTCGCCCTGCTCGACAAGCGTCTCGAGCGAGAGCGGGCGGCCGGTCTCGACATCGATCACCGTGCTGGCCTCGTCGCTGATCTTCTTGATCAGCGCGGCGGCGCCCGCGGTGGCCGCGCGCGATCGGACCACGACGGCTCGATGGCCGTCGACGAGCCCGATCTCGCCGACCGCGAGCTGAGCCTCGCCGACGAGGAGACCGCCGAGCTGGACATCGAAGGTCATGCTCTCGCCCGGGTGCAGGCCGAGCTCGGTGGTTGGCGGGGCGACTTGCGCGACCTGCGCCGGAGCCTGCATGCCCATCGCCTCGGCGCCGGCGCATCCGCAGACCGCCACGAGCAGGAGTCCAGCGGTCCGCATCCTCTATGGATGAACCCTGGCGTGCGCCGTGGCAAGGACGGACCTCGCGACGCGTGCAGAGGTCACGCCGTCGACGGGATTGAATCAGGCGTCGGCTCGATCGTCGGAATCCAGGTGCTACCGTCTCCGTCGTGAAGCTCGGCATCACGATCGGCGATCCTTCTGGTATCGGTCCTGAAATCGTCGCCGCGACGCTCGCTGCGGCTCCGCCGGAGCTCCTCGCGCGCCTCGTCGTGTATGGCGATCGTGGCCCACTCGAGCGCGGGGCGCGTGCGGTCGGCGCGACGCTCCCCGACGTGCGGCTCGTCGGCGCCGGCACCGGTGAGCGCGCGGTCGCTGGTGCCCCAGACGAGGCATGCGGCGCTGCACAGGTCGGGTACCTCGAGGACGCCGTCGCCGCGGCACGCGCCGGCGAGCTCGGTGCGATCGTCACCGCGCCGATCTCGAAGACCTGGGCGAAGCGCGCCGGCTTCGCGTTCCCGGGACACACCGAGATGCTCGCGGAGCGGTTCGGTGTGCGCGACGTGGTGATGATGTTCGCGGGGCCGAAGTACAAGATCGCGCTCGCCACCGTGCACGTGCCGCTGCGCGATGTGGCGCGCGTGCTGACCACGGCGCGCCTGCGCCGGGTGATCGAGCTGCTCGCCGAGTCGCTCGTGAAGGACTTTGGAATCGCCGCGCCGCGGATCGGCGTGGTCGGGCTCAACCCGCACGCGGGCGAGGGCGGGATGCTCGGGAGCGAGGATGCAGAGATCATCGCGCCAGCGCTCGGACCGCTGCCGCCGGCGACGCTCTCTGGGCCCCTGATCCCAGATGCCGCGTTTCGCGACGCGCTCCACGGCTCGGTCGACGCGCTCGTCGCGCAGTATCACGACCAGGGCTTGATCCCGGTCAAGCTCGTCGACTTCGACGAGGCCGTGAACCTGACGCTCGGCCTGCCGATCGTGCGGACGTCACCGGATCACGGCACGGCGTACGACATCGCAGGCAAGGGTGTCGCGCGTTCGATCTCGATGCAGTGCGCGCTGTCCCTCGCGGTGAAGATGCTCGCGCGCCGGACCCAGGAGCCTGGTTGCTCGTAGCGTGGGCGTAGGCGTCGATCGAGAACCGCGGCGGCGGATCATGCGCTCGTGTGCTCGGGCGCCCCGAAGTCGCGAAGGGACCCGAAGCAGAGCCTTCTCCGGGGGAGAAAGCCTCTTCTTTGGGAGCTTCGGGTCGTTGGGGCGCAACTGAACCAGCGAGCTCCGTCGTGGCGTGCGGAGTAGCTGCGACCGATCGGTCGTGCCTCCGTCGTCACCGCGCTTCGACCGTCGCCGCTATGCCGCGCCCTAGTAGAGGGCTTTGAGCGCGTCGGAGTCGGAGATGATGACCTTGCGGCCTTCGGTCGCGATCAGGCGCTTCCGCTTGAACGTCGAGAGGGTGAGCGACACGGTCTCGCGCGTCGATCCGATCAGGTTCGCGAGCTCCTGGTGGGTGATCTTGAGCGCCACCAGGGTGCCGCGCGCGTCGTCCACACCGTACTCGGCGGCGAGCTTGACGAGCAGCTCGGCGAGCTTGCTCGAGACATCGCGGAACACGAGCGCCTCGACCTTGTTCTCGAGCTCGCGGCGGCGAACGATCATGAGGCGAGTCATCGCGAGGCCAAGCGCCGGGTGCGCGAAGATCAACTCCTCGAAGTGCACGCGATCGATCTCGGACAGCAGGGCGTTCTCGACGGCCTCGGCCATCTCGGTGCGCGGGCCACCGTCGAGGATGCACGAGTCACCGAACAGCTCCGCGGGCCCGTGATACGCGAGCGTCAACGACTTGCCGTCGCGCGTGACCTTGCTGACCTTGATGCGGCCGCCGTGCACGAAGAACAGTGAGCGGCCCGGATCACCGGGGAGATAGATGACGTCGCGGCGCCGTGCCTCGCGTAGCTCCACGCGCTCCGCCATCCGGGCGATCGCGTCGGGCCCCAGGTCGGAGAGGAGCGGGACCTTTCGGAGGTACCAGAGGACACGCTTGGGATCCGGCACCACGAAAGTGTAGCAAGGCTTTCGTTTGGATGGCCGGTGTCGGCGCCGTTACGAAGGATCAAGGGATCGTGAGGTCGGCGATACCCGGCTCGGAAGCTGCTTGAATTCGCACAGTTGCGTCTCGCCACGCAGGGGTTCTGGCCATGCGTTCTGCAAGCGGGGCCACAACAAGATCCTCGATCGTTCGGCGCAGTGGGCGCGCACCGAGCTTCGGATCGTGACCGAGCACGGCCAGCCGATTGCGCGCGGCGACCGACATCTCGAGCCGGAGATTGCGCGCGACGAGGCCGGGGCGCTTGCGCAGCTTGTCGAGCTCGAGCTCCACGATCTTCTCGAGCGCGGCGGTGGGGAGCGTACGGAACGACAGGATCGAGTCGATGCGGCCGAGGAGCTCGGGCCGGAAGAAGCCCTTGATCGCGCCCGCGTGGTCGACGCCCGGATCGGATGACGAGAAGCCCGCGGGTTTCGGATCGCTCGCGCCGAGGTTCGTGGTCATCACGATCACCGCCATGCGGAAGTCGACGAGGCGGCCGAGCGCATCGGTCAGGCGGCCTTCGCCCACGACACCGAGCAACAGGTCGAACGCGGCGGCGTCGGCCTTCTCGATCTCGTCGAACAGCACGACCGAGAGCGGCTGGCGGCGAATGCGATCGGCGAGCGACGTGCCGGCCGGCGATGGCGTGATCAAGCGCGAGATCGCGGCGCCGGTGACGAGCTCGCTCATGTCGACGCGCACGAGCCGCTCGGCATCGCCGAACAGATAACGCGCGAGCTGCTTCGCGAGCTCGGTCTTGCCGACGCCGGTCGGGCCCGCGAACAGCAAGGTGCCGACGGGGCGCTGGGGGTCATCGAGGCCCGCCTTGAGGCGAGCGATCACGCGCGCAGCGACGGAGCAGGCCTGGTCCTGGCCGACGACGCCCTTCGTCAGCTCGCGCGCGATCGCAGCGGTGTCGAGAGCGCGCTCGGGCGCGAGCAGGTCGACGGGCAGCCCCGACCACGTGCCGAACGCCTCGGTGAGCTCGGCGACCGAGAGCGCGGTGGGGCGCGCGGGACGCGTGGCGAGGTAGTCGAGGAACGCGAGCGCCTTGCCGGGGAAGGCCGTGTCGCGCCGAAACGCGGCGAGCAACTCGACGAGCCGGCGCGAGGCATCGTGCGAGAGCGCGACCTGCGGGGATGTGCGCTGGCCGTACGGTTCGAGCAGCGAGATGGTCTGCGCGGGCGTCGCCTCGGGCATGCGAATGACGCGGAGCGCGTCGATCAGCGCCGGATGCTTCTGGCGCGCACGCACCAGCTCGGCCTCATCGCACTCGGCGATCAGCGAGAGCTCACCGGCGATCACGGCGGGCGCGAGCAGCTCCGCGATCGAGGCGCCGTCGCTCGCGGGCGTCAGGATGTCGGCGAGGCGATCGACGTAGAGCACGTCGGAGCCATCGGCGAGCTCGGCGACGATCTGCAGGCAGCGCTGCTGCCACATGCCGAGGTAGACCATGCCGGCGACGATGCGGTCGGCGCTCGTGGCCCACAGCCTACGTCTGACGCCGTCCTTGCCGCGCCCGCGCTCGAGCATGCCGCGCGCGACGCGCCGCACGAACGCGGACTTGCCGCCGCCGCGCGGACCGACGAGGAGCACGCTGGGAAGGTCATCCTCGTCGAGCATCGGCGCGAACTGATCGAACACCGGATCGACGCCCACCGTGGCGCGCAGCCGGTTCGCGCGCGCGAGCTGGACCCAGTCCTCGGCGACCGCCTCCAGGGTGGGCAGTGGCTCGAGCTCGTCGCCGTCCTTCTTGGACTCCTTCTGCGCGGCCTCGATGGGGCTCCACTCGATGATCTCCTCCTCGACCTCGCGGCGGAGATCGTACAGCGAAGCGCCGGCCTCACCGACCAGGGCGGCGAACACGAGCGAGCGGATCGTATCGGGGACGGCCTCGAGATCCTCTGTGACGAACGAGTAGTCGAACCGCGGGACGAGCACGCGGTAGAGCGGGGCGCCGTCGAGTTTCGCGGCCGCGTAGCCGAGCCGGATCGGCACCGTGGCCTTCGCGATCACGTAGCCCCGCGGATCCGGGCGCCCGGGATGGATGTCGACATCGATCCGGCGTAGCTCGAGGTCCTCGCTCCACGTGTAGCGCGCGGCGGCGTTGTCCTCGACGAGCAGCGCGGCCTGCGGTGCGAGGCGCGCGAGCGCGGTGTCGAGATCTTCGGCCATCGCGGCGGGCGGTGGCGTGTCGAACAGGATGCGATGGCGGCGTAGCAGCACCGCGGAGACCAGGCCGCCGTGGTGCTTCGTGACGAACACGCGGAACGACGGGCGCTTCATCGCGGCACCTTCGGCAGCCGGCTCCACGCCAGGTGCCACGCGCGACGGACCGCGAGCGTGAGATCGCGCGCAGTGCCGCGATCGACCCAGCCCGTCGAGAAGTCCTCGATCTCGACGCCGAACGACTCGCCGGGACGCAGCGGCGGGCGATAGGTCAGGGTGCGGGTCACGGGCAGCAGCACGTCAGGGTTCGGCGGCATCGCGCCGCCCTGTTCGAGCACGCGCTCGAGCTCGGTGCGGCCGGCGAGCTGCACGCGGAGGACGTCTACCGCTTTGAGCGGTGCGCCGGCGCGGACCTCGACGCGGATCACGTCGGGCTCGGCGGCGGCGGCGCGGATCATCCACGTGCCGTGATCACCGGAGAGCGCGCTGCGCACGAACAGGCCACGCAGCACGAGCGCTACATCGCGCGCTTCCGACAGGAATGGAGTCCTGTGCTGATCGGCGAGCGAGGTGAACTTCGGGGCCGCGAGCTGCCAGGCGGCGAACGCGGACGGCGGAGTGGTCGCGCTCGCGGATGCCGCGTCGTCGAACCACGCCGGCTGCGCGAGGCAGCGCGCGACGATGCCGATGCCGCCGGCATCCGCCGTCTGCCCGACGCGGCTGATCACCACCGTCACCACATGCGCGGTTGGATCGAGGAGCTCGGGCAGTGCGCGCTCGAGAAGCAGCGCCTCTGCGATGCCCGCGAGCAGTGCATCGCGGCTTGCGGGTGGCCGTGTGGGCCGGCTGGGTCCGGGGCGAGCGCGCATGCGGCGCGTCTTGCGCGACGCGAGCGGGTTGCCATCGTCGTCGTACGCGGGCTCGTCCTCGTCAGCCTGCTCGTCGCGTGGCGGTGTCCGCACCGGGATCGCGATGCCGAACAGCTCGCCGAGTGTGGTGATCCGCTGCTCGAGCTCGTCGACGTAGTAGCGCAGCTCGCCGCTTGCCTCGTCGCGGGCGCGCTGAAGCATCGGGGCGCGGCGAATCCGATCCAGCGCGCCGGTCGCCTGGGCGATCGCGGGCTCGAGCGCGGCCGTCGCGAGATCGAGCGCGCCCTCGAGCACGTACGTGCCGGGTTCCGCGGTGCGCTCCGCCATCGGCTCGAGTGCCGCCTCGATCTGGCCGCTGTTCTCGGCGAGGCGCACGATGCGGAGGCGCGCAGGCTGCGCGGTCGCGAGCAGATCGGTGAGCGCGCCGCCGATCTTGTCCTCGAGCCAGCGCTTCACCGTGCGCGCGCCGTAGCGCGGATCGAACGCATCCGCGACGGCGCGACGGCGCACGGCCGCGCCGGCATAGACGAACGTGTTGCGCTCGCGCAGGCCGCGGCGGGCGAGCAGCTTCGCGAGCTCCTTGTCGACGACCTTCTCCGCCACCTCCGGCGTCAGCGGCTCGAACGGCACGACCTGATCGATGCGGTTGAACAGCTCGACCGGGAAGAACTCGCGTACGGCCTTCGCGACGTCCGCGAGGATCCGGTCGCGCATCTCCCCGAACCCGATCGGCGCCGCGTTCCGGCTGCCGAGGTTCGAGGTCATGATCACCACGGCGCTCGCGAAGCTCGCGACCTCTCCGTTCGCATCCGTCAGCCGGCCCTCGTCGAACAGCTGCAGCAGGAGATGCAGCGCCTGTGGATGCGCCTTCTCGATCTCGTCGAGGAGCACGACGCAGAACGGCTGGGCCCGCACGCGCGCGGTCAGCAGGCCGTCGGGATTCCAGCGATCACCGATCAGACGCGACACCGCATCGGGGCCCGACAGCTCGCCCATGTCCACGCGCAGCAGGCGCTCGCCGGCGCCGTAGAGGTACTCCGCGATCGCGGTCGCGAGCTCGGTCTTGCCGGTGCCCGTGGGACCGGTGAACAGCATCACACTGACGGGCCGATTCGGATCGGCGAGGCCCGCGCGGACCCGGAGGATCACGTCGGTGGCGGCGCGCGTCGCGGTGGGCTGGCCGATCACGCGCGCGGCGAACGCGGCCTCGACCTCGGCGGGATCGAGCGGTTCGTCGAGCGAGATCAGCTTCGCGGACAAGCCGGTTGTCCGCGCCAGGTAGTCGAGGACATCATTCGGCGTCAGCTCGGTGCGCGCGCGGGCGACGGCGTCGGCGGCCACGCGCTGCACGATCTCGATCGCCACGCCGGGCCGTGCGCGCCACGGGAACAGCGCGCTACCGAGCTCGAGGGCCGTGCGCGCCACGAACGGATGTAGCTCGACCTTGGTCCGCGTCTCGAGCGCGCGGATCTCGTGGAGCAAGAGGTGCGCGGTCTCGGCGGCCGATGCAGGTGGCACCACGACCAGGGCGAGTGCCTCGGCGAGACCTGGCGCGTCGCGCTCGAGGCGTGCGAACTGCTCCTGCGTCAGCTCGGCGATCACCGCGAGGTCTCCACGGCGCACCGGACCACGGAAGAAGTCCGCGAAGCTGCGCTCGCTCTGGCGCGATTGGCCGAGCCTCCCGAACAGGTGGAGATCCTCGATCCACAGGATGCCGCGCTTCTTGCGCGCGTCGTCGAGCACGGAGAGGCAGCGCTCCTCCCACTGGCCGAGATACGACATGCCCGCGATCAGCCGCTTGCCGGTGACTCGCCACACGTGGTGGCAGCGATCGAGGTTCTTGTGGATCGGATAGCCATCCTCGACGAGCCGGTCGCCGATCCACTGGCGGATCAATGAGGTCTTGCCCGCCCCGGGCGGACCTATCACCACGACCGAGCGCGGACGCGAGCCGCCGAGCAAGTACGAGAGCCGCTCGCGGTACGGAGACCGCGGAACTCCGAGGCGGGTGCCGCCGCTGGTGTGGTAGCGCGTCTCGTCGATGCCGAGCTGCTGCAGCACGTTCTCGGGGCGCGGAGCCGCGGCGCCACGTGGATCTTTCTTGCGCGATGGCAGCGAGTCGAGCAGCGAGAACGGCTCGGCGGAGAATGCGATCTGCGCGAGCTTGTCCTTGCCGTCGGAGAACATCTCGTCGAGGTCGTCGTCTTCGAATTCGGCCCAGTGGTGGCGGAAGAACGTGGGCGCGATCGCCGCGGCGTCGTCCTGATCGTCGGCGAGGAACCAGTGCGCGCGATAGTTCGGGTGATAGACGACCAGCTTCTGGGTGCGCTCGCTGATCCAGCGCGGCTCCGCGATCAGCGGCACGGTGCCGTGGATGTGGCCCTTCTCGGTCTTGACGTCGATCGGCACGCGCAGCAGCTCGGTGCCGAGCGGAAGCTGGAACAGCTCGTGATAGAGCGGAGGCGCCTTGCGCAGCACGTCGCGCAGGCGCTCGGTCATCCGCTCGCGCAGGCGCACCTCGCCAACGCCCGAGACGTACGCCGGGAACAGCACGGGCGTGAGCGCGGTCCACTCGTCCTCGCCGTCGCGGCGGACCTGGTAGACACCGATCGAGAACTCGATCATCACGGCGTCTGTGCCGCCTTCTGGGCCTTCAGCACCGCTTCGATCGCGGCGAGCGGGCGCTCCCACACCCACAGCGCGTCGGTGCCATTGGTCACCGCGTGCGCCGCGAGCAGGCGGACCACCGCCGCCTCCTCGAGCCGTGCGTGCAGCTCGGCCCACGGGAGATCGATGTCGTCACCGTCTACCAGCGTGCGGTCGCCGTTCACCGTGGTCTCGCGCATCGGCGTGCCGCGCGGCACCCGTGGCGACGGTGGGCCGGGCAGGGCGTTCCACTCCGCGTCCGCGATCTCGAACCGTGGCTCGAGAAGATCGACCCACACGTGCGACGCCTCACCGGCGACCCCGTGGAAGCGGTGGAGGCCCTGCTCGAGCCCGAACAGGAGATCCGAGCCACTGCCGGCGATCCGGACCAGTGCCGCGGGCTGCGCGCGCTCCGCGAGGTGCTCGCTCGCCCAGGCGAGGTCGTGCGGCGGCCCCCAGTTCCACCGCCAGCTCGCCGTCTGTTCGCCCCACAGGTGGACCGAGCCGCGCCAGCCGTGCGTCTCGGCGGCGCCGAGCGCCAGCTTCACCCACGCGGTGACCGCGGCGCGCGCATCGGGCGAATGGACGAGGAGCGTACAACCCGGGCGGATCGGGCGCAGCGCGGTGAGGAGCCAGAACAGATCGCGGCGGAACGTGTGGCGCCCGACGATCGCGCCGTCGATCAGATCCACCGCGTCGATGTCGCGCGCGAGGGCTTCGAGGCAGAGCTCCTCGGCGGTGCGCAGCTCGCCCTGTCCGGCGACGCAGGCATTCCACAGATCCTTGAGGCGCGCGTGCTCGCGCGAGAGGCGCGCGATCTCGTGCCCGGGCAACGCACTCTTGTCGGAGCCTTCCTGCTTCTTCGCCGCGGTGGCGAGCGTGGCCTCGATCTCGCCGAGCTTGTCGCGCACGCCAAGGGCCACGTGGTGTGCGAGCTCGCGATCCGTATCGCGCCGCAGGCCTCCGAGTGCGAGCGCCGAACGCACCATCCGCCGGCCCGTGCTCGCACCGCGTCGCCACAACGAGATCTCGAGCGCGCCTTTGTGCTCGCCGATGCGGGCGGAGAGCACTCGTTGCGTGGCGGGCTTCGGGGCACCCGTCGCCGGTACCGCCTCGTCGTTCGCCCGCACCATCAGCGTCCCGCCCTGCGCCTCGGCGCCGGCCTTCGCGATCAGCCGCGCGGCCGGGGCGAGCACGTGCGCATCGACGTGACGGCGTAGCGCACGCGCGCCGAGCTCGGCGGAGAATCCATTCTCCGCGATCACCTCGAGCGCGCGTGGCGAGACATCGAGCAGCACGCCGCTCTGCGTGAAGCCGCGGCGCTCGGCGAGCCGGCCGACGGCGATGTCGGCGACCTTCGCGATCTCCGCCGGGGAGAGCGGATGGAACACCACGATCTGATCGAGGCGGTTGATCAGCTCGGGTCGGAACGCAGCGAGCACCGCATCGCGATAGCGCCGGTCCTCGCGTGCGCTCTCGTCCTCCGCCGGCGAGAGGCCGAGCTTGCCGCGCGCGCTGCGCGTGCCGAGGTTCGACGTCAGCACGATGATCGCGTTGTGGAAGAACGTGGTGCGCCCGCGCGCATCGGTCAGGCGCGCTTCGCCAAGTACTTGTAGAAGTAGATCGAACACGCTCGGGTGCGCCTTCTCGATCTCGTCGAGCAGCACCACGCCGAATGGCTGGCTGCGCACCGCCGCGGTCAGCCGGCCCTCGCCACCATCTCCGCCGAACAGCCGCTCGGCCGCCCAGGGATCGGTGTACTCGCTCATGTCGAGGCGGACCATCTTGTCGGGCGCACCGAACAGATACGCCGCCACGGAGCGCGCGAGCTCGGTCTTGCCGGTGCCGGTGGGGCCGACGAACAGCAGGGAGGCGAGCGGTTTGTCGGCAGGCTGCAGCCGCGCCTTCGCGACCGTGATCGCATCGGCGACCCGCCGCACCGCCGTGTCCTGGCCGACCATCCGGCGGCGGAGCTCCTTGATCACGTCGTCTTGCGCGAGCGCCTTCGCATCCGAGAGGAGCGCGACCGGGATGCCCGTCGACCACGAGAACGCGGCGAACAGCTCGGTGGGTCCGAGCACCGGCCCGTCACCACTCGCGTCGCGCCCCGGGTCGTGCGCCACGCGCAGCTCCTCGAGCAGGCGTACCGCCTTGCCGGGGAACGCGCGATACGGGAGGTAGCGTCGCGCGAGCTCGACGGCGAGCGGCACCGCTTCGGCGGAGATCTGCGGCCGCGACGGCTGCGTCGTCTTCCACTGCTTCGCCCACGCGTGGCACGCGGCGACGGTGGTGTCGGGATCCGTCGGCGCCACGGTGACGCGCAGCATCGAGCCGATGAGCGAGACGTCGCGCCGCTCCGCGCGATCGAGCGCCACGGCGGTCAATTCGCCGACGACACGCACGCGGCCATCCACGACGTGGCGCCGCATCGCGCCACCGAGCTCGATGCCGCCCTCGGCGGGACGATCGGCGAACAGCGCGCCGAAGTCATCGAAGTAGAGGATCGCGTCGAGGGTCTCCGCCGCGGCGAGCACCGCCGCCACGCGCGCTTGCCACTCGCCCATGCCGCTCGCGCCCGCGACGAGCTCGCTCGCCGAGGTCGCCCACATCATCCGGGTCGGATTCGCGCCGGACCACGCCAGCGCCAGCGCGCTCTTTCCGGCGGCCTCGTCCCCGACGAGCAGCACGCTGCGGCGCTGCTTACCGGAGAGGATCCGCGTCAGCTCGCCGAGCAACTCCTCGCGACCGACCAGCGGCGGCGCGTGATCCGGCGGCGTGACCCGGCGACCCGCGCCGTCGAGCGTGGCGATCGCCTGGCGCCGGCGCTCCGCCTCGGCCAGAGCCTTGCGTCCACGCGCCTCGGCGAGCGGCGTGGTCGCGAGCTCGACCTCGACCGGTTCGAGCGTGGTCTTCGCCCAGGTGATCAGGCGACGCCAGCCATCCAGATCCAGCGCGAGCGCCGCGGGGAGGACCGCGAGCTCGGCGGCGATCCGCTTTGCCAGGTCCTCCTTGCGATCGACGAAGCACGCGTGCTGCAGCACGGGACTGAACACCCAGTGACCAGCGGGCGGGCCCTCGGGCTTCGGCTCGGGAACGAGCGCGACGGTGATCGCCACCGTGTGCAGGCGACCGAGCCGGCCCGGCAGCTCCGGCCGACCGACCTCGACCTCGATCGTCTCGAGCCGCACACCCTCGGGCAGCAGCAGGCGCGCCACGCTGGTCGGCCGCGCCTCGTCGGGCAGCTCGGAGAGTGCGAGGGCGAGCTCGATCGTCGTGCGGTCCTCGGGGCCGTACGACGCCACGTTCGGCGCGACGACGGGAGCGAGCTCGTGATGATCCGAGGCCAGCTCGCGACGCAGCGCCAGTGTCTGAAACCGCAGCTTCGGCTCGGCGGGGTTCGTCATGCCGGCGCCTTCACGAGCAGCGACACGCCGACGGCGGAGGCGATCGCGCAGCCGACGAGCGCGGCATTCGGGTGCGCCGCGATCGTGTCCGCGAGTACCGCCGGCTGCCGCCGCGCGACGAGGATCGCCATCGTGTTGTTGAGGAAGTGCGCGATCATCGCGGGCACCACCGAGTCCGCACGATGCGCGAGTGCGCCGAGGAGCAGGCCGAGCGTGAACGTGGGGAGGAGCTGGATCAGCGACATGTGATAGCCGGAGAACAGCAGCGACGTGAGCACGATCGCGGCGATCGGGAACAACCGGGTCGTGAACGCACGCTGCAAGGCCCCCCGAAACAGGATCTCCTCGCACACCGCCGGCACCGCCGCGATCGCGAGCAGCGCTACCACGAGCGGCGGCTGGTCGACCACCGCGTTCAAGCTCTTGAGCCGGCCCTCCTCGAACGGAAACAGCTGGACGATCCGCACGTTGACGAGCCATGCGGTGGAACCGATCAGCACGGCCGCGATCACCGGGGTGCGCTGCGGCCACCGCAGGCCGAGTGCATCGCCGCGCAGCCCGAGCTTCCACACCGCGCCCAGCGGTAACAGCACGAGCACGAGCCCCGACACGGTCAGCGCAACGAGCACCGAGAGCCCGAGGTCGTGCGCGACCGAGCCGATGACGACGATGCTCGCGATCCCGCCAGACAGCACACCGAGCGCCGCCAGCGGCGGAAGGGCCGAGCCGGCGCCCGCGTGATACAAGCGTGGGGTGCGTGGTTCGCTCGGGCTCGTCATCGGCCTGGTGGTCGGTGCCGGTGGAATGTATCTCGCGCTGCGTCCACCGTGGGGCGGCGGTGCCACCACCACGACACCGATCGACGCCGGTCCGGTCGCTTCGGTCCCCGGCGACGCCGGCACGGGCGCCAAGCCCAAGAAGAGGCGCAAGCGGCCACCGGGCACGGTGACCCCGCCCGGCCAGACCGCGGGCTCGGACGAGGAGTACGAGGAGACCGATCCGCTGCCGGTCCTCACCGCCTCCGATCGCCAGTTCGAGTGGCGCGGCGATGACGTGACGCCGCCGCCGACCAAGATCGATATGGGTGGCGGCGCCGAGGCGCGCCCGCTCGACTCGGGCGAGATCAACGGCACGCTCGGGAGCCAGGCCGGCCCGGTGAAGGATTGCGTGATCGCGAGCGTGACGAACACCGACCTGCGCGGTGAGTTCCACATCAAGCTGCTCGTCGACGGCACGGGGCACGTGAGCAAGAGCCGCGTGCAGGCACCGCACTACACGTTCCAGAAGGGCCTGCTCACCTGCGTGCAGCGCGCCGCGGGGCGGATGAAGTTCCCGGCGGTCGGCGGCTCGACGAGCGTCGATGTCCCGGTAACGGTGAACTGATGGCCGACGAACCTCCGCCCCAGGACCTCCCGCTGCGGCGCCCCACGCCGTGGGTCACGATCGCGATCATCCTGCTCAACGTCGGTGCCTTCGTCGCCACGGTAGCGCTGGGCGGGGGCGCGATGACGCCGGCCGTGGACCACCTTGTCGCGATGGGCGGGAGCCTCCCGGCGCTGACGCTCTCGGGCGAGCCATGGCGGCTCGTCACGTCGATGTTTCTCCACGCGGGCTTGCTTCACATCGCGATGAACATGTTCGCGCTGTACAGCGGCGGGCGTGCCGCGGAGACGGTGTTCGGCCGTCGCAGCTTGCTCGCGATCTACCTGGCCACGGGCCTCGTCGGTGGCGTCGCGACGTTGACCAAGACGGCGATGCTCGTCACGGTCGGAGCCTCCGGCGCGATCTTTGGCGTGTTCGGCGCGATCTTCGCGTATTCGGTCGCGCATCGCGCACAGCTCGATCCCGAGGTGCGCGCGAAGCAGATGAAGAGCATGGGCACGTTCGTCGCGCTCAACCTCGTCATCGGGTTCTCGATCCCGCAGATCAGCCTTGCGGCGCACATCGGCGGGTTCGTGTCGGGCTTCGTGATCGCGTACCTGGCGGAGCGCGGCATCGATGTCACGGACCGCGACGCGGCGATCGCGCGCCGGTTCCCTCGCGTGATGCTCGGCAGTGTGCTCGCGCTCGCCGTCGTCGTGGCGGGCCTGATACTGCTGCCGAAGAGCCCGCTGGCGTACGCGACGGCTGCCGAGATGAAGCAGGCCGCCGAGCTGCAGGCCAAGTTCGAGCACTTCGGCACGATCGAGAAGGAGCTGCTAGCCACGCAGAATTCCGCGGCCCAGCGCACAATCAAGGGCGAGATCACGAACGCGGAGCAGGCGCGGATCTACAGCGAGGAGCTCGTCCCGAGCTGGCGCTGGCTCGGGCACGACATCGAGGCCATCAAGGGATTACCGCCGGTGCTCGTTCGCCGGCAGCGCGCCATGGTCGAGTACGTCGCTGCGCGCGTCGCGCACATCGAGGCGGCGGTGGTGCTGCTCGGGCTCGATGACGACGATCCGGCGGCCGCCGCGGCGCTGACCACGATGACGGCGAAGGACAAGGCACTCGCTGCGGCGGTCTCGAACGTCAAGACCGTGTTCGCTGCGCCGACGCCCGACTAACCCTGGGGTTAATCCGACAGCGCCGCGTTGTAGTAGGCGTCCTCGGGGCTCGCGAGATAGATCTCGTAGGTCGCGAGGTTCAGCGAGCCGGGCACGGTGAACTCCTGCGTGAACCGGCCGGTCGCGTCCGAGACGGCGCGGCCGAGCGGGATCGGGCCGGCGCCGTGGCGACCGGCGGGCGCGAGGAACACGTCGACGGGGTGATCGGCGACAGGCTTTCCCTGCGCGACGACGCGGCCTTCGACGTGAACGACGTCGCCGCGGAACGCGCTGGTGTCAGCGGTGGTGACGTCGAGGCGCGGCGTCAGCTTCTTCGGATCCTGCGTGACGGTGGGCAGCGACGGATCGGGCGTGATGCGATCGGGGCCGCCACCACCGGAGCCATTGCCGCTCGAGGCGCCGAGCGAGCCCGAGGGCGCGCCGTTCGGCTTGTGGCGATCTTCTATCTGCTTCGACGTCAGGCCGCGGATGTCGCCCTCGAGCTGCGTGTACTGCTGCTTGTACTCCTGTGGCTTCGCGAACGGATCCTCGGCGCGCGGCGTGTGCAGGCGTTTGTCCTCGGCGTTGACGACGTCCATGCGGAGCGCGGCGCCGCCGAGGTCGATGCGCTGCCAGCGGCGCTCGGGGAACCACACCTCGATGAACGCGTGCGCTTCGTTCTGGACGTAGCGCGTGGGGATCCCGAGCGTGTTCGCCGTGATCATGAACGAGAACGCGCGGTGGCGGCAGACGCCGGCCTGCGAGTCGCAGAGGTCGCGATAGATGTCGCCGGTGGTCGGCGGCAGCTTCTTCGCCTCGAACGAGCGGAAGTAGGAGATCAGCTTGTTGAACGCGTCGGGCAGGTTCATGTCGGCGTCGATGCCGATCTTGTCGAGCGTGGTGCGGCCTGCGGAGCGGATCCGGTCCGACATGATCGGGCGTAGCTCCGGCGGCGTCATCGTCGCGACCATGCGCGGCGTGTACTTCGCTTTGGTGGGGAGCGACGGCGCGAAGTAGCCCTGGTCGGCGTCGACGTAGATGATCAGCCGGTACTGGCCCGAGGCGTTCGACTCCTCGGTGCGGACGTAGAAGTTGTCGGCGCCGTCCTTCTCGAACTTGAGCGCGATCTTCGGCTTGATGTCGTACGAGAGGATGCGCATGTCGGGTGCCACGCTCGGCAGCGGCACGTCGGCGCCCGGCGTCAGATCGATCACCATGTTTCCGTAGAACCAGTCGCGGGTCTTCGGATCGGTGACGCCACCGACCGGGAGCTCGGTGAGGGCGGGGCGGCCGATCTTCAACGTGTAGTCATCGGCGACCGCGTCGAGCGTGCTCATCCGCTTGAACGGCAGCACGTCGGGATTGAACACCGAGATGTAGTGCAGCGTGCCGTCCGTCCCGGTGTTGTCGTCGGGCTTGAGCGAGGTCTGGCGATCCGCGCCGAAATCCTTCGTGCCGAGCACCGGCTCGCCGCGCGAGTTGTTCGCGGGCGTGTCGACCGAGGGCTTGGGAATGATCACCTCACCCGAGCGGAGCGCGGTCGGAACCGAGCCGGCGCTGCCGGCGCCGATCACGGGGCTCGCATCGGCGCCGGTCGGGGCCGGAAGGTCCTCGTGCGGGACGGGGGGGCGGCGCGAGCCCGACTGCGCGACGGCGAGCGTGGCGGCGATCCCGCCCGCCGCGAGCACGCACATCGTCGCGAGGAGGGCGGGCCGAGTCGCCAGGCGCATTGTTCGATAGTGACACGGGTTACCGGCACCGGTAGCCGTATGATGGGCCGGTGAGCGCGCCGGGGGCCGTCGCCATGTCGGGCACCGCGGTGCGGGCGGTCGGCGGCTTGCTGCGACCCGAGGAACGCACCCTGATCGGCTCGGCGGGCGTGGTGTTCGCGCTCGCGAGCGCGGGTGCCGCGATGAGCGCCGCGGCGGCCGACGCGATGTTCCTCTCCGAGATCGGCTCGGCGCACCTTGGCGAGGCGGTCGCGGGATCCTCGGCCCTCCTGGCCGTGGTGCTCGCGGTGGTCGGCGGTCTGGCCGATCGCCTCGAGCGCCGGCGCGTGCTCGCGTCGCTCGCGATGGTCTCGGGCCTCGTGGTCGCCGGACTGGCCGCGCTGTCGCTGTTCGCCCCGGCGCCGGCCGCGATCCTGACGCTCGTCGGCGGCAAGCAGCTCGCGGCGGCGACCGACCTCGCGTTCTGGGTGGTGATCGCCGAGCGGCTCGATGCGCGGCGCAGCCAGCGGCTGCTGCCGATCCTCGCGGCAACCGGCGGCGCAGGGGCAACGCTCGGCGCTGCGCTGGTCATTCCCCTCGCGGCCGCCGCTGGTGCGCGCGGCGTGCTCGTCTGCGGCGCGCTGCTGCTCGTGCTCGCCGCGCTCGGTGCCACGCGCCTCCCGGCCACGCGCCGCGTCGGTACGCAGCCGGTGCGCGTGACCGGGTTGCTCTCGCGGTCGTGGCGCGATGGCGCGCGCGCGGTTCGCCGGCATCCGCTCGCGCGCCACCTCGCGATCGTCGTCTTCGCCGCGGGTGTGTTCGGCTCGCTGTCCTACTTCGCGCTCGGCGTCGAGGTCGCGGCACGGGGCGGCTCGACGGCGGATCTCGCCGCGCTGCTCGGTGCGGTGCGCGGTGTGGGGCAGGGCGTGACGCTGCTCGTCCAGCTGTTCCTTGCGCCGCGGATCCTCAGTCGCATGGGCGCAGGCAATGCTCTCTTGCTGGCACCGCTCGTCGCGCTGTGCGCGGGCCTCGGTCTCGTCATCGCTCCGATCCTCGCGGTCGCGATCGCCACGCAGGTGTCGTCACGCGTGCTCGATGCCGGCATCGAGACACCGTCGGAGAAGCTCGCCCAGACGCTGCTTCCCACCGCGGTGCGGGGCCGGATCTCCGGGTTTCTCGACGGGACGGCGAAGCGCGCGGGCGCCGTGCTCGGCGGCCTGATCGCGGCGCTGCTCGCGACGACGCCGAACGTGTTCTATGCGAGCGCCGCCATCGCCGCCGCCGTGTGGTTGCTGCTCGCGACGCGGACCGCGCGCGCACTTCCCTCGCTCGCGGTCGAGCACGTCGCGCAGGCGCGCGATGGTGATGCCGTCGTCGATGATCGCGCGATCGGCGTCCTGTACAAGGAGCTCGTCGGGCCAAACCCCGAGCGTGCCGCCGAGGTGCTCGCGCGCCTCCACGAGCGCGGCCGGATCGACGCCGTCGCACCGCTCGTCACCGCGGCCGTCCAGCGCAACCGCCCGCCGCTGTGGCGCGCCGTCGTGGCGGTGCTCGATGCACCCGCCGAGCTCCACGGTCCCGCCCTCGCCGAGGCCGTGGTCGGCGCGGGGCCGCGCACGCGCGAGCTCGCCCTTCGCGCGCTCGGTCTCGCCGGCGGCGTCCCCGCGACGACGATCGAGGACTGGAAGGCCGACCGTGATCCCGCGATCGCGCTGACCGCGGAGGTCGCCGCGTTACGACTCGCCGGCGACAACGTGGCGTTGCTCGCCGAGCTCGGTGATGCGGTGCGCGATGCCGGCGTCCCCGCACGGGTCGCGATCGACGAGCTCGCCGTCGAGATCGCGCGCGGGCTCGCATCCCGCAACGAGGCACACACCCTCGGAGCCGCGCGCCACCTGACGCGTGCCCTGCGCCGGCGCCGTGGTGATAGCCCGAGCCGCACCGTCGCGTTCGACGCGCTTCGCCGCGTGGTGATCTGGGCGCGCGAACGTCGCGAGGCCGAGCTCTCGCTCCTGCGCAGCGATCTGCTCGAGCTCGCGCGCGAGCGAGTGGACCTCGGCGCCACGCCGGTCGCGCCCGAGCACATGCTGTCGTCGCTGATGCGCGCGCCCGAGACCGGCATCGACGAGGCCCCGGAGATCGCGGCCGCACTCCGCCTCTTCGGTGAGCTCCTCGACGGCGCGGATTCGATCGAACCCGACGACCTGCGCCGCCTCGCGCGCGCTCTCGGCGAGGCCGACGACGATGTGCGCGCTGCCGCCGAGGCCGCGCTCACCGCGCTCGGTCCCGCCGCCGCCGGCGAGCTGATCTCGACTGCGGCGTGGGGGCGCCGTCGCGCCCGCGATCGTGCAGCTGCCCTGCTCGCCGACCTACCGGTGACCGCCGGCGCGATCGATCGCTTGATCGATGCCGAGCTCGACGCGCTGGACCAGACCCACGCCGCGATCGCCGTCCTCGATCAGCCCGGCGACGATCTGCTCGCGCACCGGCTCGACGAGCGCCTGCACGAGATCGCGCACACCGTGTTGCTCCTCGTCGCGGCGCGCAGCCGCTCGCGATCGATCGCGCGGGCCGCAGTGCAGTGGCGCCACGCCCGCGGTGGCCAGGAGCGCGCACGCGCCCTCGCCGTGATCCAGGCGGCGCTGCCGCGCACCCTCGTCACGCGCCTCGTCGAGGCCGTCGACGATCTCTCCGTCGCCGATCGTGCGGCACAGCTCGCACGCGCCGATATCGAGCCACCGAATCGCGACTCGGTGATCCGCACCGAGCTCGCCGGCCGTGATCGACTCGCGCGCGGCCTCGTGCTTCACCTCCTCGGCTCCGCCGGTCGCAGCGCCCATCGCGCGAGCATCACCGACGCCGCGCGCGCCGAGGCCCTCGCGACCAGCCCCGCCGAGCTCCTGCGCCGGGTCACCGATGCCCTCCACGAGACCACCGGCGAGCCCGCTCGCACCGACGAAGGAGAACCAGACATGCCGAGTCGCGTCGAGACCCTGATCGCCCTGGGCCGCGTGCCGCTCCTCGCCTCCCTGTCGACCCGCCAGCTCGCCGACGTCGCGGAGCGCGCTCGCTGGTCCAACGCGCGCGATGGCAGTGTGGTGATCACCGCCGGCGATCCGCTCGACGCGCTGATCGTCGTTGACGACGGCGAGCTCGAGCTCGGTACGCGCAAGATCGTGAAGGGCGAGGTCGTCGACGAGCTCGCGTGTGTGGCCCCGATCCCGCTCGCGGCCGATCTTCGCGCGATCAAGGCGAGCCGCCTGATCCGCCTCGAGCGCGTGGACTTCGAGGAGCTCGTCGACGACGTGCCGGGTCTCGCCGCCGCCGTGTGTCGCGCACTCGGGGAGCGTGCGCGCCGCGCCGAGGACGGCGGCTACAAATCGCCGCTCGTCAGTCGGACGTAGCCGGCTTCAGGAGGCGTGCCCGGGCCGGTACCAGTCAAATCCGTTCGGACGGCGGAACCCGAGCAACGAGAAGCTGATCGAGACGTCGAGCGAGGTGACGCGGTGCCACCAGCCGGCCGGGATGAACAGCGACTCGCCGGCGGACAGCACGACGGTCTTGACCAGGAGCTCGCGGACCGCGGGGTGCGGCGAGTCATCGCGGTGGTCCAGGTCGATCGCGCTGTAGAAGCCGTCCACCGGATCGGCGAGCAGCACGGTCTCTTGCGGCGACACCAGGTCGAAGCGCTTGCGGCCGTGCAACTGGTTGAACAGGATGTTGGTGGTGTCGTGGTGGAGCGGCGTCACCGTCCCGGCCGGACCGATCCAAAGCGACGTGTGACGTGCCTCGAGAGGCTCGAACAGGCCCGGCGGTGGGACCACGTCGGCGAGCAGCCTACGGAACGCGGGCCGTAGCATCGTGTTGTTGTGGGCGACCATGTACAGGTCGTTCGACGTGCCCGCGGCGAGCACGCGCGTGATGAACCGATCCATCCGGGTGGTCGTGCGGTGCGCGTCGTGGTTCTGGTCGTAGCGAGGATCGGCGGCCCGCCCGTCGGTGATCTCGAGGCGGGCCGTGGCGAGCTGCGTGCGGAAAAAGTCGGGCGTCCACTTGCCGAGCGCGGGCCAGCGCGCGGTCGCGTCGGTGAACACCACCGGGCGGTGCGCGGCCCAGTAGCTTCGGAAGAACTCCTCTGGCCCGGGCGTGGTTCGTCGCTCGACAGTTGTCGGCTCGGGTTCGTGGCGCGCGTGGGCGCGACCGATCGCGGCGACCAGCTCGAGCCTGCGTGCGCGGTTGGCGAGCGCGCCGCACGTCGCGAGCAGTGGCGATCGCGCGATCGCCGTGACCTCGCGGCGTGCACGCGCGGCAGAGATCTGGCTTGCGAGCTCCGCGACGACCTTGGCCTCGGGCACGCCGGCGAGGAGGTTCTCGACGATCCACGCGCGATGCTCCGGTGACAGCACCCGGGCACGCGCAGCGGATGGACGACGTGCGGGTCTGGCGCGCGAGGCGCGGGACATCACCGGTTCCGACGCGGCAGCTGATCGAACGGCGCGAGGAGCGGCACTTCGGTGCGATCACCGGCGCTATCGGTCTGGGTGTCCACCTGCGGCGGGCGAGCGATCTGCGGCGCGTCCTTGCGAATCTGCGGCGGCTGCGGCGGGCGAACCTGAGGCGGCGGTCCCTTGCGAACCTGCGGCGGCTGCGGCGGGCGAACCTGCGGTGGCGGCTGCGGCGGGCGAAGTACTTGTGGTGGTTGCGGCGGTGGCTGCGGCGGCGGCGGTCGAACCTGCGGCGGCTGCGGCGGCGGCGGAATCTGCGGCGCCTGCGGTGCGATCTGCGGTGGCGGCTGCGGCGGCTCCACCTGCGGCGCCTGCGGCGGAATCGCGTACTTCTGGGGAGGATCCGGTTGCTGCGGCGGTTGATCCTCCAGCTGCCGCTGGGGCGGCGGAGGATCCGTCTGCTGGTAGGCCTGCGGTGGCGGCTGCGGCGGACGCGAGTGCGGCGTCGCCGGACCGCAACCGAGGGCGCCGATCAGTGCCGCGCCGACGGGCACGAGCGCCGGCACCCTGGGCAGCGGCGATGGGCGAGGGGCAGCAGAAGGAGGCTTGCGCCGATCGGGCCGCTTGGTCACCTGCGGAGCTTAGCACCACCGCGAGGGGACCTACGGACCCGCGAGGTCCTTCGCGCAGACCTGCATCTCGGCCGTGGACTTCGCGTCCATGAAGCACTTCATCACCGCGGGCTTCCACCCATCGCGCGTGCACGCCTCTGCGGAGCGCCGGATGATCTTCGTCTTCTCTTGCTCCATCGCCGCTTTCTGCGCCGGATCGGCGGCCTCCGTGATCAGCGCATCCGCGATGTGCCCCGCGACATCGAGGCACGGCTGGCTCACCGGTGGCAGGGCCGCACTACCGCTGCCCGCGGCATCGGCGACAGGCGGCGGGTTCGCGGACGGCGGCGTCGCGGGCGGCGGTGTCGCCGGCGGCGGCGTCGGTGCGGCGGCCCTTGGATCGGCGACCGGCGGCGGCGTGGGTACGGCGGGCGGAGCCTTCTTCGGCGGCGGCTCGAGCTCGCACGCGCCGAGGGCAGACAGCAGCAGGCAGGACGCTAGGAGAGCTCGCACGCGGCTACTCTACGCTACCCGCCGACGAACGGCCGCGCCTGGACGATCCAGAAGCTCTCGCCCTCGAGCACCCACTCCACATCGAGCGGCTGGCCGTGGGTGAACACCGGGATGAACGCCTTGACCTGTTCGGCGAGCGCCTTCGCGCGCTCCTCGGTGAGGATCACGCCGGCACCCGGCGGCACCGGCACTTCGTGGATGCCGCCGGCCGCGTCGAACTTGAGCATCACCGGATCGTCGCTGCGCGAGATGATCTTCGTGCCGTCATTGGTCGGGTCGAAGATGATCTGCTCGGGCACCTTCTGGCCCTCGACGACCTTCATGCCGAGGCCGAACTTCGCGTTGATCGTGAAGCTGTGGTCATCGGAGACATCCCACAGGTTCTTCGTCACGAGCACGCCGGCCGCCGTCGCGTTGACGCCGACCTGTACGAGCACGCCACCGTAGACCTGCTTGTGATCGATGCCGAACGCCGTCCGCTCGTCGACCGCGCGCAGCGTCCACACGCTCGCCCACACGCCCTTCAGCGCCTCGCCGATCGCCTTCTTGCCGACCACGTTCGGGAATGTGTCGTAGAGCCCGGCGCCGTTGAACCCCGGGAGGTCCTCGGAGTTCGTCGAGCTCCGCACGAACACCCCCTTGCCGCCGAGCTTGAGCCGCACGCGCCGGTAGATGAGATCGAGCGACGCCTGGTTGATCGGCGCATCCTGGATCTGCTTGCGCAGCGTCTCGAGCGCGGTCTTTCGCCAGGCAGCATCCTTCCACTGCGGATCCGCGAGCATCGCGTCGACCTTCTGGTCGAGCTTGTTCTCGCGCATGTGCTGCACGTAATAGAAGAAGCCCACGCCGAACCCGGCCGGTACGCGCACGCCCGCGAGGTTCGCCGTCACGATCTCGCCGAGGTTCGCGGCCTTGGTCCCGTAGATCACCACGTCTTTGGCGCGCATCCGCGTCAGCATCGCGAGCCGCGGGTTGTCGAGCGTCGCCTTCGGCAGGTCCACGTGACGCGCCGCATCGATCTTCTTGCGCGCGTCCTCGACTTCCGTCGGTGTGGCCTCGCGGAGCACCATCGTGGTGTCGTTGACCTCGTAATAGACCATCTTGCCGTCGAGCTTCCCGTACTTGTCTCGCGCCCTCTTGTCGCCCGCGTTCGGGATGCCCCACGCGCCCGCGCGCAGATTGACGTGGGACAGCGGTGTCGAGAACGCCGTCGCGAGGATGCCGGCGACCGGCGTGATGTCGGGATAGCTCTCTTGCAGCAGCACGATGTCGTGGCGATCGAACACCGCCGACTCGTACGGCGTGCCGAGCGGCACCACGTGCAGCTTGCCCACGGCCTTGCCCTTGGTGAACGCCTGGTACGGCGAGCTCTTGTAGATCTCGTCGTTGGTGACGAACTTGAGACCCCGCTTCTGCACGTCGAGCGCGACCTTGCCCTGCATCGGCGAGTCGGGGCGGAACGGCAGGCCCTTCTGGAAGAACACCTGATCGAGCCGCTTCGAGGCGCGGATCACGTCATCGGCGCCGATCTTGTCGCCCTCCCAGAACGAGAAGCTCCAGCGGTCCACCTTGATGTGGTGCGTCAGGTACCCGAGGATGAACTTCGGTTTCACTCGCTCGTAGTTCTTGTTGTACTCGCGGACGTTGTCGGCGGTCCACGCCTTCTTCAGCAACACGCCGAGGACGAAGTCCGCATGGATGTTGAAGAGATTCACATCGAAGAAGTAGATGTCGTTGGTCTTGAGATCGATGATGAACTTTCCGAGCTCGTCGGTCGCGACGATCTTCGAGTAGTTCTTCCACGTCGTGGCGTCTGGCACTTCCTTGACCCATGCGCGCTGCTCGCCCTTCGCGAAGGCGGGGGCAGCGCTACAGACCAGCGCCAACGCAACGCTCAGGACCCAACCTGCGTGCTTCATAGGTCCAGCTTATAACGCGTATAGTCCGCCCGTGGTCTCTACCGGCCCCAACGGCCCCGCCGTCACCCGCGCCGCGTCCCTCGCGGTCATCGTTGCCGCCCTCGGCTACTTCGTCGATATCTACGACCTCATCCTGTTCGGGATGGTCCGCACGCCGAGCCTCAAGGCGCTCGGCATCACGGGGTCCGCGCTGACCACCGAGGGCGTCTACCTCCTCAACATGCAGATGGGCGGGATGCTGCTCGGCGGCATCCTGTGGGGGGTGATCGGCGACAAGCGCGGCCGTCTGTCCGTGCTGTTCGGCTCGATCGCGCTGTACTCGATCGCGAACCTGGTCAACGGCTCCGTCCATACGCTCCAGGGGTACGCGTGGTGTCGGCTGATCGCGGGCATCGGACTCGCCGGCGAGCTCGGCGCCGGCATCACGCTGGTCAGCGAGCTGATGGGGAAGCACAATCGCGGTGTCGGGACCACGCTGGTCGCGGCGCTGGGTGTCTCGGGGGGCGTGGTCGCGGGCCTGATCGGCGGCGCGTTCCCCGGTGTCGGCGTCGACTGGCGAACCGCGTACTACATCGGCGGCGGCATGGGCCTCGCGCTGCTCGCGCTGCGGATCGGGGTCGTCGAGTCCGGGATGTTCCACGCGACCGTGAAGAAGAAGACCGTCTCGCGCGGCAACTTCTTCAAGCTGTTCACCGATCGCAAGCGGCTCATCCGCTACCTCGCGATCATCGGGGTCGGCGTGCCGGTCTGGTACGTCATCGGCATCATGTTCCTGTTCTCGCGGGAGCTCGGCGGCGCCCTCGGTCTCGATCCCGCGCCGAACCCCGCCACGTCGCTGTTCTTCTGCTACGCGGGCTGCGCCGTCGGCGGCCTCGCGTGCGGGATGCTCAGCCAGTATCTGAAGAGCCGGAAGAAGGCGCTCGCGATCTTCCTCGGCGCGACCGCGCTCTCGATGCTGCTGTACTTCACGATCGGCGGCACGTCGCTCACCGTGTTCTACGTGCTGTGCTGCGTCGGTGGTGCCGCCTCGGGCTACTGGGCGGTGTTCGTCGCGACGGCGGCCGAGCTGTTCGGCACGAACCTACGCGCCACCGTGACCACCACCGTGCCGAACTTCGTGCGCGGCTCCGCGGTGCTGGTCACCACCGGCTTCAAGGAGCTGACCCCGGCGATGGGCCTGATCGGCGCGGCGATCGCCGTCGGTGTGGCGACCCTGGCGGTCGCGGTGATCGGTCTCATCTCGCTACGCGAGACGTTCGGTGTCGATCTCGATTTCCACGAGGGCGACGAGCAAGCGCCGCCGAGCTTGCCCACTGCTACGGCGGTAGGGTGATGTTCGGGATCCGGCCATTCGCCGTCGCGCCATCGCCGTTCGGGATGAATGCCTGCTGGCTCGTCGTGTTGGCGCCCGAGTAGCGGAACACGAACTGATCGCCACTCTGGTAGGCGATCGCTTGCGTCGCTTGATCGAGCTCGTAGGCCTGCGCCGTGTACACGCCGCCGGGCAAAGGATCGAAGTGCTGTGACCACGTGGCGAGCGACGTGTCGGTACCCCCGCGCCGCCAGATCAGATCGAACGTGACGTCCACCGACCGGATGATGATCGCATCGCAGATCACATGATACGTGCCGGCGGGGACAGAGCCCTTCAGCGAGTACGGAGCTTCCTGAGACCCACCGGGCCCCACGCCGGGAGCTCAATACGGAGTCGGCTCGTGATCGATCAGCTTGACCTTGACCTCGGAGCCATCGAGCCCGAGCCACAGCGTCTCCGGGTTTCCCGGATCCGACGGACACCCGGCGAGCACGCCGAGGACAAACATCGGCGCGAGCGACCTCACTTGCCGGGCTTCTTCTCGGGCGGGGCAGGCGCGGTAAACACCGCGATGAAGTGAGTCGGCACGGGCGTCGACTCCGATTGGAGCACGAGGCCTGCCTTCTGGGCAGCCGCCATCGACCTGGTGCGGTGGTGGATCCGGTTGGAGATCACAATTCGCCCGCCCGGCTTGAGGGCCGCGGTTGCCGCCGAGAGCCACGCCACCTCGTCGGTAAAGTAGTGGTCGACCTCGGCGAGCAAGATCGCGTCGTATGCGCCCGCCTCGAGGCCCGGCGTCTCCGAGCCAACCACGCGTCGTTCCACGATCTCCGAGAGGCCGACGGCGGCGAGGCGCGACTGCAAGAGCTCGAGCACGGCGCCATCGATATCCGTCGCAACCACACTGCCGTTGGGTGCCACCGCGCGTGCGAGATGCACGGTGAGAAGGCCCGTCCCGGCGCCAACATCGGCGACCCGGGACCCGGGCTTGATCCCGAGCGCCTCGATCACCTTCTCTGGCTTGCGCTCGGAGTCGAACCGCGCCTGCTCGCGTGCGGTGTCATCGGTGGGCTTGCTCGAGCCGATTGGCTCGCCACCCTCGCCGGTACCCTCCTTCTTGCCGCCGCACGCTGCGACGAGCAGCACCAGCAGAACGGCAACGGCGCGCATGGCGGGTAATCTATCAGACGAACGAAGGGGCCGCCGGATTCCTCCTGCAGCCCCTGCTTCACATTTGTTCTCGAACGACGTTCGGCCTAGATGTCCTTCGGCAGCAGGATGCCGGCGAGGTCCTGGTTCGCCGTGAACGTCGAGATCGCGCGCAGGTCGCGCTTCGCGATGGCACCGGCGATCGCCGCCATCGCGATCTTCGCCGTATTCGCGCCGTTGTACGTCTGGTCGGCGCCCTTGCCGTCGAAGCCCTTGACCGCACCGGTGCGGTCGATGCTGCCGAAGTTGCCGCTCTTCAAGTGGCCCGCGCTGTACACGAACACGCGGTTCGTGTTGCCCGGCGAACCATCCGGCCAACCGCCCCTCTGGAGGCAGTTCTTCGTCGTGTCGCCATGGATCGTGATGACCGTGTCATCGGCGAGCGACTTCAGCGTGTTGTCGTCGGTGGTCGCGACGAGGTCGCCCATGAAGCCATCGAACACGCCCTTCAGCTGTGCCGGGATGGTGTTGACGTCACCACCGTCGAACGCGCCGTGCGGATCGTCGCGCATGGCAGGCAGGGTCACCGAGTTGGTGAGGCCCATCTTGAACGCCTTGACCGCCACGATGAACGCTCGGCCGATCGCGGCGACGTTCGCCCGCGTGTTGCCGTTGATTCCATACCGCGTGAGGTCCGCGGGTACGATCTGGAGCTGCGCTGCGAGGTTCTTGCCGAGGAACTGTGCGGCGCCGGCCGCCGTGGTGTACGCGATCTTCGTCGTCGAACGGTTCGCAGCCCGGTTGAGCTGGATGAAGGCATCGTAGTGCGCCTTGTACAGATCCGCATCCGCGCTGACAGAGAGCAGGCCACCGGCGCGCGACGCGGCGCTGTTGAACAGGCCGACGATGCCATCGCCGTTGTTGACGTTCGCGGGGCGTGCGCTTCCGGCGGCGGTACCGAAGTCGACGTCACCGATGGTCACCGCGGGGATGACCGACGGGTTCGCGGACTGCAGCGCGCTCGCCACGGCGAAGATGTTCGCGCCGTTGAGGCCGACGACCGACTGCGGCTGGTTGGTGTGCGTCTCGTTCGAGCCGCACGTGAAGGCGGTGACCTGACGACCGGCGGGCAGGTTGGCCCACGGCGTATCCGGTCCGATCGCGAGCGGCTTGGCGGTGCCGGGAACGAGCGTCGCCATGCCCGGCTTGTGCCACGCGAAGTTCGCGTTGCCGGCCATCGCGACGTCGACCTGCGGCCACAGGAGCGTGAACCAGGCGAGACCGCCGTTACCGGCGACGATGTGAACGGAGCGCGTGAACGCGTTGTCCGCGGCGGCGAAGGCGAGGTCCTTGTCCGCCGAGCCTTCGAGGATGTCGAACACCTTCGCGCGAGTCACGCCGAGCGCTGCACCTGCGGCGACGCTCCACTTGATCAGGGCGCGACGCGTGAGCTGACGCTGCTCGTCACGCTGAGTCGTTTTGGACTTGGCCATGGTCAGTGTTCCTCTCTACTCGCAGGTGTAGGCCGCGGCCAGGAGGGCCGCGACGGCAAGGCGTTGACCGACCGCAGGGGTCGATGCGCTCGTGACGGTGATGTTGCAAAGCTCGAGGTGCGCGGCCTCGGCGGGCACGCCGATGAGGCACGTGATGCCGCTCGCCTCGCACTGGCCCTGCGCGTTGAACAGCGACGCCGGAGCGCCCGTGGCTCCACCGGTCTTGCAGCGGTCGAGCGTGGGAATCGCGGCGATGATCTGCGGCGCTGCAGCGGCGAAGATGTCGAACTCGCGCGAGGCGCCCGAGGTCGAGATGCCGATGTTCTCGCGGATGCGGTTCGCGTAGTTCGGCGCGCCCATCGCGTTGTCGCCGTTGTTGTAAAGATCGGCGGCCGACAGCGCGGGCGCATTGGCCGCGCCGATCTGCGTGACACCGAGCGACGTCAGCACGCGACCGAGGGTCATGTAGCGGACCTTCGAGCAGCTGTGCATGTGCGAGGTGAAGCTCGGCGGCCCTTCCTTCTGCAGCCGGTCGAGGAGATCCCAGGGCGAGATGCCATCGTTCATGTGATCGAACGTGGTGTCTTCGCCGCCGGAGGTGGAACCAGAGGGCGGGGGGGCGCCATCCACGGAGTCATCGGTGCATGCCGACGCGAGCCCGAGGGAGGCGACCAGGATCGTGAGTTTGATTGCGCTCTTCATGGTCGTTCTCCTCAGAACTTGACGAAGTCATCGGCGGTGTAAACGGCGTAGATGAGGTCCTTCATCTTGAAGCCGTTTGCGGCAAAGTTGGCGACTTGCGTCTCGATGGTCGCGGTCGGGACTTCCTGGAGGGCGTCGACGATGTCGGTCTTGCCGAGCGCCCAGTTCCAGATGCGAGCAACGCCGCACGTCTGGACGGCCGGGTCCTGCGCCATCACCGCACCGAGGCCGGTGAGGTCAGCCGCCGGCTTCTGGTAGCGCCACGCCGTGGTCTCGGTCGGCGGCAGGTAGTCGGTGAGCTGCGCGAGCGGCGAGTTGTCGAGCGGGGTCGGAACCGCGATGGTCGGCTTGTAGACGCCCATGATGTCGTAGTTCGCGAACAGCGGCGCGATGTGGTTGAGCGACTGGTGGCAGTTCGCGCAGACAACGGCGCTGACGTCCTGGAAGTTCACGCGACCGGTCGACAGACCGGAGATGCTCTGGAACGGCCACACGCCGATGTACGGGGCCGCGCCGCCAACGTCGGTCGGGGTCGGGCTGATCTCGACGGGGAACTTCGCGCAGTCGAAGGTCTCCTGCACCCAGCGAACGCGCCGGAAGGCGAAGTTCGAGAAGAACTGCTTCATCGCGCCGGTGTTGGTGATCACGCCGGCCTGCGGGCCGGTGCCGACGCAGTTCGCATCGGTGATCGTGGTCAACCCAGCGTCGATGGTCGGGCAGTTCCCGGTGGTCGCCGTGAATAGCTCGAGGTAGCTGCGGTTCTGCACCGCGAGCTGCGCCGCGAACGCTGGAGCCGCGTCCATCTCGGCGGTCTCGCCCATCTTGAAGGTGTCGCGCCAGAACAACATCATCTGGCGCGTGAACGTCGGGCGCGCCATGTAGTCGCGGATCTTCGTCTCGTACGCGAGCTTCTTGGCCGCGAGGTCGGGCGCATTCTGGATCGCGACGACCTCGTCCATCGTCGGCAGATCACCAGTCAACCGCAACGCGGCCGTCTTCAGCGCGGCGTTGTAGTCGTACTCGCGAGAGCCCAGGATCTGGTCCCACTGGTCACCGCTACCTGATCCCGAACCGGAGCCGGTGTCATCACCGCCCGTGCCGGGGTCGTTGCTGGTGCACGCTGGGACCGCGAAGGAGGTCGCGGCAACGAGCAAAATAGAGATCCTGTTCATCATCGGGGCTCCTTACGGGGCAACTTTCTCTGCATTGATCCAACCGAGAATTCCGGTCCCCGGGGGACCGTTCTTGAACGTATTGAGCTGCGCAGCCGTGCCGAATGCGACGGGGTGGTTCGCGTTGCCAGGAGTGACCGCGAGGAACACGCCGCTCTGGTCAGGCGTTGTGGTGTTGATCCGCGTCTTGACCTGGTTACATGCGTTGAGGATCGTCGCGTCATCCGCGGCATTGATCCCGGTGATGTTCATCGCCGAGGTCGCGTTGGCGTTCTGGCCGCCATGACACGAGAGGCACGGGTTGACGCCCACGTTGGTCGTGAACAACGGCAGCGCGTTCGTCTTGAACGATGCGAGCACCTTGCAGCCACCGGTCTCGCCACCACCCGTTCCGCCACCGGCGTCGGGCTGGAACGCCTTGAGCGCCTTGAAGCTGATCGAGATCTTGTCGAGGGCGTTGAAACCGATGAACGCTGCGGTGCCGCCGCCGAGCTGGGCGGTGGAGTTCGCCATCTGGTTCAACTTCACGTTGTAGAACCGGTCGATCGTGTCGAACTTCGTCCCGGAGCCGTCGGTCGGCCACGAGGCGAACAGCGGGTGCTCCATATAGACGCCGTCGGTTCCGGCGATCACGCTGAGCTGGTTCAGGTAGAGACCCGAGCCGAGGGCCTGCGCCACGAAGTGGAGCTTGGCGCCCGCGAGGCCGAGGTCGGTCAGGTCGACGTCATTGACCGGGCAGGTCGGCGCGGGCGGGGTGCCGCTCGTGCAGATGGCCGGAGTGAACTTGACGGTCTCCAGCATGGGGCCGCCACCCCCGGGGTCGGGCTGGGCGTCCTTCTCGGCACCGATCCACTCGAGGAGGTCGGAGGCCTGGCTCGCGAGGAGGGCCGGGCCATCGTGAACGCCCTTCGTCAGCAGACGGGACGAGGCCGGAGCGTCGAGGTTGACGACCGCCGGCTCGAACGCGAGGAGTGTGTCGCGAATCGCAAGGTCGCCTGTGCCCTCGAGAAAGTTGATCATCGGACGCGAGCCGTTGTGGCAGGCAACGCAGTTCGTGAGCAGCACGGGTGCGGCCTTGGCGATCCAAACCTTCTGGGCCGCATCACTCTCGCCGCCGCCGCCATCGATGAGGCCAGTGCAGCCAACGAGGGTGACGAGGGCCATGGCGCTCACCGAGAGGCGGACCATGTTGAGCTGACGAACGAGCGTCTCGAGCATCGCTTTCCGAGAGCCGAGCCCGGTACGGTGAGCGCTAAGAGGACGAGCAGCCAGCATGGTCTCCCACCATACAGCAACGGGTGTGCCGCTCGGGATCGCTCGGGTGTGTCGGACCTATCTATTCAGAAGCACAGGAAGAACGGTGGAACACACCCACATTGTGCATGAGGTTACGCACCCCAGGTGGGTTCAGTCGTCCCCAGACGCTAACTACCCGAGTTCGCATGGCCATGAAGTGCAACATCAAGTGGTTGGGTGTAGGTAAACGGTTGTCCTCGTGGCTTCTGCGGTTGGTCGGCGTTGGGGTTGGTTGTCACCTCACGCGCTCCTGCAGCTGGGTCGCGGTCTGCGTCGAGCCATCGTGGCTCCAGCCCGGTGGTGCGAGCAGGTAGCCGAGCTTCGCGCCGATCGTCGGTGCGCGCGCCACGTCCGCGCCGATCGCCGCAAACTCGTGGAAGCCGATGCGCAGCGGGTTGTACGTCTCGATGTCCTTCGTCAGGCCGAACACCACATGCTCGTCCTCGCGCGCGAACGTGCCGAACAGGCGGTCCCAGATGATCAGGACGCCCGCATGGTTCTTGTCGAGGTACGGCACGTTCTTGCCGTGGTGGACGCGGTGGTGCGAGGGCGTGTTGAGCACCCACTCGAGTGGGCCGAGCTTGTCGATCGCTTCGGTGTGAAGCCAGAACTGATAGAGCAGGCTCCACGCCTGCGCGGTCAGGATCATCCACACCGGAAACCCGATCAGGGGAAGCGGCGCCCAGAACATCGGCCCGGTGAACGGCGTCAGCAGCGGCTGGCGCAGCGCGGTGGACAGGTTGTAGTGGCGGCTCGAGTGGTGGTTGACGTGGCACGCCCAGAACAGGCGGACCTCGTGGTGCACGCGGTGGAACCAGTAGTACGAGTGATCCTCGACGAAGAACAGAATTAGCCAGGCCCAGCCGCCGGTGGCCGCGACCACGTCGACGACGCGGTGCTCGTAGAGCCAGGCGTAGAACGGGATCGAGAGCAGCTTCGCTCCAGCCGCGATCACCACGTTCATCGCGCCCATCGACAGGCTCGCGAGCGTGTCCTTCGTGTCGTAGCCCGCGATGTCCTTCCGCTTCGTCCACCGCCGCGCCCATGCCAGCTCCACGAGGAGCAGGACGACGAATGCTGGGATGGAATACAGAACGAGGTTCGACACCGCTGCCCCTTTCGGAACGCTAGCACGGCGCGCGAGACTCCCCGCCATGGCTCACGGTGGCGACCTCATCGCAGAAGTTCTCGCGCGACATGGTGCATCGCACCTGTTCACGCTGTGCGGCGGCCACATCTCGCCGATCCTCACGGGCTGCCACGACAAGGGCATCCGCGTCGTCGACGTTCGCGACGAGGCGAACGCCGTATTCGCCGCCGATGCGGTCGCGCGGATGACCGGCAACATCGGCGTCGCCGCCGTGACCGCCGGACCGGGCGTCACGAACATGGCCACGGCGTTGAAGAACGCCGAGATGGCGCAGACGCCGATGATCGTGTT
This sequence comes from Haliangiales bacterium, assembly GCA_038206055.1. Lineage (GTDB taxonomy): Bacteria > Myxococcota_A > Polyangia > Haliangiales > Haliangiaceae > JABFXX01. Next base: position 74,288 of record JBBRBG010000003.1, read on the forward strand.
CGGCGGATCGACCGCGACGCTGCTCAAGGGCCGTGGCGCGCTCCAGGACATCGACCAGCTGTCGATCATGAAGCCGATGACCAAGTGGGCCACGATGGTGAAGACCGTCCCCGCGCTCGCGCCGACCGTGGAGCGTGCGTGTCAGCTCGCGATGTCAGGTGTCCCGGGTCCGGTGTTCATCGAGGTGCCCGTCGATCTGCTCTACCCCGAGGAGATCGTCCGGAGCTGGTACGAGAAGGAGACCGGCGGTGGCAAGGACGGCAAGGCGAAGGGCATCGGCGCGAAGGCGCTGCAGTTCTATGTGAAGGGCCACCTCTACCGGCAGTTCCACGCGCCGACGCTTCCCGAGGTGCACCTGCCGCACCTCCCGAACCTGCGCGGCGATGGTCCGCTCGAGCGCGCGGCGGAGGCGTTCAAGACCGCCACGAAGCCGGTGATCGTCGTCGGTAGCCAGACCATGGTCGGCGTCAAGGATCCGGGTCGGCTCGCGCGCGCTCTCGGGATGCTCGGCGCGCCGGTGTTTCTCGCCGGCACGGCCCGCGGCCTCCTCGGTCGCACGCACGAGCTCCAGCTCCGCCACAACCGCGGCGCAGCGCTCAAGGAAGCCGACTGCGTGATCGTGTGCGGCTTCCCCTTCGACTTCCGCCTCGGCTACGGTCGTGGCATCAACAAGAAGGCGACGCTTGTCGCGGCCAACCTCTCCGCGCACGAGCTCAAGAAGAACCGCCGTCCCGACATCGCGATCGAGATGCACGCCGGAGACTTCCTGATCGCGCTCGGCGATCGCGTCAGCTCCGCTGGCGACTCGTGGCGCGGCTGGACCGAGGAGCTGCGCGCGAGCGATGCCAAGCGCGACGCCGAGATCGCGGCGAAGGCCAAGCCCGCGGGCGAGCTCGTCGATCCGCTGCACTTCTTCCTCCGCATGGATGAGGCGATGGCCGATGACGCCGTGCTCGTCGTCGATGGCGGCGACTTCGTGGCAACCGCGAGCTACATCGTTCGTCCACGGGCGCCGCTGTCGTGGCTCGATCCGGGCGTGTTCGGCACGCTCGGTGTCGGTGGCGGCTACGCGCTCGGCGCCTCGCTCGTGCGGCCCGGCAAGGAGGTGTGGCTGATCTGGGGCGATGGCTCCTCGGCCTACTCGCTCTCGGAGTTCGATAGCTACGTCCGCCACGGCGTTGCGCCGATCGCGGTCATCGGCAACGACGCCTCGTGGGCGCAGATCGCGCGCGAGCAGGTCGAGATCCTCGGCACCACGCTTGGCTGCGATCTCCGGCGCACCGACTACCACAAAGTCGCCGAAGGCTATGGTGGCGTCGGGCTGATCTTGACCGACCCGAACCGCGTCGATGCGACGCTTGCCGAGGCCAAGGCCATCGCGAAGACCGGCCGTCCGGTCTGCATTAACGTGCACTTGCGCAAGACCGACTTCCGTAAGGGCTCGATCTCGATCTGACGCCTTGACGACCGCGAATTTGAAATCCATATTCAAGTTCGCCCCGATGTACCGCCTGGTTGTTGCCCTCGCCGCTGTTGCCGCGCTCGGCGCGTGCGGAATGTCGCCACCGAAGGCGACGCCGGCCGATGCACAGCGCGGGAACGTCCAGCTCGCGGAGCTGCAGGACGGACGCATGCTGATGGTCCGCAAGTGCGGTGGCTGCCATGCGCCCCCGCTGCCGGGCGAGCACGCGGCAGGCGAGTGGCCGGCCAAGCTCGACGAGATGGCCGACCGCTCGAAGCTCGATCCGAAGCAGCGCTATCTGATCCAGCAGTACTTCGTCGTCATGGCCACGCGCTAGGCGCCTCCGCGCTGCGACGAGGCGTCGCGATTCGCGCGGTGAGCACCAACGAAAAAACGACCGCGCTGCTTCCTGCCGGGCAGGCTCGCAGCGCAGTCGTGGAAATAGAGGCACTCGCAGACGAGCCTCTCGACGTGACCTCGCCATCGTCAGTTGCTCTTCGCTCCGTCCGGAGACGTCACGACCGAGTTAGAGCTGGTGATGTTCCAGCGGTATCTCTGTCCCGTTTTGTGCCTGACCAGAGGTAGTGCGAGTGACGTGCCAGCGCGCTAGTGCTGATCGCGATGATCGGTCTCCGACGGAATCGGAGTCGGTTCGAAGTCGTTCTCCAGATCCTCGGTGCTTGCGAGCTCCGTCTCGAGGACTTCCTGCTCGGCGAACCAACCGAGCTGTGCCTCCACGCGCGCGACGAGTGTGCGGCGTGCGCCGAGCCAGTCGTCGCACCAGCGACTCAACCCGAACAGCATCTCCCGGCGGGCGATCTCGCGGAGCAGCTTCACAACCTCGAGCCCGTGCCGCAGGTCGAGCAGCGCCGTGCGATAGGCCCGCTCGGGATCGACGACGCGATCGACCACGAGGTGGCGCATGGACGCGAAGGTCGCGGAGATCCCACCGCCAGAGGGATGCGTCTGGAGCTCGTGGCCATCGAGCATCGTCGCGAACCGCTGCTGCATGAGGGTGACATGGTCGGCGACGCCCTGGAGCGCCTCGATCGGCGGCATCGGCCCGATGCGCTTGGCCTCGCGGACAGGATGCTCGAGCGCTTGCGCCTCCGACCGCGCCGTCTCGCGGATCAACTTCTGGAGCAGACGGCGGTTTTCATCACCGGGCATGGTGCGGCAGGAATTGCACCACCCGTGCCGCGGGGCGCGACCGAGATGCGTTGGTTACGGGTTCCTCGACGTGCGCCCCCGCCCAGCCGTGCGCTCTCGCGCGGCCCGAGGCTGGCACGTCGAATGCGAGGAGTAGGCACATGAAGCTCTACTACTCACCCGGCGCTTGTTCACTGGCACCGCACATCGCCCTCCGCGAGGCGGGTCGAAACTTCGATCTGGAGCGCGTCGATCTCGCGACGCACCGCACCGCGAGCGGGCGTGACTTTCTCGAGATCAACCCGAAGGGCTACGTCCCGGCGCTCGAGCTGGAAGGATCCGGGAGCGAGCTCCTGACCGAGGCACAGGTGATCCTCCAGTACGTCGCCGACCTCGCGCCCGACCGCGCGCTGATCCCGGTGACCGGAACGTTCGCGCGCTATCACGCGCAGGAGTGGCTCGCGTTCATCGCGACCGAGCTGCACAAGCAGTTCGGCCCCCTGTTCAACCCGAAGACGCCGGACGCGACGAAGACGTTCCAGCGCGGCAAGATCGCGGACAGGCTGCTCTACCTCGGTGACGTCCTCGGCACGCAGGGCTACCTGATGGGCGAGCACTTCACGGTGTGCGACGCATATCTGTTCGTGATGCTGCGGTGGTGCGCGAAGCTGGGCCTCGATCTCTCGCTGTGGCCGAACGTGGATGACTACGAGACCAAGCTCGCCGAACGGCCTGCGATCGTGGCCGCGATGACGGCCGAGGGCATCCAGGGCAGGCACCACCTGAAGAAGAGCGCGTAGCTCCATTTCGCCGGGACGACGGTTCGATTCCGTGTGAAACGCGGCGACAAGGTCATCCAGCTCGTCGTGGAGCGGAAGAAGCTGCGCGCCTGGGGTAGAACGGGGCGTGCGAACGCTCGTCCTCGCGGTGCTGCTCGTGGCGTGCAGCGGAAAGTCCACGCCGTCGCGCGTGGGCCCGAGCCAGGCGCAGACGGTGGCGAGCAACGTGCTGCGCGGCGACTACGCGGGATCACGTGCGTGCGAAGACTGCCACTCGACGCAGTTCGCGGCCTGGGAGCACTCGCCGATGCGCAACATGACGCGCGATGCGGCGACCGCCGTGATCAAGGCACCGTTCGATGGCGCATCGATCCAGATCGGCGCAGATACCTGCACGATGGAGATGCAGGGTGCTTCGCGCTACATGCGCGTCACCACCGCGAAGGGCATCGCGCGCTATCGCGTGACGAAGGTCGTCGGCGGGCGGTACCGCGAGGACTTTGTCGGCGTCGACGAGAGCGGCATCGGCGTCGAGCGCGTGCTGCCGGCAACGTTCGTGTTTGCGACGAACTCGTGGCGGTACAAGGGCTACTCGGTGATGGTCAAGGAGCGGCCCGAGATGTCGGTGCGCGCGGTATGGGCGACCGACTGCATCGGCTGCCACAACACGCTGCCGCTGGCGACGATGCTCTACGACGAGATCTACGGTCCCGGGCTGCCGAGCTATCAGGGCAAGCTCTCGGATCGTCTGGTGCCGAAGTCGCTGCTGTGGACGGCGTCATCGCGCGACGACGCGGGCCTCGCGCGCGCACTCACGGACGAGATCGCGTTCCTCGGCGGCACGGCAGCTTCGTCGTCGGAGCTGCGCGACGTGCTGCCCGCGGCCGCCACGGCGAGCGAGCGGTACCTCGATGGCAAGCACCTGGTCGAGCTCGGAGTCGGCTGCGAGGCCTGTCACAACGGCGCGAAGGCGCACGCCGCGGAGCCTGCACTGCGACCGACGTTCGCGGTGCAGAGCTCGCTCGTCGACATGTCACCGCCGAAGGGGCAGCAGGGTACGAAGGCGCAGTGGATCAACAAGACCTGCGCGAAGTGCCACACGGTGCTGTTCACGCGCTATCCATGGACGTGGGAGGGCGGCGACCGCACGAAGAACCCCGGCGGGAGCACCACGAACTCCGGCGAGGGTCGCGACTTCCAGCTCGGCGGGTGCGCATCGCAGATGGCGTGCACCACCTGCCACGACCCGCACGCCGAGGATCCTCGGGCCGCGATGGCCGCGCTCGCCACGCCCGCCGGCAACAAGGTGTGCATGACCTGCCACGCGCAGTACACGACCGAGGCGCAGGTCACGCTGCACTCGCATCACGCGGCGGGCAGCGCGGGCACGTCGTGCATCGGCTGCCACATGCCGAAGAAGAACATGGGCCTCGACTACGCGCTGATCCGCTACCACCGGATCGGATCGCCGACCGACAAGAAGCGTGTCGAAGGCGATCGCCCGCTCGAGTGCGCGCTTTGCCACGCTGACAAGAGCGTGGACTTGCTCGTCACCACGATGGAGACGTGGTGGAAGAAGTCGTACGACAAGGGCGCCGTCGCGAAGCTCTACGGCGACGACCTGCGCGTCAACGCGATCAGCGCGACGCTCCTGCGCGGCAAGCCCCACGAACAGGCGGTGGCGATCGCCACGCTCGGCGAGACGCACGATCGCTCCGCGCTGCCCTCGCTCGCGCCGCACCTCGCCCACGCGTATCCCCTGGTTCGCTACTACACGGCGCGCGCGCTGCAGACGATCACGGGTCAGCGCGTGGAGCTCGATCTCGGCAAGTCGTCCACCGAGCTGCGTGCGGCGGCCATCGACTGGCTCAAAGCAGCGACAGCGCGCCCGTGATCGCGTCGACGTCCTCGAGCCATGCGGGGCCGACGGCGCAGCAGGTCTTGGTAGGGACCCCATGGAACTCGGTGGCGCCGGCATCGGTGATCAGCGCGACCGGCACACCGGCGGCCTGGGCGCGCGCGACCACGTCGTCGAGCGCCGCCTCGGAATCGACGGAGACGCAGACCTTCGTGAACCGACCGGTCAACCACGCGGCCATCGGCTCGGTCATCGCGATCGAGTAGGTCGTGCGCTCCGCATCGGGGGCGCCCGCGAGGAGGATCACGCGTAGCGACGCGTGCGCTCCCTGCGCGATCATCTTGCCCTTGCGCATGTTGAGATCCTTGCGCATCACGATCACCTGCTTCGCGGTCCGCTCCATGGCCGGGACAGGGTAGAGGGAGTCCGCCCGAACTGCCGGGCGAACGCCTGCGAAAATGCGGAGACGCTCGCATAGCCGACCTCGAGCGCGGCGTCGGTGACGCTGCTGCCGCCCTGGAGCAGATGCAGCGCGTGGAACAACCGCACGCGGCGCCGCCACTCGCCGACCGAGAGGCCGGTCTCGACGAGGAAGCACCGCTCGAGCGTGCGCAGGCTCGCACCGGCCTTGCGCGCGAGCACGGCGATCGGCTGGTCGCCGCCGGGCGAGCGCGTGACGAGCTCCGCGAACCGGCGCGCGCGCGGATCACGGGGCGACGGCAGGTCGAGCGGAACATCCTCGGCGCCACCGAGCTGATCGAACAGGGCTGCGGCCAGGTGATGGGTGCCCTGCAGGGCCGGCGCGCGCTCAACCCCGCGGTGAAGACCATCGGGTTCGAGTGCACCATCGGAGTGCCGTCGATCGATGCGGTGGAAGCGGCCGTCGTCGCTGGCGGCGGAAAGATCCTGCTCGCCCGCTCGGTGATCGTCGGCGTCGGGACGCTGATGTTCTTCGAGGACCCGGAAGGCAATGTTTTCGGGGCGATGCAGTACGACGCTCGCGCCGAATAGAGGCGTGTTATACCCAAGGGGAAGGTAGCCACGTTGCATGCAGCCGGATTCTCCGGCGCGTGACCTCGAACGGCATACCGGTTTTGAAAGGTAGGACGGAATGCAGACGACTCCTCGTCGCGTCACCATCCAGACACTGCGGCAGATGAAAGAGAAGGGCGAGCGCATCGCCATGCTCACTGCCTACGATGCAACGTTCGCGCGCCTCCTCGATGAGGCGGGCGCCGACGTGCTCCTGGTCGGCGATTCTCTCGGCATGGTGATCCAGGGTCACGACACGACCCTGCCGGTCACGCTCGAAGAGATCGCATACCACTGCCGCGCGGTCGGGCGCGGAGCTCGGCGCGCCCACGTCGTCGGCGACATGCCGTTCATGTCGTATCAGGCGTCGATCGAGCAGGCGATGATGAACGCCGGCATGCTCATGAAGGAAGGCGGCTGCCACTCGGTGAAGCTCGAAGGCGGTGCGGTTCACGCCGAGCTCGTGCGACGCCTGGTCTCGGCCGGCATCCCGGTGATGGGCCACATCGGCCTGACGCCCCAGAGCTATCACCAGCTCGGTGGCTTCAAGGTCCAGGGCCGCGACGCCGGTGGTCGGGAGCGCCTGCTCGCCGATGCACTCGCGCTCGAGGAGGCCGGTTGCTACGCTGTCGTCCTCGAGGCGATTCCCGCCGACATCGCCCGCGATATCACGGCCGCCCTGTCGATTCCGACGATCGGCATCGGCGCCGGCACGGGCTGCGACGGCCAGGTGCTGGTCAGCTACGACGCCCTCGGCATGGACGAGACGTTCAAGCCGCGGTTCGTCCGTCGCTACGCCACGCTCGGGCAGACCATCAAGGACGCGATCTCCCGCTACGTCGACGACGTGCGGACGGGCGCGTTCCCGTCGGATGCCGAGTCGTTCTCGGTCAGCGAGAACAAGGCCACGCCGACGGCGATGGACCCGCTGTACTCGTCCGCCGGCAACAAGAAGTAGCGGTCGCAGATCGCTCGGCCAGTCCGTGCGTACGTACGGAGATGGCCGTCTATCGCGATGACGTCGAGGCGCTGAACGCGCGCCACACCGCCCTGTCCCACGAGCTGGCGGCCAAGACGCGCGAGGTCGCCGATGCGACCCGCCTCCTTGACGAGGCGAGGACCCGCGCGAAGCTGCCCATCCTGGACAACATCCGGGTTGCCACGCCGTGCTCCGCCGACTGGGCGAAGATGACCGGCGACGATCGCGCGCGCGCCTGCGCCGACTGCAACAAGAGCGTCTACAACATCTCGAACCTGACCCGCGACGAGGCCCAGGCGCTGATCGTCGAGAAGGAGGGCAAGCTGTGCGTGCGCTACTTCCAGCGCGCCGACGGCACGATCCTCCTCAAGGACTGCTCGATCGGCGTCGGGAGGAAGCGCAAGCGCCGGCTGATCGCGGCGGGGGCGGCGGCGCTGCTTGCCGGTGTGGGCGGTTGGATCATCCTCACGAAGCGTGCGGAGCCGGAGTCACACTGCATGCGGCAGGAGCTGCCGGATCAAGAGGTTGGGCGCCTTCACCACACCTCGGTCACCGGGCACGAGTCGGTGTCGATGCCACATCACGATGCGTACGCCACGATGGGAGACATGGAGTTCTGACCCGCGCCGGGAGTACTCTCGGTGGATGCGCACGATCCTCGGCATCGCGTTGGCCACTCTAGCTCTCGTTGGTTGCGGCGATAACAAGAGCGCGTCTCTCCCGGACTCCGGCGAGATGCCGAGCACCGCGAAGTGCGGCAACCTCGCGATCGAAGACGGCGAGGACTGCGACGACGGCAACCTCGTCCTGGATGCCGTGTGCGACTCGGGATGCCACTTCACGTGCGGCAATGGTGCAGTCGACGACTCGGTCGGCGAGACCTGCGACACGGCGATCACCGGCGGTGGGGCCGGGATGTGCCCGACCGCGTGCAACGACAACGATGCGTGCACGTCCGACGTGCTGTCCGGATCCGAGTGCACAACGATGTGCCTGTCCTCGGTCATCACGGTCGCGCAGGATGGCGATGGCTGCTGCCCCGCGGGCGCGAACGCGAACACCGATAACGACTGCACCGCGATGTGCGGCAACGGCGTGCTCGAGACGGGAGAGCTGTGCGACACGTCGATCGTGGCCGGTGCAGGCGCGTGCCCGCTGACCTGCAACGACGGCCAGAGCTGCACCACCGACGCGCTCGTCAGTGGCAGTAGCTGCCAGGCGCATTGTACCGCCACGCCGATCACGACGGCGATCAACGGCGATGGCTGCTGCCCGAGCGGCGCGACCTCCGCGACCGACAACGACTGCTCGCCGGTGTGCGGCAACGGCGTGCTCGATCCGGGCGAAGCCTGCGACACGGCGATCGCAAACGGTGCGGGCCGCTGCCCGACGACCTGCAGCGACGGCGTCGCGTGCACCAGTGACGTGCTGACCAACGGCGGCACGTGCACGGCGACGTGTACGTTCCCGGCGATCACGTTGCCCGCGAACAACGACGGATGTTGCCCCGCAGGCGCGAACGCGAACAACGACAACAACTGCACGCCGATGTGCGGCAACGGCGTCAAGGAAGGTACCGAGCAGTGCGACGACGGCAACCAGAACAACCTCGACTTGTGCCGCAATAACTGCACGAGCACGATCATTCCTTCGGCGTTCCGGTTCAACACCCTCGCGCTGCGCGACCCGCACGCGTTCGCGAGCGTGATCGGATGCAACGACATCACCGACAGCTTCTTTGGTAACGCGGTGAACCAGCAGCTCGCGAACAACCTGACGATGGATAGCGACAACAACGGCTACCTCGATCTATCGCCGACGCTGGTGTTCCGTCCGCTCACGCAGGGCGGCACGGCGATGTCGCCACTCGAGATCCACTTCGCGAACTGCACGGCGCCGGTCAACGGCACGATGTGCAAGCCCGGCCTGCAGCCGGCGATCCCGCTCACCGCGACGAACCAGGCGAGCGGAACCTGTCTGGGCGTGATCGCGGGGACCACGCACCCGTACACGCCCGCGATCACACAGAGCTCGTCGCCGTGCTTCGTGTCGACGCAGACCACCGTGACCGTCACCCTCGGTGGCGTCAACATCGTGCTCCACGACGCGAACATCGCTGCGACCTACGTGGGCAATCCGGCCAGCCAGGTGACCAACGGTCTCCTCCGCGGCTTCGTCACCGAGGCGGATGCCGACGCCACCGTGTTCCCGGCGAACCTCCAGGTCGTCGGTGGCCACACCCTCAGCTACATCCTGCCGGGCGGCACGGGCAACTGCCGCCCCGCGAACCAATCCGACAAGGACGTCAACAATGGCGTCAGCGGCTGGTGGTTCTACTTGAACTTCACCGCACCGCGTACGCCATGGTCCGATAACTGATCAGCTCAGCTTCGTTCGACGCTCGAGGACGGCCGTGCTCAGAGGCCGGTTCCGGTGAGGGTGACGGTATGCGTACCGCCGGGCGTCGATGTCAGTGACAGGCTCGCGGCCTTCGCTCCGGTGGCGGTGGGCTTGAACACCACGTCGATCGTGCACATGCCGGGGCCGGGGACATCGACGCCGGTACAGGTGTCGGTGGCGGTCACGATCGCGAACTGCGTCGGGTCGAGCCCCGTGAACGAGCTCGCGAGCACGCCGGTGGAGACCGTGCCGGTGTTGAACAGCGTGAACGTTTGCGCGGTGCTGGTCATGCCCGCGGTCGTGGCCGTGAATGCGAAGCTCGTCGGGCTGATCGTGATGGGGTCGGGCGCGAGGCCGATGCCCTGGACGATGCCGTCGACGATGATCGTCGAGCCGACCATGATCCGCACGAGACCGTTGCGCGCGCCGACGACGGTGGGCTTGAACTGCACGTCGATCGTGCAGGTCTGCAACGGCATCAACGTCATGCCGTTGCACGCATTCGCACCGAACGCGAACTCCGTGGGGTGATTGCCCGCGAGCGAGGTGACCAGCGGGCCGACACTGTTCGCGGCCACGTTCGTGACGGTCAAGGTGACGGGGGGCGAGGTCATCCCGGTCGTCACCGAGCCGAAGTCGGCGGGTACGGTGGCGATGGTCAACGCCTCGCCGGTGCCCGTGAGGGTGACGCTGAAGCTGCCGCCCGTCGTGGCCGTGCCCGCGATCGTCGCCGACTTCGCGCCCACGCCGTTCGGTGCGTACGCGACGCCGATCGTGCACGTGCTCACCGGTGCGAGGGGCAGCGTGTTGCACGTGTCGCCGACGATCGTGAACTCCGTCGGATCCGCGCCTGCCTTCGTGATCGTGATCGCCGACGTCGCGAGGGTTCCCGGATTGCGCACCGTGATCGTCTGCGTCGCGCTCGTCACGCCGACGTGCACGATGCCGAACGGAACGGTCGTGAGGTCGGAGAGGATGCTCGCCGCGATATCGAACCGCCCGCGCAGCATGCTGCTCAGGTCGACACCGCCGCCGCCGCTGACGCGCAGGGATGCCTCGGTGGCGCCGGTCGCGGCTGCGGGTGCGAACCGCACGGTGATGGTGCAGCTCGCGAGCACGGGCAGGGCGATGCCGTTGCAGTCATCCGTGACGCGCTCGAAGTCGGCGGCGTTGGTTCCAATGATCGAGGTCGCGAGCTGCTGCGTCGCCGCGGTCGAGATCACGGTGAACGTCGCCGCGGCGCTGGGGCTGACCAGGATCGCGCCGAAGTCCGCCACCTCGGGGAGCAGCTTCGGCGCGCCCGACGGCGCATCGGCTGGCGCATCGGCCGAATCGATCGTCGCATCGACTGGCCCGTTGTTCGAGCTCTCGAACCCGCACGCGGCGAAGAGCGCGAGGGAGGTGACGAGGGCTCGCATGGGACGAGCCAATCCTCTCACGGGACCGCGGTGCCGTTGAGGCCGACCGTGACCGTGCCGCCGGCGACCACGACCACCTGCACGCTCGCGGGCTTGGTGCCTGCGGACGTCGGCCGGAAGCGTACGTTCGTGGTGCACGAGCCTCCCGGCGCGAGACTTGCGGTGAAGCAGGGGCTGGCCGGATCGATCTCGTACTGGCTCGCCGCCGGTCCGAGCAGGCTCAGGGAGATGGGGCCGAGCGTGATGATTCCCTGATTCGAGAGCGTGAAGCTCTGCGGCGCGCTCGTGCTGCCGACCGCCACGTTCGTGAACGTCAGGATCGAAGGGTTGACGCCGAGCGGGTCGATGGAGACGGCAATACACGAGAGGACCGCGGCGACGGAGGTGACGGCGACGCCACCGACCTCGAGGCTCGCGCTCTTCGCGCCGACCGTCGTCGGGGTGCAGGTGATCTGAACGCCACAGCTCGCCGACGGCACCAACGTCACGCCCGCGCATGTATCGCTTCCGGGCATGACGGTGAACTGGCCGCTGTCGAGTCCCGTCACGGCCGCGCCGAGCCCGCTGGCCGGTGCGTTGCCGGTGTTCGTGATGGTGAACAGCTGTGCCGTGCTCGTCGCGAGGATGCCGATGGTCCCGAAGTCATGGCTCGGGGGCGAGACCGCGAGGTGCGGAGCGAGGCCGGTTCCCGAGATCGACGCGACCATCGCTCCACCGGGCGCCGCGACAGCCTGCAGGATCGCGGTCCTGGCCCCGGCCGTCGTGGGCGCGAACACGACGTCGATCGAGCAGCTCGTGCCGGGTGCCACGGCGACGCCGCTGCAGTGGTCCGTGCCGGGGACGATCTGGAACTGACCGGGATCGGTGCCTCCGATCGACACCGCGAACGCGCCGGTGATCACGCTGCCGCTGTTGGTGATCGTGAATGTCTGCGCCGGGCTCGTCGAGCCGGCGGCGACCATGCCGAACGCATGAGGGTTGGGACCAAACGTGACGCCATCGAAGAGGACGCTTGCGCCGGCCAGGGACGCGCTCGTGGAGGTGCCGCCATCACCGACGTCGAGCTGCGCGCTTCGCAGCCCGATGGTGCTCGGCGTCAACCGCACGCTCAACGTGCACGTGGCATTCGGCGCGAGCGCGGTGCCGGCGCAGGTGTTCGAGGCGAGGGCGATCTGGAAGTCGCCGCTCGAGCCGCCGCTGATGACGGTCGTGAGCGGACTGCTCGCCGCGAGGCCGATGTTGCGGATCGTGAACGGGACGCTCATCGAGGAAGAACCCAGCGCGATCACGCCGAAGTCCTGCGTCGACGGGTTGATCGCGAGCTGCGCAGATCCAGATCCGGTTCCGGACAGCGCGGAGACGGTCGAGCTCACGAGCGGCGAGATGGCGAGGCTCGCGGTCTTCAGGCCCAGCGAGCTGGGCAGGAACCGCACGTCGATCGTGCAGCTCGCCCCGGGCGCGTTCGCGTGGTTGGAACAGGTGTCCGCGAGCGGGACGAGCTCGAACTGGCTCGCGTCCGGACCCACGAGCAGCGCGGCCATCGGCCCGACGGATGACGAACCGATGTTCGATACGGTGAATCGGTGCACCGCGCTCGCGCCGCCGGTGACCACGCTGCCGAACGAGAGCGTCGACGGTGTGATGCTCTGGAGCTGTGCGGGCGCAAGGCCGATGCCAGAGAGCGGGACGCTGATCGTACCGCCCGGTGTTGCCGTGACCTGAAGCTGCGCCGCGAGCGCGCCGACGGATGTCGGGCGCATCGCGACGAAGATCGTGCACGGGGATCGCGCCGAGAGGGCGCTCCCATCGCAGTTGCCCCCGATGATCTCGAATTCGCTCGCACCCGCGCCGGCGATTGTAACGGCGAGCAACCCCGTGGCAGAGCCCGTCGAGACCGTGAATCCGACGACGCCACTGTGCGCGCCGATCGGGACGCTGCCGTAGTCGTGCGTCGTCGGTGTGATCGCGAGCCCGGAGCCAGGCGCGTCGGTTGGAGCATCGGGCCGCGCCGCCGGAGCATCGGCAAGGACAAGCTCGCCGACGTTGCATGCGGCGAGCAATCCGAGCACGACGACGGCGCGGATCACGGTCACGGCGTGACTCCCGTGCCCGTGACGGCTGCCCAGTTCACGCCGCCGGGCGTGAACATTGTGTAGATCGTCCTCGACTTCTGTCCGGGCGAGGTCGGGCTGAACACGACGGCGAACGTACACGCCGCGCCGGGGGCGAGCGACGCACCGGAGCAGTTGTCGCCCACGATCGAGAACTCCGATGGGGTTGGGCCGCTGACCGCGACCATGCCCGACGCATGGGTGGTCCACGGGCCGTTCGTCACCGTGAACAGCTGCGGCGCGCTGCTCGCGCCGACGACGACGTCCGGAAACACGTACTGGGACGGCAACAGCGTGTTGAAGTCGTTCCCGGCGGTGAGGCCGGTCAAGTTGCTCGTGGCGGTCGCGACTCCGTCCGTGACGTCGAGGGATCCGGAATGCACGCCGAACGACGTCGGGGTGAATCGGATCTGCAGCGTGCAGCTCGCGCCCGCCGCGAGCATGATGCCGCTGCAGGTGTCGGTGCCGGCGACGATCGCGAACGGTGGGTTGCTGCTCGCGCCAATGGTGGTCACCAGGGGAGCCGAGGGCGATACGCCGGTGTTCATCACCGTGAACGTGAACGGCGGGCTCGTCAGGCCGAGGGGAGCCGTGCCGAAGTCGTGCAGCGTTGTGACGACCTCGAACTGTGCGGCGTCGGTGCCCGCCATCTGAGTGACCAGTGGTCCGATGCTCGCGGGGCCGGGGTTGCGCGTCGTGAATTGCTGTGTGGCGCTCGCCTGGCCGACGGCGACCGTGGCGAAGATCATTGCGGTCGGGCTGATGACGAAGTTGCTCACAAGGCCCCCTGCCGTGCCGAGCAGCGCGGCCGTCACGGTGCCTCCCGGCGCGCCGGTGATGCGCAGTGTCGCCGACCGGGATCCGAGCGCCGTGGGGCGGAACACGACCCACTCGGTGCACGATCCCGGCTGCGCCAGGACCGCACCGTCGCAGTTACCGCCGATGCTCGTGAAGTCGCTCGCGTTCGGGCCGACGAACGAGACGCTCAACACGCCGGTCGGCGATCCGGTGGAGACCACCACCGCCACGTGCGCGCTCGTCTGGCCGACCCCGACGGCGCCGAAGTCGGTCTGCGACGGCGTGATCGCGAGCCCGGGGCCGGGAGCATCGATGCTCGCGTCGCTCGTGATCGGTGCATCCGCAGGCACCACCGCGCCGACGTTGCACGCCGCGGCGACCACCGCCATCACGCACAACGAACCACCCGCCCGCACGCTAGCGTTGTATCACAGTGGCCCATGAGCCTGGCGCTGACCCTCGTGTGCCCCGGCTGTCGCACGCGGACCGCGGAGCGGCTCGATGTCAGGACGCTCGAGCGCCGCGGCGACGAGTTGGTCTGCGAGTGCGGGCTTCGCTACCCGGTCGTCGACGAGGTTCCGATCGTGCTGCCGGATCCGACGACGCCGTTCGTCGAGGACGAGATGGCCCCCGTGGCGCAGGCGCTGCTCGTGGCGGATGGTCCCGACGACGCGGCGTACCCGCGCCTCGTCGAGCATCTCTCGACGTACCTCGACGCGCACTGGGGTGATCGCGCGTCGCCGGCGGATCCCACGGCGTTTGCGATGGCCGCGTTCGCGGAGCGCCTCGCGGGACTGCCGCACGTCGCAGCCGCGGTGGAGCTCGGATGCAGCGGCGGCCGCATCGTCGCCGAGCTGGCGCAGCGCGCGGACCGCGTGCTCGGGCTGGAGCTCTCGCTCGGATCGCTGCGCCGCGCGCGACGCCTGCTCGATGGCGAGAGCGTCGCGTTTGCACGGCGGATGATCGGCCGGCACTACGCGACCGCGACCATCGCGCCGGGTGATCGCGCCGTGGATCGCGACCGGCGACAGCTCGTGTGCGGCGACGCGCTGGATCCGCCGTTGATCCCCGAGATCTACGACCGCGTGGTCGCGCTGAATCTACTGGACTCGGTCGCGCGACCGCGGCAGCTGCTGCGGGTGCTCGATGGGCTGTGCAAGCCGGGTGGCGAGGTGATCCTGTCGTCGCCGTTCGCGTGGGCGAGCCACGTGATGCAGGAGCACGAGCGGATCGGCGGGCTGGATCCCGCTGCGGACGTGCGCGCGCTGCTCGGGCCGCGGTTCACCGTGGTCGAGGAGGCCGAGGTGTCGTGGGCGCTGCGGCGGGACGCCCGGTCGGCGGTGAGTTACCGGACCTACTGGCTGAGAGCGCGAAAACGCTGACGATTCAGGGGAAGAATCCCGGGCCGCCGCCGTAGTAGACTTGGACACCGCCATGCCGCCTCAAGGACGAGTGATGGACAAGTCGCAGATCGCTGCGTGCGCGCACGGCTGCCCGGCGTGTCCTCATCCCGCGATCGGTCCCGCGATCATCGGCTCGCCCGATGTGATCACGAATGACTTTCCCTCGCTGCGCGTCGGCGACAAGGGCATGCACGCGGTCTGCTGCAACTCGAACACATGGGAAGCGACGGCGGGCAGCGGCACGGTGTTCATCAACAGCAAGGCGGCGCATCGCCTCGGTGATGCTGACAAACACTGCGGCGGCTCCGGCAAGCTCGTCGACGGCTCGTCGAACGTCGTCGTCGGCGGTTAGTCGAGCAAGCCCAGGTCGATCAACGCGCGCCGGCAGCGGGCACGCCCATTCGCGTCGACGGGATCCCGGCGCGGCGCATCGAGATCGCCATGGTGCGCTCGGCCTTCTGCGCCAGCGCTTCGCGGATGCGCGCGACGCGGTGAGGCGGATGCTGGAAGAAATTGCGGTCGAGCGCCGGGTCGTCGCCGTACGCGCGGATGATCTCGGCCTCGTCCCAGCTCGTCGGGAACGCGACGTACTCGAGCGGCGGTTCGGCGAGCCACCAGCTCGTGAAGCCGAACCGCTCGTGGTTCCGCTCGTAGATCTCGGTCCCGGGGTAGGGCACGACCACGCCGCGCGCATTGAATCCACCGGCGATCGGCGCCGCGCGATCCATGAAGTTGATCGTCGCATCGAGCTCGGCATCGGTCTCGTCGGGCCAGCCGAACATCAGATTCACGATCGTGTGCACGCCAAGCTCGGCGGCCCACTGCAGCACGTCGAGCACGCGCTCCACGGTCACGCCCTTGCCAATGCGGAGGAGCATCTCGGGATCGGCGCTCTCCATGCCGATGTCGATGCCGCCGCAGCCGGCGCGTTGCATGTCGGCGATGACCTCGCGATCGAGGTGCGCGGGGTGCGCGGTGCAGGTCCAGCACACGCCGGGTGCGTCCCGCACGATCGCGCTGCATAGCTCGGCGACGCGGCGCTTGCCGACGGCGAACGAGTCATCGAAGAACGAGAACCCGCCGAGGCCGTACTCGTCGCGCAGCGTCGCGATCTCCGCGGCCACCGACGCTGCGCTGCGGTAACGGAACTTGCGGCCTGTGACGTCGTTCGAGCAGAACGTGCACGCCTGCGGACAGCCACGGCTCGACAGGATGCCGACCGGCGGGAATGCGCGGCCGGGAATCGGCGCGGTGCCGTACCAGCTCGGATCGAACAGGTCGAGCGCGGACAGCGGCGGCGCGAGACGGTCGAGCTCGGTGTTGAACGGGCGCTGCGGGTTCTGGCGCACCAGGCCGTGATCGAGCCACGTGAGCCCGGCGACGCTGACCGCCGTACGCTTGCCATCGAACACGTCGGCGAGCTCGACCAGCGCATCCTCGCCCTCGCCGCGGATCACCCAGCGAAACCCGTGCGCGAGGGGCTCGGCCGGGACGATCGTCGCGTGCGGTCCGCCGGCGACCAGCACGAACTTCTCGGCGAGCTCGGCCGCGAGCGCGTAGGCGGGTTGCACGTGCAAGGTCTTCAGATGAATGCCGACGAAGTCAGGCCCGAACGCGGTGATCCGATCCGTGATCTCGGCGTGCGAGCGCGGCGCGTGCGGTGCGGAGGCGTCGTGAAGTGCGACCTCGTGGCCACCCGCGCGCAGCGCCGCCGCCAGGTGGCAGAACGAGAGCAGCGGTGAGCGCACCGGCTCCGGCGATGGTGGGTTGACGAGGAAGACGCGAGCCACGAGGTACCAGTCTACGTGAGGGTGAGCCGCAGCCGGTGGACGACTTTGTCTCCGACGGCGAGGTTGAGGTAACGGTCGTAGCGGTACAGCCAGGGCTCGCGCTCGACGATGGCGACCGAGCCGGGCTCCTGGATGACCACCCAGCTCTCGAAGCCATCGGTGTAGACCAGCTCGGCCCCTCCGGTGGCGGCGGCGGAGAAGTCGAGGGTGACCTCGATGTTCGGACCGTCGAACCGGTCCTTCGCGTCGCCCTTCATCAGCATGTAGTCGCGGTGGCGAAGGCGCTGCCAGCGCGCGCGGGCGACCACCAGCGGGCGTTCGACGATCTGCTCGGCGAGGGAGCGCAGCTCGTCGAACACCGCGGGGATGGTGACGTCGGCGGTCGTCTCGTAGTGCCCGCGATCGGGCACATCGAACACCTCGAACGGCCGCGCGTCGATGTCCGTGCGCAGCTTCGCCGCGGCGGTGTCGGCGAACACGTCCGGCACCGCGACGTAGTGACAGCGCGTCGCGCGGAACGTCGTGCGTTGCTCGTCGACGATCATCCGAGGAACCATCCCGTCAGCGAGACGCGGTTACCGGCGAGCACCTCGCGGACCTGGTGCAGGGATGCGTTCGTGACATCGAACATGACGATGCGGTTGTCGCGCGGGGCGATCCGTTGCGCCGGGGTCGCGCGCACAACATTGTTGTCTGCCATCTCGCAGGTGAACAGCTCGAGCTCGCCGCCCTCGCAGCCCTGCGTGTAGATGTAGTACGCGAATGCGACGAGCCGACCGAGCGACGCGCGCGAGTCCGCGTGCGGGAGCAGGTACGAGCCCGGCACGTAGACATAGCTCCGCAGATCCACGGTCGCGACGGGGCGGCCGCTGATCGCGCGGACCGCGGCGATCACCTCGGGCGAGCCGAGCGCCGCCTGGAACGCCCGCAGTGTTGGATGCGCGACCTCGGTATGCGAGGCCATGAAGTCGTAGATCTCCCCGCGATTGGGCCAGTGCGGCTCCTGGCTCACCGCCTGGAGCAACGCGCTCAGCAGCTCCGGCGTGACGAGATCGTCGAGCACGACATGTGGAAACGGCCGGGCCTCCGCCCAGGCCCGGGTGAGCTCGTCGAGCTTCCAGCCCGCGACCGGAATCACAATGCGAGGTGGCCGGGGGTCGCGATGTTATCGCCCATCAAGACCGGGCCGACGGGCACGTAGGGCGGAGCGAACGAAGGGATCGGACCCTTGCCGAGGACGCCGATCACTTGCTGCGCCGGCAGCCATGCCACGAACCCCACCGAGATCACCGTTGCGATCGCATCGAACAGCGCCTTGTGCTGCTTGTCGGGATCCTTGTCCTTGAGTCCACCATCGAGGGCATCGACCATCGCGTCCCGCATTCCACCCGGCAGGATCATCGACGTCATCGCCGCCGAGATGCACGCCGCCAGCGGCATCGGGACGTTCGGTGTGGGCGGCGCCATCGGGCCGGGGAACGCGGCGAACAGCGGATACCAGGGCAGGCCCGGGACCGTGACCTTGTCCTGCCACTCCTTGAACTTCTTCGACACGCCCGTCGCGATCGCATCGCGGTACTTGGCCTTGTTGCCGGACCACGAGGCGCAGATCGGTGCGTTCTTGATGTCGCTCTCGAGCTCCGGCCCGTCGAGGCAGCCGGGCATTCCCAGTGCGGTGACCGCGTTGATCTTGAGGTCCTTGAACTTCGCCAGGCCCTTCCACTTCGTGTGGGCGATGCCAACCGCGTCGATCATGTCGTCGTGGATGCTCTTGAACGCGTTGCCGACCTGGTCGCAGGAATCGACGTACCACTTGTTGCCCGACTCGGCGGGCATGAACCACGGCGGCATGAGCTGCGGCACGGCGCTGAGCTCGGACGACTTGAACGCCTGCTTGTAGTGATCCTGGGCCGTCTGCCCCGAGGGCGGCTTGAACTGGTTCGGCAGCTTCAGGCTGTACGAGGCGAACACCGCCACGCCCGCGGGCTTGATGAACGACATGGGGGGCATTGCTTGGGATTCTCCGCCAACCTGATACGGTCCGTAAAGCCACGATGTTCCCCGTGTGATCGCCGCTGGTTCGCGACGGCCGGTAAGTGCTAGCCTGTTGGAACCATGTCGGTATCGCCCAAGGAGAAGCTCGGGACCCAGGCGGTCGAGGAGACCGTCGACGAAGGGGAGCGCGAGGTTTATCTCCGCGATGGTCGGAAGCTGGTGCTCAGCGAGAAGAACAGCGAGCAACTGGTCGAGGTCCGTAGCGAGTCGGGGATGCTCGAGGTGCGGATCCGGCTGACCGCGGAGGGCCCGGTGCTCCAGATGGAGAGTGCGCGGATCCAGCTCAAGGCGACCGAGCAGGTGTCGATCGAGTCGGCGCGCGTCGAGATCAAGGGCACCGAACAGGTCGACGTGAACGGTAACAAGGTCCAGATCAGCAGCGAAGAAGACATGAACATCGACGCGAAGGGCGAGATCCGCGTGGTCGGCAAGATGATCTACTTGAACTAGGCCGTGGGCGTCTTCGAGATCGGGGCGGCGCGGGAGCTGTTTCGCTCCTGCGCGATCGCGGCGGCGTACGACCTCGGCGTGGTCGATGCGCTCGCGGCGCCGCGCACGATCGAGGAGCTGGCCAAAGAGATCGGCATCGATCGCGGCACGCATCGCGTTCGCGCGCTCGTCGCCGCGCTCGTGCACGAGGGCATCCTCGTGACGATGGGTGACCGCATCGCGCTCGGCGAGATGCCGGAGCGGCCCGAGGTGGTGCGCGAAGGCTGGGGGCGGCTCGCGGAGGTGATCCGCACGAACCAGCCGTTGCCGCTCGAGCTGGATCCGCGCGGCTATCACGCGCACCTGGTTCGCGCGGGTGGCGACACCGCGCGCGAGCTCGCGCCGCTGCTCGGCGGCGGTCGTCTGCTCGATCTCGGCGGCGGCGCGGGCACGTACACCGCGGCGGTGCTCGATGCACATCCCGCCGCGACGGCGACGCTGGTCGATGCGGCGCCGATCATCCCGCTCGCACGCGAGCACCTGGCGCGGTTCGGCGAGCGCGTGAAGCTCGTTGTCGGTGATGCGCGCGCGGTCGCACTCGGCGATGGTCACACCACGGCGCTCCTGGCGAATCTGCTGCACCTCCACACCGAGGCCGCTTGCGCGGAGCTGTGTGTCGTGGCCGCGCGCGCGGTGGCGCCGGGCGGGCAGGTCGCGATCCTCGACCTCGATGCGGGGACCCCGGAGGGCGTGTGGTTCGCGCTCAACATGGCGCTGTACACCGACGGCGGCAGCGTCTACCCGACGAGCCAGGTTCGGGGGTGGATGACCGCCGCCGGCGTTGCCGATCTCGTCGAGCATCGGCTCCGTGCAGCTCCCGCGGTCGTGGTCATCGTCGGGACCCGTCTCGATGTACCCTGGCCGCGCCATGAGCAATGACGCGAAAGCACCACCCTCTGGCTCGACGAAGCCGGCCAAGGCCCCGGAACCCACGAAGCCCGCCGAGGTGAAGTCGATCGCTCTCGACGAGCGAAAGATGAAGTACGGAGAGCTCGCGGGGCTGCGCGAGCTGCTCGTGCCCGCCGAGCTGATCGCGATGCTGCGCGATGGTCGCGGCGTGGTCCGCGCGAATGCGGCGCTCGGCCTCGCGGCGCTCGGGCAGGCACCGCCGGAGCTGCTCACGCTGCTCCGAGACAGCGAGAGCATGGTCGCGATCGCGGCCGCCGAGGCGATCGGCAAGCTCGGCCTCGCCGTGCGCGCGCACCTGCCGCAGATCGCGCAGTCGCTCGACGGTACGCACACCGAGGTCACCGAGGCGCTCGTCACCACGTTCTCCGAGATGGTCGGCAGCGCCGACGACGAGCTGACGCTCGCGCTCGATCACCCGTTCGATCTCGCGATGAAGGGCGTGGTTGCAGCGGCCGGCAGGCTCGAGGCGAAGGGCATCAAGTTCCTGGTCAAGGCCGCGCAGAACGAGCGCAGCCGGATCCGGATCAATGCGATCGGCGGCCTCGGGAAGTTCGGGAAGAACGATCCGGCCGCAGCGATGGCGTGTCTGACACAGATCGAGTCCTCCGATCCGGTGCCGGATGCGCGGACCGCGGCGAAGCAGGCGATGCTCTCGGTCGTCGCGCGCGAGAAGGTCGAGGTCGTCGACGGGCTGCCGAAGAACGTTCCCGACTTCGAGGATCGCAAGCTGTCAGCCTCCGAGTGCTCCGAGTACGAAGGCGTGATCGATATCGATCAGATGATCTTCGCGCTGCGCGATGGCCGCACCCACGTCAAGATCAATGCGTCACGTTGCCTCGGCGTGAAGGGCGAGGCCGCGGGACGTGCGGCTCCGGAGATCGGCCTGTTGTTGCGCGATAGCTCCGAGCAGGTGCGGCGCGAGGCGGCCAAGGCGCTCGGCAAGCTCGGCAAGGGTGGGCTCGGTGCCGCCGCGGATCTCGTGGGCGCCCTCGGTGATGCCGACTCCGACTCGGCCGAGGCCGCGCAGGACACGCTCGCGAAGCTGGGCCCCGCAGCGGTGGATGCACTCGTCAAGGGGCTCGAGACGGGCAGCGAAGACGGCGGGCGGCGCGTTGGCGAGTTGATCGGCAAGCTGTCGAACGCATCGTCACTCCTGACCGAGGCATTCAAGAGCCCGGCGGTGAACGTGCAGGTCAACGCGGCCGTCGGGCTCGGCCTGCTCGGCAAGGAGCGCGTCGGTGCGGGGCTCGCGGCGTTGCACGGGGCTCGCACGGGCGGCGATGCGCGGACGCGCGAGGCGGTGAAGAGCGCGCTCGAGTTGATCGAGCCGCGCGGAGAGACCGGGCCCAAGGCCGTGACGATCGATGGCTTCGAGGATCGCTTCCTCAGCGCCGCTGATCTCGAGAAGGCGAAGGCGGCAGTGACCGCCGCGGGCATGGGAGATCTGACGGCGCACCTCACGGACGGGCGCGAGGTCGTACGCGCGAATGCGGCGATGGCTCTCGGCCTCCTCGGTGCGCCCGCCGCCGGCTCCGTACGCAACCTCGCCGTGCTCCTGCGCGATGACTCGCCGCGCGCTCGCCTCAGCGCCGCGCAGGCGATCGACAAGCTCGGCGATCCGGCGGTGATCGAGGTCGCGGATAACCTCGTCGGCGCGCTCGGCGACAGTGACGCGTCAGTGGCCGAGGCCGCGGCCGCGGTGATCAAGGCGCGGAAGGCCCGCATGCTCGGCGCGCTCGTGCGCGGGCTCGAGTCCGATCGCCCGAACCACGGGCGGCGGATCTGCGAGCTGATCAACGTGTTCGAGGACGCACCGGAGATCCTGTGCGATGCGTTCGTGAATCCAGGGGTCAACGTGCAGGTCAACGCGGCGCTGGGACTAGGCATGCTCGGCAACGCACGCGTCGGCAAGGGCAGGGCGGCGCTCGAGGGCGCGCGCACCGGTGGCTGGGAACAGACGCGCGTGGCCGTACGCGCCGCGCTCGAGGTGCTCGACGGTCCGAAGAAGACCGGGCCGAGCGCTCCCGAGGTCGATGGCTTCGAGAGCAAGTTCCTCGGGCTCGAGGTGTTCAAGGATCCGGCGAAGCTCGTGATCGAGGACCTCGTCGCGTACCTCCAGGACGGGCGCGCGGTCGTGCGCGCGAACGCGGCCACCGCCCTCGGCAGCCTCGGTGCGGCGGCGAAGGACACGGCGGGCGCGATCGGCGTGCTGCTCCGCGACGACGACAGCATGGTGCGGATCCGGGCGGCAGGTGCGCTCGACAAGCTCGGCGACGAAGCCGTGCGCGAGGTCGCTGCCTCCCTCGTCGGCGCGTTGCGCGGCGATGCCGACGTCGCAAAGGCGGTCGCCCCCGTGCTCGCGGCTCGCAAGGCGCGCATGCTGGGCGCGTTGATCAAGGGCCTCGAGACCGACGACGATGCGCACGCACGCCGGATCCTCGAGCTCGTCAACTTGCTCCCCGATGCGAGCGAGATCCTGATCGACGCGTTCGCGAGTCCCGCGGAGAACGTGCAGGTCAACGCCGCCATCGGCATCGGCATGCTGGGCGAGGCGAAGGCCGGCAGCGCGGGCAAGAAGACGCTCGAGGGCGCGCGCACCGGCGGGTTCGCCCGCACGCGCGAGGCCGTGTTCAAGGCGCTCGCGATGCTGAAGGGCTAGGAGCGCGTAGCGCGAGCGGCAATCGGCAGTGGCGGATGCGAACCGAAGTCCGCTGGTTCAGTTGAGCCCCAAAGGCCCCGAAGGTCCCGAAGCAGAGTCTTCTCCAGCAGGAGAAAGCCTCTCCTTAGGGTCTTCGAGAACTTCGGGGCTCATCTTTCTGAAAGCACGGTCGCGTGGATTCGTCGCCGTCCGTCCGACCGGGCGCCCTAGCAAGCCTTCGCCGTCGCGCTCGCCGACGTGTCGATGCAGGAGCTTCAGATCGCGAATCAGATCGCGACCGGGCTCGGGCTCGATGCGGTTGACCTCGAGGCGGCGTAAGTCCACGGGACATGGGTTGGGTCACGGCTGGGTGTGTTTCGGCGTGAACGACACCGAACGCAGATCCTTCCTTTGCTGCGTGCGTTTGTTGCCATGGAGGACACCATGGCCATCCGACTGGGATTGATCTGCGCTGGCGCCGTCGTGGCGGGCTTGGCGCCTTCTGCGTACGCACAGACGCTCGCCGCCGACCGCCTCGAGGCGATGATGGTGATCGCGAACAACCGCGAGCAACGCAGCATTCCGCTCGAAGAGGAGCGGATCACCATCTCGATCGATGGGCAGAACGCGACCTCGACGCTGATGCAGGTCTACGAGAATCGGAGCGAGGGCCAGATCGAGGGCCGCTATCGGCTCCGCCCCGGGTCAGGCAGTCACGTCGATGGCTTCGCGTACTGGAACGGCGAACAGAAGATCGTCGGCGAGGTGTTCGAGCGCCAGGCCGCGCGGAAGGTCTACGAGAACGTCACCACGCGCCGGCGCGATCCGGGCCTCCTCGAGGAGGATGGCGAGGGCGCCTTCGCGTTCAAGATCTTTCCGATCAACGCGCACGAGAAGAAGCGGGTCGAGATCCGCTGGACCAAGTGGCTCGAGCGGCGCGACCGCTCCGTGCGGTACCGCGCGCCGGCCACGCGGGGCGATGCCACGATCGTCATCGAGTTCGCGACGAGCGTGAAGAACCTGCGATCGCCCACGCACAAGCTCCACATCGACAAGGTCGGTAACGGTCTGCGCGTTCGCTCCGACGGCGCCATCTCCGCGGGCGAGCTGATGCTCGAGTGGGACGTCGAGGAGCCGAACTGGGCCCCCTCGGCCTACGTGCACGCCGGCGCGACCTCCGCCGAGGAGGGCTGGTTCGCGCTGTCGCTCGCGGCGCCGAGCCTCGATGCGAAGGCGGTCACCGCGAAGGACGTCACCATCGTCATCGATCGCTCCGGCAGCATGGCCGCCGACGACGCGCTCGAGCACGCGAAGGCCGCGGCCGCCGACATGATCCGCCTCCTCTCCGACAAGGACCGCGTCAACGTGATCGCGTTCTCCGACGAGGTCGATCCGTTGTTCGCGATGCCGAAGCTCGTCACCGCGGAGAATCGCAAGCGCGCGATCGACTTCGTCGAGGGCCTGCACGACGGTGGCGGCACCGACATCGCGCTCGCGCTCGCGACGGCCATCAAGCTGCAGGAGCAGAAGATGGAGGGTCCGCGCGTCGTGGTGTTCATGACCGATGGCCAGTCCGATACCGACAAGTCCATCGAGGCCGCGAAGCTCGACACCAAGGACATCCGGCTGTTCACGCTCGGCCTCGGCAAGGACGTCAACAAACCGCTGCTCTCGCGCCTCGCGGCGATCAAGCGCGGGCGGTTCGCGTACATCGAGACCGTCGCCTCGATCGAGCCCGAGGTCGCGCGGCTCGCGGCACATATCTCGAAGCCGCTGCTCGTCGACGTGTCGGTCGATGTCGAGGGCCCGGTCGCGTCGCGGATCTATCCCCGCACGCTGCCCGACCTGTTCGCCGAGGACGAGCTTCTGGTCACCGGCCGCCTCCGCGGCACCGGCGCGACCAAGTTCACGATCCGCGGCAAGCTCGAGGGCAAGCCGGTCGCGTACACGAAGACCATCGACATGGGGAAGGCGCCCGGCCGTCCGTGGGTCGGCGCGTTGTGGGCGCAGTCGCGCGTGGCGCACCTTCTCGAGGAGATCTCACTCGGCGCGAGTGCCCCGGAGATGGTCGAGGAGGTCACGAACCTCGCGCTCGCCTACAACTTCGTCACGCCGTACACCGCGTTCCTCGCGATCCCCGATAGCGAGCTCGGGGCGATGCGCAGCACCGTCGAGCAGATGCGCGAGCGCAAGCGCAAGATCATGGCCGAGAACCCCGAGGTCGCGCAGATCAACAAGGGGCGCTCCGTCGGCGTGTCGACGACCACGGGGAACACTGCGAGCGCCGACATCGACGACGAGAACGAGGAAGCCGACGGCAGGCCGTCGAAGAAGATGGCGATGAGGGATTCACCTGCCGACTCCGACGGCGAGGACGACGACCGCGCCTCGCCGATCCAGGCGAGCGGCACGTCGCGCGCTCACGGCTGCGCAGGCTGCGCGACCGGTGGCGGTAGCGGCAGCCTCGCGCTCGGGCTGCTCGTTGCGGGCGTGCTGGTTCGCCGGCGCCGGCGCCGCTAGAACGAGCCGATCACCGCCGCACCGACCATCTGATCCGTGATCAGGGGGACGAACGCGGACTCCTCTTCTTCGTCGGTGGCCGGCTTCGGAGTCGTCGGGTCGGCCTTGCGTGCCTTCTGCTCCTTGTCCTTCTTGCTCGCCTTCCACAGGAAGTACGCACCGACGCCAACGCCGACGAATCCGACGCCGATCACCGTGCTGGTGATCGCCGCGGAGGGCGCATCCGCGGCGACGACGTAGCCGATGCCTAGCAGCACCAGCGCTGCACCGGCACCACCGGCGACGTAGCCCTTCGTGCGGAGCGGCGCTACCTCGTCGACGGGGGGCGGGGGAGGAGGAGCAGCGATCTTCGGTGGCGGCGGCTCGGTGGGTACGGCCACGCTCGAGACCGTCCCCGCTGGAACGTTGACCTCGAGCTCCGCGGTGCGTCCGCTCGGGTAGGTGAACACGAGCACGTCGGAGTTCGCCGTGACGAACAAGAGCGTGGTGTCCGCGCCGCGCAGATCGCTGCCGTTCTTGCGCATCACGGTGACCCCCGGCGGCAGCTTCTTGTCGACGACGTTGAGCTGCACCTTCCCGATCTTAGGGACCAGCTTGTTGATCTCTTCGCGCACGTACTCGAGGCGATGGATGACCTGGAACAGGATGTTCGCATCCGAGTTGGTCTTCTCGAGCTGCGCGCGGATCTTCTCGTAGTCCTCGGCCGCCTTCTCGAGCACCTCGGCTGCGGCCACGGGCTGGTTGTCGAGCGCGAGCGAAGTGCCGTAGCCGGCGAGCGGATCGATCTTCGGCTCGAGGCGATACGCCTTCAGATACAGCGCGGCCGCTTCGCCCGGCTTCGTATCCTTGATCGCCGCGGCGGCCGTCATGTAGCACTTCGACGGTGCGGCATCGGTGGCGCAGGCATCACCATCGGCGCGCGCGAGCGAGGGCAGGCCGGCGAGGAGAGCGGTCGCCACGAGCGCGGTCAGGAGTTTCGGGTGCATGGTCTCCTCGGATCAGATCAGAAGCTTGCTGATGATGCCCGATTTGTCCGATGGCAGGGGAGGGGGGAGCCCGCTCTCGCAGCCCGAAGCCGAGTCGAGTCCGGATACCGCTTCCGACGGCTAGAACGAGCCGTCGATGATGCAGCCCTTGCCCTGACACTTCTTCGGGTCGGGCGTCGTCGTCGGTTTGGTGGTCGTCGTCGGCTTGGTCGTCGTCGGTTTGGTGGTCGTCGTCGGCTTGGTCGTCGTCGTCGGCGGTGTGGTGACCGTCGTCGTTGGTTTCGTGGTCGTCGTCGCGGGCTTGGTGGTCGTCGTCGGCGGCGTGGTGACCGTCGTCGTGGGCTTGGTGGTCGTCGTGGCCGGCGTTGTGACCGGTATCGTCGGCTTCGTGGTTGGCGTGTTTGGCGCCGTCGTGACGGTCGTCGTGGGCTTTGTGGTCGTCGTCGGCGGAGTGGTGATCGTAGTCGTCGTTACCGTGGTGGGCTTGGTAGTCGCAGTCGTGGTCACCGGCGTTGTTGTTGTCGTCGGCACCGTGGTGGTGGGCGTCGTCGTTGCCGTGATGGTGGGCGTCGTCGTTGCCGTGGTCGTGGTCGCCGGCGTGGTTGTCGCCGTTGGCGGCGTCGTCACCGCGGTGGTGGTCGTCGGTGTGGTCGCCGGCGGCGTCGTTGTTGTGGTCGTCGGCGGCGTCACCGCGGCGGTCGTCGTCGTCGGCTTCGTGGTCGCGGGTGTCGTCGGCGACTCGACCGCCGTCGGCGGGCTCGCGGGCTTCGGTTCGGATCCGCCGTCGCCGCTGCTCACGACGGCCACGACGGCGATCACGGCGCCCACGACGACAATGCCGGCGAGGGCGAAGAACTTCGAAGAGGACGACTTCTTGGTTCGCGCATCGATCTGCGCGGCGACCCCGGCGGCCGAGTTGAGGGTGGTGGGCTTCGCGGGGGCGCGCGCCGGAGGCTCGACCGGTGGGGTCTGCACCGGAACGCCGACGGTCTTCGCGGCCGCGGCGGCATGGGGAACGGCGACGGGCTGCTGTGACGAGCCGGCGGCGACCGGGATGGCGACGGCTTGTTGCGCCGAGCCCGCGGCGATCGCGACGGTCTTCGCAGCGGCGGCGCTGGTGGCCTCGGGGGGCGGCGTGACGGCGAGCGGCTTGCTGACGATCGCGGCCTGGCCGCCGGGCATGGCGTGCGCGGCCTGGACCTGCGCCATCGGCGACGGCGCGCCGACCGCGGCGGCGAGCACCGCGGGATTCGCGAGCTGACCGGAGGGCTGCGGCGGCTGGGTGATCAGCTTCGCGCCGGCGAGGGTGCGCCGCCGGGTGGGGATGTTGGAGCTCTGGCCGAGGCGGTTCTCCTCGAGGATGCGCTCGATGACGGTCATGCTCGCGGGCCTGTCTTCCTGCCGCTTGGCGAGCATCGCCGCGATCACCTGATCGAGGTGCGGCGGGATTCCCGGCTGAACGATGCTCGGGATCGGAGGTGGGGTGAGGAGGTGGTGCGCGATCAGCTCGGCCATCGCGCCGTTGAACGGCGGCCTGCCGGTGAGGAGCTCGAACAGGATGCAGCCGAGCGAGTAGATGTCGCTCGCGTGGTTCGCGTCGGCGGCGGAGCGGCATTGCTCGGGCGCCATGTAGTTCGGCGTGCCGAACACCATGCCGGCCTGCGTGTGCGTGCTGGCGGCGGAGTTCGCCGCGGTCGCCTGCTTCGCGATGCCGAAATCGAGGACCTTCGCGCGCTCGCCGATGGTGAGCGAGAGGTCCTGCACGAGCATGATGTTGTCGGACTTGAGATCGCGGTGAACGATGCCGAGGTCGTGCGCCGACTGCAGCGCGTTCGCGACCTGGCGACAGATCTCCATCGCGACGGAGGGCGTGAAGCGACCGATCCGCGCGAGCCGCTGCGACAGGGTCTCGCCGACCAGCAGCTCCATGACGATGAACGCGGCGCCGTCGGCGGCCGTGTTGGTGCTCGTGACCTCGCCGCTCTCGTAGACGGTGACGATGCCTGGATGGACGAGCTTCGCGAGCGAGCGCGCCTCCTGGAGGAAGCGGCGAACCACATCCGGGTTCGAGCTGTGATGGGGATGGAGGAATTTGATCGCGAGCTCGCGATCGAGGTTGATGTCCCTCGCCACCCACAGAACACCGAAGCCACCCTCGGCGAGGGCGCGGATCAGTTGATACTTCCCAACCCGCAGCCCAACCTTGAAGACATCCGACCCGGACACTCCACTTCTATAGCGCGGAACCCCGCCCACCCACTAGCGGTTTCGTAAGCCAGCCTCCTTATCTAGGGCGCGTAGTAACTCCTCTTCGGTGAAGGGCTTCTGGAGGAATCGGGCCTCCAGGCCACTGGGGAGATCGACCCGGTCGTAACCGCTCATGAGGACGATAGGGGTGCCGGGCACCAGGGCGTGGATCCGGGTGGCCAGCTCCGGACCGCTGGTCCCCGGCATGGTGACGTCGAGCAGGAACGCGTTCATCTGTACCGAGGCCACCAGGTCCAGAGCGATCTCGGCGGTCGCCGCGGACAGCACGGTATAGCCGGCCTCCTCGAGCTGGCGGACGAGCGTGTTCCGGAGCAGATCGTCGTCATCGACCACGAGCACGGTGCCGCGCGGCGTAGTTGTTCGGCGCACGGGGCTCGGGGTGGGGCGCGTCGGGGCCGGCGAGGCGCGCGGAAGGAAGATCTTGAACATGGTGCCGCGCCCGAGCGTGCTGTGAACGGTGAGGGTGCCGTGGTGGCCGCGGACGATGCCATGCACCGCCGCGAGGCCGAGGCCGCGCCCCGTGGCCTTCGTGGTGAAGAACGGATCGAACAGGTGTGCGAGCACCTCGGGGGGCATGCCGCCGCCGTCGTCGATGACCTCGAGGCACACGTAGGGCCCGGGCTTGATGTCAGGGTGCGATGCGTTCGCGATCGCCGCCGTATCGAGCTCGCAGGCCGAGGTCCGGATCGTGATCGTCCCGCCCTTCTCGCCGACCGCGTCCGCGGCGTTGAGCACGAGGTTCATGACGATCTGGCGGATCTGCGTGACGTCGACCTCGACGCGCGTGCATTCACGGGCGAGCTCGAGCACCACGCGTGCGACACGCCCCACGGTGACCTCGAGGACCTTCACCATCTCGGCGACGAGGTCATCGAGGATGATCCGCTCGACCTGGAACCGTCCGCGGCCGGAGTACGCGAGCAGCTGGCGGCACAGGTCCGCGGCGCGCGCGGCGGCGACGAGGACGTTGTCGAGTGCGCTCGCCGCTGCCGGCACGTGGCCAGCGTGACGCTGCGCGATCTCGGCGCTACCGACGACGCTCGCGAGCAGGTTGTTGAAGTCGTGCGCGATGTTTCCGGCCATCAGGCCGAGGCTCTCGAGCTTCTGGACCTCGAACATTTTTCGCTCGAGCGCGCGGCGATCGGTGAGGTCCTCGATCACCGCGATCGATCGCTCGAACGCACCGCTCTCGGAGCGTACGGCGATGCCGTGCAAGCGCACGGGCAGCATCCGGCCGTCCTTGCAGCGCATGTCGTACTCGACCTCGCACGAGCCGGTCTCGAAGAACGCCGGCAGCACGACCTCGCGCGCGTAGCGAGCGCTCTCGTCGGAGAGGAAGTCCGTCGACGGACGACCGATCACCTCGTCCCACGTGTAACCGAGCTTGGACAGCCACAGATCGCTGACCTCGGTGATCCGTCCGCGGTTGTCGATGCTGTGCAGCATCGTCGGAGCGATCCGGAGAGACACGCGCTGTTATAGATCGTCGTCGATCGAGAGCGCACCGTCGGCGACGCCCGGAATTTTCCGGCCGCAGCGGATAAGCCGCCCCTTTCGGCGCGGAGATTACGCGCTACAGTTACCGCATGCGCAGTGCCGTCCTGTTCGTCGCCCTCGCCGCCGCGTGCGGTGGCAATAGCAGCGGCCCCCGGGCCGCGGAGACCGCATACATCACGATCGACGCCGACGCGGTTACCACCGTGCAGTCGCTCGCCGCCGACCACCACACGGTCCAGATGATCGAGGTCGACGGTGACGTCGCCATCGCCTCCGTACCCACCTCCGATCTCGAAGAGCTCTCCGAGCGCATGCACACGGAGCATCAGCGCTGCGGTGGCTTCATGGTCCACGAGTCGCTCGAGGATGCGCGCCACGCGCTCCGCCCGGCCGCCGCGCGAACCGCAATGGACTACTCGCTCGATCGCGGCGACAACGTTCGCGCGGTGCTGCCCGCACTGTCGGCGGATGCGATCCACAAGACCATCGGCGAGCTGTCGGCGATGAAGAATCGCTACTTCCGCTCCGAGAGCGGCGCCGCGGCCTCGGCGTGGCTCGCGCAGCGGTGGCGTAGCTTCACGGCGCGCACGGACGTGACCATCGAGCTGTTCGACCAGGGCTATCCGCAGAAGTCCGTGATCATGACCATCCCGGGCACCACGCTGCCCGACGAGGTGGTGGTGATCGGCGGTCACCTCGATTCGATCTCCCCCGGTGGCACCAGCGGTACGGCGCCCGGCGCCGATGACGACGCTTCGGGCATCGCCACGATCACCGAGGTCGCGCGCGTGCTCCTCGCGGCGGACTTTCGCCCAGCGCGCACCGTGAAGTTCATGGCGTACGCCGCCGAGGAAGTTGGCCTGCGCGGCTCGCTCGCGATCGTGAAGGACTTCACGAAGCGCAACGTCAACGTGGTCGGCGTGCTGCAGCTCGACATGACGAACTACCAGGGCTCCGATCGCGACATCTGGCTGATCGATGACCACACCGACCGCGCGCAGAACACGTTCCTGTCGCAGCTGATCGAGACGTACACCGATGCCACGTGGGGCGTGGACCGCTGCGGCTACGCCTGCTCGGATCATGCGTCGTGGACCCGGGCCGGCATCCCGGCCTCGATGCCGTTCGAGTCGCGGTTCCGCCAGTCCAACCGCGAGATCCACACCATCCGCGACACGCTCGAGATGAGCGGCAACAACGCGGCGCACGCCGTGAAGTTCGCGCGCCTCGGCGCCGCATATGCGCTCGAGCTCGCGAAGGGAGACCTCGGCGGCGCCGCCCGCCTCACTGCCGCCGACGAGCCGACTTCGCACTCGCGGTGGCCGCTCGGCTGGCTCGGCACGCTCGTCCTGCTCGGCGCGGTCGCCGGCATCGTCAAGCTCGCGCGCCGTCGCGCCTGACTTGGTGCGTTCCGGCCGGTCGAACGGCGACGAATTCCACACGACCGCGCTCCGGAATCGTGAGCCTCAAAGTTCCCGGAGACCCTAAGGAGAGGCTTTCTCCCGCAGGAGAAGACTCGGCTTCGGGACCTTCGGGGCCTTTGGGGCTCACCTGAACCAGCGGACTCCGTTCGCAGCCCGAACAGCGGATTGCCGCTCGCGCAGGTCTATGGCCTACACGCTCCTGACTAGGGACGGCCCTTCGCGGCGAGCCACACGCCCGCGAGGACCACGAGGCCGCACCCGATCGTACGCGGGCCGATGTGCTCGTCGAGGAGCAGCACGGCCCCGACCGCGGCGAACACGGGCTGCAGGTAGATGTACGCCGCGACGAGGCTCGCCTCCGCGCGCCGCAGGCCGATCTGGACGAACGTGTACGCGCCCACGGTGGGCACCGCGATCAGGAACGCGAGGAAGCCGTAGTCGCCGGTCGACAGCGCGTGCGGGTGAGTCGCGAACGCGTGAACGCCGATCGGCGCGACCATCGGGATGCCGGCGAGGAACATGAACGCGAGCAGCGCGATCGGATCGTAGCGCTCGGCGAGCGGTCGCACGAGCGCGAGGTACGTGCCGTACGACAGCGAGTTGAGGAGGATCATCACACTGCCCGTGAAGTTCTCCGACGACAGCGAGAGATCCTCGGCGCCGACGAGCGCGGCGACGCCGCCGAACGCCACCGCCATGCCGAGCAGGCGACGCCATCGCACGGGCTCGCGACCGAGGACGAGCACCGCGAGCGCGGTGAACACGGGGATGGTCGCGCCGATCACCACGGCGTTCGTCGCGGTGGTGTGCGCGAGCCCGTGAATGAACAGCTCCTGGTTGAGCACGTTGCCGAGCAACGCGCAGAGCAGCATGAACGGGATGTCGCGCCGATCGATGCGCAGCGTGCCGCGGTGGAGCGCGACCGCGGTGAACACGAGCGCGCCGCCGATCGTGCGGACCAACGGGATGGCGCCGGGTGGGATGTCGGCGAGCGCGAGGCGCCCGACGACCGCGAGCGATGCAAAGCACACCTGCCCCGCGAGGAGGATCAGGTGCACGGACAGGGGTGTCTGCTTCAGAGCGACCGCAGTATCGCTGACGTACGTGTATGATGGGAGTGGTGCGGGGATCAGCGTGCGCGCTGCTGCTGCTGCTCGGCTGCGGTGGCTCGGATCCGCCGCCTCCCGTCGCGGCT
The DNA here is from genome assembly GCA_038206055.1 of Haliangiales bacterium. Lineage (GTDB taxonomy): Bacteria > Myxococcota_A > Polyangia > Haliangiales > Haliangiaceae > JABFXX01. The sequence goes on from JBBRBG010000003.1 coordinate 107,448, forward strand.
GAGATCGCGCCGGCGGCCGCCCCGCCGGTCTCCGCGCGGTGCGCCATCGGCGTGCCGAGCGCCGCGTGCACCGCCCCCAGGTTGCGCGTGTGCCGCGAGGGCGATGCGGATCGTGCCGGCGAGTGGCGATACGCGCTGATCGCGCCGCCGTTCGAGCCGACGCTCGATGTCTCGCTCGCGCGGTTGCGATCGCTGTGGCGCGAAGGCGCCATCGCAGCCAGCGCGGAGGCGGCGGCGGCGCTCGAGGTCGCGCTCGGACCGCGCGGCACGGCGACGCCGGGTGCGTGGTCGATCGTTCCGGTCGGCGAGCTCGATCCGCGATGGGAGGTGGTCACCGTCGAGGGCATGCACCCGTTGCTCGGGGCGGGTCCGCTCGCGGTGACGCTCTGCGGTGTCGCCGCGGCGCCGGTGACGAACTGGAATCCGGCGCACCTGACCACGCTCGTGATGAGCGGCACCACCGCGCTGACGGGGCGCACCGCGGAGCGAATCGACGCGCAGGGCATCGCCGATACGGTTCGCTTCATCAAGCCGTTCTTCGCGAGTGCGGATCTCGTGCACGTGTCGAACGAGGTCGCGTTCGTCAAGAACTGCAAGCCGCGTACGGGGCAGAAGGAGCTCATCTTCTGCGCCCGCGACCGGTACGTCGCGCTGCTCGAAGCGCTCCACGTGTCGCTGATCGAGCTCACGGGAAGCCACCTCACCGACTACGGGCATCGCTCGCTCGAGCGCACGATCGACATGTACGAGGAGCGCGGCTGGCGCTGGTACGGCGGTGGTCGCACCCAGCTCGAGGCGAGCGCGCCGCAGATCATCGAGCACAACGGCAACAAGCTCGCGTTCGTCGGCTGCAACGCCGTGAACTGGTGGATCAAGGCCATCGGCCAGGGTAGCGGGACCGCCGATTGCGACTGGCCACGGATGGTGTGGCAGATCCAGGATCTGCGCCGGCGCGGCTACACGCCGATCGCCACGGTCCAGCACCGCGAGCTACGGACCCACGCGCCGGCGCCGGATCTCGTTCGCGATCTGCGCAAGCTGGCCGAGGCCGGCGCGATGTTCGTGGAGGGCAGCCAGGCGCACGTCGCGCATCCGTGGGACGTGCACTACGGCGCGTACGTTCACTACGGGCCGGGCAACATCCTGTTCGCGCAGTACCGCGATCTCCAGCGTGACGCGACGGTCGACAAGCTGTTCATCTACGAGGGCAAGCTGCTCTCGGTGGCGCACCTGTTCACGCGCACGGAGCACGGTCAGCCTCGCCTGCTCGACGGGCGCGAGCGCGCGAAGTTCCTGGGCGCGCTCGCGATAGCGGAGAGCGCCATCGCACCTCCGCAGCCCAGGGCCGTCGCTGCAATTCCGCCCGAGGGCCGCGTGCGTCCCGACTCGGTCGTGATCGCAGGACGCGCACAGCACCTCAGCGTCACCACGCCCGCCACGATCGACGCGACCGCGCGCTATCCGTTGATCGTAGATCTCGATCTCACTCGCCGCGCGGATCCCACCGCGTTCGTGGTGGTTCGCACCGGCAAGGCGATCGCAACCGGCGAGCAGATCGCGGCGTACATGCGATCGAAGTATCCGATCGACTCCGCGAAGCCGATCATCACGGCCGCGCCGGAGCGCGTAGCCGTCCACTTCCTGCGCAGGTGACCCCGTGGCGTACATGGAGCCACGCCCCGTGCGCTGTTTGCACACGTGGCGACGGATCCTGCGAGGTCCCGTCAGGCGTAGATAGCCTCGGAAAACCGATGGCTTCGGGCTCGACGACGCTCAGATTTTACCGATCCGTCCCGCGTACGTTCGCATAGTTGCTACCCGCGGTCGAAACCCGCGCGTGGCCACGGCTTTGCACCAGCGCGCTGCATGGATACGTCCGTTGATCGTAAGGGTGATCGCGCTGGGATCTGGTTAGCGCTGGCCGCCGTGCTCGGGACGCTCGTGGGGGAACCCCGGCGCGCCGATGCCTGCGGCTGTGTCTCGCCGCCCGCCGTGACCGCAGGTGACTACGCGGTCAACCAGCGCGCCGAGCAGATCATCTTCGAGGTCGAACCGAACTGGATCACGGCGCACGTGCTGATCAAGTACTCCGGCAGGCCCGAGTCGTTCGGGTGGCTCATCCCGGTGCCCGAGGTGCCGGAGCTGTCGATCTCTCCGGTCTCTGCGTTCGGTCTGATCGACAAGGCCACCGAACCCGACATCACCGTCCAGACCGAGAACCTGTGCCCGACGTCGGCGTGGACGTGCGCATACCACGACCAGCCGCAGTGCGGCCGCAACAGCCCCGACGACTACGGCGCGGGCGGCGCCTCCTCCGATGCTGCCGCGGGACCGGGCGATCCTCCTCCGGGCGGAGTCACGGTGATCAACGAGCAGGTCGTCGGGGATTACCAGACCGTCACGTTCCGCGCAAACGAGGCCGCTGCCGCGACCCAGTGGCTCAACGACAACGGCTTCATCGTCAACTCGACGACCTCGATCTACATGGAGCCGTACGTCCAGGCGAACATGGTGTTCGTCGCCGCGAAGCTCGTGCCGGGCGCCGGCGTCACCAGCATCAAGCCGCTGAAGATGAAGTACCGCGCGGCGTTCCCGACCGTGCCGCTGCTCCTGACCGCCGTCGCGGCAGATCCACACCTCACGGTCACGTCGTACATCTTCTCCGACAAGCCGTTCCGACCGCAGGGCCACCCGGTGGTCGCGATCGATCCGAACAAGATCGCGCGGGATTCCACGGGTCGGCTCAACTATCCAATGGTCCTGGCGCGCAGCGTCGACGAGGCGGGTGGCGATGGCTTCGTGATCGAGTACCGCGGCCGGTCACTGCCGACGACGTTCGGCAATAACTCGTGCTGCAGCATCAGCGGCAGCGACTTCTGCGGCATCGGCCACGACAACAAGTGCGAGTGCCCGGGCAATCAATTCGACGCGGAGGACTGCGCGAAGCAGGGGGACCTCGTCGACGGCGTGGCGCTCGTCGATGCGCTCGCGGCCAAGTATCCGACCCTGACGCGCATCACCACGCGCGTGTCTCCCGAGGAGATGCGGTTCGATCCGACCTACGAGCGCGACACCTCCAACGTCGCGCTCACCGGGCGGCTCGCCGTCCGCGGCAAGCAGCCGAGCCTCGATGCGTGCGACACCCGCGTGATCGACAAGGCGCGCTTCGCACAGATCGAAGCAGCGTCCGAGTGCTCGACCCTGTACTGCGGCGCGGGTGGCGAGTGCGCGACCACCGCGGCGGGCGCAGCTTGCCAGTGCGCCGCGGGCACGGTGGCGCAGCGCTTCGGAGATCTCGATGGCGCCGCGTCGGTGACATGTGTGCCGGCCACGCCGACCGTGGACCTTCGCGCCGGTGGCCTCGTACTTCCCGACGCGTGCGCCGGCGTCAGCTGCGGCAACGGCAGCTGCATCGACCGCAACGGCGTCGCGGTGTGCGCGTGTAACCCGGGCTCCGCCGCGCGCGCGGGCACGGGCACGGCGCCGCGCTGCGAGACCGTCGTCAGCAACACGCACACGCCGGGCGCGACGGACTACTCCGAGCCGCTGCGCGACCTCGATGTCTGCGCACCACCGCCGCCGACCTGCGCCGCGGGCGGCTGGCTGCAGAAGACCGGGTCGTCGAACCCGGGCGTCAACTGCGGCGGTACGGAGCCGCAATACGGCAAGACGCTTCCCGGTCCGAAGCCGACGTGCGATGACTGGTTCGGCGGCTGCGTCGGCTGCGAGAGCGGCGCGGGTGGCGCCGTTCCGATGGTCGGCCTCGCCTGGGTCGTCGCCGCGCTGCTGTTCCGGCGCCGGAAGGCCGCGCGCCTGTGAAGCTCGCCGCGGTGCTCGTGGTCGTGATCGTCGCCGCGTGCGGCGGGAAGGACACGGCTGCGCCCGCGCGCGAGCCGGTGCCTCCGCTGCCCGAGGCGCGCATCCCGCGCGCACCCGGCAAGCACGCGCCGAGCCTGGTCGCGTTCGCGCCGACCACGGGGCACAGCGAGCAGACCGCCGGCGAGCAGCTCTCCGATGTCGATAGCTGCGCGACCTGCCATCCCGATGCGGCGGCGCAGTGGTCCTCGAGCGCGCATTCGTTCGCGTCGTTCGGCAATCCGTTGTACCGCGTCAACGTCGAGCGGCTCCGCGCCGAAATGGGCAAGCCGGCCAGCCAGCACTGCGGCGGTTGCCATGATCTCCCGCTGCTCGCCGACGGCATGATGACGGCGAGCGCTCCGATCCCCGCCGACGATCTGCGGTCGCACTCCGGCGTGTCGTGCCGGCTGTGCCACGGCGTCAAGTCCGCCACGCCCGACGGCAACGCGAGCTACGTGTGGGATCCGACGGCGATCGATGCGCCGCAGCTCGGCAACGCGTCGTCGATCGCGCGTCACAAGCAGCAGGTCACGACGAAGCTCGATACCGGGCTTTGCACCTCGTGCCACCGCGGCTTCCTCTCGCCCGATATGGATCTGCCCGTGCACCTCGTCGGCGTCGACGAGCCCGGTCAGTGGCGCAGCTCCGCGTTCACCGGGAACGGGCTCGCGCGGATGGACAAGGTCGAGCAGCAGAACTGTATCCAGTGCCACATGGAGCGCACGCCGGCGTCTGCCGAGGAGCTCGGCGCGAAGCAGGGCACGATCGCATCGCACCGGTTCGTCGGCGGCCACACGTGGATGGCCTCGATGCGCGGCGATGCCGAGCAGCTGAAGTTGACGCAGGCGAAGCTCGCCGGCGCGGCATCGATCGATGTCGCCGGTGCGCGCGTGATCGCGGCCGGTGCGCCGGGGGCGTGGCACCTGCCGGCCGATGGCGCGCCGGTGGTCGCGGGCACGCAGCTCGAGCTCGACGTCGTGATCCGCAATCTGCTCGTGGGGCATCGCTTCCCGGGCGGCATCCTCGATGCACAGGACACCTGGGTCGAGATCGAGGTCGTCGATCATCGCGGGCGCCGGCTCGTCGCTTCCGGCCTCACCCACGCGGCCGACGCGACGGATCAAGATACGCACGTGCTGCGCACGCTCGTCGTCGACGCCGATGGCAGCGTGCTCGACGAGCACGAGATCTCGAAGTTCCGCGGCCAGGTCGCGACGCTGACGATCGGTCCGCGCGATGCCCAGGCCGTGCGCTACGCGTTCAACGTGCCGGCGAGCCTGTCGCCGGCACAGCTACCTCTCTCCGTCATCGCGCGGCTCCGCCATCGCAGCCGTACGCTCGCGATGCAGAAGGCGGCGTGTGAAGCATCGATGACGCCCGAGGGCCGCGCGTTCGTCACGGGCGCGCGCCGCACGCGCGATGTGGAGCTCGATGCGTGCAAGGCGCAGCCGATCACGCTCGTCGCACAGACCTCGATCGAGGTCGGCCTCGGAGCGAAGCTGTCGACCGCGCGTCCCGCGTGGGAGCGCATCTACGAGCACGGCATGGCCCTCGTCCAGACCATCCTGCTGCGCCAGGCCGAGCCGCGCGCGGTGCTCGAGGCCGCACTCGCCGCCGCGCCCGATGCGCGCGCTCGCTCGATGGTGTCCGTGCAGCTCGGCTGGGTCGCGGCGAAGCAAGGCCGCGTGGACGATGCGGTGCGCCTCGTCGGCGAAGTGCGGGCGCTCGCCCGGGCGGAGGGCTTCACCGAGCCACCCGCGCTCGATGCGGTGCTCGCCGACGCGTTCGTGCGACAGAATCGCTGGGCAGAGGCCGTGGCGCCCGCGAAGGCGTGCACCGTGCGCGCGCCGAACAACACCTCGGCGTGGGCGGTCTACGCGCGTGTGCTCGCGGCCGTGAGTGACTTCAAGGGCGCGCTCGCTGCGACGACCCACGGGCTCGATCTGAACCCGCGCGAGCCGAGCCTGCTGCAGACCCAGGCGACCGCGTTGCTCGCGCTGAAGGATCCGCGCGCCGACGCCGCCCAGACCGCCTACACGCGGTTCCGCGCGCCGGATGATCTCGCGGGCCTGCGGATCCGCTGCCTCAAGGGCTCGCCGCGCTGCAAGCGCGATCGCAACCCCGTCGAGTCGATCGTGCTTCGCTCCACGCTCTGACGGCTGGCCAAGCGGCTCACGTGTGGGATGGTGCCACCCAGGCATCATGAGCGAGCACCACGCGCACGCAGGTGGCCACCACCATGGTCATGATCATGGACACGATCATGGTGCCGGTGGGCACAGCCATGCGCCGCCCCGGCGGATGACCGGCGCGTTTGCGATCGGGATACTGCTGAACATCGTGTTCGTCGTCATCGGCGTCATCGCCGGCATCTCGTCCCACTCGACGGCGTTGCTCGCGGATGCAGCGCACAACATGGGGGACGTGCTCGGGCTCGCGATGGCCTGGGGCGCGATGGTGCTCGCGCGCCGCGCGGTCTCATCACGGCGTACCTATGGTCTCCGCCGCACCACGATCCTCGCCGCGCTGGGCAACGGCGGCCTCGTGCTGTTCGCGATCGGCGGGGTGGTGTGGGAGGCCGTTCAGCGACTCGGCTCGTCGTCCAGCGTCGACGGACCGACCGTCGCGATCGTCGCGGCGATCGGCGTCGTACTGAACGCGGTCGCCGCGCTGATGTTCGCGAAGGGGCGGGAGAACGACATCAATATCCGCGGCGCCTTCCTGCATCTCGTCGCGGACGCGGCGGTCTCCGCGGGTGTCGTGGTCGCCGGAATCGTTGTGTGGCGCACCGGCTGGAACTGGGTCGATCCGGTGACCAGCCTCCTGGTGTCCGCGGTGATCTTGTTCGGCACGTGGCGCCTCGTGCGGGAAGCGATGAACCTCTTGCTGGATGCCGTTCCGCCCCACATCGATCCAGATGCGGTTCACGCCTATCTCGAAGCGTTGCCCGCCATCGTCGGGGTTCACGATCTTCACATCTGGTCGATGAGCACGACCGAGGTCGCGCTCACCGTTCACCTCGTTCTCCCCTGGCCGTCGGCGCAGCCGCGATTCCTGGAGTCGATGAAAGACGACCTGGCGAAGACCTTCGGGATCCACCATCTGACGGTCCAGTTCGAATGCGTGAGTGGTGGGGACTGCGCGCAGGCACCCGCCGAAGCGCTGTGAGCGTCAGTGCGTGTGGTCGTGGTGGAGGTCGGGTGCGTGGTCGTGGCTGTGGGCGACCCGATCGTGGCGGTGGCCGTGCGTGTGCTCGCCGACGACGGGCGGATCGTGCGTGTGATCGTGATGACCGTCGTCGTGACGATGCGCGTGCTCGTGCTCCGTGGGTTCGTGAACATGCGCGTGCCGGTGCTTCTCCGTGACGTGCAGGTAGACGCCGATCCCGAAGCACACTGCGGCCCCGATGGTCCACGCACTCGCGCTGCGGTCGCCGAGCGCGAACGCGACCGCCGCGCCGACGAATGGTGCGAGCGCGAACACCGAGCCGGTGCGCGCCGCGCCGATCCTCCGCTGGGCGAGCAGGTAGAGGCGAAGACTGAGCCCGTATCCCGTCGCACCGCATGCGAGTAACACGCCGGCCGCCCACAGCTCGGGCACCGGCTCTCGACGAAGGAGTGCGATCGTGCCGGTCATGGCCGCGCCGAGCGCGCCCTTCGCGGCGATGACCTGGAGCGGATCGCGATCGGCGAGGGGACGCGTGAGCGTGTTGTCGATCGCCCAGCCGAGCGTCGCCGCAGCGACGGCGAGCGCCCCGAACAGCCCCGCGTTCGAGCGCGCGCTTGCGTCGACCGCGAGTACCGCGCCACCGCCGGCCATCAGCGCCACGGCGGTCAGCACGCGCCGCCCGAGGGCCTCGCGGTAGATCACCCACGCGAGCAAGACCGTGAGCACCGCCTCGAGGTTCAAGACCAGCGAGCCTGCCGTGGCTCCGGCGCGCGCGAGGCCCCAGGCGAGGAACGTCGGTGCCACCGCGGCTCCGGCGATCGCGATGGCGAGGATGCGCGGGAGGTCGCGCCGGGTGAGCGACGCACCACCTCCGCGGGCGCGCAGCCGCATCACACCGGCCGCGCCTGCCGCGCCTGCGTAGAGGAGCGCCGCGGTGCCGAGCGGGCCGAGGTCTCGACCCGCCCATGCGATCACGGGCGTCGTGAGGCCGAACGCGATCGCCGAGGCGACGGCGAGCAGGACTCCGGCGGCGATCGGGGTCATGGCACCGGCGATTGTACCTGGCGCCGCAGCGTCTCTGACATCCGCACCGCGACGACGAGCCCCGACGCCGCGGTCAGCGCCGCCACGAGCCAGATCGCCGCACCCACGCCGAGGAGGTCGGCCACGAGCCCCGCGAGGAGTGCGCCGATCGCGTAGCCCAGGTCACGCCACAGGCGGTAGACGCCGACGGCCGAGGCACGCCAGCTCGCATGCGCGACGTCGCCGATCGCGGCGAGGAGCGTGGGATAGACCATGGCGGTCCCGGCGCCGAGCAGCACCGCGCCGCATGCGAACGCGACGAACGAGCCGGAGCCGGCGATCACCGCGATGCCGATCGCCTGGATCCACATGCCACCCGCGATCAGCCACTTTCGCCCGACGCGATCCGAGAGCGCGCCGGTGACGAGCTGACCGAGGCCCCAGACCGCGGGATAGATCGCGGCGAGCCACGCGACTTGTTCGAGCGAGAGCTCTGCGGCGGCGTAGAACAGCGGGAACAAGCCCCACGCCATGCCGTCGTTGAGGTTGTTGACGAGGCCGGCCTGGCTGATCGACGACAGGTTCCGATCGGTGAACGACGTGCGGAGGAACAGCTCGCGCTGCGAGATCGCCTGCGCACCGCCGTGGTGGTCGGCCGCTTCTTTTCGCGCGTGGCCGTGCGTGTCGCGGACCACGAGCGAGAGCCCGAGTCCCACGGCGACGTACACGACCCCGAGATAGAACGGCTCGGGTCGGAGTCCATATGCCGATGCGATGTATCCGGTCGCGAGCGCCGAGACCGCGACGGCGCCATAGCCGGCGAACTCGTTGAGGCCCATCGCGAAGCCGCGGCGGGCAGGGCCGGCGAGGTCGATCTTCATGATCACGGTCGTCGACCACGTGAGCCCCTGGCTGATCCCGAGCAGCACGTTCGCGACGAGCACCCAGCTCCACGATGGCGCCCACATCAGCATGAACGGCACGGGGATCGCGATCGCCCAGCCCACGAGCAGCACGCGCTTCCGCCCGATCGCATCGGAGAGGCGGCCTGCGAGGTAGTTCGTGAAGGCCTTGGAGATGCCGAACGCGACGATGAACGACAGCACCGCGGCGCGCGCGGCGAGGTGAAAGTCGTGCTCGGCGATCGACGGCAGGATCGAGCGCTCGAGCCCGACCATGGCGCCGACGAACGCGTTGACGACGACGAGCAGCGTGAACTGGCCGAGGTTCGCACCGAGGCCGAGCCGGGGCTCGGTGCGATCCTGGGTCACGCGCGGCACGTGCAATCGAGACAGCCATGCGTCGCGCAGGTGCCGCACGCTCGCACCACTTGCTTGCGCAGTGCATCACGCGCGCGGAACACGCGGACGCCGGCGTTGCTCGGCGAGATACCGGCCTCGGTCGCGTAGTCCTTCACGGCCATGCCCTCGACATCGATCCGGCGCAGCGCCTCGGCGTACTCCGGTTTGAGCGTCGCGGCGAGCGTGCCGACGCAGCGGCAGGCGACATCGTGCAGCTCCGGCGCCTGCTCGGTGGTCTCGAGCTCCGCGGCCAGCGCTTCGAGCCGCTCGCGCTGGACCGACGCGCGGCGGGCGCGATCGATGATCGCGTTGCGCAGCACCTGATAGAACCAGCCGATCGCGGACTCGCGGATCTCGCCCACGTGAGCGAGGCTCTTCACGAGCGCGTCCTGAACGATCTCCTCGGCGAGGGCGTGGTCACCAACCCGGCGCTGTACGAATGCGAGGAAGTCGCGGTGACTGGCGACGAGCTGCTCGACCTCGGTCATGGCGGCGGTAGTGTGACCCGGCGGCGCTGGATGGGGAACGGGCATGCCTGCAGGACGCAGCGGTCCTGCAGGCATTACACGAGATCGCTACTTCGCCGTGGGGCACGCGCAGCCGCTGTCGCAGCGGCACGCCGGCTTGCAGCCGCAGTTGTCGCCGCACGTGCACCGCGCGGCGGTGGCCGCTGCGCAACCGCATGCGGCCTGGTCACAACGACATTGGGTCTGATTCTGCTGCTTCTTGTCCATGACATCTTCTCCCGGGCTAGAAACGCCTGCGGAAAGTGCGTGCGTTCGAAGGGGAGACGCACGCCGCACCTCGTCATTACACGCGGAGCGCCGGTCTAGCCTACGTACGCGAAATTGCGCTAAGACAGTCCCGCCGTCATGAGCTCCAGCGCCCCCGCGTCCATCAGCTCGGCTATCGCCAACCGCCTGTCCCCGGAGGCGTGCCTGCAGATCTACGATCTGATGCTGCGGGCCCGCGTTCTCGAGGAGCGGCTGATCACCATGTACAAGCAGGGTGACGGCTTCTTCTGGATCGGCGGTCCCGGCGAGGAGGCGTTCAACGTCCCGCTCGGGCTCCTGGTCAACAAGGGCATGGGCGTGGACCACGACTATCTGCACCTCCATTACCGCTCGGCCGCCACGCTGCTCGCGATGGGTGCGGATCCGGTGGATTCGCTCCGGCAGATGAAGAACGTCGCCACGGATCCCTATTCGAAGGGGCGCAACTTCGCGGGTCACTTCTCGAAGCGCGAGTGGAACGTGGTGCCGGTCAGCTCGCCGATCGAGGTGCAGTTCTCGATCGCCATCGGCACGGCCCGCGCGCAGCGTGCAGGGACGGGGGCGAAGGGCATCACCATCGTCCAGGGTGGCGATGCGGGGACCGCTGAAGGTGACTTCGCGACCGCGCTGGTGTGGAGCTCGCGCAAGGGCGCCGAGCTGCCGCTCCTGATGATCGTGACGAATAACCGCTACGGTATCTCCACGCCGTTCGCGGGCCAGCACGGCTACGATCAGATCTCGGAGCGCGGACGCGCGTTCGGCATGCCGGTCGCCGTGGTCGACGGCAATGACCCCGAGGCATCGCACGCCGCGCTCGCGAAGGCGCTCGAGTACGTGCGCACCGAACGCAAGCCGTACCTGCTCGAGGCGATGGTCTCGCGCCTGCGCGGTCACTCTTCCGCGAGCGGCGCGAACCTGGCGAAGGAGGAGATCGACTGCCTCGACAAGTTCGAGCAGAAGCTCGTCGAGCGGAGCCTCATCACGCGCGCGCAGATCGACAACCGCCGCGATGTCCTGACGAACGAGCTCGCGGAGGCCGGCAAGCGCGTGCGCACCGAGCCCGCGCCCGATCCGAGCTCGATCTTCGACTACGTGTTCGCCGACAAGAACCACGTGCGTGGGGAGAGCTAGATGTCGACGATGATCCAGGCGATCCGCATGGCGCTCCACGTCGGAGAGTCGCGGCTCGGCGTCACGGATATCTTCGGCGAGGACGTGGGGCCACCGCTCGGTGGCGTGTTCACCGGAACGCAGGGCCTCAAGACCGCATGGAACACGCCGCTCGACGAGCGCGGCATCGTGGGCATGGCGATCGGTCTCGCGCTCGCGGGGCAGAAGCCGGTCGCCGAGATCCAGTTCTGCGACTACGCGTTCAACACGATCGATCTGCTGAAGATCGCCGGCAACACCTACTGGTCGACGGCGGGTGACTGGAACGTGCCGCTCGTGCTGATGACGCCCGTCGGCGCCGGCATCCGCGGCAGCCTCTATCACTCGCATTCGTTCGACGCGATGGCGACGCGGATCCCCGGCTGGAAGATCGTGATGCCGTCGACGCCACGCGATGCATACGGTCTGCTGCTCTCGGCGATCCAGGACCCGAACCCCGTGATGTTCCTGATGCCGAAGGCGCTGCTTCGCGTGAAGAGCAAGCCGGGCGAGGACATCCCGGGCGAGCCCGGCGACGACAAGCGCCTCGCAATGATGATCGATGCACCGCTCGGCGACCGCAGCGCGTGGAAGCCCGAGTGGCCCGACCTCGAGGAGCTGTACATCCCGATCGGCAAGGCCAAGGTCGTGCGCGAGGGATCGCAGGTCAGCGTGCTGACGTACGGCCGGAACGTGCTGATGGCGCTCGCCGCTGCCGAGGAGCTCGCCGCCGAGGGCATCGATGCGGAGATCATCGATCTGCGCTCGCTGCACCCGTACGACTGGGATGCGATCGTCGCGAGCGTGCGTAAGACGAACCGCGTCCTGTGCGTGAACGAGGACACGGAGATCACGAACTTCGGCGAGCATCTGATCCGCCGGATCGTCGAGGAGCTGTTCTACGAGCTGCACGCACCGCCGAAGCTGCTCGCCGGCGCGCACATCCCGGGCATCGGCCTCGCCGACAGCCTCGAGATGGCGAGCGTGCCGCAGACCGCGGGCATCAAGGCCGCGATCGCCGAGCTCGCCGCGCACGAGCCGTAGCCTCATGGGCTGGTTCGGAAAGTTGTTCGGCAAGGGTGGACCTCGCAAGCCGCCCGCGTGGGCGCGCGACGCGTTCGGGACCGATGGTGCGCGGTTCGATGCGTTCGTCGCCGTCGTGCTCGAGGTGCTCGCAGAGGCAGGCGAGGGCGCGAGCGAGATGGACGTGCGCACCGGCAGCGTGGTGCTCGAGAAGGGCGAGTGGGTATTCGAAGGCGCGGCGGGGCAGTGCGCGAACGCAGATCCGGCGAAGTGGCCGAGCCTCGTGAAGCGGAGCCTCGCCCAGCAGGGCGGCACGGCCACCGACGAAGGCGAGGACGACGACGGCGGGGAGGCCGCACCGGGCACGCCGAGTCTCGGCGGTGGCGAGAAGGCGTGGGTCATCGGCGCTGCGCCGTGGGGCGTGGTGTTCGAGTGCGGAGCGCAGGCGATGGTGCTCGTGCTGCTGCCGACGATCGAACCGGTCGTCGTACCGGCCTTGCCCGAGGGCCTCGTCAAGCGCGTGATCGTCTGCAACGGCGGCGAGGACGGTCATCTCGCGGCCACGGCGACCGCGCGGGCCGCAGGGCTCGCGCACGTGTTCGCCACGCATCCCGAGCGGCCGGTCGACCGCGGCGGCGACCCCGTCATGGCGAAGCCGGTCGAGGTCCGCGAGCTGACGACCTTGAAGGAGGGGCCGCTCAGCATCGAGCAACGTGGGGGCAGCGTGTACGGCACCTGGCATGACGGCGTCACATTCCTCGCTGGTGATGCGATCCCGATGTCCCTGCTCGCGGAGCTGGCGCCGGTGTATGCGGTCGGCAAGCTCGTGGTCGACGCCTACGACGCCGCGAAGTTCCTCGACGTCGTTCTGAAGATGAAGCGCGTGTTGATCGTCGCGAACACGCCGGGTGTGGACGCAGGGCAGCTCGCCGAGACCTTCTCGATGCTCGGTGTGGCCGCGGTGATCCTCAACCCGGATCCCAGCGAGGCGCCGAAGGTCCCGCGGACGAGCGAGGTGCTCGCGCACATGGTGACAGGCGACCTCGATCGCGCGGATGCGATCGCCGTGGAGGCGATCGCGGCCGGCGATCGCGTCGACGACATGCGGCACCAGCGGGCGATGATCGCGTTGATGCGCGGCGACGAGGTGGCGGCGGATGCCGAGCTCGCGCAGATCGATACGCCGCAGGCGCTGTCGAGCCGGGCGGTCATCGCGGCCAAGCGCGGTGATCCCGCGGCCAAGGACTACGCGAAGCGCGCGGTGGCGCAGCTCCCCCGCGACGTGATCGCGATTCGCGCGGCGATCTCCGTGCACGCGCTCGCCGGCGACCCCGACGCAGCGCGAGCATTGCTCGCCGAGCACGGCCATCATCTCGACGCCGGGATCCGCGACGCACTCGATCAGGCGATCGATGATCCAGCGGCGTTGAAGCTGTCTCTGGTGCACCGGTTTCCCGAGCACGCCGCGATGGTGCTGGAAGCCGTGGCGCCGATGGTCACCGCCGGTAACTTCGCGGCGGCCGAGGGGCTCCTCAAGCGCGCGAGCACCTGGGATCCCGACAACATCGGCATCACCGGCGAGCTCGGCTTCGCGCTGTCCCAGCAGAAGAAGGATGACGAGGCGATCGCCGTCTACGACGCGGCCATCGACCGCGGCGGTGCGAACAACCTGCTCCGCTTCAATCGAGCGAATTGCCTGCTTCGCCGCCGGAGCTTCACGCAGGCCGTGGTCGACTTCCGCGCCTGCCTCGAGCTCAAGCCCGACTGGCACGAGGCGCGGATCAACCTGACTTCCGCGCTGTTCGCCGCAGGCGATGCGAAGGCTGCGAAGGCCGAGGTCGCGCAGCTCGAGCGGCTCGGCGGCCCGGCGCAGCACATCCAGGCGCTGCGGCAGATGATCGCCGGAACCCTCTAGTCGAGCTCGATCAGATCGGCGAGCGTGGGCTCCTTCTCCGGGTTCGGGTCGTCGAGCAGGCTCTCCCAGCCGGCGAGCCGGATCGCGAACGTGGCCTCGAGCACGCGCTCCGGGCGCGTGGCGATCGCCTCGAGCTCGCGGCGCACCGAGCTCCACAGCCGGCGCGGTGCTTCGGCCTCGCGACGATCTCTCGCCTTCGCATCGGCCATCGGGATATCGGCGGTGGCGAGCCGCCCGACCAGGGCGAGCAGGCTGCGGTACAGCTCGGCGCGCTGCGCGAGAGTCGCCTCGGCCGCACGGACGACGCGGTCTGCGATGTCACCGGGATCGCGCGCGCCATTGCGAGCCGCCAGGTCGCGTGCGCGGGTCTCGAGCACGTCGAGTCGGCCCGCGTAGCTCGCGACCGTCTGCGCGAACACCTTGCGCGTGGGCTCGGCAATCGCAGTGTCATCGGCGAGCGAGTGATCGAGGCGGATCCGCATGATCCGCGCCGCGGTGGCCTCGATCCGCTGGAATCCCTCGCGGAGGTGCTCGTCGCGGGCCGCGATCTCCTCGCGCGTCTCGACGGGCGAGAGCTCCGCGGCGAGCTGCTCGGCGTAGTCGCCCGGTGCGAGCGCCTCGATGTGCGCGAGCGATTGCACCTGGTCGAGGACCCGGCTGGCCGTCATCAGGTTGACTCTACCGCGTTACTGCGGCTCGCCAACGGCGGCGCCGTTGCGGCCGTGGCGCATCATGGTCATCGCGCGATACGCGCTCTTGCGCGCGCGGTTGATGCCGCCGAGCGGGCGCTGCGACGCGAGCGCGTGCCACGGCGTGTACGTCAGGTTCTCGCAGGCCGTGACCTGCGCGGGCGAATCGAACTGCTGGCTCGGGATCTCGAGCGTCGCAACCTTCACGAACGGCGAGCGTGCCTCGGTCCACTCGATGGTCGGATCCTCGACCGGCATCGCGCGCGCGTCGGTCTGGACCTGCGCGAGCAGCTCGAAGCAGGCACCGCCGGTGCGCAGGGACTTGGCGAGCGCGTCGTGGAGATAGCTATCGGGAGCGTTCGCCGGGATCGACGGCGCCGACGGCGTGGTGCACGGCCGCGCGCTGTACTTCACGGCCTTGTCGCCGAGGAGGTACGGCGTGGTGCTCCAGTAGCGGGCCTCGAGCGGGTTCGCCATCTTGTGGCTGACCATGCCGAGCAGTGTGGTCAGGCCGCGCAGCTCCCAGTCCGCGATGTTGAGGCTGAGGAAGAACGTGATGATCGAGAGCTGGTTGCCGCTGTTCGCGCGGGTGACGAGCTCCGCGTACTTCATGACGTTGCGGACCATCAACGTCGGGTGGTTGATGAGCAAGAAGTCCTGCGTGGTGCCGGTGTCCTCGGCGATCGCCTTCGCGCCGGTCACGCCGATCACCTTGATCGCCATGCCGCGAACGTCCTTGTCCGTATCCGACTTGAGCGTGGAGTCGCCGTTGGAGAACCGCACGATGGTGCGGAGCTCGCCGGGCGTGGCGAACACGCCGGCGCGCAGCCGCGCGGGCACGCTGCCATCGACCTTGAACGTCGCGGCCACGCAGCCGTGCGCCTTCGCGTGCTGACCGCGCGGCATCGCGCCCGTCGCGTAGCGCTTCAGCATCATCGCGGTGATCGCCATCATCGTCTCGTCGATCGCCTTCGCCTCGCCGGCCGGCGCGTACTCCTCGGCGAGCTTCGGTCCGTAACCATGGTCGACGGCGTAGCCGCGCAGCTTCGCGAACGTCAGCGGGCCGACCCAGGAGAGGTCGTCGAGCGCGGTCAGCGAGGTGATCGGCTTGCGCGCTGCAGCGATCGCCTCGGCGGGCCACCGCGACAGTCCGACCTCGTCGTGCAGCGTGTCGTAGTCGGAGCGGTTGACGAGACGGAGCACCGCTTCGGAGTCCCAGGAGTTGTCCTCGACGAACCACACCGAGTCTTCCTTGGTGTCCTCGTTGACGATCGGGGCGTGCTCGGCGTCCTCCGCGGTCTCCGTCTCGGCGCACGCGCCCGCGGCTAGCAACACGAAGAGCGAGGTGACGCTGGCGAGGGTGTGCACGCGGTCTGCTGACGCAAGGTGAGTGCCATCACAACTCACTGGAACTGCGTACGCGGTGGTCGGGCCGCGGGGCGCCGGCAACTCGGGTGGCCGGTCAGCGTCGTCGTCGCGACCGCTCGGGGGCCGGCTCGGGACGTCGCCCGAGGTACACCACGTACGCGCGGCTGCCGCCCGGGTGGTGCAGCGTGACGTCGAACCCCACGTCGGCCATGCGCCGCTTGAACACGATGTTCGACTCCTCCGACCAGATCGCGAGTACTCCGCCGGGGCGTAGCGCCGTGAAGCTGCGCACCAGCGCGGCGCGGCCGTAGAACGGGTCGTTCTCCCGCTTCTGCGCCGCGTGCGGACCCTCGTAGAGATCCAGGATGATCGCGTCGAGCTGGCCAGCGGGCGCGCGCTCGATCACCCGCGCCACGTCCTCGATCACCATGCGAACGCGCTTGTCGAGCGCGGCACCGCGCGTCAGCGATGCCATCGGCCCGGCGCACCAGGTCGCGACCTGCGCCGTGAGCTCGACCTGCGTGATCTTCGCCTTCCCCGGTAGCGCGTCGAGCGCCGCGCGGAGCGTGTACCCCATGCCGAGCCCGCCGATCAGCACCTGCGGCGCGGGCCGCCCGGCGATCTCCTTGCACGCGAGCGTCGCGACCGCCTCCTCCGACGAGCGTTCGCTGCTGGTCATCAGCACGCGGCCATCGATCGTGATGAGGAACTCGCGTGCGCCGCGCTGGCGAAGCTGGAGCTCGCCTTCGCGCGTCGTGACCGTCTCGAGCACCTTCCAGGGAACCATCAGGCGTCGCGCTGTAGCACGAGCGAGCCGAGCGAGTAACCCGCGCCGAACGCCGCCATGATGCCGATGCTGCCGCCGGGGAGATCGTCGTTGTGGAGCGCGAACGCGATCAGCGAGCCGGCCGAGGCGGTGTTGCCGTACTCGGCGAGGACGAGAGGCGCTTCCGCGGCGGTCGCGTCGCGGCCGAGGATCCGCTTCGCGATCAGATCGTTCATGTTCTGGTTCGCCTGGTGGAGCCAGTAGCGCGCGATCTGATCGGGCGCGAGGCCGTGCGCGGCGATGGTCTCGTTGACGAACGCCTCCGCCATCGGCACCACGTCCTTGAACACGCGGCGGCCCTGCTGGTGGAACAGCTTGTCGGCCGCGTGCTCGGTGCTCGGGTCGCAGCGGTTCATGTATCCGAAGTTGTTCCGGATGTTGTTCGACCACTTCGACGCCATGTGCGTCGACCGGATCTCCCACGAGCCGGCGCGCGCCCGATCGGAGGGCTCGACGATCATCGCGACGGAAGCATCGCCGAGGATGAAGTGCGCGTCGCGATCACGCCAGTTCATGTGCGGGCTGGTCAGCTCCGGCAGCACCACGAGCGCGCACCGCGAATTGCCGAGCTGCACCGCCTGCGATGCGAGCTGGAGTGCGGCGGTCCCGGTCGAGCATCCCAGCGAGATGTCGAAGCCGTGACCGCGTGCACCGAGGATCGCCTGAACCTCGATCGCCATCGCGGGATACGCGCGCTGCAGGCATGAAGCCCCGAGCACGATCAGATCGATGTCTTCACCCACGCGCCCCGCAACTTCGAGCGCCTTCTTCGCGGCGTGGACCGCGTACTCCGCCTGCACGCTGACCTGGTCCTCGGAGCGCTCCGGGATGTTGGGGCACATGCGCTCCGGATCGACGAGGCCCGTCTTGTCCTCGACATAGCGGCAGACGATGCCCGACGCGCGCTCGATGAACTCGGGCGATGACTCCTTGAGCTCGGCACGGGTCCCGGCCGCGATCTCCGCGGCATGCTTCGCGTTATCGCGACGTACGAACTCGTTGAACGCGGTGCAGAGCTCGACGTTGTCGAGGACGGTCGGGGGGTGCCACACCCCGGAGCCGCTGATCGAGGTCGACGTCGTGACGCGCTTCGGCATGGGGGCAGCCTAGGCGCCGCCGTGTGCCCGCCACGTCAGCGTCGTGACATGAAACGGTCACACGAGTGGTTTGCGGGGTCTTGGCTCGGGTCCGGCGGCGGGTTTCTCGTCCGAATAAGTGCTTGCGATCGAGATCTTTTCCGTTTCGATGACCCTCTGGCGGAGGTGGACGAGATGGAGGAGGTCACTGACCGCCACCAGCTCGGGATGCGATCGTGTAGCGCCCTCGAACATCGCCTCCACGGTGGATGCCGGGATCCGCTTCTCGTAGTCGGCCCAGATCCGCGCGTCGTCGCGGCAATCGAACGTGCGGCACACCCGCGGGCGCTGCGCGTGCACACCGCACGAGCGGGTGATGGGACCGCTATGGACGCAGTAGCCGTCGGACTGGCGCTGCTTGATCAGATACGGCTGCCCGTAGTCGAAGCGGACCACACCCTCGTCGAGGTCCTGGGTCGAGAGCGAGAACGACATCCGGCAGCAGCGTGCCTTGCAGATCGGGATCAGCTCATCGCACGGCGGTGATGGGGACTCGACCGTGTACTTGTCGACGTCGCCGAGGTCGAGCGCGACGCGCGTCCCCTGGCCCTCGTCGGTGGCGCGCATGTTGAGCAGCGCGTTCGGCATGCCCTCGTTCGCGGCGAGCTCGATGGTGGTGGTCGCCGCGGCCGCGGCGGTCCCTGCGGGCGCAGGCAGTGGCTCCACACCATCGAGCCGCCGGGTGAGCTCGTCGGTCAGCGAGATCACGCGCGCACCGACTTCGAGCATCGCGTTGCGCAGCTCGAGATAGCCGAGGTTGATATGGCGAAGCGCACGCTCGAGCTCTGCCCGCGTCACCGGGCTCTCGGGATCCGACGTGCCGAACACCTCGCGGTCGCTCATACAGTGAGCATCTCGCGCAACGCCCGGCGTGTCGACGACTGCGCCAAGGCTATCAGGAGGTGCTAGGGTGCCCGCCGATGGAGCGCCGGCAGAGCGTCCGCTTGTGCCCGAAGGGCACGGTCAGCATCCGCGCTCGGGACTACGACGTCCGTGGTCGGATCGCGAACGTCTCCGGTGGTGGGCTGAGCGCGATCACGCTCGTCACCGCTCCGGATCGCGTGCTCGGTCGCAGCGTGGACCTCGAGCTGCGGTTCGACACCCAGCAGGCCGGCTGGCTCCAGCTCGCCGGCAAGATCCTCCGGATCGGTGCCACCTCGATCGCGATCGGCTTCGACACGGTGCCGGCCGGCTTCGGTCGCGTGATCGACGACGCGTTGACCGCATCGAACGGGCACCGCCGGGTCATGTCGATCGTGATCGTCGACGCGACGATCGAGCGCAGGCTGCGCATGGCGGAGGCGTTTCGCGCCGCGGGCTGCGCCGTCGTCGATGTGGCGACGCCGCTCGAAGCGATCGTGCGACTCGGCGAGTTTCATTTCGAACCCGATGTCATCGCGATCGCGGACTCGATCCCGTCGCTGATCGCGGAGGAGATGCGGCGGTTCGTGGATCACGAGCATCCGCGCGCGAAGCTGGTCACCATCGGCGATGGCGCGACCGAACCGGATGCCCTCGTGCACTGGCTCTCGTCGGTGAATCCGGACAACGATCTCGCGGCGCGGATTCGCGATGTGCTGACGCGACCGATGCGGCGGTAGTTGGCTGCCTACTCTAGAACGTCTTCGCGTCGATCGAGAACCTGTAGCGGACGTCGCCCTTGATGGTGCGCTCGTAGGCCTCGTTGATCTTGTCGGCCGCGATCACCTCGACGTCGGCGACGATGTTGCGCTCGCCGCAGAAATCGAGGAGCTCCTGCGTCTCGCGGATGCCGCCGATCGCGGAGCCCACGAGCCGCTTGTTGCCGCCGATCAACGAGAACGCCGACATCGGCGACGGCTCCGGCGGTGCGCCGACGCAGACCATGGTGCCGAACGGCGAGAGCAGGCGGAGATAGGCGTTGTAGTCGTGCTTCGCGGAGACCGTGTCGATCAGGAGATCGTAGCGGCCCGCGAGGCGCTTGAACGTCGCAGTGTCGCTGGTCAGGCCGAAGTCGGTGGCGCCGAGCCGCGCGGCATCTGCTTGCTTGCTCGGCGACGTGCTCAGCATCGTGACCTCTGCGCCCATCGCCGCCGCGAGCTTGACCGCCATGTGGCCGAGGCCGCCGAGCCCGACCACGCCGACGCGCATGCCTGGTTTGCAGCCCCACTGGCGCAGCGGCGAGAAGGTGGTGACGCCGGCGCACAGCAGCGGCGCGGCGCCCGCGGGATCGAGGTGCTTCGGCACCTTGAGCGCGAAGTGCTCGGTGACGACGACCTGTTGCGAGTACCCGCCGTACGTCGGCGTCACGCGATCCATCTCGGTGGAGTTGTAGGTGGCGGCGGCGCCCTTCTCGCAGAACTGCTCGTGGTCCTGACCGCACCAGCGGCAACTGCGGCACGAGTCGACGAGGCACCCGATGCCCGCGATGTCACCGATCGCGAACCGCGTGACTTCGGCGCCGAGGGCGGTGACCCGGCCGACGATCTCGTGACCCGGGACCATCGGGAAGGCGGCCTTGCCCCACTCGGAGCGGACCTGATGGATGTCCGAGTGGCACAGGCCGCAGAACAGGACATCGAGCTGGACATCCCGCGGACCGACGGCTCGACGCTCGATCGTCGACGGTGCGAGCGGGGCAGAGGACGAGGCGGCGGCGTACACGCGCGTTTGCATGCGCGCAGCGTAGCGCCGATCAGCGAATGCGCTGCCGGCGGCGCCCCGCGAGCATCACGCCCAGCACGAGAAGCATCGTTCCACCGGCCGCAGGACCGCCCGCGTTGCAGCCGCCGCCGCTCATCTCGTCGTCGGGCGTGGTCGGATCCGGAGCGTTCGGATCGGGCATCGTGGCCGGATCGTCACCGGTAACGTGCTCGGTGAGGGCCGTGTACATCACCTTGTAGACCTCCGGATTCCAGAAGAACTCGAAGTGACCGACGAAGCCGTTGCTGCCCATGTCGATGTTGTGCGCGCCCGGAATGATCGAGGTCTCGTAGGGCTGGATGTACTCGTCGGTGCTCGTGTAGATCGACGTGATCGGCACGTTCGCCGGAAGCGGCGCATCGTTGACCGCGTGGAGGAAGTCGCTGCCGGGCGTCAGGTCCGCGAGCGCCGGCCAGCCGGCGATGTCAAACGCGAATGCCGCCTTCGGGAGCCCGTGCTGCGGCGAGATGAACGTGACGAGCCGCGAGACGTGCTCGTCGCCGCCGAGCGACTGGATGTAGTGCCGAGCGATCAGGCCGCCGGTACACTCCGCGAGGATGTCGATCTTCTGCTCACCGGTCTGCGCGCGGATGTTGTCGACCACCGTGGCGAGCGCCTCGGAGTTGACGAACAGATCGCCGCTCAGCAGCGCGGGCGGCTCGTAGACCACCGGGCGAAAGCCATCGCGCACGAGGCGCGCCTTGATCGGGTCGAACCACACGGCGGGGATCGTCACGCCGGTGATCAGGAGGACCGTCCGCGGATGCGCGAGGGGTGCCGGGCCGGGCTCGAGATGCGCCGGGACCTGGCGCTCGGCCGCGTACTTGTCGAGCATGTAGTCGCCCCAGTAGTGCGGGTCCTTCATGTTGCCGGCGGGGAGGCCGGCACAAGTTCCGAGGGCGGCGAGAGAGGCGAGGGCGGTCTGAGCAAGCATGGTCGGGCTCCTGTTGAATTCACGAATGAACGTTCATTCGATTAATATGAAAGAGACGTATCAGGGCTTAGAACCCGCTGTCAACGCCGAAAATCGCCGATCTTGACAAGCGCTGATTATTTTACGAATATTCATTCAACAAATGGTGACCCGAGCCAAACGCGGCCGTCCTCCCGACCGACCGGATCGCCGGGAGTCCATCCTGGACGCCGCCCTCCAGTGCTTCGTGGAGCGCGGCTTTCACGGCACCGCGATCCCGCAGATCGCGGAGAAGGCCGACATCGCCGCGGGCACCATCTATCACTACTTCGATAGCAAGGAGGCGCTGGTCAACGCGCTCTACCGCACGTGGAAGGCGGCGATCGCGCAGCGCGTGTTCACCGCATTTCCGCAGGCCGCGCCGGTGCGCACGCAGTTCCAGGTGATGTGGAACGAGATGGTCTCGTTCGCACTCGGCGCGCCGATGGCGTTCGCCTTCATCGAGCTCCACAACCACGCCTCGTACCTCGATGCAGAGAGCATCGCGATCGATCGCAACGTGAAGGACTTCACGCTGCAAGTGATCCGGCGCGCGCAGACCGAGGGCCTCGTCAAGCCACTCGATGCCTACGTGCTCATGGAGCTCGTGTTCGGCGCGTTCATCGGCATGATGCGGGCGAACTGGGAGAACCGGATCTCGCTGACGCCCGAGGTGATGGCCGGCGCCGAGCAGGCGTGCTGGGATACCGTCGCGCTCCACGGCTAGCGGTCGGCGATCATTCCCGCGAGCGTCTGCACCGTGCGCCAGTTGCGCGCAGTCGCGTCCTTCAACACGGCGAGGCGCGACATGCTGACCGCGAGCTTGCTCTTGCCCATGCCGTTCGGCAGGTGCAGATACAGCTCACGCGCGCCGAGCGCCCAGCACTCCGGCGCGAACGCCGTCGCGTCGAGCTTGTCGAATGCGGTCCCGATGGGCTGCGCCGCGCAGAACATCACGTGGAGCTGCTCATCCGGCGCGCCGCCGAACGGATTCGTCGCGATCACCCCTGCGAGCTCGGCCGCCGTGCGGAGCACCACCGGCACCGGGAACCCGGCCGCCCTGGCGATCGCCGTGGAGAGCTTCGACTGCAGTGGCGCGGATGCGCGCGCGGCGTGACCGAACACCACGTTGCCGCTCTGGATGTACGTCTCGACCTTCGTGCCGCCCGCGGCTTCGATCACCGCGCGCAGCGTCGCCATCTTCAGCATGTGGCGACCGCCGACGTTGATCCCGCGAAGTAACGCGACGTAGGCAGGCACCGGCTGCGATTGTAACTTACGCTGCGTGCGATGTTCATGGATGCCGAGCTCGCGCGACGGATCGAACGAGTCGAAGCGGCGATCGGCACGTCGTTCGTGGAAGTTCGGCAACGCGTCACGCCGCATGTCGGCGCCGCATGGCACGACTTCAGCGGCACGTACGCGATGTTCGACGGTACGGCGTCGCCGATGACGCAGACGTTCGGCCTCGGCATGTTCGCACCCGCCACACCCGAGCTGCTCGGTGCGATCGAGGCGTTCTTCCACGAGCGCGGTGCCGAACCGATGCACGAGGTCAGCCCGCTCGCGGGCGTGGAGACGCACGCGCTGCTCGCGGAGCGCGGCTACCGACCGATCGAGCTCAGCACGGTGCTCGTGCAGCCACTCGCCGAGCTACGCGAGCCCGCGCCGGTTGCGGGGATCTCCGTGCGCGTGATCGACGACACCGATAACGCGGCATGGGTCGAGACGGCCGTGCTCGGCTGGGCGAGCGATCCGGTGTTTGCCCAGGTGATCCGCGAGCTGTCCGAGGTGGTGGTGCAGAACCGCGCCATGACGAACTTCGTCGTCGAGCGAGATGGCGCGCCGATCGCCACCGGATCGCTCGGAGTCCACGAAGGCGTCGGCTTGCTCGCGGGCGCGAGCACGATTCCCGCCGGTCGTGGGCGCGGCGCACAGGGCCTACTGCTCGCGGCACGGCTCGCGGAAGCGCGGCGTCGCGGCTGCGATGTGGCGCTGATGCTGACGAACCCCGGCAGCACCTCGCAGCGCAACGCGGAACGCCGCGGGTTTCACGTCGCGTACACCCGGACGAAGTGGCGGCTGGCTAGCGGCGGCGCCGGCGCAGGCCAACAAGCGCCAGCGTGATCAGGAGGCCGGCGCCGTTGCCACCGGTGGAGCAGCCCCCGGTCGCACGGTTCTCGTCGATGTCGGTGTTCTCGCCGGCGATCGGGTCCGGTTCCATCATGGCGCCGCCGCGACCGACCGGCGGATCGAGCGGCGCTGTCGCGACGTAGATCAGGGTACCGTCGTGGATGCGGTCGACCATCGGCACTTCGATCGAAGGATCGAGCGCGAGGCAACCGTTGCTGCGGCCTTGCTGGCTGGTGTTCGTGTCGTCGACGTACGACGCCTCGTGCATGACGATCAACCGGCTGCGCGCATTGGTGTTCGCCATACCGTTGACGCTGCCGTCCTTCGAGAGGCCATCGAGCCGCATCGAGTGGACGTGCGTGCCGTCGTAGATCTCGCCGGTCAGGTAGAAGCCGAGCGAGGTCTTGTGCGAACCGTCGACGTTGCCGAAGGTCGTCGCGTAGCCGTTGTTGTCGGAGTCGCTGCCGTCGCCGTGCGCGACCTTGTGCGCTTCGACCGCGCCGCTCGTGACATCGACCAGCCAGTAGCGGTCCTTGCCCGAGTACAGGGACATGTCCGTGACGACGAAGTACTTCGGCTTCGGGATCAGCGCGAGGTTCATGTCGTAGAAGATGATCGCGTCCTCGAGGAGGCCGCGCGGAACCTCGTCGGTGGGATCGAGGCGGTCGTAGCGCCCTACGATCGCCGCCCGCTCTGCCGCCGGCAGCGCCGGTACGACGAAGGCATCGACGTCGAGATCGGAGGTCTCGGAGCCGTACTCGAGCTCATCGGTGCAACCGACGAGCGACACTCCAGCGAGCAGCGCGATGGACCACCGAGTCATGCGTGGGCGGTAGCGTCGGCCACCGCGCTGTCCACGTCAACTCCCCGTTGCTGACAGGGCCGGTCTTATCGCCTGCAGTCTGCCAGCCACTGCCGCCTGCCGACCCGCTATGCTCGACACGTCATGCGGCTCGCCCTCGCACTCGTCCTCGTCGTTGGCTGTCTTCCGCCGCCCTCGGATCCCCCGCCTCCAAACCCGGATCCATATGGCGGCTGGACGGGCCCCGCGGGCGATCCCCTGGAGGGTTGCAGCATGGACTCCGAGTGCGTGCCGCAGATCTGCGCGCGCGATCGCGCCTGCTATCCCGCGACGAGCGTGCACTTCGGCCGCGTGTCCTGGACGATCCACGGCATGCCCGCGAGCACCACGAGCTGCGGGACCACCCCGAACCTCCACCTCACGTTCCGCAGCTCCAACGGCGAGGCGTTCGGGTTCGCGCCGGTGCCCTGCCACAACGGCTCGTTCCCGGTCGACAAGCTGCCGACGCAGTACACGACGGTCGAGCTCGGCGTTGACGGCAGCTCCGCCACGACCATGGCGGCGATCGATCGCGAGACCGGCGAAGCGATGGTCAAGCTCCCGTAGCTACTTGCCGAGACCATGCTCGGCCATGATCGCGGCGTTGCGCGCCTCGGCCTTCTGGAGCGCGGGGCGCTGGGCGAGCCGATCGTTGTAGGCCGTGAACAGCGGGCGCGCCTCGAGCATGCCGAACCGGAGCATGAAGCGCACGGTCCCGCCGAAGATGACGTCGGCGATCGAGAACGTGTCGCCGAGGATGAAGTCCTTGCCGGTGAGCGCGGTCTCCATCGCGGTGAGCATCGTCTCGTGCGCGCCCCAGCCGGCCTGGCTCGGCTTGAACTCCCACTTGCTGGCGTGCGCGAGCGATCCGGGCTCGACCACCGACGGCGCGAACAGCGACCACCGGAGGTACGTCGCGCGCTTCGGATCGTCGAGGCGCGGTGCGAGGCGCCCGGAGGCGTAGCGGTCCGCGAGGTAGAGCGCGATCGCCGCGTTCTCGGTGACGACGGCGTCGCCATCGGTGAGCGTCGGCAGCTTGCCCATCGGGTTGAGCGCGAGGATCTCGGGCGACTTCTGCTCGCCCTTCATGATGTCGACGTAGCGGAGCTCGTACGGCTCGCCGACTTCTTCGAGGGTCCAGATCGTGGTCGCCGCGCGCGAGAACGGGTGATGGTAGAGCGTGATCATCCGACGAGATTATCATCGGGTGGCGCCCCGACTAGCCGGTGCGGGGACCCCCAACGCCGGGGCGGCTCCTCTCACCGAACACCGATCGGTCGCCACGGATCTCATGACGTTGCGCGGGTGACGGTTGGTACGCCCTGTGCTGACGACTGTTGGATGTCGAGATGGATCCCCGCGCTCATGCTCGTCCTCGGTCTCGGGATCACAGGCTCGGCCCGCGCGGAAGGCCGCGTGGACTGGAGCCAGTACCTCGAGCCGCCGGGTGCCCGTCCGATGCCCGTCAGGTCCACGACCACGGTCGCCGCGGCCGATGCGCCTGTCGTTGCATCGCGCGGCAAGAAGGCGAAGATCGCCAAGACGAGGGCCACGAAGCCCGTCAAGGCGAAGCGCAAGTCGGCGCGGGCAGGCAAGCGACGCTGATCGCGGTCCTGGCGCGTATTACTACGTACGGACGTCGAACGATGTTCCGTGGTACCCGACGGCGTGACTCTGGCGGGGCCGCTTATCTGGATCGTCGACGATAGCCGAACGCAAGCAGCGTTCACGGCACGCGCACTCGGCGATGGATTCCGGCAGGAAGTGTTCGGCGACGGCGCCTCGGTCATCGAGCGGTTGGTCGACGCAACCGAGATCCCGGCGCTCGTGCTGCTCGATTGGGTGATGCCCGGACTCTCGGGGGACGAGGTGTGCCGCTACCTCCGGTCCGCGGCGCAGACCAAGGACCTTCCGATCATCATCCTCACCGCTTCGCGCACCGATACCGGCGACATCGTGCACGCGCTCGAGAGCGGAGCAAATGACTACGTCACGAAGCCGTTCGTTCCCGAGGAGCTGCGAGCACGCGTGAAGGGTGTCATGCGGATCGATCAGCTGAAGAAGACCGTCGAGCGCGAGCGCAACCGCGTCGCGGCGATGAACGATCTCGCGTCCGCGCTGTTCAAGGCGCGCAGCGAGGTCCAGGATATCCTCGACGTGATCTCGACGTGGGCCGTCGCCGCGGTCGGCGATGGATGTGCGGTCTCGCTGATCCGCGAGGGCGCTCCCACGCGGACGAGTGTGAGGCACCGAGTCACGGAGCGCGCAGCGTTACTCCTCGCCGCGTGCGAGAACCTCGTGCCGGCCGTCCGGGAGGTCGTCTCGGATGAGGACGTCGCCACGGAGCGCCCCGAGCTCGCCTCCTACGTCGCTGCGACCGGGATGCGCGACGTGGTGGTCCAGACGCTCTCGATTCGCGGAGTCGCGGCAGGAGTCGTGGTCGTCACGCGCGATGGCGACTCCGACGTGTTCGACGTGCGCGACCACGCCGCGATCATGACGTGCCTCGAGTACGCCGGGCTCGCGCTCGATTCAGCGCTCCGCTCGGAGACCGAGCGTGCGACCACGCGATTCCACGAGGAGATGCTCGGCATCGTCGGGCACGACCTCCGGAACCCGCTGTCCGCACTGGGCCTCGGCCTCGGTCTGCTTCGCGAGCAGACCACCGACGCCGCCGATGCCGGGGTGATCGTTCGGCTGGAGCGCACCACGCAGCGGATGACGACGATCGTCAACCAGCTCCTCGATGTCACGCGTGCGCGGCTCGGTACGGGGATCCCCATCGAGCGTCGCTTGATGTGGATGCGCGTGATGGTGGAAGGGGTGCTCGAGGATCTGCGGCTCGCGCACAAGCAGTCGCGGTTCGTCGTCGACGGCGCGGACGTCGAGGGTACGTGGGATCCAGACCGGCTCGAGCAGGTCGTCGGCAACCTCGCGAGCAACGCCATCCAGTACGGGCGTGCCGGGACGCCGGTGATGATCGGGATCGACAGCGACGGAACCTCGGCAGTTCTCAGCGTTCGCAACGAGCCGGGGGATGCACCGATCCCGACCGCGATGCTCGAGACCCTGTTCGATCCATTCAAGCGCGGTCGCTCGAGCGACGTGCGCGGCCTCGGCCTCGGGCTCTACATCGCCAACGAGATCGTTCGCGCGCACCACGGGACGATCTCCGTCGAGTCCTCGCCCTTGCGGACCACGTTCAACGTGTCGCTCCCGATCCGAGCCTGAGCTCCGATCAGTCCACCATTACGCACTTCGGCAGAGCTCGGTGCTCGTCGACGGCGTCACGGAGATCGGCGCCGTCACGAGCCTCGCCGCGCGCATCCAGCACGAGCTCGCGCAGCCGTTTTCGATCGACGTGGCCACGCCGAGCATCGGCATCGTGATGATGGACAGTGGCTATCGGCGCGGCGAAGACCTGCTGCGCGACGCAGACGCGGCGATGTATCGCGCGAAGGAGGCCGGTGGCGCGCGGTTCCGCGTGTTCGGGACATCCGTCATCAACAGCCGCACCGGCTGATCGCGTGCGGATCGCCGATTCGTGCCATACAGGCGGCGATGTCGCTGCAGTGGTATCCGGGGCACATGACGAAGGCGCGACGCGAGCTGGTCGCGCTGATGCCCTCGCAGGACGTGATGATCGAGGTCATCGACGGTCGCCTCCCGAAGGCGAGCTCCAACCCGCTGCTCGCCGAGATCCGCGGGTCGAAGCCTGTGGTCAAGGTGCTGACCAAGAGCGACCTCGCCGATCCCGAGGTGACGCGGGCGTGGGTGAAGTACTTCGAGGGCGAGCCGGGCGTGAAGGCGTTCGCTGCGACGACCGAGCGCCCGCAGGTGACGCGCAAGCGGATCGCGGAGCTGTGCCGGAACCTGGCGAAGCACCGCGGCGCCGACAAGGCCGTGCGTGCGCTGATCGCGGGCGTGCCCAACGTCGGCAAGTCCACCCTGATCAACACGCTGATGAACAGGCAGGTCGCGAAGGTCGGCGACAAGCCGGCCGTCACGAAGGAGCAGCAGTCGGTCACGCTCTCGAGCGGGATGGTGATCACTGACAGCCCGGGCCTGATGTGGCCGAAGATCGAGCACGAGCCACGCGCATTCCGGCTCGCGTTCGCCGGATCGATCCCCGATACGGCGATCGACTACCTGACGATCGGAATGTTCGGTGCGGAGTACCTGCTCGCGCGGTATCCGCACTTGATCGTCGCGCGCTACAAGCTCGCGGTCGCCCCTGCGAGCGCCGAGGCGCTGCTGACCGAGGTCGGTCGGCGCCGGGGTGGGCTTCGCAAGGGCGGCATCGTCGACCTGCACAAGGCCGCCGAGCTCCTCGTGCACGAGTTCCGCGATGGAGCGCTCGGACCGATCAGCCTCGAAGAACCGCCGGCCGACAACCGGCCGCTGAATAGCGAACCGTAACTACTTCATCGTCACGCCGGAGGCCGGCTGGATCACGATCTCGACCCGGCGATTGTTCGCGCGTCCCTCCGCCGTCGCGTTGTCGGCGACGGGCAGGCTCTTGCCGGCGCCGTGGGCGACGATCAGATCCGGCGGGTAGCCCTGCGAGACGAGGTACATGCGCACCGCATCGGCGCGGCGCTGCGAGAGATCGACGTTGTATGCATCCTTGCCCTGGGAGTCCGTGTAGCCCTGAACGTCGAGGTGACGCTCCTTGGTCTCGAGGAGCGCCGCGGTCACTTGACCGAGCCGCGTCTTCGCTTCCGGCAGGAGCGCCGCCTTGTCGGAGGCGAACAGGACGCTGCCAGAAAGCGTGATCACCACGCCGCGCGGCTCTTCCTTCACGGCGGCCCACTTCGCGAGCTCGAGCTGCATCGCCTTCATCTTGCGATCGGACTCCGCGGCGCGCTTGTCGGCTTCGGCCGCGTGCGTGTCGGCCGTGTCTGCGCGCTTCTCCGAGTTGGCCGCGTTCTGCTCCGAGCTCGCGAGGTTGGACTTCGTGCGCTCGAGCTCCTCCTTGGTCTGGAGGTGGTTCGCGTCCTTGGCCTTGCCGAGCCGAGCCTCGGCGTCGGCCTGGGTCTCGGTGTGGCCGGCACGATCCGCCAGGACCTCGGCGAGCTCCGCCTTGCGCTCGGCGACGTACGCGAGGTCGCGCTGGTTCGATGCATCGGAGTGGAAGGCGTCCTCGGCCTTGTCGAGCGAGACGCGCGCGATGTGGAGGTCGGCCGGAACGGCCTGGGCTGCGGGGCCAGCGCTCGCGTGTGCGTATGCGCTTCTCGCATCGAGCAACTCGCGGGACGGGGACGATGCGCAGGCAGCGAAGCCGAGCGTGGCAAGCACGCCGGCAATCAAGATTCGGTTAGTCATAGGATCTCCTGCGAACTATTGCGTCTGCTGTTTGAAGGTCTGGATGTCGGCGACGGCCTGCTCGGCGGCGAGCCGGGCCTTGTCGTCATCGGCGAGTGCAATGGCGAGCTCGCCATCTGCAGACGCGCGCATCAGGAGGTTCGCGGCAGCCTTCATGTTGTCCTCGCCACCGGACGCGATCAGCGTCTTCGCCTTCGCGGACTGCTCGTTCGCGAGCTGCAGGTAGAGCGCGGCGCGCGGAACATTCTCGGCGCCGGCCTGTTCGGCACCGCGGATCGAGGCTGCCGACGACTCCATCTTCTCCGTGGGCGGTCGGGTGGTGGCACATCCGCCCAGGAGGGCGGCGCCGAGGAACAGGGCGAGCATGGCTCGCGGGGTCGTTGATTCGATCGTCATGAGTCAGGGCACCTCAAGAAGCCCGCACGCCGACGTTGCACGATGGAGCCCACATGTCGCGGTGAGCAATCTCGGTGCGTTGGCCCATCGCGACCCCGCGTTTCGAGCGCATGCGCCCGAATTGCCCGCGAGTTGTGTCGTCGCGGGTGCGGGAACATACGTAGCGCGCCTCTTCGATCGCGTCGTAGCCTTCAACCGATGGAGCTCACGTATGCCATCGAGATCGCCGCGGCGAGTCTGCCGGGCCAGGACCACGCGGTCGTGTTCGAGCGCGGCGGCGGTGCCGTGATCGTGCTCGCCGACGGTGCGGGAGGCACGCGCGCGGGCGGGATCGCGGCGCAAGCGGTGGTCGATGCCGTGGGCGCGGCGCCGTCGGGCACCGACTTTGGCGAGCTGCTCGAGGTGCTCGATGCCGACGTCACGCGGCGCGGACGCGGCCACACAACGGCGATCGTAATCGCTCTCGACGAGCATGGCATCTCGGGCTGCGGCGTCGGTGACTCCGGGGCATGGCTCGTGGGCGACGACGTCATCGATCTGTGCGCGGGCCAGCTGCGCAAGCCGTTCGTCGGTGACGGCTGCTTTCCGTTCTCGATCGCGGCCGGGCCGATCGGCGCGGCCACGCTGCTCGTCGGCTCGGACGGGCTGTTCAACTACGCGCCGCGCAGCGAGATCGTGCGCATCGCTCGCTTGCCGGACCTGGTGGCCGCAGCACGCAGTTTGATCGAGCTGGTCCGCATGCCCTCGGGTGGCCTGCAGGACGATGTCTCGGTCGTGCTGTGCCGAAACGCGCTCAGCGGACCGGTAGCGACGCACTGATCGGGCCGACGGCGTATTCGCCGTCGAAGCCATCTTCGTCGCGCACGGCGTGGAGCCGAATGCCGGGCGGCGAAGCGTGCGGGGGCGCGGGAATCGTCACGACACCGGGACCGCGGTCCTCGAGACACGCCCAGGCGGTGCCGCCGTCATCGCGAGCATCGAGTGCGAGCAGATCGGGAACGCGACGGCGAAGATGCCAACCCATCCACCGAGGCGAGCTGGTCTGGGCGTGGAGGTTGCCGCACAGGACCAGCACGCGGGTCGGCGGCGCCGGCAGAGCGGCGAGCAGGAGCGCGGCCATTCCGGCGTCTCGGTCCTCGGCAGACGGAAAGGTGTCGTCGAAGCAGATCACGGGTGCGCCGTGCTGCCGCGCGCGATCGACCAGCGCGAGCATCGCGGCACTCGAGCGCCCGTCGCGATAGGACCAGAAGTCGTGCGGTGCGGCGAGGAGGCGCGTGCGGTCGCCGGTGGCGAGAAAGTCGTCAACGGCCGGCTGAAGATCGCGCGGCCACTCGATGGCGAGCGCGACCGGGGGACGGGATGCGGCGAGAACATCTGCGAGAAATGCCGGCACCTCAGTCGTGCCGTGGAATTCGCCGAACACCACCAGTGAGCAGCTTGCGATCGGTTCGACCACGCTGCTCATCGCTCTCTCATAAAAGCCATCGTAGCCTGCGGCCGCATGCACCGCGTATCCCTGATTGCCGTCCTGCTCGCAGCGTGTGGCCAGCCTTCGAAGACACCCGCTGTTCCGCCGCCACCGCCCGCCGCGATGACCACGCTCGCGCTTCCCGGTGCGCCGCCCACCGGCGTGTTCCTCGACTATCTGGGATACGACGCGGCGAATCATCGGGTCTGGGTGCCCGCGGGTGGCACGGGCAAGGTCGCTATCATCGACGCGAAGACGCGCGTGTTGACCTCGATCGATGGCTTCGCCACGAAGGAGATCGAGCGCAACGGCCAGAAACGCATGATGGGCCCGAGCTCGGTCACCTTCGGCGATGGTGTCGCGTACGTCGGCAACCGCGGTGACTCCACGGTCTGCGCGTTCGACCGCGCGAGCCTCGCAAAGCAGGGCTGCGTGACGCTCGATGCAATGCCGGATGGCCTGCAGTACGTGGCGTCGATGAAGGAGGTCTGGGTGACCACGCCGCGGGATCAGTCGATCCGCGTGCTCGACGTCACCACGCCTGGCGCGCCCGTGACGAAGAGCGCCATCAAGTTCGAAGGCGAGCCCGAGGGCTTCGCCGTGGATAACGCACGCGGCGTATTCTTCACGAACCTCGAGGACAAGGACAAGACGCTCGTCGTGGACCTCAAGTCACACGCGATCTTGAAGACGTGGAATCCGGCGTGCGGGGAGGATGGACCGAAGGGCCTGATCTTCGACGAGGCGACGAACCACCTGATCGTCGTGTGCCCCGAGCGCGTGGAGACCCTCGACGTCGCGGCCGATGGCAAGGTGCTCGGTTCGCTCGCGGTCGGTGATGGGCTCGACGCGATCGACTACGTGCCCGCACGTCACCAGCTGTTCGCCGCAGCGGGGCGCGCCGAGAAGATGGTGGTCGCGCAGCTCGCGGCCGACGGCACGATGACCGCCATCGCCACCATCGCGACCGCAAAGGGCGCTCGCAACGCGGTGGCTAGCGAGGACGGAACGGCCTACGTCGCGGACGGACCGGCCGGATCGATCATCGTCGTGCCGGCGACGCCCTGAGGGCGCAGCCGTTGGCTGATCAGCGCGCACAGGATCGCCCACGACAGCCCGAGCATCCAGCCGCCGAGGACGTCGGTCGGGTAGTGGACGCCGATGTAGATGCGCGTGAAGCCGATCATCAGCGTGAGCCCGGCAGCGGCGGCGAGCACGTAGACCTTGAGTTGACGGTCGCTCAACGTCCTCGCGAGCAACAGTCCGAGCGTTGGATAGACCGCGGAGGCGATCAGGGAGTGACCGCTCGGGAACGAGAGGTCCACCTCGGTTGCGAGCGCGCTCACCACGGTGGGGCGCTCGCGCCCGAACAGGATCTTGAGGACCACCAGGGTGACCGTCGCTCCCACGGCGCAGGCGACGAGAAGCACCGCCTCCCTGCGTCGCTTGACCAGCATGAGGAAGATCGCCGCGAGCCCCACGATCAGCGTGACGACCGCCACCGAGCCGAGCGCCGAGAGGTTGAGGATCGTGCTCTTCAGCCACGTCGGGCCGACCGGCATTCCATTGGTGTCGCGGAACGCACGCAGGATGGTCTGATCGAACGCCGTGGTCTCGTCCTCGAGGACCTCACTCGCGAGCACGGCGAACGCGATCTGCAGGGCCAGTGCGGCGGAGATCGCGATCAACACGCCGCGGTGGGCACGGAGCCAGGCCATCACTGTCCTCAGCTACCATGCGGAGCGACGTGAGGCAGCCATGCCGTTGCAGTTGATCCTCCGCCTCCTCACGTTCGAGGCGCTACGCTCGCTCGCGCGGCATCGCGTGCGGAGCGGCCTCGCGATCCTCGGCATCACGGCCGCGGTGGCGAGGTCGACCACTCCGAGCGAGTGATCGTCATCGGCGAGACGGTGCGCGAGCGCGTGTTCGGCGACGAGCCCGCCGTCGGCGAGTTCGTGCGCGCGCAGAACAGCTGGTTCGAGGTCATCGGTGTGCTCGCGACGAAAGGCACGTCGATGACGGGCCAGGACCAGGACGACACCGTGATGCTGCCGTGGACGACCGCGCGCGAACGGCTGCTCGGCAAGGACATCGGCTGGCTCGACGACATCCTGTGCAGCGCGGTCTCGACGGATGAAATTCCGCGTGCGGGCACGCTCGTCTCCGAGTTGCTGCGCGAGCGCCACCACATCGCCGCCGGTGCCGACGACGACTTCAATATCCGTCATCCCGAGGAGCTGCTCCAGGCGCGCATCAAGAGCAGCCGCACGCTGGAGCGACTGTTCCTGATCATCGCGTCGATCTCGATGATCGTCGGCGGCATCGGCGTGATGAACGTGATGCTCGCATCGGTCTCGCAGCGCGTGAACGAGATCGGACTTCGCGCTGCCGTGGGTGCGCCACCGAGTGCGATCCGCCTGCAATTCCTGGCCGAGGCGATCATGCTGACCGCGATCGGTGCCGGGCTGGGCGTCGCGCTCGGGGAGATCGTCGCCGCCGCACTCGAGAACAACCTCGGCTGGACCCTCGCGATGTCGACGAAGGTCAGCGTCTTCGCAGGCCTCGCCGCGGTCGGCGCCGGTCTCGTGTTCGGTTACTACCCGGCGAGTCGTGCCGCGCGGCTGGATCCGATCGAAGCGCTGCGCAGCGAGTGACGGTTCTCATCACCGGCTCATCGAATCCTCATCGAGCGCTCATGTTGCGATGTGTAGCGTGCTCGCGTGATCCACTCAGGTCGAATTCGTGTCCTCGTCCTGGCCGCACTCTCGATCATCGGAGCGGGTTCGGAGGCGCGCGCTCAGTCGGCGGAGACCGAGACAGCACGCGTGCTGCCGGTCGGCGTGGTCGAGGCCGGCGCCGGCTACGAGCTTCAGGTCTCCGCCGAGGGCACGGAAACGGCCGTGCCGACCATCGTCGAGGGGGGTATCGCGCCGCGCTTCGAGCTGGTCGTCGAGCAAGTCGCGCTCACCGCGATCCGCCCGAAGATGGGAACGAACGCCACGGGGGTCGGCGATCTCGAGGCCACGGTGGTCGGGCTAGCGCTCGAGGAGCGACCGAACGTGCCGGCGATCGCCTTCGCCGCCGAGGTCAAGATCCCCACGGCGCGTAACCAGCTCATCGGTACCAAGAAGGCGGACTTCACGGGCTACGTCGTCCTCAGCAAGCGGTTCGGCCCCCTCGATCTCCACGTCAACGGCAGCTATGCCGTGATCGGCAAGCCGTCGGGGGTGGCCTCCGTGGACAACGTATTCGGTTTCGGCGTGCTCGCTCGCTACATGTTCGGACGCGGCGACATCTACGGCGAGGTGCTCGGCCACACCGCCGCGATTCCCGAGGTCGAGGGGATGGATGGCGCGTCCGAGCTCTCCGGCGGAGAGCTGTTCGGTACGCTCGGCGTGGCCTACTGGGTGCGGCCATGGCTCGAGGTCTACTTCTGCGCAAGCCTCGACAACAACCAGGCCGTGCTGCTGCACCCCGGTGTGACGGTCAAGCGGCTGATGTTCTAGTCCGCACTGTTACGAGAGCGTTGCATCGAGGGCCTTCGCGCGGCGTATGCTCCGCGGCATGAGGGCGTTCGCGCTGGTACTGCTGACCGCGTGCGGATCATCGAGCTCGTCGCTGCCGATGGATGTCGGGCCGGGCTCGGACGCGACGATGGCCGATACCACGGTCGCCGCGACCGCGCGCGATCGGCTGCTGCAGACGTACGTCGGGTGGTTGGCGGCACATCCGGGGCCGACGACGAACGGGCTCGACGGCGCGTCGCTCACCGGCGTGTGTCAACTCTGGACCAAGCTCCAGCCCTCGGCGCAGGCCGTGTTCCTGACGCTGACGGCGCGGCTCGAGAAGTCGCACCTGCGCCGCGACGACAGCTCGATGCTCGACCACGTCACGAAGCTGTACTGGCTGACCGGCGGCACCGGCACGACGATGACGGATCCGGGCACCTGCGGCGGCGCTGGAAACCGGATGATCATGCAGGTCGATCCTGCGCTCCACACGGATCTCCACACCGCGTTCACGTCGCAGGGCGGGGCGGCCGCGGCGCGCACGATCGGCGACGCGATCACGACGAGCTTCTGGCGCGACTCGCACGACCTCGGCGGTACCCACGCACCCTTCGACGAGAGCGACGAGACGGAGAGCGGCGCACCGCGCGGCCAGGTCCAGTACTTCAAGGATCCGGCGTCCGCGGTCGCGATGGCGGCGCTCGGTCGCCCGGATCTGATGACCGTCGTCGATCCGTATGCGTTCGAGATCGACCAGGACTACGACTGCACGCATAACTCCAACCCGCTGTGCAGCTACACGCTCTACGGCCCACTCTGCGCGGCGAAGCCCAATCTGCCGGGCGTCCAGATCTTCGCGAACACCTACGGCGCCGTCGACCTCAGCTGGAAGCCGACCGGCTGCTGAACTACGACGGTGGCGGAGACGTGACGCCGGTCAACGTACCGCTGACCTTGATCACGCCGGCGCCGCCGCCACCACCGCCACCACCGCCGCCGGAGGGATTCGGATCGGCCGCGCCGGGGCTCCCCGTCAGCGTGGATGCCACCGAGCCCGCACCGCCGGTCCCGCCATTGGTCGCTCCGCCTGTACCGCCGGCGGCCACTGCGCCACCGACGGATTCGCCGCCTGCGTTGCCATTGCCGCCGCCACCGCCTTCACCACCGCCGCCACCGTTCGCGAACACCGCA
This sequence comes from Haliangiales bacterium, assembly GCA_038206055.1. GTDB lineage: Bacteria > Myxococcota_A > Polyangia > Haliangiales > Haliangiaceae > JABFXX01. The sequence goes on from JBBRBG010000003.1 coordinate 144,174, forward strand.
CCGCTCACCGAGATC
>JBBRBG010000004.1:0-120711 GCA_038206055.1 Haliangiales bacterium
ATCGCGTCGCTCGGCGATGACTCGGAGCCGCTGCGCGCGATGGTGCCGGAACCCGAGCCACGTCCGACATTTCGCGAGGTGCTGCGCGATGCCCTCGACCCCGACGGTATGGTGTTGCGGCACGCGGTGCGCGTCGCGGTGGTGGTCTCGGTCGCGATGACGCTCGCGCGCGTCCTCGATCTCTCGCACCGCTACTGGGTCACGCTGACCGCGTACCTCTTGCTCACGCCGCTCGGCGCCGCGACCCGCGTGCGCGCGCTGCAGCGCGTGGGCGGCACGATCCTCGGCGGCGTAGTCGCGGCGGCGGTGCCGTGGGCCGTCAACGATCCGCGGATCGTCCTGATCTTGATCGTGATCCTCGCCGGGCTCAGCGCCTCGGTCGTGCAGCTCAACTACATGCTGTACGCGACCCTGATGACCCCGACGTTCGTGCTGCTCGCCGAGGTCCACTCTGCGGAGGTCCACCTCGTCGGCATCCGGATCGCGAACACGTTGCTCGGGGCTGCGCTCGTGGTAATCGGCACGATGCTGTGGCCGGCGCGGCCGTCGGCGCAGTTCGACGACCAGATCGGGACGGCGTACGACCGCGCGGCCGCGTACCTCGACGAGGTCGTCGGCGCGATCGTGGGCGCCACACCACAGCCATCGCAAGGCGTGATCATGGCGCGGCGCGCGTTCGGCATCGTCGTCAATCACGCGGAGATCGCGCTCGATGCGCTGGTCGCCGAGCGCCCACCGGCCCGCGTCCTCGAGCCGCGGATGACGCAAGTCGTGTTCCTGCGCCGCCTCGGTTCCGCGATCAACGCGCTCGGCTCGACGCGCACCGTCGCGGGCTTCGCGGCGCACCACGTCGAGGTCTCGGCGTTCGGCGCGTCGATCGGCGCGGGCTTGCGCGAGCTAGCCGCCGCCGCGCGCACCGGCACACCGCTGGTCGCCAGGCCGCGAATCGAGCGCGGGCTCGGCGATCCGATCCTCGCCGCGCGCGTCGCCCGGGTCGACGCCGCGCTCGCGAACCTCATCGATTCCGCGCTGCGCTCCGGCCCCGGGCTACCTGCTCCCTTGCCGTGACCGGCGGATCGGGCGCAGGCTCGCCGCATGCCGGTGCATCTCCGCGACGTCCTCGCGTACCTCGACACGACCCTCGAGATCACGCGGTTCAAGGACTACGCGCCGAACGGTCTTCAAGTCGAGGGCGCGCCCGAGGTGGAGACCGTGATCACCGGCGTGTCCGCGAACGCGGAGCTGATCTCGCGCGCGATCGAGGCCCACGCGGATCTGATCGTCGTGCACCACGGCCTCGTGTGGGGCTCGGGCCTGACGCAGATCGCGGGGCCGCTCGCGCGCCGGCTGAAGCTCCTCCTCGGTAACGATGTCTCGCTCGCCGCGTACCACCTGCCACTCGACGCTCACGGGCGCCTCGGCAACAACGCCGGCCTCGCCGATGCGCTCGGTCTCGGCGCGGAGCGCAGCGCGTTTGGCGACGTGCGCGGCACGCTACTCGGCGTGGCTGGTGCGTGGCCACAGCCGCTCTCGCGGGACGAGGCGATCGGCCGGATCTCCGCCGGCGTGCTCGGCGGCGAGGCACCGCGCTTCGTGTTTCCGTACGGGCCACCGATCGTGCGCAAGGTGGGGCTGTGCACGGGCGCAGCGTCGGATCTGATCGAGGCGGCGGCCACGGCGGGCTGCGATCTCTATGTCACCGGCGAGCTCGCCGAGCGTGCGGGCGACCTCGCGAAGGAGCTGCAGATCACGCTCGTTGCCGCCGGTCACTACGCGACGGAGGTGTTCGGTCCGATGCGGATCGCCGACGAGCTGCGGCAGAAGTTCCCCGGCCTGTCGGCACAGTTTTTACCGTCGCCGTCGCCGCTCTGACCTTGGGCAGGGACAGATGCGAACCCGAGTTCGTTCGCTCAAGCGAGCCCGCTCCGGTTCGCTCGCCGGCACCACGGTGCTGGATTTAACAGGAGATACGAAGTCACGGAGCAGCGGTGGTTCCGGTCGCTGGCGCGGTCCCATCAAACCTCGCGATGGTCTGACTTGGGCAGGAACGGATGCGAACCCGAGTCGGTTCGTTCAGTTGGGGCCCCGCTCCGGTTCGCTCGAACCTGGTCGGTTGGCCGATCATCGCCACGCTGGACCCGCTCACGATGCTTGGACCTCTCCCGGCCAACCATACTCGACTCGTGGACCGGGTCATGCGCAATCCGATCGCCCTATCAGCGCGACCGAGGTACTCCGAGAACCCGCGTGAGCGCGGTTGTCTCGGCACTCGCCACAACTGACTCGGGAGCGCGGAGGAGATCCACTCCATCCGTCGGTGGAGATCGCGGAGCTCGCGGTGGACTTGTGGACGGCCGCCGCGTGAGGTGGCGAGAGCGCGAATGTTCGAACGCGGCGCCCGCCGCACAGGGTCCACCGCGCTGGCCCTCGCGAGGATGCCGCGAAGACCGAATCATTTGATTCGGGGGAGAGGAGGAGAAGATCCACGCCGCGACTCGGCGAAGACCGTGGAGGTCGCGGTGGACTTGTGGACGGCCGCCGCGTGAGGTGGCGAGAGCGCGAATGTTCGAACGCGGCGCCCGCCCCACAGGGTCCACCGCTGGCCCTCGCGAGGATGCCGCGAAGGTGGCGAGGTCATGCCGGCTGTATGTCCCTATCTGCGCGCGGAAACTGTCGTCGCGTGTTTGCGCGAACGCGGCGGCGCGCTCGGCACTTCGTCGAAATCGAGCCGCCCGTAGATGATCCAGCCCTCGCGCAGCAGCCACGTTCTTGGTTCCCAGACCACCAGTGGCTCGTACCTTGCGGGAACGCTCCACGCGAATGACGGATCGGCGAACGTCTTCCAGCCGCGAAACGCGAGCGCCGACGAGTACGGATCGACTTTCCAGCTCACCTCGCGATCCTCGCGGTGCTTGCGCCAGTTGTTCAGCACGTACGCGAGCGCGTGGCGCGCCTGCCTGCGGCTCGTGATCACCTCGGCGTGATAGCGGTCCGAGAACACCTTGCCCTTCCTCCGTTTCGACTCGAGGGTCTCCGGATCGATCCGCGTCACCACGGCGTTCATCCGCTTCGCCGCGGAGATCTGGAACGCCTGCATGCCGCGTGCGAGCGCCGTCTTGCCATCTGCCTCGACGAGCAAGTGGATGTGCGTCCCCTGGATCGAGATGTGAACGATCCGGAACCCCTCGCGTGACGCGACCGCCAGGGTGGCCGCGCGGACCGCGCGATACATGTCGCGCGGCCGCAACCCGCCGAGCCCCTTCTCCACGCGCAGCACAACGTGCAGCGGATCGCTTGGCCTGAACGACTCGCGCTTCTTGTGCGGTGACCCGGCACGGTCGCCTTTGATCGGTCGCCCGCGCTTGCGCTTCTGCGGCTCGCCCTTCTTCGCGCGCCGCGCCTTCGCCTTGCGCCGCGCCTTTCCGGTCCCGCTCTTGTTCAAGAGCGCGAGCTGCTCGTGACGCTTGCGCGGTCGGTGCTTGCGTTGCTTCGCCATCTTCCATCCATACCACTGGCCCGACCATTGATCCGTTAATTTCGCCGATATTTTTACGCGCTACGTATGGAGTGCATCCAACGTCGCACACACCGTACCCGGACGAACTGTTTTCAGGCTGGTGCTTCGCCGGCTGGCCGCCACCCGCTCGCAGCTGGAGCGGCGAACCTCCTCGCGAAGGCCAGCGCGGGGGACCCTGTGGGCGGGCGCCGCGCCCGACCGCGCGCGTTCTCGCCGACCCTCGCGGCGGCCGGCCACAAGTCCACCGCGACCTCCGCGGTCTTCACCGATCGCCAGCGTGGATCGACTTCTCTTGGGCGAAGGACTCGTCGCGGATGTCGCGAACGCTCGGTGCGGGCCGGTGCCGCGATCGGTAGCGTGAGGTCGAGCTCGACCGCATCACGGTTTCCGTTTGCGCTGATCTGCGTTCGCGCCGTGGTGACGTTTCTCTGCCGCCATTGCCCGAGCTCGCGAACAAGGTCCTTGCTCCTCGCGAACCCACGCTTCTCGATCATCGCCACAGCCTTGCCGGCGCGCGCCCATTCTGTTCGATCTGCCACTTTCGAGAGCGGGTGGAGGTCCACCAAGTCCTGCGGCCTCTCTCGATCGTCACGGGCGAGAAGTTTGAGTGCGATCAGGTGCCCGACCCTCGCGACGGGAATGTCCTGCCCTCGCACCGTCATCGTCTCGGCAGCGGCAACGACCTCGGACTCGATGCCCGAGGTCGCGAACAGCAGATCGATGAGTGGAGCACGCGCATGTCGGCGCGGAGGTGTAGGCATGGAGGTGTCGGGACGATGGTGTCGGCACGGAGTCGCACGCCGCCGTGGGCGAGGACGCGGGCTACGGCTTCGGGATCGGGCGCGCCTTCTCGGGCATCGGCGCGGGGATCTTCGCCTCGAAGTCGATCCACACGCGGCTGTCCTTCCGGCAGTCGTAGACGCGGCACGACGCGGGCCGGTTGTCGTAGACCGTGCACGCGCCCGCGTCGTCCATGCACACGCACTTCTTCGTGTATGGATCGCGCGGCAGCGCGTACGGTTCGTCGAGCTTGAACGGGATGCCATCGGCGACGTCCTGCGCCGACAGCGTGACGTCCATCCGACAGCAGCGTGCCTCGCACAGATGGATCAGCGACGCGCAGTCGATGGATGGGCTCTCCTTCGAGTGCTTGTCGGTGACGAGCGAGAGCCGCACGGTGGAGCGATCGCCGCGGATCTTCGTGGCCAGCTTCGTGTAGCTGCTCGGCAGCTGCCCGCGCATCACGAGCGCATCGAGCAGCCACTCGAACTTGCGTGCGACGTCTGCGTGATCTTCGCGTGCGAGGAGCGTCTCGGCGAGCGCATCGATCTCCTCGACCAGGTCAGGCGGCAGAGGAGGCGGCTTGTCCATGCCTCCACCGTACCTCACGCGTCGGCTGGGGTAGAGTAGCCGCCGCCGTGAGCTCGCCCCCGATCCGCCTCCCCGCCGGGGTTCGCGACTTCCTGCCCCGCGCTGCGGCGCGCCGGCGGTCGCTCGCGGCGCGCGTGATGGAGGTGTTCGAGGCGTGGGGCTACGCGCGGATCATCACGCCCATGTTCGAGTGCGCGGACGTGCTCGAGCGCGGGCTCGGCACCGATGCACGGGCGGCCGCGATCCGGTTCGTCGAGCCGGGCTCGGGCGAGGTGGTGGCGCTGCGGCCGGACATCACGCCGCAGGTGGCGCGCGTCGTGGCGACGCGGCTCGCCGACGTCGAAGGGCCGATCCGCCTGTGCTACGAGGGCGCGGTCACGCGGCTCGCGGGCGACATGGGGCAGCGCGAGATCCTGCAGGCCGGGATCGAGCTCATCGAGGCGGGCGAGCCCGGCGGCGACGCCGAGGTGCTCGCCGTGGCGGCCGCAGCGCTCGCGGCGACGCAGCTACCGGAGACCCGGCTCGATGTGGGGCACGTCGCGCCCGCGCGGTTCGTGCTCGGTGCGGCGCCCGACGAGGCGGCACGCGAACGGATCGCGGCGGCACTCTCGCGCAAGGACCGCGCCGGGGTGCGGATCGCGGCGCGCGCGCTCGGGCCATCGATCGCGCCGCTGGCCGAGGCGCTGGTCTCGTTGTGGGGACCGGCGGAGCCCACGCTCGCAAAGGCGCTCGCACTGCCTTGGCCGGCCGAGGTCACGCACGCGCTCGAGCGCTTGCGAGCGGTGCTCGCGGCGTTCGGCGAGCTCGCGGATCGGCCCGCGCCCACCGTCACGATCGACCTCGGCGATCTGCGCGGCTTCGATTACTACACCGGTGTTCGGTTCGCGGGCTACGCGGGAGGGGCGCCGGATGCGGTGCTGCGTGGCGGGCGATACGACGAGTTGATCGCACGCTACGGGCGGGCGGCGCGCGCGACGGGCTTCGCGATCGATCTCGAGGCGCTCGCGCAGGCGCAGCGGACGGCGGGGCTGGCGCTGCCGGTCGGTACGGCCGGCGTGGCGGTGCACGGCGAGGGCGCCGCGGCGTTCGCGCGAGCGCTGCGTGCGGCCGGCATTCGTGCGGTCACCGCAGCGACAACGCCGACCGCGAGCTGGCTGCGCGGCGCAGGGTTCGACTCGGCCGCGCTGCTCGATTCGCGGGAGCTCGTGCGCGCCGATGATACGCGCCGCGCGCTCGACACTACTGATGTTCGTGCTCTGGTGATGTTGCTCCAGGAGAATCCATGTCCGTCGTGATCGTCGTCGGTGCCCAGTGGGGCGATGAAGGCAAAGGCAAGGTCGTCGACCTGTTCACGGAGCGCGCCGATACGGTGGTGCGCTACGGCGGCGGAGCGAACGCCGGCCACACGCTCGTGATCAACGGCAAGAAGCTTGTCACCCACCTCGTGCCCTCCGGCGTGTGTCACCCCGGCAAGGCATGCGTGCTCGGCGACGGCATGGTCATCGATCCGCACACGCTCCTCGAAGAGCTGGCGGACTGCCAGTCGCGCGGCCTGCTGATGCAGAACGAGCTCCTGATCGGGCTCGGCGCGCACATCATCCTGCCGTACCACAAGCTGCTCGACGGCCTGCGCGAGGACCACAGCGCGAAGCGCGGCAAGGCGATCGGCACCACGCGCCGCGGGATCGGACCGGCGTACGAGGCGAAGGCCGCGCGCAAGGGCGTGCGCATGCGCGACCTCGCGAAGCCGGAGCGCGTGCGCGAGCTGGTCGACGCGAACCTCGACGAGTTGATCCCGCTGATCAAGCACCTCGGTGGTGAGGTGCCGTCGGCGGCGCTGATCTCCACCTGGATCGACGACGCGCTCGTCGCCGGCGACAAGCTCCGCCCGTACACCGGTGACGCGGGCCGGTTCGTCGCGTCGAAGATCGGCGGCGGCAAGCACGTGCTGTTCGAGGGCGCACAGGGCTGCCTCCTCGATCTCGATCACGGGACGTATCCATACGTGACGTCGTCGTCGACGATCGCGGCGGGCGCGTGCCAGAGCGCGGGCATCGGGCCCACGCAGATCGATGCGGTGGTCGGCATCACGAAGGCGTACGCGACGCGGGTCGGCGAGGGGCCGTTCCCGACGGAGATTCCCGGCGAGGCCGGCGAGCGGCTTCGCCAGGCGGGCGGCGAGTTCGGGGCGACCACCGGCCGGCCGCGGCGCTGCGGCTGGCTCGATCTGCCGGCACTGCGCATGGGCGTTCGGCTCTCGGGCATGACCTCGCTCGCGCTGACCAAGCTCGACGTGCTGGGCGCGCTCGGCGAGGTCAGCGTGTGTGTGGCCTACAAGCTCGACGGCAAGGAGCTCGACGAGCCACCGACGGATCCCGAGGACATTGCCCGCGCGACGCCCGTCTATACGAAGTTCCCTGGGTGGGACAAGTTGCCGAGCGAGGCCCACGACATCACGGATCTCCCGGCCTCGGCCCGCGCTTATGTAGAGACGATCGAGCGGATGGCCGGGGTCCCGTTCTGCCTCGTGTCGGTGGGCCCGGATCGCACCGAGACGATCCGGCTCTCCGACCCGTTCGCGTAGGCCGTTCGCACCGTCCCAAGTTGGCGTTCCTCCTCAGGTCGTGTGATACGATTGTTTTCTCCAAGGAGTGGTGGACTCGGGGGTCCATCACTCGAACCGCAATGCAGGAACGCCTATGAAGATCGTCTGTGATGCTTGTCAGGCGAAGTACTCGATCTCGGACGACAAGGTCCAAGGCAAAGTCTTCAAGATCTGCTGTAAGAAGTGCAGCAACATCATCGTCGTTCGCGGCGGTGCTGGTGCAGCCGAGGCTCCGCCCGCGCAGGAGAAGGACACCCGGGTCTATGACTACGGTGCCGATGCCGGCGGCGGTGGTGGTGGCGACGAGTCGGTCTGGCATGTCGTGATCAACCAGGATCAGGTCGGCCCGATGACGGCCGCCGAGGTCCAGCAGCGGTTCGCCGCGGGTGAGATCGACGGCGAGACCTACGCGTGGCGCGAGGGCTTCGCGGACTGGTTGCCGCTCTCGCAGGTCGATGCGTTCGCGAGCTACGTTGCATCGGGCAGCACCACGGCGGCCGTGTCGAACGGCGGCGGTGGAGCGGCGGCGGTGTCGGCGATGTTCGGTGGCGGCGGCGAAGAGGCCGGCACCGTGCGCTCGGACCCGGGCGATCTGTTCTCGGCGGCATCGGCGAGCTCGAGCCGCGGTGGCGATGACGACGGTGATCTGTTCGGCAGCAAGCCGAGCTCGAGCAAGGACGCGCAGAACGCGGCGAACGCGAAGCTGCGCGGCGAGCGCAACGAGAACTCGGTGCTGTTCTCGCTCAACAACCTCGCGCAGCTCGCGAGTGACAAGCCGGCGATGAGCGCGGGCTCGACCTCGTCGGTGCCGAGCGGTCACGCGACCGGCGCGGCGGGCGGTGAGGGCTCGGGTCTCATCGACATTCGCTCGATGGCGAACGCGTACCTCGGCAATACCGGTGGTGGCGCGGGTGCGGCGCGGCCGGCGGCTTCGATCGGATCGATCGATGACCTGCCCGTGTTCGGTGGCGGTGGGTTCTCCGAGCCGGCCGTGATGGTGCCGTCGGCGGGGCGCCAGCAGAACAACAAGATGATGTACGTGCTCATCGGCTCCGTTGGCTTCCTCGCCATCGCCGCGGTGATCATGGTGGTGGTCCTGCTCAAGGGCGGGAACAACAACAATAACAACAACAACAATCAGGTCGCGAACAACGACAAGACCGGGTCCGACACGAAGGGCGGCTCGGACGAGGGCAAGGGGCCCGAGACGAAGACGCCCGAGGCGAAGACGCCCGAGACGAAGACCGATGGCTCGGCGGCGGAGACCAAGACGCCGGAGACCCCGGAGACGAAGACCCCGGAGACCAAGACGCCGGAGACGAAGACTCCGGAGACGAAGAAGCCCGACACGAAGAAGCCCGACACGAAACGGCCCGATACGAAGAAGCCGCTGATCGCGGCCAACACGACCAAGCCCGATCCGAAGAAGCCCCCTCCGGAGGCGCCGCTCCCCAAGGAGCCCGCCGGCGGTGGTGGCTGCGACGAGGTGTCGTGCGTGCTCAACAACTACGAGGGCGCGTGCTGCGCGAAGTTCAAGAAGGGTGGTGCGACCAAGCCCCCGAGCGGTGGCACCACGAAGCCCGCGGGCGGTGGCAACAGCGATCTCCCCGAGGCTCTCGATCGCGGGATGATCACGGACGGCGTCAACAAGGTGAAGGCGCGCGTCATGGGTTGCGGCGACAAGTCGAGCGCCAAGGGCCAGGTCAAGGTCTCCGTCAAGGTGAGCCCGGCCGGCGGCGTGGTGAGCGTCAGCGTGAAGTCGTCGCCCGATGCAGCGCTCGGTAGCTGCGTGGCGTCGGCGATGCAGAAGGCCTCGTTCGGCAAGACGCAGAACGGCGGCTCGTTCGCGTACCCCTGGAACTTCTAGTCCGTACGCCAGCGCCAGCGGCCGTAGCGGATCCGGCTCCACATTCGCTGCCAGAGCGAGGGCCGGTAGATGGCAAGCTGGGCGAACGTCATCGATGCGGCGGGCTCGGGCTCGGCGCGGACGGGCTCCGCGAGCGCCGCGTCGAAGGCTTCGACGTCGGTGAGCGCCGAGCGCATCTCGTCCGCGTCCGCGAATCGGCGCGCCGGATCCTTGTGTAGTGCGCGGCGGATCACCGCGTCGAGTGCGGGCGACACATCCGGCACGAGGGCGCGGAGCGGGCGGGGCGGGCGCGCCATCACGTTCGCCATGATCTCCTGCGGCGTGCTGCCGAGGTACGGGCGGATGCCGGCGATCATCTCGTAGAGCACCACGCCGACCGCGTAGAGATCCGAGCGCGCATCGTGCGGCTGGCCGAGCAGGCGCTCGGGCGCGATGTATGAAGGCGAGCCCATGGCGATCCCGGAGCCGGTGAGGGCGGGCGCATCGCGCAGGGAGGCGAGCCCGAAATCGATCAGCACAACGCGAAAGCCGGACCGCGTGCAGAACATGATGTTCTCCGGCTTGACGTCGCGGTGGACCACGCCGTTCGCGTGCGCGTGCGCGAGCGCGGAGAGCACCGACTTTGCCACGTGCATGGCGCGCGGCACCGAGAGCACGTCGCCGCCCATCGCGGTGTGTAGCGTGGGCCCGTCGACGAGCTCCATCGCGAGGAACTGCAGGCCGCGCTCGTCCTCGCCGTAGTCGAGCACGCGCACGCAGCCCGGATGATCGAGGCGCGCGACCGTCATCGCCTCGCGCTCGAAGCGGAGCTCGAGGTCGTGAGACAGCTTGCCGATGACCTTGAGCGCGACGTCCTTGCCGAGGCCGAGGTGCTCGGCGCGGTAGACGCTACCCATGCCGCCCTGACCGAGCAGGGTGCGGATCCGGTAGCGTCCGGCGAAGATCGTGCCTGGTGCGAGTCCCACACCGACCTATGACGCAAGCGGTGCGCCACGAGAACCGGCGTTCACACTCGTGCGATTCAGCGCAGTTTCCGGAATTCCTGCGCGATCTCCTGCGGGGTCTGTCTGCGCCATCCGCAGATCGGGCTGCGGATCGTGCAGGTGCGAGAAAATAAAGCGCGGCGCCGAGGGGCGCCGCGCACCGGGTGTCTGCATGAGCAGGGGCCCGGAGAAACTCGGAGAGACTCTTACCGGGCGACCGTCTCGAGCGCCCAGCTGTTGAGAGTGCCTGTGTCCTGCGCCGCGGTATCGACGACATTCAGCGTCCAGCCACCGGCGAGCGCCCTGCCGACCTGCGCCGGCACGGTGAAGGTGGTCTTGAGATCGTCGGCCGATCCGCCGGTGCCGTTGAACACCACGGTATCGGTGCCGGCGTGCGACAGCGTGACCCTGAGGTCGCCGCGATACGTGTGCGTGATGTCGACGGTCAGCTTGACCTCGGTCAGCATGCCCGTGTCGGTGACGGAGATCGTGTTGCTCACGCCGGCGGGCGCGTTATCGGGAATCGCGGCGGCGGGCGTCGCGGTGTAGTTGTGCGCGGTGCCCTGGCCGGAACAGGCCGGGGTCATCGCACAGTCGGAGTCGGCGCAGTTCGCCTTGCCGTCGCCGTCCTCGTCGGCGCTCGCCGGATCGTCGCAAACCTCGGCGGCCGCGGTGAGGCTCGGCAGCTCGGCGACCACGGCCGAGCCGAACTCCGTCACGTACTGCATCGACAGGTAGCCGTAGCCGGGGCCGGTCGGGTGATCGACGCCAAAGCTCGCGGTGCCCCACGAGTTCTTGAAGATCCAGAAACCCTTCTCTTTCTTCGGCTCGCCGTTCGTGTCGAGCACGGGGTTGCCATCGCCATCGCGCATCGGGATCTCGAGCGTGTCGTCCCAGCCGACGATCTGGATCGCGTGACCGGCGCGGTGCATCGCCGACTCGGTCTTGTCCTTCGCGTTCGGATACGTGACCACGCCCTTGCGCCACAGCGCGGAGTCCACCGGGATCGTCGAGCTGCGGTGATTCCACGCCTGGTAGAAGAACGTCAGGCCGACGTTGACGCCGGTCTTCTTGGTCGTCAGGTGGGCCTTGATCGAGTTCGTGTTGATCCATCGCGAGGATGGGAGCTTGAACTTCGCGGCCATCGCGACGGTCGCGGGTGGTTCGCCGTTCGTGTAGCACTTCGTCGGCAGGTTCTCACCGCCGGTGCACGCTGCATCGTTCGCCGCGCTCCACGGGAACGTGTCGTAGCGCCAGTCGGTCTCCTTGATCGTGCCGAAGCCGACGACCGCCTTCAGATTCGCGTCGGCGCTCGATCCTTCGGTGTTCGGGAACGAGTGGCCGAGGTTCTTCGCGGCCCACTGGAGGTACTGCTCGGAGAAGTCGGCGTCGGCGACCGGCATGCCGGCCTTGATGTAGAGGTTCTCGATCAGCGCGGTCGATGCGAAGATCGAGCACACGCCACGGCTGCCCTGGCTCTTCACCGGAGACTGATCGGCGACCTCGAACTTGTCGGGGTACTGCGCGTCGGCCTTGTTGTCATCGGGGAGCGAGCCGTTGGCCGGCGCGCCCGCGTTGACGTTGTCCTCGGAGACCGGCGAATCACCATCGAAGGGAGTGGGGCCTTCATCCCCGGTCCCCGCGCACGCGGAGAACAGAGGCAGGCTCAGCAGCGAGACAACGAGAAAGCGACTGCGCATGCGCCGCTGGGGTCCACGAACCATGCCGCGGCAACTCACCGAACTTGCGTGGTCAATCGCGGCTGTGGCGGCGAAACGCAACTCGACCAGCCGCACAGGCGGCAACTCGGCCTGCCTGGGTTCCGTGGCATCATCGCAACCTCTTGTTGGCGCAACTCGGCCGCTATCGAGTCGACGGCCTGCTGGCGCGGGGCGGGATGGGGGAGGTTCACCTCGGGCGGATCGAGGGCGCGCATGGGTTCGAGCGCCGCGTGGTCATCAAGGTGATCCGCAACGAGCTCGTCGAGAACGAGCGCGTCGCGATGATGTTCGTGGACGAGGCGCGGATCGCCGCTGGCCTCCACCACCGCAACATCGTGCAGATCATCGACTTCGATCTGTTCGATGGCGGCGCGTTCCTCGTCACCGAGTATGTCGAGGGCTGCGACTTGCGCACGCTGATGCGCAACCAGCGTGGGCCGATCCCGTACGCCGCGGGCGTTGCGATGATCGCGGAGCTCGCGACCGGCCTCGATGCTGCACACGATGCGACCGATGCGAGTGGCGCACCGCTGCACCTCGTGCACCGCGACGTCAGTCCGAGTAACGTGCTGCTCGGCCGCGCGGGCAACGTCAAGATCGCCGACTTCGGTGTCGCGAAGGCGAAGTCGCGCAGCTATCACACCGTGTCGGGAACCATCAAAGGCAAGGCGCCGTACATGGCGCCCGAGCAGATCCTCGGCGAACCACTCGATCGCCGCGCCGACGTGTTCAGCCTCGGCACGCTGCTGTTCGAGGTCACCACGCGCTCCCGCCTGTTCTCCGCGGTGCCCGGCCCGATGGCGATGGCGCACATCTTGAGCGGCGACATTCCCGATCCCGCGGAGCGCCGACCCGGCTATCCGCCGGCGCTCGCGCAGGTCGTGCGGAAGGCGCTCGCCCGCGATCGCGAGCAGCGGTTTCCCACGGCGGGCGCGCTCGTCGACGCGCTCGACGACGTGGCGCTCGCCGAGCGCTGGTCGCAATCGCCCGCGTCGATCGCGAAGCTGGTCGAGCCGCTCCGCGATCGCGCGCCCGCTGGCTCCAGCGGCTCGAGCCCGGGCGTCGCCACACCCACGCCGCCGTTCGAGAAGCGAGGTCGCGGATGACCGCCGCCGCGGATCACGCCGTCGTCGGGCCGTATCGCATCGTCAAGGCGATCGGCGCGGGAGGATCGGCGCGCATCGATCTCGCGCGCATCGATCGTGCCTACGGGTTCCAGCGCCACGTGGTGATCAAGCGGCCGCTCGAGCACCTGCGCTCCGATCCATCGGTCGCCGCGTCCCTGCGCCGCGAAGCGCACCTCGGCGGTCAGCTGCGCCACCCGAACCTCGTCGCGGTGCTCGATGCCGGCGAGCACGATGGCTACGACTACCTCGCGCTCGAGTACATTCACGGCGCGTCGCTACGCACGCTGATGCAGCCCGCCGGCTCCACGACGGACGGCGCGGTTCGCGCGCTACCACTCGCGGTCGCGCTCTCGATCGTGATCGAGGTCGCGCGCGGCCTCCACGAGGCGCACGAGCTGGCCGCCGCGGATGGCACCTCACTCGGCCTGGTTCACCGAGATGTCTCGCCGAACAACATCCTCCTCGGTGCCGACGGCACGGTGAAGCTCGCCGACTTCGGGATCGCGAAGGACACCCGCGTGTCGACCCTCTCGGGCTCGATGCGCGGCACCGTCACGTACATGGCGCCCGAGCAGTGCCGCGGCCACGCGTTCGATCGCCGCGCCGACGTGTTCTCGCTCGGCGTGATCCTGTTCGAGCTCGTGACGGCGCGCCGCCTGTTCTGGGCCGACAACGACGTCGCGTCGCTCCACAAGGTCCTCTCGGGTGTGATCCCCGATCCGCGCGTGCTCGTCCCGGGGATCGCGCCGGAGCTCGCCACGATCCTCGTCTCGACGGTCGCCTCGGATCCCGAGGCGCGGTTCGCGACCACCGCGGCGCTCGCCGACGAGCTCGAGGCGTACGCCGTGCGTGCCGGCGTGGCGACGGGCGCGCGCCACGTCGCGCGGATCATGGAGTCCGCGCTTGGCGTCCGCGGCGCGCCGTGGATCGAGGTCGCGCCTGGCACCACCCAGTTCGCCGGCATCTCTGGCGAGGCGTCGCTGGTCGACGTCATCGAGAGCACGCCCGACGAGCCGGAGGCCGAGTTCGCGCCGCCCGTCGCCGCCGACATCGAGCCGACTGTCGTCGACGCGCCGCTGTTCGCCGTCGACGAGGAACGGGGCGTCGCCGCGCCGCCGCCCGTCGTCGTCGCCGCGGCGCCGTCATCGCGCCGGCGCGCGGCCGTCATCGCGCTCGCGCTCGCGCTCGCGCTCGCGCTCGCCGGTGCAGCGGGCATCGCGGTCTTCCTCGCGGCGCGCTCGGAGTCGACGAGCGCGCCGGCTCACGACGCGGGCGTAGAGATGGGCTCTGGACGGCGACCGGACTCGCGTCCGAAAATGGGGTCGGACCCCATTTTCGGACAGAGCTCGGACGGCTCTGCGGGCTCGAACGACAGCGGGGCGATCGAGATCGAGCCGAGCAGTGAGAGCACGAACGACGCGAAGCAGCGCCGGCGCCGGCGGATCGCGCGCGACGCGGCAGCGAAGGCGGCCGCCGCGAAGGCCACCGTGGCGGCGCCGATCACCGCGATCACGCCGACCGCTCTGGTGGTACCGCGCGACGCGGGGATTGCACCTAACGATGCGGCCCCGGCGCGGGTCGAATGGAAGCCGACCTTGCTGCTCCCGACGGACGATCCCAGTGCACCCGCGAAGCGCCCAACGCCGTGAGCCTCCACGCGCTGTGCCTGCTCGGTGTGTTTGCGTTCGCCACGCCCGCCGCCGCCGCCCCCGAGGCGCCCGCGCGCGCGGATGCCGATGACGCCGAGACCGCGCTCGCGCAGGCGCGTGATCACTTCTCGCGTGGCGAGTTCGCCGAGGCGAAGACGCTGCTGCTCGCGGCGTACACGAGCTCGCATCGCCCGGACCTCCTGTTCGCGCTCGGCCAGGCCGAGTTCAACCTCGAAAACTTCGTCGAGGCGATCGACTACTACGAGAAGTTCCTCGCCACGAACCCCGATGCCGAGCGCGCCGCGCTGACGCAGCAAGCGCTCGGTGCGGCCCGCGCCCGGATCGCCGCGCCGAAGCCGGTGCCCGCGCCGAGGACGGTCGAGCGACACCGCTGGCAGCCCGAGTACACCGGCCTGCTCGTTCTCGGTGGCGTGGGGCTCGCGCTCGGCACCGCGCTGTTCATCGACGGCCACGGCCTCGGCAACGACGAGAGCGGATCGCTCGCCGACTACGAGCTCCGGATCAAGCGCAGCCAGAGTGAGCAGCTCGCGGGGCTCGCGTGCACGATCGGCGGCGCGCTCGCGATCGGCGGCGCGCTGGTCGCGTGGCGCGTGCGATCCGAGACGGTGATCGCGCCGAGCATGTCGGAGCGCGCGGTGGGCGTCGCGATCGGAGGCCGCTGGTGATCGCGCGCGTCGTCACAGCGACGATCCTTCTCGCGACGACCGGCTGCTGGGGTACGCGCGACTCGTACCACTGCGACAACGACTCCGACTGCGATCTCGGCACCGCGGGGCGCTGCGAGCTCGATCACCGCTGCACGGTGTACGACGCCGCGTGCGCCACGGAGCGCAGCTACACGGACCACTCCGGGGCGCTCTCCGGGCGCTGCTTCGACGACCACGCCACCCCCGTCAACGCGTGCGCTGCGGGCCAGGCGCCGGCGGTGCGCGCTGGGTGCTTCGCCGACGTCTGCGACGCGGAGCCCGCATGCTGCACCACCGCGTGGTCGGAGGCGTGCGTGCTCGAGGCGCAGATCCGCTGCCCGGAGCTGACGTGCGCGACGCAGGTGGCGCTGACCGCCACGAAGGGCGGAATCACCGAGCTGTGGCAGCTCGCGTGGGGGCCGAGCGGCTGGACGAGCGCCGCGCAGTCGGGAGGCGAGGCGTTCCTCGTCTGGCTCGCGCCCGCGCCGGGCACCGCGAACCCGCGCCTCGCCACATTGCGCGATGCGCGGCGCACGCTGCTCGTGGATACCACCGCGTACGCGGTCGCGGATCGACCGTACCAATGGCTGACCTCGGTGGATCTCGACCGCGATGGTCGCGACTCGATCGCGTTGTCATCGGGCGATGCGATGAGCCCGTTCACCATCGAGATGATCGAGCTGACGACCGACACGCGCCGCGATCTCGTGACCCCCGCGACCCAGCGACTGACGTTCGCGGATTACGACCACGACGCGTTCCCCGATGCGTTCGCGTTTGCGGGCAACAACTATCACGTGCTCGCGAGCATCGGCGACCACGGGGCGGCGCGCGAGCTCGCGCCGACGACGACGAACGCGATCCCCGGCAGCGTGAACAACAACACGCCAGGCACCAACGGCGTGCATGGCATCGAGCTCGCCGATGTGGACCGCGATCACCAGCTCGATCTGATCGCCACCGGCAACACGGTGCGCATCCACCTTGCGGTGCCGCGCATCCGCGACCAGCCGAATCTCTCGATCGATTGCGCCCCACCGGTGGCGCCCGGAAGCGCGTGTGATCCCACGCTCGCGGCGTTCGCGAGCACGGTCGTGCCGCAGCAGGCGAGCACCGCGCTCTACGTCGGGTTGTTCCCGCAGCGCACGCTGTATCGCGGCGAGATCAGCGGCTCGCCGCCGGCGCTCAACTTCGTGCCGATCACCGTGCCGTGCCCGGGCGCGCCCGGCACGTGCCCCGGCTTCATCGGCATGTTCGCGCGCGACCTCGACGGCGACCACAAGATCGACATCGTCGCGATCGACGCCGACCTCGCGCTCGTCACGCTGCTCAGCTCGCGCAACAACGAGCCGATCTACGGCAAGCCGATCGCGACGACCACGACGGGGTACACCGCCGTGCGCACGTCGCTCACCGGCATCACGCCTTGAGGCCGTGCCGCTGCAGCAGATCGATCAGGTGCGAGCGATCCATCTTCGCGAGCCGCGCCGCCTTCGATACGTTGCCCTCCGCGTCGGCCATCAGGCGCGTCAGGTAGGCGAGCTCGAATTCGCGCACGTGCGTCGCGCGCGCATCCTTGTACGCCCCGAGGCCATCCGCCGCGGCGCCCACCACCTCGTCGAACATCGCAGGACCGACGACGAGCGCCGACTCCACGGCGTTGCGCAGCTCGCGCACGTTGCCCGGCCACGGGTGCCGCTGCCAGCGCGCCATCACCTCGGCACCGAACGTGGCGTCGATCGCGCCGTCGACACCGAGCTCGCGCGCGAAGTGCTCAACGAGCAGCGGGATCTCCTCGCGGCGCTCGCGCAGTGGTGGTAGCCGCAGCACGACCACCGCGAGCCGATGATAGAGGTCGTGCCGGAACCGGCCGTTGTTGACCTCGGCGCGCAGATCGCGATTCGTCGCGGCGATCACGCGCGCGCCGACCTCGACCTCCGTGGTCCCGCCGACCCGCCGGAACCGCCGGCGCTCGAGGACGCCGAGGAGCGACGCCTGGTCCGAGGGCGGGAGCTCGCCGATCTCGTCGAGAAACACGGTGCCGCCGGCGGCGCGCTCGAACGCGCCCGCATGCGCACGATCCGCCCCGGTGAACGCGCCCCGCTCGTGGCCGAACAGCTCGCTCGCGAGCAGGCTCGAGGGCAGCGCTCCACAATCGATCGTGACGAGCGGCGCCTTGCCGCGTCCGGATCTCGTGTGCAGCGCCTCGGCGACGCGCTCCTTGCCGGTGCCGGACTCGCCGACGATCAGCACCGAGGTCGGCGTGGCTGCGACGCGATCGATATCGCCGAACAGCCGAAGCATGCTCGCGGAGCTGGCGACAAGACCGGCGTAGGTCGTCGGCGCGGCGACGGGAATCCGCTTGCGCTCCGCATCCTCGAACCGGATCGTCGTACCGCCGAGGCGCACCAGCGTGCCCGGCGGCACCACCGCGCGCTCGAGGCGTACCGCACCGACGAACGTGCCGTTGGTCGATCCGAGATCCGCGACCACGATCCCCCCTGGACTCGCCGTGACCTCGAGGTGGTAGCGCGACACGGTGAAGTCGCCGAGCGCGAGTGCGTTGTCGCGCGCCGTGCCCACCGAGATCGCCTCGGTGCCGGTCACCGAGCGGCCCTTGTCGGGGCCGTCGACGACCTCGCCGCGCAGGGTCGTCACCACCTGATCGGTGGTCCGCGGCTGCAGCTGGGTCTCGTTCTCGTTCACGTCCGCTCGGGATCGATTGTGGGGTGTCCCCGACATGGTGCAGGGAGGACCCCACAATGCGCTCCGAGTTAAGCACATAAGCACGCGATTTCGCGGCACCCGAGCTGGTCGGGGTCTTGCTGTAGGTCCCTGCATGCGAATGCTTCGCTTCCTCGCCCCCGCCCTGCTGGCGGCCTGCACGGCGTCCACCGAGACCCCGGCGCCCGACGCCCCGGACCCGGTCGATCCGACGGTCGTCTACCTGACGCCGCCGCAGCACCTGACCCGAGCGTCGATGGCGCTCCGCGGGATGCGCCCATCGATCGAGGACCTCAAGGCCGTAGCCGCCGACCCGGCGCAGCTCCCCGCGATCGTCGATCGCTACCTCGCCTCGCCGGACTTCGGCGAGACGATCAAGGAGCTCGAGAACGAGTCGCTGCTGCTCCGCATCGAGCAGTCCACGCTGACGTTCCCCCAGCCGCCGACCTTGCCCACCGCGACCGCGCTCGACATCAACGGCAGCGTGTTCGACGAGCCGCTGCAGCTGATCCAGGACATCGTGATGTCGGATCAGCCCTACACGAAGATCGTCACCGCGGACTACACGCTGACGAACGGCGTGGTCTCGACGATCTGGGGCCTGCCGCACACCGGCGCGGCGGATCAGTGGACGCACGCGCGCGCGACCGATGGCCGCGGTGCCGCCGGCATCCTCGGCATCGAGGCGCTCTATCACCGCTGGCGCTCCACCGGGTTCAACTACAACCGCGGCCGCGCGAACATGATCTCGCGCAGCCTGCTCTGCCACGACTACCTGCACGCCGACATCGACGTCGACACCACGGTCGACCTCTCGGATCCGGATGTGGTCGCGAACGCGGTCGTCGCGAATCCCTCCTGCGCCGGCTGCCACCAGACGCTCGACCCGCTCGCGAGCTATCTGTTCCCGTTCCGCGGCACGATCAACCTCGTCGCGCTGCAAAACGGCACCGATGCCTATCCGATCGGCGGCTACACGGTCGCGCAGGAGACGCGCTGGCGCACCACGAACAAGCGCCCGCCGATGTTCTTCGGCACGCCGGCCCAAAGCCTCGCGGGGCTCGGTCAGGCGATCGCCGACGATCCGCGGTTCGCTCGCTGCACCGCGATGCGGTTCGCCTCGTACCTCACCGAGGTGCCGCGCGATCAGCTCTCGGGGGCGTGGGTCGCGAAGCTGCAGGGAGAGCTCGTCGCGACGAACTTCAGCGCGAAGAAGCTCGCCCGCGCGATCGTGCTCTCCGACGAGTTCCGCGTCTCCACCGACACCGACGCCACCGCCGCCGAGACCACGGTCGGCGCACAGAAGGCCCGCCCCGATCAGCTCGAGCGTATGCTGCGCGATCTCACCGGCTTCCGCTGGACCACGACGACGACCGCCAAGCTGCGCAACATCCCGTACGGCACGCCCGATCTTCTGAAGAGCGACTTTGTCGGCTTCCGCGTCCTCGGTGGTGGCATCGACTCGTACTTCGTGACCGAGCCCGTACACACGATGAACGCCACCTCGAGCCTGGTGGCGAAGTCCGCCGCCGCGGCCGCCGCGGACTTCGTGGTCGAGCATGACTTCGCAGCGCCGGCAGCGCAGCGCACGCTGTTCGTCGCCGCGGCCGTCACCGATACCGACGAGGCGCACATCCGCGCCGAGCTCGCGCACCTGCACGGGCGCATCTACGGTGAGCTCGTCACCGCGGACTCGTCGGAGGTCGACGATTCCTACGCGCTCTACACCGATGCCCTCGCCGCCGCCGGCAATCCGCGCCGCGCGTGGAAGGTCACGCTGATCGGCATGCTCTCCGACTTCCGCAGCCTCTTCTACTAGGAGCCCGCCATGAACCGCCGCAATCTTCTCCAGCTCGCAGGCGCCGCAGGCGTTGTCGCCATGCTCCCGAACGCCCGTCGCGCCGCTGCCGCTTCGAGCGCGCCACGCCGCCTGATCATCGTCCTCGCACAGGGTGGCTGGGACACCACCTGGGCGCTCGATCCCAAGCTCCAGTCCGCCACCACCGACGTGCCCGTTGGCGCGAAGCAGATGTTCGGCAACCTCGACGTGTTCACCGACGCCTCGCGCCCGAACGTCACCGGCTACTTCACCAAGTACGCGCCGCTCACCGCGGTGGTGCGCGGGATCTCGGTCGGCAGCGTCTCGCACCAGGAGTGCGTGAAGCGGATGTCCACGGGCTCGCGCAACGAGCTCAACCCCGATCTCGCGGCGATCGTCGCGCACGATCGCGGCAACGACATGCCGCTCCCGTACCTGATCCTCGGCGACACCGCGTTCGCCGGCCCGTATGCGGTCAGCGCCGGCCGTGTCGGTGCGACGAACCAGATCATCGCGCTGCTAGATCCCGCGCAGGCGTATCAGACGAACGGCCACGCGCCGATCGCCACCACCACGAGCGAGGACGCGCTGCTCGCGAAGTACGCCGATGCGACCGTCAAGCGCCTGCACGCCACGCGCGGCGCCACCGGCTACAACCGCAAGCGCGTCGACGATTTCTCCGAGGCCATCGGCCGTGGCAAGAAGCTCCAGGCGGTGCGCGCCGGCTTCGGCGCCCGCGGCCGCACGCTCACGCTCGACAGCCAGGTCGACCTCGCCCTCGACGCGCTCGAGCAGGACATCTCGCAGACCGTGATGACCTCGACGCGCCTCGGCTGGGACACGCACACCGACATCACCGATCAGGCCGGTTTCCACGAGACCACCTACCTCGGCCTCACCCGCCTGCTCGACGGCCTGTCGACGCGTGCGGGCCGCCTCGCCGGCACGAAGATGATCGACGACACCACCGTGCTCGTGATGTCGGAGTTCTCGCGCACGCCGAAGATCAACTCGACCGGCGGCAAGGACCACTGGCCCGTGACGTCGGCGATGGTGATCGGCGCCGGCGTCAACGGCGGCCGCGCATTCGGCGCCACCTCGGGCGCGATGGAATCGCTCGCGGTCGACTTCACGACCGGCAAGCCGAGCGCGACGGGGCGCGTCGTCACGTCGACCCTGTTCGCGGCCGGCGTGCTGAAGGTGTGCGGTGTGACGCCGTCCGATCACCTCGGCCCGACGGAGGTGTTCGATGCGTTCGTCGGCTAGCCTCGCGCTCGTGCTCGCGCTGACCGTCGCGGCCTGCGGTCAGGACACGATGAGCGGCGGGGACGATGATCCGCCGCCGCCTGACGTCTGCGCGAAGTCGTACCTGGACTACGGAAACTTCGGGAAGCCGTTCGCGCTCGACTGGTGCCGTGGCTGCCACAGCAGCGCCGTCCCGGAGACCATGCGCCAGAAGGCGCCAATGGGTGTCAACTTCGACACGCTCGCCGACGTCCAGCACTGGCGCGAGCGGATCGCGATCCGCGCCACGGGTGCCATGCCGACGATGCCGCCGGCCGGTGGCCCCTCGGAGGAGGAGCGCGGGCTTCTCGCCGAGTGGATCGGGTGCGGAGCGGCGAAGTAGCGCGTCGGACGTGCGACTCGAGCGCTGGTGGCTCCGTCCGGAGCCTGTACAGCCGCCATGCCATCGCTCCGTTCAGCGTTCCTGCTCGCCTCACTCGCGCTCGGCGCGTGCTCGAATCACGCCGGCGGTGATGATCAAGCCGGCACCGAAGGACCTCCGGGTCCGGAGGGGCCCGCGGGTCCGCAGGGAGCACAGGGACCGCAAGGTCCGCCGGGACAGGTCACTGTTCTCGACGGTGGAACGATCCAGGGACCGCCCGGTCCTCCGGGACCCGCAGGAGCCGCCGGCGCACAAGGACCCGCCGGCGCCGCTGGCCCCGCGGGTACGATCGGGCCGATGGGACCGATGGGCGCGACCGGAGCCGCCGGAGCCGCGGGGGCTGCGGGCGCGATGGGCTCAGCGGGGCCCGCGGGCCCGGCAGGATCGACGGGGCCGCAGGGCGTGCCGGGATCGCAGGGTCCGGGCGGATCGGTGACCGGCGAAGCGGCGGCGCAGTTCGCAGGCTTCACCGCGACCACGTACACGGGCGTCGCGGGCGGCCGCGAGGTGATGCACGCGCGCTGTGCGGCGGCGTTCACCGGATCGCACCTGTGTCACGTCGCCGAGTATCAGCTCGCAAACTCCGCGACCGTTCCACCCGCCGCCGGCGCGTGGCTCGATATGAGCGGCGGCATCGACGGCTTCAACGGCAACGCCACGGTCTCGAACGAGGTCGCGAACCCCGATCTCGGCCGTTACACCGGGCAACTCTACGCGGGCAATTGTGACAACTGGACCGCCGCGATCGACGGCAGCACGGCGACGTCGGGCGAGACGGTGAAGCCGTTCGTCGCGACGTCGCAGCAGTGCTCGACCTCGCACGTGCTCGCGTGCTGCACCACGCCGTACGTCGAGACGTTCCGCGGCTTCACCACCGCGAGCGTCACCGGCGTGCGACCCGGTGGGCGCGCCGAGATGCATCAACTGTGCGGCGCACAGTTCGCGGGCAGTCACATGTGCCACGTCGGCGAGTATCAGCGCGCGACGCCGACTGTCTCGCCGCCGGCCGGCGGTGCGTGGCTCGACATGACCGGCTTCCTGCGCCAGTCGAGCGCCGTCTCGAACGAGATCGCATCGAATCACCTCGGCCGCTACACCGGGCAACTCTACGCGGGCAACTGCGACAACTGGAGCACCGCGATCGACGGCAGCACACAGACCTCCGGAGAGACCATCACGACGCTTGGCACGACGTCGGCGCCGTGCTCGACCACGCGCCCGGTCGCGTGCTGCGAATAGGAACCATCATGCTCGCTCGTCTCCTTCTCGCATCGGCCCTCGCGCTCGCTGCTTGCTCGAACCACGCCGGTGGCGACGATCAAGGCGGCATCGAAGGACCTCCGGGTCCGGAAGGCCCCGCCGGCCCGCAGGGTCCGCAAGGTCCGCCGGGACAGGTCACCGTCCTCGACGGTGGAACGCTGCAAGGACCGCCGGGTCCGCAGGGGCCCGCAGGTCCCGCCGGCGCGCCAGGCGCGGCTGGTGCAACGGGTCCCGCAGGTCCGATGGGCATGGCGGGCGCCGCCGGTGCGGCCGGCGCGATGGGATCGACGGGACCTGCCGGCGCATCGGGTCCGTCAGGACCGGCGGGTCCGCAAGGCGTCGCAGGTGCGAGCGGGCCGGGCGGCATGGTGACGGGCGAGCTCGCGTCGCAGTTCGCCGGCTTCACGCCGACGACCTACGACGGGAACGCGGGTGGTCGCGAGGTGATGCACGCGCGATGTGCGGCGGCGTTCCCGGCCGCGCACCTGTGCCACGAGTCCGAGTACATCATGGCGAATTCGGCGAGCGCGGTGCCCGCCGGCGGCGCGTGGATCGATCCGAGCGGCGGCATCGAGGCGTCGTCGTCGGATGCGTTCCCGGTCCACGGCACGGGACATCCGCGCCTCGGCGTCTACTGGGGACCGAACAACACGAACTGCGCCGCGTGGAACGCGACCACCGGCACGCTCGGTTACGCGCTCACCGTCAGCGGCACGTCGCAGGTGCAGTGCACGAGCTCGCACGTGCTGGCGTGTTGCACCACGCCTTATGCCGAAGGCTTCCGCGGCTTCACCACCGCGACCGTCACCGGCGCGCGCCCCAATGGACGGGCGGAGATGCACCAGCTCTGCGGCGCGCAGTTCCCCGGCAGTCACCTGTGTCACATGGCCGAGTACGAGCGTGCGCACGCTGCGGTGACGCCGCCGGCCGCCGGCGTGTGGATCGACTCGAGCGCATACCTGCGGACGCAGGGCGACTCGTTCCCCGAGAACTACTCGACGACCGCGGAGATGGGGCGCTACGCCGGTGCCAGCCAGCTCAACTGCACGGCCTGGACCCAGTCCGCTTCGCTCGGCTACAGCTACTCCGCGACCGGCCTCGCGCAGGGCCAGTGCACGGTGGCGCACGCACTCGCCTGCTGCGACTAGGGCGGCTACGCTGCGCTCGTGCTGTTCGCCGAGGTCGCGCGCGCGAGCGCCGAGGTCGCTCAGACCGCCGGCAAGAAGAAGAAGGTCGAGCGGATCGCGGCGCTGCTCCGCGACGTGCCGCCCGACGAGCGCGCCGCGGCCGCGCGCTATCTCTCCGGCGAGTGCGGGCACAAGCTCGGCATCGGCTACGCCACGGTGCACGAGATGCGCGGCGCGATCGCGCCCGCCGTTCTTCCCGGGCTGACCATCACCGAGCTCGAGCGCCGGTTCGTGGCGATCGCCGAGCTCGAGGGCAAGGGATCCGGCAAAGGACGCAAGGCGGGCTTCGGCGCGATCCTCGCCGCGGCGACCGAGCTCGAGCAGGGCTTCGCTGGCGCGCTCGTGCTCGGCGAGCTCCGGCAAGGCGCGCTGGATGCGCTCGTCGTCGACGCACTCGCGTTCGCGACCGGGCTCTCCGCGAGCGCGGTGCGCGGCGCTTACATGCTCGCCGGTGACATCGGCGTGGTCTCGGAGGCGGTACTCGCCGATGGTGCGGCGGGGCTCGCGCGGTTTGGCCTCACCGTGTTCCGGCCGGTGCTGCCAATGCTCGCGCAGACCGCCGAGGATACGAACGAGGCGCTCGTGACGATCGGCGGCGAGGCCGCGCTCGAGCTCAAGCTCGATGGCTTCCGCGTCCAGATCCACAAGGACGGCGATCTCGTCCGCGTGTACTCGCGGGCGCTCAACGAGGTCACGACCAGCGTGCCGGAGATCGTGCGCTACGCGCAGGCGCTGCCGGCGCGGCGGCTGATCCTCGACGGGGAAGCGATCGCGCTCGGGCCCGGCGGCCGGCCGCTGCCGTTCCAGGACACCATGCGCCGGTTCGGCCGCTCGAAGGATCTGATCGATGCACTGCCGCTCTCGCTCTCGCTGTTCGATGCGATGCTGATCGACGATCAGACGTTGCTCGCGGCACCCGCACGCGAGCGGTTCCCCGCGCTCGATGCGCTCGCACCGGCGCACGCGGTGCCGCGCCTCGTCACCGCGAACACGGAGGAAGCGACCGCGTTCTACGACCGCGCGATCGCCGACGGCCACGAAGGCGTGATGGCGAAGGCCCTCGACGCGCCGTACGACGCGGGCAATCGCGGCGCCGCGTGGTTGAAGATCAAGCACGTCCATCGCCTCGATCTCGTGGTGCTCGCGGCCGAATGGGGCTCGGGCCGGCGTCGCGGGTTGCTCTCGAACCTGCACCTCGGCGCGCGCGGTCCGGGCGGCTTCGTGATGCTCGGCAAGACGTTCAAGGGCATGACCGACGAGGTCCTCGCTTGGCAGACCACGGCACTACAGGCGATCGCCGAGGATCGCGATGGTCACGTCGTCTACGTGCGACCGGAGAAGGTCGTGGAGATCGCGTTCAACGACGTGCAGCGCTCGTCGCAGTATCCCGGCGGCGTGGCGCTGCGGTTCGCGCGCCTGGTGCGCTACCGCGACGACAAGACCGCCGCGCAGGCCGACACGATCGAGACGGTGCGCGCGATCGCGATCGCGAGTGGCGCTCTCCCCGCGGTCTAGGCGCGCGCCGCGGCGGTGCGGATCTTCGCCAGGAGGCCGGTCTTCGCGGTGGCCGGCATGAAGGCGGCACGCGCTGCGTTCTCGGCGCACTGCGTGAGCTCGTCGGCGGTGAGATCGAGCGCGGCGGCGGTCGCCCGATAGTTCTCGCTGATGTAGCCGCCGAAGTACGCCGGATCGTCGGAGTTGATCGTGACCGCCACGCCCTTGCGCAGCAGGGTGGCGAAGTTGTGCTGCGCGAGATCCTTGACCACGCACAGCTTGAGGTTCGACAGCGGGCACACGGTGAGCGGGATGCGATCGCGCACGAGCCGCGCGACAAGCGCCGGATCTTCGTCGCACCGCACGCCGTGATCCACGCGCTCGACCTTCAGGAG
Source organism: Haliangiales bacterium (assembly GCA_038206055.1). Taxonomy (GTDB): domain Bacteria; phylum Myxococcota_A; class Polyangia; order Haliangiales; family Haliangiaceae; genus JABFXX01. Next base: position 26,093 of record JBBRBG010000004.1, read on the forward strand.
ATCGAGCGCATCGGTGATGTACGCGGCGGGCCCTTCCTCGCCGGCGTGGGCGACCGCGCGAAGGCCAACATCACGCGCCTTCGCGAACACGCGTGCGAACTTCGCAGGCGGGTTGCCCGCCTCACCGGAGTCGAGCCCCACGCCAATAAAATCGGGGCGGAACGGCATCGCGGCCTCGAGCGTCGCGAACGCGTCCTCCTCGGAGAGGTGGCGCAGGAAACAGAGGATCAGCTCGGAGGTGATGCCATAGCGGCGGAGCGCGTCATCCATCGCGTCACGCAGGCCGGAGATCACGACCTCCATCGGAATGCCGCGCGCGGTGTGCGTCTGCGGATCGAAGAACAGCTCCGCGTGGACGACGTTGTCGGCATGCGCGCGCGTGAAGTACGCCATCGCGAGCGCGTAGAAGTCGCGGCGGTCGCGAAGGACGGCGCAGCCGGCGTAGTAGAGGTCGAGAAACGACTGCAGATCGTGGAAGTTGTAGGCGGCACGCACGGCGTCGACGGAGGCGTAGGGGAGGGCGATGCCGTGCTTGCCCGCCAGGCTGAACATCATCTCGGGCTCGAGGGAGCCCTCGATGTGGAGATGCAGCTCCACCTTGGGAAGGCGCTGGATCAGGCGCGCACGCGCAGGGTCGATCGACATGCACGCTGATACCAGAAACCTCCCGCCCACGGATCGTGCTTGGCGACAGGGCCGATGGTGCCTTTCTAGCCCCTGTTCCGGGTTGCCGCTCGGAGGCGCCACGGGTACGGTCGCCGGCTCATGACCGACGACACCGCTCCCGAAACCAGTGTGCCCGTGGACTTCGATCCGGTGCCGCCGCTCGCCGACAAGCTCGGCCTCGCGCGGGGCTCGATCGCCGCGGTGATCGCGCTGCTCGATGAAGGCAACACGGTCCCGTTCATCGCGCGCTACCGCAAGGAGCGCACGGGCGGTCTCGACGAGGTTCAGATCCGCGCGATCGAGGAACAGCGCACGTACCTCGTCGAGCTCGAGACGCGGCGCGCCGCGATCCTCGCGTCGGTCGGCGAGCAGGGCAAGCTGACGCCGGAGCTCGAGGCGAAGCTCCGCAGTGCCACCGGCAAGAGCGAGCTCGAGGATCTGTACGCGCCGTATCGTCCGCGCCGCAAGACGCGCGCCTCGGTCGCCCGCGAGAAGGGCCTCGCGCCGCTCGCCGAGAGGATCGCCGCGCAGGCCATGGACGGAGATCCGGCTGTCGAGGCCGTGCCGTTTGTCAACGCCGAGGCCGGCGTCGCCACCGTCGAGGATGCGCTCGCCGGTGCGCGCGATATCGTCGCCGAGCAGATGGCAGACACCGCCGAGGTCCGTGCGTGGGTCCGCAAGGAGTATGCCGAGTACGGCGAGCTCGTCTCGACCGTGGTGCCCGGCAAGGGCGACGAGCCGACGAAGTTCGAGCAGTACTACTCGTTCGGCGAGGCCGTGAAGGCGATCCCATCGCACCGCTTCCTCGCGATCCGCCGCGGCGAGGCCGAGGGCGTGCTGCGCGCGCAGGTCATCGTCGATCCGAACCGCGTCGGGCACGGCATCGCGCGCCTTGTCGGCTGGAACGACCAGTCGCCGTGGGGCTCGCAGCTCCACCTCGCGATCGCGGATGCGCTGAAGCGCTTGCTGTCGCCGAGCGTCGAGAACGACGTGCGCGCGGAGCTCAAGATGCGCTCCGACCACGCGGCCGTCGATATCTTCGCCGGCAACCTGCGCAACCTCATGCTGGCGTCGCCGCTCGGCGGCGCGGCGGTGATCGGCGTCGATCCGGGCCTGCGCACGGGCTGCAAGTGCGCGGCGATCGACGCGACCGGCAAGTTCCTCGGAACCGTCACCGTGTTCATCACGCAGGGCGATGCGCAGATGGCGAAGGCGAAGGAAGACTTCCTCGCGTTCGTGCAGAAGTTCACGCCGCGCGCGATCGCGGTGGGCAACGGCACCGGTGGCCGCGAGGCCGAGGCGTTCGTCAAGAAGTGCCTCGGCGACGCGGGCCTGCGCGAAGGTCCCGAGGCGCCGTTCATCGTTCAAGTCAACGAGGCCGGCGCGAGCGTCTACTCCGCCTCTGACCTCGCGCGCGAAGAATTTCCCGAGCTCGATCTCACGATCCGCGGTGCGATCTCGATCGCCCGCCGGCTCCAGGATCCGCTCGCCGAGCTGGTGAAGATCGAGCCGAAGTCGATCGGCGTCGGCCAGTACCAGCACGACGTGCACCAGCCGCTGCTCGCGAAGAAGCTCGGCGATGTGGTCGAAGACTGCGTCAACAAGGTCGGCGTCGAGCTCAACACCGCGAGCGCGATGCTGCTCGGCTACGTCGCCGGGATCGGCAAGTCACTCGCGAAGAAGATCGTCCTCCACCGCGACGCGAACGGCGCGTTCTCGGCGCGCGGTCAGCTCATGGACATCTCGGGCCTCGGCCCGAAGGCGTTCGAGCAGGCCGCCGGCTTCCTTCGCATCCCGGGCGCGACGCATCCGCTCGATGCGTCGTCGGTGCACCCCGAGCGCTATCCGCTGGTCGAGAAGATGGCCGCCGACATCGGGGTCGAGCTGCCCGCGCTGATCGGCAACCAGGAGCTCGTCGACAAGATCGATCTCTCGAAGTACGTCGAGGGCGACGTCGGCCTCCCCACGCTGCAGGACATCGCGGGCGAGCTCGCGAAGCCGGGCCGCGATCCGCGCGCCGAGTTCTCGCCGCCTGCGTTCCGCGACGACGTGACGTCGATGGAGGATCTCAAGCCGGGCATGGTGCTCGAGGGCGTGGTCACGAACGTCACCGCGTTCGGCGCGTTCGTCGATATCGGCGTCCACAACGACGGCCTCGTGCACGTCTCGCAGCTCGCCGAGCAGTTCGTGAAGGATCCGGCGGAGGTCGTGAAGGTCGGCCAGAAGCTGACCGTGCGCGTCCTCGAGGTCGACTCCACGCGCAAGCGCATTGCGCTATCGGCGAAGCGCGGCGGTCAGTCGAACCGTCAGGCTGCTCGCCAGGGTGGCGAGGGACAAGCGCACCAGCAGCAGGAGCAGGGTCCGGGCCCGGGCCCGGGGCCGAGCGGCAATCGCCGCGGTGGTCGTGGTCGCGGCGGCGGTGGTCGTGGTCCGCGAACCGACCAACAGCAACAGCACGCGCAGGGCGGCCAGCCGCACGCACAAGGCGATCAGCCGATGGGCGATCAGCCGCACGCCGAGCACGCGCCCGGTGAGCAGCACGCCCAAGGCGAACACGCGCAGGGTGCACAGCCGCAGAGCGATCGGCCGCACGGTGATCAACCGCAGGGCGGTCAGTCGCAGGGCGGCGATCGTCGTCAGTGGCGCGAGCGCGGTCCGCGTAATCCGCAGCCGGGCGCCGAAGCTGCACCGCCGCAGCAAGCGGGATCGGAGCAGGGCGCACCGCCGCAGCAAGGTGGTCAGCGCAACGATCGCGGTCCCCGTGGCGGTGGTCGTGGTGGCCGCGGGCCGCGCCAGGGCGGCGGCAACTTTCAGGGCAACCCGAACCAGGGCGGCAACTTCCAAGGCGGCCCGAACCAGGGCGGCAATCAAGGCGGCGGCACCTGGCAGGGCAATCCGAACCAGGGCAGCGGCAATGGCAATCAAGGCGGCGGCACCTGGCAGGGCAATCCGAACCAGGGCAATCGCAACTGGCAAGGCAATCGGAACCAGGGCGGCGGCAACTGGAATCAGGGCGGCGGAAATCAGGGCGGCGGAAATCAGAGCGGCGGAAATCAGAGCGGCGGCAACTGGCAGGGCAACCCGAACCAGGGCGGCGGCAATCAAGGCGGTAGCAACTGGAACCAGGGCGGCGGAAACCAGGGCGGTGGAAACCAGGGCGGCGGCAATCAAGGCGGCGGCAACTGGAACCAGGGCGGCGGAAACCAGGGCGGTGGAAACCAGGGCGGCGGTAACTGGCAGGGCAACCCGAACCAGGGCGGCAGCAATCAAGGCGGCGGCAACTGGCAGGGCCCGAGCCAGGCCGGTCCGAACCAAGGCGGTGGTCCGCGGGGCAACTACCAGGGTCAGGGCGGCGGTCCGCGTCGCGACGATCGCGGTGGTCCGCGGCGTGACGATCGTGGTGGCCCACCGCGCCGCGATGATCGCGGTCCGCGCCGCGACGACGAGCCACGGCGCGAGGGCCCGCCCCCGGAGAACTGGGGCGTCGGCGGCTTCAAGAACAATCCGTTCGCGAAGCTGACCGACAAAGACGCGAAGAAGTAGCGATGCCGATAGAGCCTACAGCCATCGGCGGAGATCCAGCTCGGCCCTTCGAGCGCGCTGGTGCTGAGGTTCGCGAGCGGCGCCATGTAGATATGGGCTAGTTGCCGAACCACTTCGTGCGGAGGTCGTCAATCGTCCCGTCCTCGGCGAGTTCCAGCAGTACGGTATTGACCTGCTTGCGCAGCGGGCTGTCGGTCTGCAGCGCGATGCCGTAGTTCTGACGCTCGAACAGGCCGACCACTTGCTGCCCAGCTTGGCCCGACACCTTCGCGTGGTACGAGAGGATCGGCTCGTCGTAGACGACCGCGTCGATTGTCTTGGCGTTCATCGCCTCGAACGCTCCGTCGATCGCGTCGAACGAGATCACCTTCGCGCCGTGCTCTCTCAGGTACCGCTCCGCCGTCGAGCCCTTCACGGTCGCCACCGTCTTGCCCGGCAGATCGCTCGGCCCATTGATCGTGGAGCTCAGCTGATTGACCGTCATCATGGTGGTGATCGCAGCGGTGAAGTAGGTGAGCACGATGATGCACACCAGCATCCACAGCGCGCTGATCGCTCGGCCGAGGACGTGCATCGGCCCCTTCGCGTCGCAGCCGCCGCTCAGCATCGTCGAGATCGCCCACCACGCCGACTCCCAGATCCCCTTCGCATACGTCTGCGGGAACTGATCCGGGTTGACCCTACGTTCGAAGAACCAAACTCCGTGCGCGAGCACCACGAGCACGAGGAGCAGCACCAACCCGGCCTTGGCCACGCCCGCCGTCCAGAACGTTTCCTTCATGAGGTCGAACACACCCTTGCCCTCGGCTCGTGTCAGGATCGCGAGCCCGCTCTCGTAGTACGGCGTCGAGAAGTCGACCACTTTCTCGCGCTCCGACGTGATGCTGATTGCCGCGATGGCGGCGTCGGCCCGCTTCGTCTTGACCGCGTCGATCAACTCGGTAACGCTCTTCACCCAGTGGAGCTCGTACGGCGTACCGAGCTTCTGCGCGATGCGATCCCACAGGTCGACGCTGAACCCGAGGTTCTTGCCGTCCTTCTGGAACGAGAATGGTTCGATCGGCTTGAGGTAGAGCTGCAGCTTCGCGGCCGCGGCGGGGGCTGGTGGTGGGGTGTCGCTGGGGGCGGGTTGTGCCGACGCGACGGTCGACAGGCACAGCAAGAGCGGCAGAGTAATGATCAGCCTCATCCGGGCTGATCCTACAAGAAACGTTCGCTTCATATAGAGTCCCCCGGTGCGCCGCGCCTGGACTCTCCTCGGCCTCCTCGCGGCGGCGTGCGGAAGCAAGAAGACGGCGCACGACGACGCCGGCCCCGCGCCCGCGAAGGACGCCGCGGTCTCGATCGATGCCGCCTCGATCGATGCGCTACCCGCCACGCCGGCGCGCGTCGAGCACGCCGCATGGAGCCTCGTCGACAATCGCCACGCCGCGCATCGCTTCGTCGATGGCGAGCTCGTGATCGACGCCGCCGATATCGGCTTCGCGCGCTACACGCGGTTCGGCGTACCGGCACCACGCTGGCATATGGGCCAGTCGGTCGCCGGCGTGCGCGCCGCCACCGCGGATCGCACCGCCACACTCGAGGTGCCGCTCACCGTGGAGCAGTCGCGCACCACCGTGCAGCTCACCGCGCGCGTGTTCGGCGAGGCGAAGCAGCAGCTCGCGCTGAAGATCAACGGCCGGCCGGCGAGCAAGGATCCGCGCGTCGAGCTGGCCGATGGTTGGCAGACCATCGCGTTCGCGGTGGAGCCGGATCGCTTCCGCGTCGGCGAGAACCAGGTCGTGTTCGAGACCAGCGGCAAGGCGAAGGGCAAGATCGCGTTCGAGTGGCTGCGGTTCGGCATCGCGCGCGAGCTGACCGACGTAGATCCTCGCGCCGCGATCACGTTCGACGCGAAGGGCTCGGTCGATCTCGCGAAGGACGCCGGCCTCACGTACTTCGTCACGGTCCCCGATGGCGCGCACCTGGTCGCAGACGTGTCATCGCCGTGCTCGATCGAGGTGCGCGCGCGCCCGAGCGCCGATGCGTTCGCGGGCGGCGCGCTCGTCGGTGAGGCCGCGCGCGTGGACCTCACGAAGATGGCGGGGCAGGTGGTCGCGCTGTCGCTGGTCGCCCGCGATTGCCCGAAGGCGAAGATCACGAATGCGCGGATCACACTGCACGGCCCGGCGCCGGTGGCGCTGCCGAAAGCCGAACCGCCGCGCTACGTGATCCTGTGGGTCATGGACGCGCTCCGCGCCGACAAGATCCCGATCTTCACGCCGGGCGCACGCGCGCAGACGCCGAACTTCGACGAGCTCGCGAAGTCGAGCACCGTGTTCCGCCAGTACTACGTGCAGGGCAACGAATCGCAGACCAGCCACTCGAGCATGTGGAGCGGCGTCTATCCCGCCGTCCACAACGTGCGGCTCGCCGGCGTCGGCGGAACCTGGAAGCTCAACGCCGAGCTGCCGCTGATCGCGACCGAGCTCTCCGAGGCGGGCCTGTACACGACGGCGGTGACCGGCAACGGCTTCGTCAACGCCGACGGTGGATACGCGAGGGGCTTCAAGGAGTTCCGCAACATGATGCGCGAGAAGGGGATCGATAACGGCATCATCTACGGCGAGACCATCGTCGACGCGGCGCTCGGCCAGCTCGACAAGCGCCGCGCCGATCCGACGTACTTGTTCATGGGCACGATCGATACGCATGGCCCGTGGATCGCTCGCAAGCCGTGGATCGATATCTACTCGCCGGGCCGCTACACCGGCCCGTTCCAGGAGTTCGGCACGGCGAAGGATCTCGGGTTCAAGCCGGGCTCGATGGGCTGCTCGATCATTCCGCCCCCCGCGGACGTCGAGCGGCTCCGTGCGATCTACGACTCGGCGGTCAGCTATCACGACAAGCAGGTCGGTCGGCTGGTCGCGCAGCTCAAGTCGTGGGGCATCTGGGATCAGACAATGCTCGTGATCACCGCCGACCACGGCGAGGAGCTGTTCGAGGATCGCCGCTGCGGCCACGGCGGCTCGCTGCGCGACTCGCTGACGCGCGTGCCGCTCCTCGTTCACGATCCGGCGCGCTTCCCGGGTGGCACGATCGTCGACGAGGGCGCAGAGGCGGTCGACCTGCTTCCCACCGTGCTGACCGCGGTCGGAGCCGCCGTCCCCGAAGGCGTGCAGGGTCATCCGCTCGAGCCGCTCGCGCAGTCACTCGGCCGCGGCTGGCCCACGCCGTCGTACGCATCGATGTACGAGTACGCGCACGCGATGCGGATCGGCCGCTGGAAGGTACGCGTCGGCAAGGCGGGCGTGCCGATCATCGGCGACATGGTCGACGATCCCGGCGAGACCAAGGATGTCTCGCAGCTGAAGCCCGTCGAACGCCGCATGCTGACCGACAATCTCGGGTTGTTTCTCGCGCTGCGCACGCAGTGGAAGAAGGGCACGTGGGGCGACGTCACGAACGTCACCACGGCCGGCGCCGCCGCGCTCGACGAGGCACGAACGCCGTGATCCGCGCGCTCGCGATCTCGCTGTGCGCCGTGATCGCGTGCGCCGCGCCCGATGTGTCGCCACCGACCGCGCCGACGAAGCTTCCGGCGGACGCCGCGATGGTCGCCGAGATCCCGTTCGACGCAGCGATCTCCGATGCGCCCGAGCTCGAGGACGCGGCGGAGCTCGACGCCGAGGTCGTGGCGCCACCCGTGCCCGAGGTCTGGCTCAAGGGCTCGACCCACGTGCACGCGCGCCCCAGCGGCGATAGCTCGACGCCGATCGCCGAGGTCATCAAGTGGTACGAGGACCGCCGCTACGACTTCATCGTACTCACGGATCACAACCAGATCAGCGAGGTCTCGAAGGACGCCACGCCGACGGTGGGGCAGGTCGCGATCCACGCGCCGCCGACCGGCTTGCTCGTCCTCGCCGGCATCGAGCTCACGCACAACCCTTCGAACTGCATCCCGCCCGGCGACAAGAGCGGCAAGTGCCGCATCCACGTCAACCTCCTCGGGGTCACGGCGCGGACCACCGGCAAGCTGACATGGGCGAATCGCAAGACGAGTGATCGCCTGCTCAAGTACGACGCGGCGCTCGAGCAGCAGAAGCTGCTCGGCGGCCTCGCCCAGCTCAACCACCCGAACTGGTTCTGGGGCATGACCGGCGACCTCCTCGCGGAGCTCGCTCGTCGCGGGTACCGGCTCGTCGAGATCGCGAACTCGGCGTTCGCGAAGTGGAACAAGGGCGACAAGGATCACCCCGACATGGACGCCGTGTGGGATGCGGCGCTGAAGCAGGGCGTCACCCTGTGGGGCGTCGCGTCCGACGACGCGCATGACTACTCCAACTCCGCCAAGGCGAAGTACCCCGCAGGCGGCGGCTGGGTGGTGGTCAAGGCAGCGCGCGATCCCAGGGCGATCCTCGCCGCTCTCGATGCCGGGCACTTTTATTCGTCGAACGGTCCCGTGCTCGAGCGCGCCGAGGTGGATGGCGATCAGCTCGTGGTGGCGGTCGACGACACGAAGCGGACGTACACGATCGACTTCATCGAGAACGGCACGCGCGTCCAGCGCACGCGCGGGCGAACGAGCAAACGCACGATCCCGGTCAAGGGGTACGTGCGCGCACTCGTGACCGCGCCGGATGGCACCAAGGCGTGGGTGCAACCGGCGCGTCGTTGACTACAGCGAGACGTAGCCGTGCTTCACAGCGAAGCGCGTCAGCTCGGAGTTGTTGCGCAGCCCGAGCTTCTTCAGCACGTGACCGCGATGCGTATCGACGGTCTTGATGCTGATCTCCAGGTGCTCCGCGATCTCGCGGTTGGTCATGCCGCGCGAGAGCATCTCCATCACCTGCTGCTCGCGTGCGGTCAGCGCGCTTGCCGGGTGACCGTCACCGTTCGCGAGCAGCGCTTCGACCCCTGCGGGGATCACCTGCTCGCCACGGCTCACCGCGCGGATGGCCGCGAGCAGCTCCTCTGGCGCCACCGACTTGCTGACATAGCCGTGCGCTCCTGCCGCGATCGCGCGCGCAGCGTAGCTCGGCTCCGTATGCCAGGTGAGCACGACGACCAGCGGTGCCGTGTCCAGCGGCCGCATCTCGGTCAGCACGTCGAAGCCTGACCGGTCGGGGAGGCTTATGTCGAGGAGGAGCACGTCGGGGCGCTCCCTCTTGACCATGTCCAACGTTTCCGCGGCACTGCCTGCTTCACCAACGACCTCGATGTCGTCGGCCTTGCTCAACGCTTCGCGGAGCGCCCAGCGCACGATCGTATGGTCCTCGGCGATTCCTAGTCGAATCATGGCTCTCTCCTGGGTGGATAATGTCCAAGAATCTAGCAATGCCTGGGCCGTCGAACAGAGCGCTTCCGTGAGAGCCCTCTGCCGTCTAGGATGCGCTCCAAACCATGGATCCGGCTGCGCTCCCACGCTCGCTTGGCGAGTTTCGCATCGAGGCGGTCCTCGGCGAGGGTGGCAGCGGCATTGTCTATGACGCGACGTGGGGTCCGCGACGTGTCGCACTCAAGGTTCTGCACGCGCACCTCGCGGACAGTGAGCGGGTGCGCGCACAGTTCCTCGTCGAAGCGCAACGTCTGCAGACGATCACCCACCCGACGGTCGTGAAGGTGCTCGCGTTCGGGGAGCTACCCGACAAGCGCCCCTACCTGGCGATGGAGCGCCTCGAGGGGGAGACGCTGGCACAGGTGCTCGCGAAGGGGCCACTCGAGCTGACCCAGGCGCTCGAGCTGTTCGGCGAGCTGTGCGCCGCCGTCGGCACGCTGCACGAGGGCGGGCTGATCCACCGCGACCTCAAGCCCGAGAACGTGTTCATCGTCAACGGCAAGCACTCCGTGCTGCTCGACTTCGGGATCGCGAAGGAGCTCGACGCGCCGGCCTCGACCACCACGATGGATGGCGGCGTGCGCGGAACGCCCGCGTACATGGCCCCGGAGCGGTTCTTCGGCCAGCCCGCCTCGGTCGCCACGGATCTCTACGAGCTCGCGGTCACGCTGTACGCGATGCTCGCGGGTCGCCTGCCGTGGGATGACCTCGCGGATCCGGAAGCGCGTCTCTCGCCGCGACCGCTCGTCGAGCTCGCAACGGTGCCGGAGGATCTCGACGTCGAGATCCGGCGCGCTCTCTCGACGCGCGCGCAGAATCGGCCGACGAGTGCGGCCGCGCTGCTCGCGGCGGTGAGCGCGGCGGCGGGGGGCGCTGCACCGATCCAGCCCTCGGAGACCGCACGCATGCGCCCGGCCGGCACCGAGCCGCGCCCGAACGCGACCGTCACCGCCGAGCGGAAGCCGTGGTTCGCCGAGCGCCACAACACCACCGATCGCGGCAAGACGCCGCTCGCGTGGGCGCCGACCGCGCAACAAGCGCCGACGCCGGCGCCCGTGGCTGCGGCATCGCGGCGGTGGATCGCTGGTGCTGTGGCGCTCGCCGCGATCGGCGGCGGGGTCGCGTGGTGGAAGCTGCACGGTGACGAGCCGACGGCGCCGATCGCCGCGTCGCAGACGATCGCGCAACCGGTGGGCCCGACGGCCACGCTCGCCGCGAAGGACGATCCGTGGGGCTCACCATCGCCACCACCGACCGCGACCGGCGCGACGACCTCGACGGTTGCCACGAAGCAGCCGGAGATCGCGCCGCTACCCGTCTCGGGTCCGGAGGTCTCCGTCGCGATCGCGCAGGCCGAGATCGCACGGGCGATCCCGCACCTGCCGGTGGACACGTCGTTCCTCGCCGCGGGCCTGATCGGTCAGCTGCGGCGTGACGACCGGTTCCAGACGATGTTCGACAAGCTCGCGAAGCATCCGCAGGCCGCGCTGATGGCGAGCATGCTGCCGCCGTGCGTGAGGACGTTGATCGGCGGATCCGAGTGGTTCGTGTTCGGCTCGACGGGCTTTGCGGCCGACAAGTACGGCACGCTGATCGTGCGCGGCCGCTGGACACGCAAGGCCGTGGAGGGCTGCTTCATCGGGCAGAGCCAAGCATTCAAGATGAACGACGGTGCGGCGATGTTGCAGCTTCCCGAGGTCGGATGGCTCGACTTCCTCGATGACAACACCGCGTACATCAGCGTGCGTCAGGATCTGGCGGCGGCGCAGGTCCACGACAACGTCAAGAGCGGCGTCGGGCTGACCAAGCATGCGCGGACGCTGCTCGCCACGCTCCCGGCCGACCGCGCGTTCACGTTCGTCCTCGATGGCACCGGCGGCGTGAAGTGGCCCGGCGATCCGCTGCCGAAGGGAACCGACATGGCGGCCGCGATGCAGGTCTCCGAAGCCATCGTCGGGTTCAAGGTCGCGATGGAGCTCCACGCCGAGCCGGCAGCGAAGGAGCTCGCGGAGAAGCTGTCCACCGAGATCGCGCCACTCAACGGCACCGACGGGAAGGCGAACAACGTCAAGGTCTCCCGCACCGGATCGCAGGTGATCATCGAGGCGAAGCTATCGACGTTGTTGATGGGAATCGTGTCGTCGTCGATCAGCTCGCTGTAGTACAACGCCGCGCGATGTCCGAGCCCACGCGTGCGTTGATCGTTGGAATCGCCGGCGGTTCGGGCTCCGGGAAGACCACCGTCGCGCACAAGCTCGCGGCCTCGATGCCCGGCCGCGCCGTCACGATCGAGCACGACGCCTACTACCGCGACCAGGCGCACCTCTCGTTCGACGAACGCGTGAAGATCAACTACGACCACCCGGCATCGCTCGAGAGCGATCTGCTCGCGGTGCATCTGCGCGCGCTGCGCGACGGCAAGGCGGTCGACATCCCGATCTACGACTTCGCCACCCACACCCGTGCGGCGACGACGCGGCGGGTGGAGCCGGCGCGCGTGGTGATCGTCGAGGGCATCCTCGTGTTCGCCGAAGCGGTGCTGCGCGAGCAGATGGACATCAAGATCTTCGTGGATACCGATTCCGATATCCGGCTGATCCGCCGCATTCGCCGCGATCTCGAGCAGCGCGGCCGCAGCTTCCAGTCCGTCCGCGACCAGTACTACTCCACGGTGCGGCCGATGCACATCGAGCACGTGGAGCCATCGAAGCGCTGGGCGGATCTGATCGTGCCCGAGGGCGGCAACAACACCGTCGCGCTCGACGTGTTGCTCGGTCAGCTTGGCCGCGTCGCGTTCGGTCGCGACTGATTCGCGGCGTACGCCCCCGTATTGACCAGCGCTCGGCCGCGGGTCCGCAGGTCGTCCGAGAGCTGCCCCACGAGCGCGCCGGCGAGTGCGTCGGCTAGCTCGGCCGCGCTCGCGAACCGCTGATCGGGCTGCTTCGCGAGACCGATGGCGAGCACGAGATCCACCTCGATCGGTAACGTCGTGTGCGAGCTCGGCCGCATCGGCGCGGTATGCACCACGCGATACAACGTGTCGGCGATCTCGCCGGAGGCGAACGGTGTGTGGCCGGTGAGTGCACGATAGGCGATCGCCGCCAGTGCGTACAGGTCGGTCCGGTGATCGACGTGATCGCCTTTGGCTTGCTCGGGGGCCATGTACGCCGGCGTGCCGACAACGTGACCCGCTGTGAGCGTGGTGCTGGACTCCAGCACGCGCGAGACACCGAAATCGAGGATCTTCCACGTCGAGCCCGCGAGGAACACGTTCTGCGGCTTGAGGTCGCGGTGCACGATCCCGGCAGCTCCGGCGGCGGAGATGCCCGCTCCGACCTGGCGCACCATGTCGATCGCCCGGTCCGGGGACATGCCGGTGTTCGAACGAAGCACCGCCGCGAGATCGCGACCGTGGAGCCGCTCCATCACGAGGTGCGGCAGCGGGTGCTCGCCGACCTCGAGGACCCGCACGACGTTCGGAGATTCGATCTGAGACGCGGTCTGCAGCTCGCGCAGGAAGCGCTGGACGTGCTGCGGGTTGCCGAGCGAAGCGTGCGCCAGCATCTTCACCGCTACCGCCGCGCCGCTGCGCGTATCCACTCCCTGGTAGACCTCGCCCATCGCACCACGGCCGATGACGTCGCCGAGCTGATAATGCCCGAGGGTCTGATCCGTGAACCGGCCGCGGCCGCTACCGAGCGCACGTCGCAGCTCCTCGCGCGCCTCCTCGAGCAGCGCTTCGCGTTGCGAGACGGCCCGGACCGCCTTCTCGAGCTCGCCCAGCGCGCTCAACGACGAACGACGTGTCGCGCGCGCGATGACGAACGTCGCGAGCAAGATGATCTGGATCAGTCCCTGAGCGACGACCTGGACGGGGCGAGTCAGGTAGCTCGCATGGATGAATCCTGGGTCGGCGATCGCTCCGCTCGCGACGAGCAGTCCCGTGAGCCCCTGCGCGATCCCGCACGTGACATAGGTTGCGAAGGCGAGCCCACGGCTACCGCCGAGTCCGATCAGGAAGATCCCGAGCACGAGCAAGATCGGAGCAGGCGATGCGGGACCGAAGTACGGCACCGCCATCGTCACGGCGAGAACCGGTATGTACCAGCCGAGCGTGTGGCCGAGGCCGTCGCGAAACGTCAATGGAGTGCGCGTGCGAAACAGGAGGTACCCGAGTCCGAGAACGGCGATGGCGATGCCGGTCATCATCATCCGCGTGGTGTAGTAGCCGCCGGGCAAGAACGGAATCGCGCACCCGGCGACGACCGCGACGCAGAGCCCGACAAGGCAGAACTGGCGGGTGCGCAAGAGCTCCGCGTGGTCCAGCGCACCGAGCGGCGACGTCGCCAGGGTGTGCGTGGGGCCACCGGTCGCAGAGATCCCAGCGCCGCGGTTGTCGTCTCCGGTCGGGGCTCGCGCCTGCGTGAGCGCGCCGTGCACGTCGCTCTCGTCGGGCGGCGGTTCGTCGGGACTGGATGCATGCGTGCGTGGGTGCGGACGCTCGAGAACGGTTGCGCCGTCCGAGTCCTCCTCTGGCGCCTGCCCCGCCGTGGTCATCACGTACAGGATAGCGCGACGGTGGTGAAGCGCGCGACGTACATCTCCCACGCCACGACGGAGCTCGCTGGTTCAGTTGCGCCCCGGAGACCCGAAGCTCCCAAAGAAGAGGCTTTCTCCTCCAGGAGAAGACTCAGCGGTTCTCGAGCCCCTACGCCTACGAGCTACAGGCTCGTAGCTCACGGGATCAGGATGCTCGCGCCCGTGGTCGCGCGCGCCTCGAGATCGCGATGCGCCTGCACGACCTGATCGAGCTGGTACTGGCGGTCGATGCCGATCTTCATTCCGGCCGCGACCCGCGCGAACAGCTCGCTCGCCATCTCCTGCGTGATCTCGACGGACGTCAGGTGCGTATGAAGCGTGGGACGCGTGACGTACAGCGAGCCCTTCGCCGCGAGCTGGCCGAGCGAGATCGGCGGCACCGAGCCGGAGGCGTTGCCGAAGCTGACCATCAGGCCCAACGGACGCAGGCAATCGAGCGAGCGCTCCCAGGTATCCTTGCCCACGGAGTCGAACACCGCCTTCACGCGCTCGCCGCCGGTCAGCTCGCGCACGCGCCCCACGACGTCCTCGGTCTTGTAGTTGATCGCGTGCGCCGCACCGTGCGCCAGGGCGAGGGCGCACTTCTCGTCGGTGCCCGCGGTGGCGATCAACCGCAGGCCGAGCGACTTCGCCCACTGGCACGCGATCAGGCCAACACCGCCGGCCGCCGCGTGCCACACGATCATGTCGCCGGGCACGAGCTCGTGCCGCGTGCGTCGCAGCAGATACTGCACCGTCAGTCCCTTCAGCATCATCGCGGCGCCCGTCGCGAAGTCGATCGCGTCGGGGAGCTTGACCACCGGAATCGCGGGGACCACGCGCGCCTCGGCGTAGCTGCCCGGGGCCTTCGACGTGTACGCCACGCGATCACCGACCGCGACGTGCGTGACTCCGGCGCCCACCGCCTCGACCACGCCGGCGGCCTCGGTGCCGAGCACGGCGGGCAGCGGCACCGGGTAGAGCCCGGAGCGGTGATAGGTGTCGATGAAGTTGAGACCGATCGCGAAGTGGTGAACGCGCACCTCGCCTGGACCTGGGTCGCCGACCGGGACCTCTGCCAGCGTCATCACCTCGGGTCCACCGGTGCGCTCGATCTGGATCGCTCTGACCAGTCTCATCTTGATCTCACGTGACCGTAGCACCGCGCCCTGTACAGTGCGGTCATGGCTCGTTCATTGCCGCTCGCCGTCGTGACCGGAGGCGCCGGGTTCATCGGCTCGCACACCGTCGATGCATTGATCGCCGCCGGAAATCGCGTCTGCGTGCTCGATGACTTCCGCACGGGTAAGCGCGCGAACCTCGCGCAACACGCGAGCGGCGATCGCCTCGACGTCGTGATGTGCGATGTCTCGCACGGCATCTTCGCGGCGCTCGCGCCGATCACCGCGCAGCACGGCCCGGTCGAGCGCATCGTGCACCTCGCGGCGCAGGTCTCGGTGGTGGCGTCGGTCGCGAACCCGCTCGTCGACATGCAGGTCAACTACGGCGGCACACTGCACGTGCTCGAGTACGCGCGCGCGCACGCCGTCAAGAAGGTCGCGTTCGCCTCGTCGGCCGCGGTCTACGGCGACGTCACCGAGATGCCCGTCACCGAAGACACGCCCCGCCAGCCGGTCTCGCCGTATGGCATCCACAAGCTGGCCAGCGAGCTCGCGCTCGATTACTACGCGAGCGTTCACGGCGTCGGCACCACGGCGCTGCGGTTCTTCAACGTCTACGGCCCGCGCCAGGATCCGACGAGCCCGTACTCCGGCGTGATCTCGATCTTCGCGGATCGCGCACGGGCCGGTCGCCCACTGACCATCTTCGGGGATGGCTCGCAGACCCGAGACTTCGTCTACGTCGGCGACGTCGTCCGCGCGATCGTCGCCGCGGTGGGCGATGGCAACAGCCGTCTCGTCGCGAATGTGGGTACAGGTTACGAGATCACGGTGCTCGAGCTCGCGCGCACGGTTGTGGATCTCTGCGGCGGCAAGTCGTCGATCGACCACGCACCCGCGCGCTCAGGCGAGATCCTGAAGTCCCGCGCGAACGTGGATCGCCTGCGCGACAAGCTCGGCGTCGTGGCGGAGACCAAGCTCGTCGATGGTCTGCGGTCGACGCTCGGGTGAACGACCTCCGCAGCCCCTTTCAGATGTTCTGAACCTTCTTGCCGGCCTTGACCCAGCCGGCGATGCCGTCGGGAAGGACCTTCACGTTCTTGTAGCCTGCGGTGATCGCCTTCGACGCGGCCTCGTGCGAGGCGCCGCAGCTCGTGCTTCCAC
This sequence comes from Haliangiales bacterium, assembly GCA_038206055.1. Classification (GTDB taxonomy): domain Bacteria; phylum Myxococcota_A; class Polyangia; order Haliangiales; family Haliangiaceae; genus JABFXX01. The sequence continues at coordinate 42,488 of JBBRBG010000004.1, forward strand.
AATAGAACACCAGCGGCTTGGTCTTGTCGGCGGGTAGCTCGGAGAGGCCGAAGGTCTCCGAGTCCGTGAGGAGCACGGCGCCCGGGATCACGCCCATCTTCTTGCGCGTCTGCTCGCCGTTCGCATCGACCGGCTGCACCGCGGCCGCTGCGAGCGACGTGTCGAGCTCGTCGATGGTGACGGTCGGGACGTTCGACTTCGCCTGGGCGCTGTCGTCCTTCGAGGACTTCGAGCAACCGGCGATGGTGACCAGGGCGAGGGCGGAGGCGAGGAGGAGCTTGCGCATGGGCTGGAACCGTACCTGGCCGTGCGGGCGTCGGCAATGCGACACTTCGCCGGTGTCCCAGGCTGTCGTGGCGGCGTACCTCGCGTGCGCGCTGATCTGGGGGACCACCTGGTACGCGATCCGCGTGTGCATCGGGCCGGGAGGTTTCGGTACGCTCGACGCGCTCGCGCTGCGGTTCGCGATCGCGGTCGTCATCCTGATCCCGATCGCGCTCCGCTCTCGACCGTGGCCGAAGGGCGCGCAGTGGGGCTGGCTCGTGGTCGCCGGTGTCCTCGATGCGGTGGGCTACGCGCTCGTGTACTTCGGCGAGGAGCGCGTGCCGGGCGCGGTCGCCGCGGTGCTGTTTGGCACGCAGCCGTTGATCCTCGCCGTGCTGCTCACGATCACCGGCATGGAGAAGCTGACGGCGCGACACGTGATCGGCGCGCTGGTCTCGCTCGTCGGCGTCGCGGTGCTGTTCCTCGACCGCCTCGACGTGTCGGCGCACCAGGCACTCGGTGTGGGGATGGTCGTCGGCTCGGTCGTGGTGGCAACGACGTACTCGATGATCATCAAGCGCCACGCGGCGAACGTGCACGGCGCGGTCACGACCACCGTGTTCCTCGTGGTCACCGCAGCGGTGCTCGGGGTGATGGCGCTGGTCGCCGGCGGTGGACCGCCGCTCGTGTGGCCTCCGCCCCTCGGACCCACGATCGCGCTGGTGTACCTCGCCGTGATCGGCTCGGTGGTCGCGTTCCTCGCATACTTCTGGCTGCTGCAGCGCACCAGCCTGCTCGTCACCAGCACGTTGGTGTTCGTGTACCCGCTGGTCGCGATCGTGACGGACGCGCTGTTTGAAGCCGAAACGTTGACGTGGCGCGCGTATCTCGGAGCCGCGATCACACTCGGGGGCCTCGGCGTGAGTCTCCGGCGCACGCGTAGCCGCAACGATCCCCGTCGCTGATTGCGCCCGGGGAGCGCCTGAGCAATTCTAGGCAGGTGAAGTGCTGTCTGCTCGTCGTGCTCCTCGCCCCGGGCGGGTGCGATCGGGCGTTCGGGCTGGTCCGCGATCCGGCGCCTCCGGTCTGCGGACCCTACGGCACCCCCGAGCAGGTGATGTTCTCGGCGAGCTTGATCGCGGGCGGCGTGCACGACTTCAGCGTGGATGCCACGGGGCAGATCGGCATGGCGTGGGCAAACCTCAAGTCGGGGGCGATCACCGCCTGGCGCGGACCGCACGCGATCAAGCTCGACGTCAACGGCGTGTGGATCCAGGATCCCGCGCGCGACAAGGACGTCCTCAATAGCCTCGACGGTGGCCACATCCAGTACGACGGCAAGGCGGTCGGCTGGACCGACGTGCCGCGCGGGGCGACCCTGCGCGAGTACACATTCTCCCCGGTCCCGATGAAGTGGGCATCGGGCTCAGATCAGATCGAGAACACGCTCACCTCCTCGGCGCACGCCGGGAACATGATCGTCTCGACCGACGGGTTCCTGCGCACGCTCACCGAGATCCTGGTCCCCGAGACCGAGCCGTTCGTGAACACGCTCCAGATCTATCAGAAGCTGCCAACGACCTCCTGGTCGCTGACGCCGCAGGCGAACGCGCTGCGCACCGCGAAGCCGACGCTGAAGATCAGCGGCGCCGTACTGACGATGGCGCATGATCGGATCGCCTACACGGCGAACGTCGGCGACGAGAAGGTGGAGAACGAGACGGCGTATCGGATCTTCGCCGGCATGCGCGTCAACGATCAGTTCGAGCCCGGTGTGGAGCTGATGATCGACGGCGCCGAATCGCCGGTGGGCTTCTCGGAGCCATGGATCAACGACGACTGCACGACCTTGTACTACCGGCAGAACGACGTGACGTGGAAGACCACGCAGGTGAACCAGTGAGCACGAAGCGCGATCAGCCATGGATCTTCCGCACGTATGCGGGGCACTCGAGCGCGCGCGCCTCGAACGAGCTGTTCCGCGCGAACCTCGTGGCCGGGCAGACCGGGTTGTCGATCGCGTTCGACCTGCCGACCCAGTGCGGCTACGACCCCGACCACCCGCTCGCGAAGCCCGAGGTCGGCAAGGTCGGCGTCCCGATCGCATCGCTCGACGACATGCACGCGCTGTTCGCGGACATCCCGATCGAGAAGATGAACACGTCGATGACCATCAACGGCACGGCGATGTGGCTGCTCGCGCTCTACGTGGCGCTGGCCCGCGAGCGCGGCATCCCCGAGGCCGGCCTGCGTGGCACCGTGCAGAACGACATCATCAAGGAGTACCTCGCGCGTGGCACGTACATCTTTCCACCCGAGCCTTCGCTCGATCTGATCGCGGAGACCTACGAGTACTGCGTCGCGAGCATGCCGCAGTTCAATCCGTCGAACATCTGCAGCTACCACCTGCAGGAGGCGGGCGCGACCCCGGTGCAGGAGCTCGCGTTCGCGCTCGCAGATGCGATCGGCATCCTCGATCGCGTCAAGGCGCGCGGTCGCGTCGACGCGAAGGCGTTCGCGCAGTGCGTGGGCCGCGTGTCGTTCTTCGTCAACGCGGGCATGCGGTTCGTCGAGGAGCTGTGCAAGATGCGCGCGTTCGGCGAGCTGTGGGACGAGCTGTGCCTCCGGCGCTACGGCGTCGAGGATGCGAAGCTGCGGCAGTTCCGCTACGGCGTGCAGGTCAACTCGCTCGGGCTCACCGAACAGCAGCCCGAGAACAATGCGTGGCGGATCCTGATCGAGGCGCTCGGCGTGACGCTCTCGAAGGACGCGCGTTGCCGTGCCCTCCAGTTGCCGACGTGGAACGAGGCGCTATCGCTGCCGCGTCCGTGGGACCAGCAGTGGTCCCTGCGGCTGCAGCAGATCCTCGCGTACGAGACGGATCTCCTCGAGTACGCCGATCTGTTCACGGGCAGCCCGGTGATCGCGGCCAAGGTGCAGGAGCTGTGCGAGGCGGCGCGCGCCGAGCTGGCGGCGATCGCGAAGGTCGGCGGGATCGAGGGCGCGATCGAGAGCGGCTACTGCAAGAAAGAGCTCGTGCGCTCGATGGCCGCGCGCATGGGCCGGATCGAGCGCGGCGAGCAGATCGTCGTCGGCGTCAACAAGTGGACGGAGGCACTCCCATCGCCGCTCGTCGGCGGCGAGGATGGCGGTGTGTTCCGCGCGGATCCCGCGGCGGCAGATGAAGCGCGCGCCTCGCTCGCGCACACGCGGGCCACGCGCGATCCAGATCGGGTCAGGGCTGCGCTCGCGGTCCTCGAGGCGGAGGCCCGCGCCGGTCGGCCGATCATGGAGGCGTCGATCACCTGCGCACTCGCCCGCGTGACCACTGGCGAGTGGGCATCCGCGCTGCGCTCGGTGTGGGGCGAGTATCGCGCGGCCACCGGCATCGCGGGCGCGTCGATCTCCGGCGGCGTCGAGGGCTGGGATGCGCTGCGCGCGCGCGTGTCGGCGCTGCCGCGGCGGCCGAAGCTGCTCGTCGGCAAGCCGGGCCTCGACGGTCACTCGAACGGCGCCGAGGTCATCGCCGTTGCGGCACGCGATGCCGGCTTCGAGGTGATCTACGCGGGCATTCGCCTCGATCCGGCGGCGATCGCGGCGACCGCCGTGCAGGAGGATGTCGACGTGATCGGTCTGTCGGTGCTCTCGGGCTCGCACCTCGAGTTGACCGCCGCGGTGCTCGCCGAGCTAGTGGAACGGGGCGCGGGCGACACGCCGGTCGTCGTCGGCGGCACCGTGCCGAAGTCCGATCACGCGGAGCTCGCGCGGATGGGCGTCAAGCGCGTGTTCACGCCGGCCGACTACCGGCTCGTCGATATCGTGGGCGCGCTCGTCGACCTCTGCAGCTAGTAGCTGCCGACGAGAATGCTGGTCGCGAACCCGAGGAGAACGGCGGGAGCGACGCCGCCGAACATCGAGCTGTCGAACGTGATGGTCAAGACCGCCTGGTCCTGCTTCACGGTCAGGCGCTTGAACGCGTCGACGAGCTCCGGTGAATCGGCGGGTAGCGCGAGCTCACCCTGCTTGATCCGGCGCGCCACGATTGCGGCGTCGCCCGCCGTGGTGAACGCGGCGACGATCCGGCCCGCGAACGATCCATTCGACCGATCGAGGCGATCGAACGCGACCCGCCAGGTCGTGGTCGCGGCGCCGAACAGCTTCGCCATCGTGTCGTCGATCGCCGCGGCATAGATTGGTGCATTGCCGTGCGTGGTGACGAGCGGTGCCCAGCGCGGATCGGGCGCGGACGGCGCGATCGCGGCGCTCACGAGATCGTAGGGCCCGACGACGATGAAGTTGTCGCGCCACGCCGCGAACGTCGCCCTCCCGGCGGATGCCGAGACCTCGAGGAGGCCGTCGACCTCGCGGAGGTGCACGCTCGCGTTGGCGATGGCGGTGGTCAAGCAGCTCTCGACCTTGGCCCGCGGCAGGTCGCCTTCGAGGAGGAAGTAGGAGTCGCGCCCGCGCGGCGGCAGTGGAACCTGGATCTGCCAGGCGGCCACGAGCTTCGCGGTGAGGTCGGTCCAGCACGGGGCCACGTCCGCCCCGAGGAGTGGCTTGATGTAGAGGAGCGGTAGAAACAGGTCCGGTCGCGTGCGGAGGGCGAAGACCGCCGCGGGGGAGATCAGGTCGGGGAGGGCGACGGTGGGTGGGGCGGGAGTCGCCTGGGCGCCCCGTGGAGGAACCGGATCGGGCTTGGTCGCCAAACAGGCGGTGAACAGGGCAAGAACGGCTATCCGGCGCATGGCGTGGGTCAGGATGGTGATAGCAGCGCAACTCCTCTGAAATCAAAGCGAACGCCCTCCTTGTCGACGGGGGACCTTGGGCATAGATTCCCGGCGCCCTTATGGGGATTGCCGACTTCTTTCGCCCCAAGTATCGCCACAGCGACGTCCGCGTTCGCACCGAAGCCGTCAAGGCTTTGACCGCGGAAGACGCTGCCATCCTGGAACAAGTTGCTCGAACCGACCGTGACATCGGCGTGCGCCGACTCGCGATCGAGAAGATCAAGGTACCCGACGTGCTCGCCGGTCTCGGAGAGGCCGAGACCGAACGCAGCCTGCGCGAGCTGATCACGGAGCGCGCAGCCGAGCTCTGGATCTCCGGCGCGTGCAGCAAGGATCCCGACGAGGCCAACACGGCGCTCGCAGGGATCATCAAGCTCGGCGATCAACACGCGCTGGTCGCCGTGGTGGTGCGCGCCGCGACGCCTGCGATCCGCTAGCGCGCGTTCGGCGAGCTGCGCGATCCGCGCGCGCTGGCCGAGCTAGCGAAGAGCGACGCGGCGCAGGATCTGCGCACGGCGGCGGTCGCGCGCATCGACGATGGCGACGTGCTCCGCGCACTTGCGATCGATACGACGCAGAAGGAAGTCGGGCTCGCGGCGGTCGAGAAGATCGACGATGTGGACCGGCTGGAGAACGTCGCCGCGAAGGCGAAGAACAAGGCGGTGCGCCAGAAGGCGCGCAAGATCGTCGGCGAGATCGCGGAGGCCGAGCGGGCCAAGGCGAAGCCAAATGTTCCCGACGACGTGAAGCGTCGCCGGGCCGAGAAGGCGCAGCTCGTGCGCGAGGTCGAGGCGATCGCGGACACGTTTGACTTCGCGAAGCACGAGGAGATGGTCGCCAAGGCCGAGGTCGGCTGGGCGCGGCTCGGCTCCGACGAGGGCGACGATCGCTTCACCAAGGCCGTCGAGCGGTTCTGGAAGCGCAAGGAGATCCACGACAGCCAGTCGCGCGGCGCGGACGAGCTGCGCGTGGTGCAGCAAGAAGCGCAGCGCGAGCGTGACCGTGCGGCCGCCGAGCGCGCGCGTGCGGAGCAGGCGAAGGCAGCGCAGAGTGCCGAGCCCGAGACCGAGGAGGCGAAGCTCGCCCGCGAGGCGCGTGAGGCCGAGGCGGACGCGAACCGCGCCGAGCGCGATGCGAAGAAGGCGGAGGACGAGGCACGGCGCACGGCGCAGGTCGCCGAGCGCGAGACGAGGGCGCGCGAGGATGCGGAGCGCGCCGCGCAGATCGGAGCGAGCCTCGAAGCCATGTGCGCAGAGATGGAGGCGATGGCCGCCTCCGAGATCAAGGATGGCCGGCCGGTCGACCGGCTGCTCGCGCAGGCGGGCAAGGGCTTCGACAACATCGGCAAGGTGGCCGCGGCGCAGCGCGATTCGCTCGCGGAGCGCTACCGGACTGCGCGCAACAAGCTGGTGATCAAGGTCAGCGAGCTGCGCGAGGCCGACGACTGGCAGCGCTGGGCGAACGTGCCGAAGGCGGAAGCGCTGATCGAGACCGCGAAGCAGATCGCGGAGGCTCCGGCGACGCCGGATCTCGGCAACCGGCTGCGCGCGATGCAGGCGCTGTGGAAGGAAGTCGGCGCGTTGCCGCAGAAGCGCGGCAAGGACCTGTGGGACACGTTCAAGGCGATCTGCGATCAGGTCTACGAGAAGGTGAAGGGTGTACGCGCCGAGGAGGACGTCAAGTTCTCCGAGGTGTCGAAGGCCAAGGAGGCCTTGATCGCCGAGGCGGAGAGCCTCGCCGACTCGACCGACATGGTCGGCACGGCCGCGAAGCTCAAGGAGCTGCAGGCGAAGTGGAAGGACTCGGGTCACCTCCCGCGCAAGCAGGGCGATGATCTGTGGAAGAAGTTCCGCGCTGCCTCCGACAAGTTCTTCGAGCGCAGAAAGCCGATGCTCGAGGCGCGCGCCAACGAGGAAGCGCAGAACCTCGCCGCGAAGCATTCACTGATCGCGCAAGCGCAGAAGATCGCGAACGCGGCCGGTGAGGGCACGTGGGGCAAGGCGATCGGCGAGATCAAGGATCTCCAGGCAACGTGGAAGGAGATCGGGTACGTCCCGCGTCGCGACGCCGACACCGTGTGGAAGGCGTTCCGCGCCGCGTGCGATTCGCTGTTCACGAAGCGGGACTCCGCGCGTGATGCCGAGGCCAACGCGCACCGCGCCGAGGTCGATGCGTTGAAGGCGGAGATGGCGGCGGTCGTCGCCGGCGGAGATGACGTGGTCGCGCGTGCGGTCGCTGTGCGTGCGAAGGCGCGCGAGGCGGGCGTGCTCGGAGCCGAGTCCGTGGCGATGGTCCAGCACCTGATCGCGACCGCACCGGATGCAATCAGGGGCACCGAGCTCGACCCCGCGCAGCTTCGCGGCAAGCGCGACAAGCTGATCGGGAAGGCCGAGGAGCTGTTGCCGAAGCAGGCGCCGCAGGCCTCGGCCGCCGGCGATGTCGCCGCGCAGCTCAAGGCGGCGATGCGCAAGAACGCGTTCGGCGATCTGCGGTTCTCGGGGCGCGATCCTGTGGAAGTGATCGACGAGCTGCGCGCGAGCTGGGCGGAGATCGGGCCGATCCTCGACGCCGACGATCGCGCACAGGTCGAGCGCTTCGAGGCCACCGTCGCGAAGGTCCTCGATGCCGCCAACGTGCGCGACGCGAAGCCTGCCGAAGGTGGCGAGCCGCGCGAGCGCCGCCGCCGGAGCGAGCGCCCGGGGGCGAATCCGCCGCGTTCGACGGAGCCATCGGCGATCGCCGAGATCGTGGCCACGCAGGCCGCGATCCCGCAGTTGTCGAACATCACCATGGTGCCGGATGCCGCCGCCGACGCGGTGTCCTCGATCACGCCGGAGGAGAGCACGCAGAACAGCTCGATCCCGCAGTCGGCGCACGATGCGGTCACGCAGCCCGCGCGGCTACCGCCGGAGATGCCCGCGGACATCTTGCCGGTCGTTGCCACACCGCTGCCGGCGCCGCCGCCGCGCGCGAAGGCGCCGACGACCGTGCCGCCGATGGACGCCGTCGATGACGGCTGGGACATGGGCGACGAAGATCCGACCGGAGGCAAGGTCGAGGAGACGCCGTCGTCGGCCGAGATGGCCGGTGACGGCTCGGTCGAGGGCGACGGCCTCGATCAGGTCGATTAACGTCGCCGAGCTCGGCGCGAGTCGAGGACGCCCCTGAGCGTCACCGCGCCGACGACGACAAGCCCACCGACCAGCGCCCAGCCTCCGGGACGCTCGCCGATCGCGATCGCCACCCACAGCGGCGACAGGATCGGCTCGATCACCGGGATCAGCATCGCCTCGAGCGCCGTCGCGTGGCGGATCGCCCACGCGTAGCAGAGATACGCGATCGCCTGCTGCCCGATGCCGAGCGCGAGCAGGGCGAGCCAGCCGGTGGCCTCGGGTGGAGCGTGCATGAACATGAACGGCGCGCCGATCACGGCGCCGAGGAGGTTGCCGAGGAACAGCGGGCGTAGAGGATCGATGTTTGCGAGCGCGACCTTGCGCAGCGACATCGCCGAGAACGCAAACGCGACCCCGGCACCGAGGGCGACGAGATTGCCGGCGACGTGATCGAACGTGAGCTGCTCGAAGAAGAACAGGGTGATGCCGCCGAGCACGAGGAAGATCGTCATCCAGTCGAGTCGGGTGGCGCGCTCGCCGAGGAACCACGCACCGAGAAGGGCGATCCAGACCGGCGCGGAGTACTGGATCAGGATCGCGTTCGCTGCAGTGGTCAGCTTGTTGGAGAGGATGAACAGGCCTGTCGTTGCCGCGAGGGCAACCGCAGCGCCCCACTCGGCGCGCGTGATGCCGCGGAGTGTCGGGCGGCGCACGAGCCACAGGGTCGCGGCTGCGATCGCGCTACGCGCCGACCAGATCGCGAGCGGGTGCCAGTCGACGAGCTTGATCAGCACGCCGCCGCTGCTCCAGCACAGCCCGCACACGATGAGGAGGCCGAACGCGCGCCGGTGCTCCGCGGGGGTGGTCACGAGCGGGGCAGAATAAGTCGATTGCCCGCTCGGCGTGGATCGCGGCCTGCGCATATCTCGGCTTCGCCATGTGACGTATGGTGCGTCGGCCGTGTCGCTCCTGACCTCCGACGATCTGTTCCTGTTCAACCAAGGCACGCACCACCGGCTGTATCAGAAGCTCGGCGCGCACCTGACCGACGGTGGGACGACCTTCGCGGTGTGGGCACCAAACGCGCGCGGGGTCAGCGTGATCGGCGACTGGAACGGCTGGCGCGCGGGCGCCGATGCGCTGCAGGCGCGCGAGTCGTCGGGGATCTGGGACGGCACCGTGAAGGGCATCGGCCACGGCGCACGCTACAAGTACGCGATCGTCGGGCCCGACGGGATCACCCGCGACAAGGCAGATCCGTTCGCGACGCGGGCCGAGCATCCACCGGCGACAGCATCGGTGGTCTGGGAGCCGCGGCACGAGTGGGCCGATGGAGAGTGGATGAAGACGCGCGGCGCGCGGATCGCGCATCGCGCCCCGGTCGCGATCTACGAGCTGCACCTCGGCTCGTGGCGCCGCGATCACGGCGAGGTGCTCGGCTACCGCGAGCTCGGGCGGCAGATCGGCGAGCACTGCGGCAACCTGGGGTTCACGCACGTCGAGCTGATGCCGATCCTCGAGCATCCGTTCTACGGCTCGTGGGGATATCAGGTCACCGGCTTCTTCGCGCCGACCACACGCTACGGCGCGCCCGACGATCTGATGGCGATGATCGATGGCCTGCACCAGCGCGGCATCGGCGTGATCATGGACTGGGTGCCGGCGCACTTCCCGACCGACGCGCACGGCCTCGGCGTGTTCGACGGCACGCACCTCTACGAGCACGCGGATCCGCGGCGCGGCTTCCACCCCGACTGGACGAGCTTCATCTTCAACTACGGTCGTCACGAGGTGAAGTCATTCTTGATCTCCTCGGCGGTGTCGTGGCTCGACCGCTATCACGTCGATGGGCTGCGGGTGGATGGCGTCGCGTCGATGCTGTACCGCGACTACTCGCGCAAGCCCGGCGAGTGGGTGCCGAACGAGGACGGGTCGAACCACGATCGCGATGCGATCGAGTTCCTCCAGGACATGAACCGCGCGGTCTACGCGTCGTACCCCGACGTGGCGACGATCGCGGAGGAGTCCACCGCCTGGGGCGGCGTGTCGCGCCCGCCCGAGCACGGCGGCCTCGGCTTTGGCTACAAGTGGGACCTCGGCTGGATGCACGACACGCTCGATTTCCTCGCGCGCGATCCCGTGCACCGCAAGCACCACCACGATCAGCTCACGTTCCGCGCGATCTACGCGCACACCGAGAACTATGTGATGCCGCTGTCCCACGACGAGGTCGTGCACGGTAAGGGCTCGCTGATCTCGAAGATGCCGGCGGATCCGTGGCAGCGCTATGCAACGCTGCGCCTGCTCTACGGCTACCAGTGGACGCTGCCCGGCAAGAAGCTCCTGTTCATGGGCGGCGAGCTCGGCGTGTGGGGGGAGTGGAATCACGACCAGGAGCTCGACTGGGCGATCTGCGCGCACCCATCGCACGCCGGCATCGCGCGCTGGATCGGCGATCTCAACGGTGCGTATCGCTCGCTCCGGTCATTGCACATCGGCGACTGCGAGCAGGCCGGGTTCCAGTGGATCGTCGGGAACGATCACGAGACCAGCGTGATCGCGTACTCGCGCCACGGCGATCCCGCGGACCCCACCGTGGTCGTCGTCGCGAACTTCACCCCGGTGCCGCGCGACGGCTACCGTCTCGGTGTGCCGCGCGGCGGGTTCTGGCGCGAAGTGCTCAACTCCGACGCCGAGATCTACGGCGGCAGCGGCCTGGGAAACCGCGGCGGCATGCACGCCGAGCCCGTTGCTTCGCACGGCCGCGATCAGTCCCTCGTGGTCACCGTGCCCCCGCTCGGCGTGCTCGTGTTCGTCGCCGAGGGCTAGGAGCGTGCAGGCCACAGACCTGCGCGAGCGGCAATCGGATGTGCGCTGCGAGCCGGAGATCGCTGGTTCGGGTGAGCCCCGAAGGCCCCGGAGGTCCCGAAGCAGAGTCTTCTCCTGCAGGAGACAGCCTCTTCTTGGGGTCTTCGGGAACTTTGCGGCTCACGATGCTGGAGCACGATCGTGTGGAATTCCGTCGCCGTTCGGCGGCGCGGCCACGCTCCCGGATCACGGCTCGCACTCGCACGCGTACTCCTTCAGGAGCGTGCAGTCCTGGTCTTCCCATTCGATGTTCACCCGCACGCAGTTGCGAATCGTGCTCGCGCCGTGCGGCGAGGTCAGGTTCCAGTGCGTGTATGCGGGCAGGGTGCCGTCGAGCCACAGGAACGTGCCCTCGGTCGCAGCATCCGAGAGGCCCATCCAGTTGTCTGAGCTGAACTCGCCGTTGACGGGGTCCTCTTCCTCGCGGTCGGCGAACACGGCGAGGTGCGCGCCGACCGCCTCGCAATCCGCCTTCGCGTCGAGCCAGGCCTTCGCGCTGCCCGTGCCTTCGTGGATGATGTACTTGCGGCCGTCGTGCGTGTTGCCCTGCATGCCTCGGCACACCGGTGTGGGGCGCGGAACGTAGTTTGCCTCGCACTCGCAAACCGCGGGGCGCTGATCGCCGCAGTTGGTGTCGTTCCACGAGCCGTTGCCGTTCTGCACATAGGTGCAGTCCTCGACGCCGCTATCGTTTGGCTCCGAGCCCTGGAAGTTGTCGTACGTCGTCAACGTGCTCTTGACCCATCGGAACGTACCTTCCGTCTTCAGATCGTCGTAGCCGATCCAGAAATCGGAGTTGCCGAACGCGTGCACGAACGCGTCCTCGGCCGGTGTCTCGATCACGGCGAGATGGGCACCATCGGCTGCACACGCATCCACGGCGCCGTCGCGATCGGATGAGTCGGTCCTCCGATAGCGGTGGCCGGCCACGGGGCCGTTCGTGTAGCGCACGTCGGTCATGCACGCGGGCAGAGGAACGAACGCATCGGGCGCCGCGTCCGCTCCGGCGTCCACGGCGGCATCCACGATGGTGGCGTCGTCGCCTGCTCCGGGGACCCGAAACCCGCAGCCGCCGACCACGGCGAGGATCGCCACCGCGCGCATGCCTGCAGTGTAGAGCGAATCGCTGTACACTTGCCGCCGACTCGTGACCGACAAGTGGGTCTGCATCCACGGCCACTTCTATCAGCCTCCCCGCGAGAACCCGTGGCTCGAGGCGATCGAACCCCAGCCGAGCGCGCATCCGTACCGCGACTGGAACGAGCGGATCACCGCGGAGTGCTACCGCCCGAATGCGGCGGCGCGCGTCGTCGACGGTACGAACCACATCATCGAGATCGTCGATAACTACCAGCGCATGAGCTTCAACGTCGGGCCGACGTTGATGTCGTGGATGGAGGACTTCGCGCCCGATGTCCACGCCTCGCTGATCGAGGCCGACCGCGCGAGCGCGCGCCGGTTTGGCGGTCATGGCTCGGCGATGGCGCAGGTCTACAACCACATCATCATGCCGCTCGCGTTCCCACGGGATCGCACGACGCAGGTGCGCTGGGGGATCGCCGACTTCGTCCACCGCTACGGTCGCCGCCCCGAGGGCATGTGGCTCGCCGAGTGCGCGGTCGACATCGCGTCGCTCGAGTCGCTCGCTGCCGAGGGCATCGCGTTCACGGTGCTCGCCCCGTACCAGGCGATGGCCTGGCGGTCACCGAACGGCGAGTGGCGCTCCGGGTCGGTGGATACGGGGCGTGCGTACCGCTGCCCGCTGCCTTCGGGGCGCTCGATCGATTTGTTCTTCTACGACGGCCAGACTGCGCAGGCCGTGGCCTTCGAGCGGCTGCTCGCCAACGGTCATCAGATCATCGCACGCATGATCTCGCGCGGTCCCACCGAGGACGGTGCGCCGCCGCTGTGTCATATCGCCACCGATGGCGAGACGTACGGCCACCACCATCGCTACGGCGACATGGCGCTCGCGTGGGCGCTCTCGCAGGTCGAGCAGGGCTGGAACGGCACGCGCCTCACGAACTACGCCGAGTTTCGCGCGGTGGTACCGGCAACATGGGAGGTCCAGCTCGCCGAGAACACGTCGTGGAGCTGCGCGCACGGCATCGCGCGCTGGCGCGAGGACTGCGGCTGCAACTCGGGTGGTCACCCCGGCTGGAACCAGGCGTGGCGGCGCCCGCTGCGGGATGCGTTCGACTGGTTGCGCGAGCAGGCCGCAGGGGCGCTCGAGCACGTCGGCCGCCTGTTGTTCAACAATGCATGGGCGGCGCGCGACGCGTACATTGCCGTCGTCCTCCGTCGCACCCCGGAGGCGCGTGACGAGTTCCTCGCTGCGCACGCCTCGCACATCCTCGATCCGGGCGAGCGCGTCCGCGCCCTCTCGCTGATGGAGATGGCTCGCCACGCGATGCTCATGTACACGAGCTGCGGCTGGTTCTTCGACGAGCTCTCGGGGATCGAGACCGTACAGTGCATGCAGTACGCGGCGCGCTGCGCCGAGCTGATCGAGGACATCGGTGGAGATCCAGTCGAGGGCGAGCTCGTCAACCGCCTCGCGCTCGCACGCTCGAACCTCCCCGATGAAGGCGATGGCCGGAACGTGTGGGCGCAGCGTGTACGCCCGGGGCGGGTCGATCCGGAGAAAGTCTGCGGACACGTCGCGGTGCACACGCTCGTCGAGTCCGACGCGGCGAAGAGCATCGACGTCTACGGGTATCACGTCGACTTCATCGACCGGATCGAGCGCCGCTCCGGCCGTGCGCGCATGGTCGCGGGCACGGTGCGCGTGCGCTCGCAGCTCACCGAGGCGGCGACTTCGCTGTGCTTCGCCGGTCTACACCTCGGCGAACAACACGTGACCGGTGGCGTGCGCGCGCCGATGGAGGAGGGCGCGTGGGGCCACGTGCTCGACGAGCTCACGGGCGCATTCAAGACCGCCGACGTGTTCGCCGCGCAGCGCGTGATCGATCGCCACTTCCCGGGCGCCCAGCTCTCACTCTCGGCGCTCCTTCCCGGCAGTCGCGAGCGCGTGCTCGGCGCGGTGCTCGGTGATGCGATCGCCGAGGCCGAGGGCGATCTCGCCGACGCGTACGACGCGAAGGTTCCGCTGATCCGGTGGCTCGTGGCACACGACCTGCCCGTGCCCGACGTACTGCGCACGACCGCCGAGGCCACGCTGCGCCAGCGCGTGCTCGCGAACATGCGCGCGAAGTCGCCGAGCTTCCAGCAACTCCGCGAACACATGATCGAGGCTGCGGAGGTGCACGTCAGCCTCGATACGCCGGAGATCGCGCTCGCCGCGAGCGAGGCTCTCGGGACGCTGCTCGATCAGGTCGCGGGCGACGGCAGCGAAGCCGACGCGGTGCTCCTCGACAGCGTGACCGCCGCGGCCGAGGTCGCCGCCCGCATGCGCAGCGCGGTGGACATGTGGAACGCGCAGAACGAGACGTGGCGCCTGCTCAAGCGGCTCCCCGAGCTGAAGGCTAAGAGCGCCGGTGGCGACGAGATGGCGGGTCGCGCGGCCGCCGGTCTCGAGAAGCTCGCCGGGATCCTGCGCCTCGCCGTGCGGACGTGACGTCGCCGTATCGCGAAGCCCCGCAGTTCCTCCAGTGTCCGCGCTGCGGTGAGGTGCTCGATCGCCTGTACGAGGGCGTTTCCGTGTGTCCGCGCTGCCAGGGCGCCTGGATCGTGCAGGCGACGCTCGACACTGCGTTCGGCAACCCACGCTGGCCGCCGGGGCAGGGCATGTGGTGGCAAGACGAGCTCGACTGCCCCGAGTGTGCCGCCGCGGGCAGGAGGTCGAAGATGAGCGCGCGCAGCTCGAACGAGGTCGTGGTCGACGCGTGCGCGATCCACGGTCTGTGGCTCGATCGCGGCGAGCTCGGACGGTTGATGAGTCTGGCCACCGATGCCGACGAGCTGCTCGAGCTGCGGCGCCGGATCGCGGATGTGGCGGACCCTGATGGTCTGCGGCGACGCCGGCAGTCGTTCCGTGCGGAGCTTGAGGCGAGCCGCCGCAAGGCAGACGAGTTCCGTGCACAGCACACGGCCGCCGCGGACCCCGAAGAGGACTAGACCCCGCGCCGGGCGGTAGTATCGAGATCGTGTCCACCCCCTATCGCAGTGCTCCGGACGTGCTCGTGTGCCCGCGGTGCGGCGAGTTCCTCGACACGGTCTTCGAAGGTGTGGCGGCGTGCCCGCGGTGTCAGGGAGCGTGGATCCCGCGCGCGACGCTCGCGACGTCGTTCGCGGATCCACGCTGGCCTCCGGGGCAATCGATGTGGTGGCACGACGAGCTCGAGTGCCCGGGATGCGCCGCGGAGGGCACGCTGGCGAAGCTTGCCGCGCGCAACTCCGAGGGCGTGATGGTCGACGCGTGCGCCACCCACGGTGTCTGGCTCGATCCGGGCGAGATCGCGCGTCTCATGGGTCTCGCGCCGGGCTCCGACGAGCTGATCGCGCTGCAGAAGCGCGTGTCGAAGGGACCGCCGGATCCGGCGCGGATCGCGCGTCGTCGTCGTGCCTGGCGCGCCGAGCTGGATGCGCGCACGAAAGAGGAGATGGAGCTGCGCCAACGCGCGATGGCGGAGCAGCGGCGGATCGTCGTGGAGGCTGCCGAGCGGGCGAAGGAGACCGATGCACGCGAGGAGGCGGAGCGGCTACGGCGCGTGGCCATCGCGAAGGCCTCGGAGAGCCGGGCTCAGGAGAAGCTGCTCACGCGCATCGATGCGCTCGGCGGCGAGCGCGCCAAGCTGGTCACCGAGATCAATGAGCTCGAGCGCACCATCCCGCGGCTGGAGGGCGAGGTCGTCCAGTGCCGCGAGGAGCTCGCCCAGGTGAAGGTGCGGCTCGCGACGGTGGTCGCCGATCTGGCCGAGGCCCAGATGCTGACGAACGCGACCAAGTAGGACTACCGTAGCCGCGATGTACGCAGACCTCGCCGCCGACACGACCGTGCACCTCGATCCCGAGGTGCCGGGCCGGTTCCATATCACGCTGCCGGATCACTGGGACTACCTGCTGCCCTCGGGCGGCGCGGTGATGACGGTCGCGCTGCGAGCCGCACAGGCGTTCCTCGGCGAGCCTCTGCTGCGGTTCGCATCGGCGACCACGATCTTCTGCACGCCACTGCATGCGACCGCGCTCGTCGCCGATGTCACCGAGCTGCGCCGCGGCAAGAGCAGCGCGCAGCTCCGGGTGGCGCTGCGGCATCGCGATACGGTGCCCGATCCGGAGGATCCGAGCGACAACTCGCGCGGACTCGAGGTGACGGCGACGTTTCTCCGCGATCGCAAGGGCCCCGACGTGATCGGCGTTGCGTTCCCCGACCGCGTGCGCCCACTCGCGAGCGCGCACTCGATCGAGGACGGCGCGCCGAACAACCCGCACACGCGGTTCCGCATCTACCACCAGCTCGAGTGCAAGATCGCCGAGGGCGAGGCGTTCTGGACGCAGGATTTTGCCGCCGGGCCCGCGCGCTATGCGCGATGGATGCGGTATCGCCACCCGCAGCGCGATGCCGAAGGGCGCCTCGATCGGCTCGCGCTGCCGCCGCTGATCGACACCATGCCGACCGCACTGCACCGCGCGATCGGCCCGGGCGCGTATCGGTTCTACGCACCGAGCCTCGACCTGACGACCTATGTGATCGATGACACGACGCGCGAGTGGCTGCTCGTCGCCGTGACGGTGAGGCGAGCCCACGGCGGCTGGGCGATCGCAGATACCGAAGTCTGGGACGACGAGGGCCGGTTCATCGCCTACGGCGCGCAGGCCATGTACCTACATAGTCTCTCCGGCGAGCCACCGACGATCGACGCCTCGCGCCGCTCGTGACTACGCTACAATTTGGGTCATGCGCCTCGCGCTCCTGGTCGCAGTTCTCGCCAGCGGTTGCGCCAACGGAAACGCGGCGCCACCCGATGCGGTGCCGGTCGACGCGTACCAGATGCCCGACTCCGCGTGCGGTGCATTGCCATGCAACGCGATCTACGTATCGCGCGCCGGCAGCGATACCGCTACCGGTGACAAGACCTCGCCGCTGAAGTCGATCAACGCGGGCATCACGAAAGCCTCGGCGTCGAATCCGCCGCTCGCGGTGTTCGTGAAGTCGGGGGTGTATCCCGAGACGGTGATGATGAAGCCGGGTGTCAGCGTCTACGGCGGGTTCGACGACGCGTGGATGCAGAACCCCGGTGTCGACACCGAGATCGATGGTCCGTCGTCGCCGACGGTGACCATCGACAACATCACGATCGACACGGTCCTCGCGAACGTGACGATCAAGAGCGCCGATGCGACGTCGCCGGGCGCGAGCTCGTTCGCGGTCGTCATCGCTGCATCCAGCAAGGTCGAGCTGCGCGATGTGACGGTGCAACCGGGCATCGGCGCCAACGGTACCGACGGCAACGATGGCGTGAACGGTTCTGCCGGCACGACGGGGATCATCGGCGGCCCCGGTGTGGAGACGTCGGGCGGTCTGTTCTGCAGCGGCAACTCGCCGCCCGCGGGTGGCGCCGGTGGCACGTCATCGTGCGGACGCAGTGGCGGTAGGGGCGGTGCGCCCGGTGTCGGTGGCAATGGTGGCAGCGCGGGCATCGCGGGCGCGGTCGGAACGCCCGGTGGCGCCGGCGCCCCTGGTTCGCGTCAGGACGGCACTATCGGTGACACGGGCGCTCCGGGTAGCAATGGCAACCCGGGCGAGGGTGGCATGGAGATCGGAATGTTCGCGGGTTCGACATACGCGCCGGCGAACGGCGGCGGTGGGACGAACGGCGGAGCTGGTAATGGTGGTGGTGGTGGCGGCGGCGGCGGTGGCGGCACCACGAGCTGCGATTCCTCGGGATCTTCGGGCGGCGGAGGTGGCGCGGGTGGCTGCGCCGGAACCGCAGGCACGGCGGGGACCGGTGGCGGCGGATCGTTCGGCGTGATCGCGGTCGATTCGACCATCGTCTTGAGGTCGTCGAAGGTGACGGCGAACCACGGTGGCGCCGGTGGGCGCGGCGGCAAGGGCGGCACCGGTGGCAGTGGCGCCGGCGGCGGACCCGGCGGTCCGTATGGCGGCAGCAATGATCAGGATGATGGCGGCATGGGCGCGGCCGGCGGCTCCGGTGGACGCGGCGGCAACGGCGGCGGAGCGGGTGGGGGCGGCGGTGGTCCGTCGGCAGCGCTCGTTTGCCTCGGCACGGCGACGATCGCGATCCCGCAGTCCACGGCCAACGGTGGCACGGGCGGAGATGGCGGTCCGTCGCTCGGTGCGGCCGGGATGCCCGGCGTGTCGACGCGCGCGATCGGCTGCTCGTTCTTCTAGCGGTCCTTCTTGATCCAGCCGCGGCGGCGGAAGATCCAGATCTGGATCGCGACGCCGATGATGAAGAAGCCGATCAGCGCCCAGAACGCCCAGCCCTTGTCCTGAAGAGGGACACCGCCAACGTTGACGCCGAGCAGCGAGCAGACGAAGCCGAGCGGCAGGAATACCGCCGTGATGATCGAGAGCACGTAGAGCCGCTGGTTCGTGGTCTCGCTCATCCGCGAGCTCAGCTCTTCCTGCGTGACCGCCGCGCGATCGCGCGCCGCATCGAGCTCCTCGATCGTGCGCGTCATTCTGTCCGCGATCTCGATGACGCGCTGGTGGTGATTGTCGTCGAGCCACGGCAGCGCGATCGCGGCGAGCTTGCTCATCGCCTCGCGCTGCGGTGCGAGGAACCTGCGCAGCGCGATCGCGCGGCGGCGAAGATCAGCGAGCTTGGCGCGCAGGTCGCCGCGCGTCTCCGTGAGCACCTGATCCTCGCATGCGGCGATCTCGTCGCCGAGGCGATCGACGCGGTCGACCACGTGCTCGACGATCCGCTCGACGAGCTCGACCGTCAGCTCGCCGGCGCTCGTTGGCCCCTTGCCACGCTCCACGTCCGATGCGAGCTGCTTGAGCGAGCGCGAGACGCGGTGGCGCATCGTGATGATCCGGCGCGGCTCGATCCACGCGCGGACGGAGATCATGTCCTCGGGATGCGAGCCCTCGTTCATGTTGATGCCGCGCAGGATCATCATCAGATCCTCGCCGTGAGCCACGGCGCGCGGGCGCGGGTCGGCATCGAGCAACGCCTCACGGACCACCGGGTCGAGGCGCGCCGCTCCTGCGAGCCACGCCACCGCATCCGGCGCGGAGTAGTCGAGGTTGATCCACAGCACGCCGTCGTTCGGGCTCCAGGCCGTGACGCCGGCCCAGTCGAGATGGGTCGCGCCGCCCTTGCCGTCGAGCAAGTACGCGTACAGGAGGCCGCTCTCGGCGACGGCGGTGGACATGCGGGGGTGTTGTACTACGCTCGAGGCGTGGTTCGCCGCGCAGCGTTGGTGTTGATCGCTCTGGCATCGGTCGCCCAGGCAGAGGGGAAACCGGGCGATCTGATCGAGGTCCAGGCCGTGATCCCCGACGTGGTGCTCGATCTGCGCTATGCCACCGCCGACAACGTCACCGGTGCGGTGATGTATCCCCGGGCCGTGTGCAAGCTGCGGCGCGCGGTGGTCGAGCGGCTCGCCGCGGCGGCGACGGCGCTTCGCGCGCAGGACCGGCGGCTGCTGCTCTGGGACTGCTACCGCCCGACGTCGATCCAGAAGCTGCTGTGGAAGGCCGTTCCCGATGCGCGCTACGTCGCGAACCCGAAGGTCGGCTCGAACCACAGCCGCGGTGCCGCGGTGGATCTCGGCCTCGTCGACAAGGACGGCAACGCGGTCGTACTCCCGACCGAGTTCGATGACCTGTCGCCCGCCGCGGCACCGAGTCGCGCCCTTCCCGGCGACAAGGGGAAGGAAGCGCGGGCGCTGGCGGCGGCGATGAAGCGGGCCGGGTTCACGCCGATCGCCACCGAATGGTGGCATTTCGACGCATCCGACCGCGCGAATTATCCGCTCTCCGACGAGCCGCTGTAGCATCCAACGGTCGTGGATCCAGCCTCGATCCCGTACTACCCGGTCAACGAGTTCGGTCCCCTGATGAAGGGGCTCGTGATCGGTGGCGTCGGGATCCTGCACGTGTTCCTCGCGCAGTTCGCCATCGGCGGCGGGATGCTGCTCTACTACTTCGAGCGGCTCGCGCAGCGCGGCGTACCCGACGCCCGAAAGTTCGTCGACGGCTACTTCAGGATCCTCGTGCTCGTCAGCTTCGTGGTCGGTGCGCTGACCGGCGTGGCGATGTGGTTCACGACCATCCAGGTCGGCGCGCGCACGATCGGCCTCATGATCGACGAGTTCCACTGGCTGTGGGCGACCGAGTGGGTGTGGTTCGCGGTCGAGATCGTCGCGGGCTATGCGTTCTATCGGTTCGGCCCGCGGCTCGACGATCGCACGCGCCGTCGCTTGTTATTGATCTACGCCGGCGCGTCGTGGATGAGCCTGTTCTGGATCAACGGCATCCTGGCGTGGCAACTCACGCCCGGGAAGTGGCTCGACGGGGCAGGGATGTGGGCCGGGTTCTTCAACGCGAGCTTCTGGCCGTCGCTGTTCTTCCGCACCGCTGTCGCCGCCACGCTCGGTGCGCTGGCCGCGTGCATCGTGATCAACACGATGGACCTCGATCGCGCCGGCAAGGCCGCGCTGATCCGCCGCGCGTCACGGTTCGCCGCACCGATCGCCCTGATGCCCGTGTTCGCGCTGTGGTTCATGGCGGTGATCCCCGCCGACAGCCGGCAGTGGTTGATGGGCGGCTCGATGCCGATGACGATGTTCGTCGGCGTTGCGGCCGGCGCGTCGACGTTGATCGGCGCTTACGTGGTCGTGGGACTGATCGCGAAGCGCCTGTACATCAACGGCGCCACCGCCACGCTGTTGCTCGGCCTCGCGTTCGGCGCGACTGCCGCCGGAGAGTTCGTACGCGAGGGCGCGCGCAAGCCGTACACGGTACGCGGCGTCCTCTACTCGACGTCGATGACGCCGGCGGAGGTAGCTCGCCTTCGGGTAACCGGCGCCGTGGAAGGCGATCCGTATCCACTACGCGACGAGGCGCGGTTCCCCACGGCGCAGCTGCGCCACGGCGCGAAGGTGTACCGGGCGCTGTGCGATGCGTGCCACACGCTGCACGGGGCGAACGCCGTCGTCGAGCTGGCGAGGACCTGGAGCGACGACCAGCTCCGCCTCAACGTGGCGAAGCTTCAGCGGACGAAGGCGTTCATGCCGCCATTTGCGGGCACCGCCGCGGATGTCGAGGCGCTCGTGCAGCTCCTCCGCTGGGAGACCGCAGGCGCGCCGTCGACCTGGGCGCCGAGTGAGTCGCCCGCGACACTCGCGCAGATCAAGACCTGGCTCGACGAGGTCGGCACGGCGCCGATCGCGGAGGCGCGGTGATGTGGCCGTTCACCGGCGAGGCGCCGACCCTGTGGCTCGCGCTGTATCTGCTGACCTTCGCGCTCCACGCGGTGTTTGTCAGCTACGTCCTCGCTGGTACCGGCTATGCGCTGATCCAGTCGCTGCGCACGGTCGAGGATCCGATCGCAGAGGGCGTGCGCGATCGCCTGCCGTTCATGCTCGGCTGCGGCATCACCGCTGGCGTGGCCCCGTTGTTGTTCCTCCAGCTCCTCTACCAGCGCCGGTTCTACACCGCGAACTTGCTGATGGGCCCGCGCTGGGGCGCCGTGGTCCCTGCGCTGATCATCGGTTTCTATGCGCTCTACCTCGCGAAGGCGAAGATCAGCGTACGGATTCGCCGGCTCGCGCTCGCCACCGGCACACTGTGCTTTCTGTTCGTCGCGTGGTCGTGGACCGAGCTCGATCAGCTCATGCAGGCGGAGCCGGCGTGGCGCGCGATGTACGCCGCGGGCCAGCGCATCTACGGTGAGGCCGCGATCGTTCCGCGCCTCGTGCTCTGGCTCGGCGCGATGGTCAGCCTGTTCGCGATCGTCGCGTCCCACTGGGCCTCGGGCGCTGACCGGCGGCGCCTCGCGATCATCGGCCTTGGCGGCCGCGCGCTCTCGGTCGGCGCGGCCTTCCTCCTCGTCGCCGCCGGTGGCGCGCTCGAGGGCAACGCGCACGGCTGGCTCTACCTGCTGGTCGCCGCGCTCGTCATCGAGGCCGGCGGCTGGATCTGGATGCTGCGTGCACCCGATGGCGCGGGCTTGACGCTGGTGACCGGAGCCGGTGCCGCCGCGCTCGTGTGCGCGACGGTGGTGCGCGAGGCGCCGCGGCTCGCGCTGCTCGAGCCGGGGCGACCGGAGGCGCTCTCCGCAGGCGGCTTTTTGGTATTCGCGGTGACGCTCGTGGTCGGAGTCGTGGTGATCGCGGGGATCTGGCGAGCGATCAGCCGCGTGGCGCCCGAGAGCTGATCACGGCGGCGCGACGCAGTCCTTGCTGTACCGCCCGCACTCCTCGGGCGACGTGTAGCACCACATGTGCTCCTGGCCTTCGTGGTGCATCGGCGGATCGGCGGCATGCGGATCGAACGGCTGATCACCGGGGAGCTGGAAGCAGAACGCCTTCTCGACGCGGCGGCAAGCCTGCGCCTTGTAGTCGGCGGGCACGGCCGTGCGTGCGGACTCGCAGTTCGGGGTGATCAGCTCGCAGTGCGAGCGATTCGCGACGTAGTCGAAGCAGGCCCATCCGTCGTGGACGAGGTTGACCGGATCGTTGGCGGTCGTGCGCGTACCCGGGCAGCCCGAGGAAGCGACGACCATGACGAGCAAGAGCGAGCGCACGAACCGAGCTTAACGCGGAAGCGATCAGCGACGCAGCTTCTCCAGATACTTCGTCGCCGCCCCCTGCATGGTCTCCGCGAGCGAGCGGAACTCGCGCAGCCGCGCCGACGACGTGCGCCACGCCAGACCGATCGTGCGGCCGGGGACCGGATTCGCGAACGACGCGAGATCAATCGGGCCCTTCGGCTGGACGAGCGAGGCCGCCGCCGCCTCTGGCAGCAGCGTGATGCCGAGGCCACCGGCGACCATCTGCACGAGCGTGGGCAAGCTGGTGGCGCGGAGCTCCATCGATTCGGTCGCACCACCGCGCGTGCACACCGCGAGCGCCTGGTCGCGCAAGCAGTGACCATCCTCGAGGAGCAGCACGGTCTGGTCATCGAGATCGCTGGCCGCCAGCTTCGTGCGCTTCTTCGTCAACTCGGTGCCGCGCCGCGCCGCCACCAAGAAGCCCTCGTGCGCGATCTCGGCCGTGGTGAAGTCCCCGGGCACGGGCAGCGCGAGGAGCGCGACGTCGAGCTGCCCCGCGGCGAGTTGCACGAGCAACCGATGGGTCTGGTCCTCGCGCAGGCTCAGCTCGAGGCGCGGAAACTTCGCGCGCACGGCGGGGAGCAGCGACGGCAGCCAGTAGGGCGCGATCGTGGGGATCACCCCGAGACGGAGCGGGCCAACGAGGGGCTCGCCCCGGCGCCGCGCTGCATCCGCGACCGCATCCACCGCCGCGAGCGCCTCGCGGGCACGCGCCACGATCTCCTCACCCGCCGGGGTGATCAACACGGAGCGGCGGTCGCGCTCGAACCCCTGCACCCCGAACAGCAGCTCGGCGCCCTGGACCTGCGCCGACAGGGCGGGCTGCGAGATGCCGAGCGTGCCGGCCGCGCGGCGGAACGTGCCGTGCTCGGCGACGGCGACCAGGCACTCGAGCTGGCGAATCGACGCGCGCTCCATGATAGCCGTACCTTATCACCAGGATGCGCTTCGGCAATTGGTCCTATCGATCTCCGGGGTCTAGACGACCTGCGCATGCGGTCGATTCGATGGGGACATGGAGAGCGCGAACATGCGGCGTTCGCAGGTGATCCTGCGGATGCCGGTCGACAACATCAGCGTCACGCTGATCCTGCACGACGGCGTGCGCTCCGACGCGATGCTGTTCGTCCCTCCCACCGAGGACATCGCCCGGCTGATCGGCCCCCAGGGGGAGCGGTTCCTGCCGATGTTCGTCGGCGGCAACCTGCAGCTGGTCGCTCGCGATGCGATCGCGTGCATCGGCATGCCGAGCGTGCCGCGGATCCACCACGAGGGCGACCTACCGGTCGAGGTGCAGCGCGCCGGGGTGACCCTGCGCAGCGGCGCCGTGCTCGAAGGCGAGCTGCGGTGGACCGGCGTGGCAGGTCAGGCCCGCACCGCGGACTATCTCAATGCCGACGGCGAGACCATCGAGCTGCACGCCTCGGACACCACGTTCCACATCGTCAAGGCGCACATCGCGCTGGTCACCGAGCGATGAGCATCTCGGTCTCCGCGCTGCTCGAGTTCGCGGTCGCGCAAGGCGCCTCGGATCTTCACCTGTCCGCGGGCGAGCCGCCGATGCTGCGCGTCCACGGCGAGATGATCCGCATCGACACGCCGGCGCTGAGCGCCGAGGACACGCACAAGCTGATCTTCGACGTCATGAACGACGCGCAGCGCCGCACGTTCCAGGACAAGCTCGAGGCCGACTTCGCGTTCACGCTCGACGAGACGCGCCGGTTCCGCGTCAACGTGTTCTCGCAGAACCGCGGCGAAGGCGCCGTGTTCCGCACCATCCCGCACAAGATTCCGCGGTTCGACGATCTCGGGCTACCGAAGGTGCTCCGTGAGCTGTGCGACGAAGAGAAGGGCCTGGTGCTCGTCACCGGACCGACGGGCAGCGGCAAGTCGACCACGCTCGCCGCGATGATCGACTACCTCAACGAGACGATGGCGGGTCACATCCTCACCCTCGAGGATCCGATCGAGTTCGTGCACAAGCCGAAGAAGTCGCTGGTCAACCAGCGCGAGGTCGGCTCGCAGACGCACTCGTTCAACGCCGCGCTCCGCAGCGCACTCCGCGAGGATCCCGATGTCATCCTCGTCGGCGAGCTGCGCGATCTCGAGACCATCTCGCTCGCGCTCACCGCCGCCGAGACAGGTCACCTCGTGTTCGCCACCGTGCACACGGCGAGCGCGGCGAAGACCGTGGACCGCCTGGTCGACGTGTTCCCTCCGGTGCAGCAATCGCAGGTCCGCGCGATGGTCTCCGAATCGCTGCTCGGGGTATGCACCCAGATGCTACTCGCGAAGAAGGAGGGCGGCCGCGCAGCGGCGCTCGAGATCCTCGTCGGCACCCCTGCCGTGCGGAACCTGATCCGCGAGGGCAAGACGCACCAGATCCCGTCGGCGATGCAGGTCGGTGCTCGCGCCGGCATGCAGACCATGGAGACCGCCGTGATGGAGCTCGTCGGCAAGGGCATCGTCACCCCCGAGGAGGCACGCAAGCGCGTGCCGGAGCTCGCGCACCTGTTCGACAAGATGCCGCAGGCGGTGGCCCGATGAGCGACGAGAGCCAGTGGGACCTGGGCCTGCGGGCGCTGCTCGAGCACATGCTCAAGGTCGAGGCGAGCGATCTCTACCTCACCGTCGGCAGCCCGCCGGTGTTCCGGATCGACGGTGTCGGCTATCCCGCGAAGCAGCTGCTGAGCGCCGATCAGATCGAGCTGATGGCACGGTCGATGACCTCGAAGGCACAGCAGGCCGAGCTCGCGCACAAGCTCGAGCTGAACCTCGCGATCGCGAGCAGCACGGGCGGCCGGTTCCGCGTCAACATGCTTCGCCAGCGCGGCGAGCCTGCCATGGTGATCCGCCTCGTGCGGACCAAGATCAAGACGCTCGAGGAGCTCGAGCTTCCGCCGATCCTCGGCGACGTGATCGGCAGCAAGCGCGGCCTGGTGCTCCTCGTCGGCGGCACCGGTAGCGGCAAGTCGACCACGCTCGCGGCGATGATCGATCATCGCAACCGCGCGAGCACGGGGCACATCATCACCGTCGAGGATCCGGTCGAGTTCGTGCACGCGCACCAGAAGTGCATCGTCACGCAGCGCGAGGTCGGCATCGATACGCTGAGCTACGGCGACGCGCTCAAGAACGCGCTGCGGCAGGCTCCCGACGTGATCCTGATCGGCGAGATCCGCGATGCCGAGACCATGGAGTCCGCCATCACGTTCGCCGAGACCGGCCACCTGTGCGTGTCCACGCTGCACTCGAACAACGCCGACCAGGCGATCGAGCGCATCCTCAACTTCTTCCCGCCGAGCCGGCAGCAGGAGATCCGTCTGCAGCTCTCGCTCAACCTGCGTGCGATCGTCTCGCAGCGCCTCGTCGCCTCCACCACGGGCGGCCGTGCAGCCGCGCTCGAGATCCTTCTCGACACGCCGAGGATCAAGGAGCTCATCAAGCGCGGCCAGACCGACGTCATCAAGGACGCGATGGAGCAGGGCGTGAACGAGGGCTGCCAGACCTTCGACTCCGCGCTGTGTGCCCTCGTCGCAGCCGGCAGGATCGCCCCTGCGGTCGCGTTGCAGGCCGCGGATAGCCCGAACAACCTGCGGCTCCGGCTGAAGCGCCTCGCGAGCGGCGAGCCCGTGACGCCGACGACCGTTCCGGCGCTGCGCCTCGTACGTGCGTCTCGCTGACGGCGTCGTGACTCGATCGAGTGGCGCGTTCGACGCACTTCGCGGCGCGATCTGCGCATACAGATTCCTTGTACTGTGGTGACGTGGCCCGGCGATGTGAAACGGTGATTACACGCGGAGCGATGCTCGAGCCGATCACGCCCGGTCAAGCCCGGCACGCTGGTTGCTCGGTCAGGCGGGTATGTACGTTCATCGCGTGACGTCGTTGTGTGTGATCGCGATCGCCGCAGGCTGCTCGGTGGCGGCGACACCTGTCGCCCAGGCGCCACACGTCGCGCAGTCGCCACCGGTGGTGGCGTCCTCTCCGTCCGCTCCGGCTCGTCCGCTGGTGTGGCTTCCACCGACGACCATGCGCGACGCGTTCCCGACGGTCGAGCTCGAAAGGCGCGACACGGTCGACACCACGTGGTCTCCGATCACCCCTCGGTCGACGTTGGTGTGGAAGGCCCGCGCCGGGCAGCACCGACAGTCCTGGTACCTTCACCTGTGCCGGATCGAGGACGAGACGTGGCGCCTTGGCATTGCCTTTGCGGGCGCCTACGACGTCATCGCCTACCCGTCGCTCGCATACATCGTACGTGGCCTCGTGGTGGAGTACGCGAGCTCCCTGTACGGAGCCCAGCCCAGCGGCACGGACTCCACCCTGTGCGGTGTCAAGGAGCTTCACTTCGAGGAGAAGACGCACGAGCTCCGTGCGTTCGACCAGCGGACCGGAGAGAGCACGGTGATCCAGGGAACCTGGCCCGCGGGTCGGCCCGACGTGCGCGTTGCGGAGCCGGGACGAACCTGGTTGTTCGTGTGGCCCGGTGCGGCGTACGCGGTCGACCTGCGCACCAACGGCGTCACTCGGGTCGACGCCCCTGTGTTTCCACGAACGCCGCTCGGCTTCGCCGTGCCTGGATACACGGAGTGTTTTCGCTCGATGGCGATCGGTCGGTTCGTCATGGTCGGTTGTCTCCCGTCGGGCAGGAACAGCACGCTGCTGTACGACCCAGGTGAGCATTCGATCCGGCTACTCGACGGAGCCACGTCGGTCACCGCGACGGCTCGCGGCCCGTTTTCGATCTCCGACTCGCTTGTGTCGAAGCTCCTCGACGTCTCGCTCGGACGGTACGTTCGCCTGGCAACCGGAAGCCTCGCGGTCGGGGATCAATCGGACCAGGGGCGGCACTGGTTCGACGCGTTCGACGAGGATCGTCGCGAGCTGCGGCGCTACGATCTGGAGTCGGCGTCCTACGAGGTGATCCGTCGCTACGATCGTAATGCCTGTCGCGGGATGCTCGGC
Organism: Haliangiales bacterium; assembly: GCA_038206055.1. Taxonomy (GTDB): domain Bacteria; phylum Myxococcota_A; class Polyangia; order Haliangiales; family Haliangiaceae; genus JABFXX01. The sequence continues at coordinate 70,196 of JBBRBG010000004.1, forward strand.
GTGCAGAAAGTCCGCGTCGTCGAGCGCCAGCGCCGCTACGTCGTCGTCGGCTGTGTGGCCCCCCTCCCCACGTCGTCCCTCGACGCCAACCAGGTGTGGACCGAGGTCCTCGATCTCGAGGCGCGCCGCGTCTGGCACACTCCGCGATGGGTCGAGCAGATCACCCCCGACGGAAAGGCCCTGGTCTCCGACCTCCGCGTGGCCGACAGCACCTCGGACTTTCAGCTCCTCTGGGTCGTGGACCTCGCCGCCGCGCCATGAGCTTGTCGACGCGATGTCACCCGGCGCGCCAGATAAGCACCTTGCTGGCGCGGGGCCGGAGTCATCAGTTGCCAAACAGCTCGTGCTTCGTCGTCCACCGATAGCCAGCCGCACGCGCTGGTAGGACGCCGGGAAGGTCTGGAACCTGCACCAGGCACCCGGCTCCGCCGCCAGGCGTGCGCGAAGGTCCCCCCAGGCTTCGTCACTCAGATTCGGCAGCGGAAATCGACCGAGCGCGCTGCGACATTTCTGGCACCGGCCCCACCAGGGGGCATGCGCTACCGAACCCTAACCCTCTCCGTCGTCGTGGCCCTGGGGGCCTGTACGCCCAACGAGCCCGAGATTCCCATCGAGGACTCCGACGATCCAATCGATCAACTCTTCGTGGGACTGGGGGCGCTGCCGCTCGAGGCGGCACGGCGGGTGGAGGGCGTGCCGGGTGCCGCCGTCACGGACGGGGACTATCGCTGCATCGATGTGCCGATCGACGAGGTGCGCCAGTACGACCAGCTGCTCGGTCAGCTCGCCGTCGGCGACGTGTTGTGGCCGGGATCCATGCTGCGCGGCGATTCGGTGCGCACGGGCCGGCTGACGCCGCTCGTCGTCGAGCGCGCGCCCTTGACGTTCTCGGTGTCGCTCGAGAGCCTCGGCGGCGGCGGGCATTCGGCGACGCTGCGGATGCCGAGTCTCTCGAGCTATCGCGATGCGATCGGGAAGCTGCTCGCGCAGGAGGTCAGCGGCTCCACGCCCGCGAGAATCTCCGCCGAGATCGAGGAGGTGGCGTCGGAGGAGCAGCTCGCGGTCGCCCTCGGTGCAGCGGTGTCGGCGCCGCTGGTCGCCACGGTGAAGGCGGGCTTCAACTTCGCGGATTCCACGAAGCGGAGCCGCTACGTCGTGAAGTTCTTCCAGCTCTATTACACGGTCGACGTCGATCCGCCGGGCCTGCCCCACAAGTTCTTCGGTCCGTCGGTCACCGCCGCGGAGCTCGCACCGATGGTCGATGCAGCGAGCCCGCCGGTGTACGTGTCCTCGATCGGATACGGGCGACAGGTGGTGTTCACGTTCGAGTCGGATCTCTCGAAGACCGAGCTGCAGGCGGCGCTCAACTTCGTGTACCAGGGCGGCGCCGAGATCAGTGGCAGCGTGTCGCTGACGCATCAGGAGGTGCTCTCGCACACGAGTACGACCGCATTCATCCTCGGTGGCGATGCGGGTGAGGCGGCCGCGGCATCGATCGGGAGCTACGACCAGCTCAAGGCGTTCATCGCGAACGGCGGGAACTACTCCGAGGACTCACCGGGCGCGGCCATCGCCTACAAGCTATCGTACGTGCGCGACCACACGCCGGTGCAAGTGTCGTACGCGTCGATGTACCGCCAGAAGACCTGCGCGCGCGTCACGCAGAAAGTCCACGTGGTGTTCGAGAAGCTCACGGTCGATAGCGCCGGCAGCGATGTCGGTGGCGACCTCGAGGTGTTCGGCTCGGTGACCACGCGTGGGACGGGAGCGAACCAGACGCTCGCGACCTGGGCGAGCACGCAGTACAAGCAGATCGCCGCGGGGGCGAGCTACCCGCCGAGCGGCATCATCGGCGAGGCGATCGTCCCGGTGACGCCCGAGAGCGGGAACAAGCTCTATGTCGGCACGGACCTCTTCGAGGCCGATCAGTTCTCGGACGACTCGTTCGGTGGCTTTCTCGAGGACGCCGCACCCTTCGAGACGGGCTGGCGGCGCACGCTGCAGATCCATCGTTCGAGCGGAACGCAGGCAATCAGCCTTCAGATCTCACTCACCCCGGTGCCCTAGCCGAGCTGGCGAATGCTGAGCTCGAGCTGGCTGCGCACGAGCCGGAGGATCGAATCGATCTCCTCGGTGCTCGCGCCGAGCGCCGCGGTCAGCTGCGTGCGCACGCCGGCGAGTACGGCCGAGCGTGAGGCCACGACCCATCGCGCGGTCGTGGCGCGATCCACGCGGTACAGCGCGGCGAGCTGATCGATGGTGAGCCCGTCGATGTAGTACTGACGCAGCACGTTGCGCTGGCGCTCGGGGAGCTGCGCGATGGCGTCGCGGAGCGCAGCGTGGACTTGCTCGCGATAGCGCTCCCGGAAGAGCGAGAGCTCGGGATCGTGAACGCTGACCGCGAGACGATCGAGCTCCGCGGTGTGATCCCCACCACCCTCCGTGACGCCGGCGAGCCTGCGGCCCGTACGGACGCCGATGCTGCGGACCCAGCTGCGCAGGCGGCCGCGCCCGCTGTAGCGCGCGATCGCCGGCTGGTCGGGATCGCCGACGAGGATCATGATGAGGACGCGCTGCTCGGTCTCGTCGATCGTGACATCAGCGACGTTGAGCTTTGCGAGGGCGGGGCGTACCACCGACAAGATGGTCGTCTGGAATGCGGAGATTGCAGCGGCATGGCCCGCCGCGCAGGCCGCTGCAAGGTAGAGGTCGGCAGAGGGCATGGTACGGATCACATGATCAGCAAGCTCGTCGCTCCGCTCGCGTAGCGTGTCGGCGAGATGGCGCAGGTAGATCCGAGGCTCGAGCGCGACGGTCGGCCACTCGGCCGCTCCCGCTGCGAGGTGCGCGCCCAGCAGCACATCGAGCTCCGGGATGGCAGCAACCTCCTCTCGACGTACCGGGTCGAGAAGAGACAGGAAGTGGGCGGCGCCGACTGCTGCCACGAACCTCTTGCTAGCATGCAGCGCACCGGATGGGACAGCCCGTGACGAGCCTAGTCGAGCCATGCCTCGATCCCGAGACGCTGGCGGCCTACCTCGACGGGTTGCTTGCGATCGAGGCGATCGGGCGCGCGGATCGTCACATCGATGTCTGCGCATCGTGCCGGGGCGAGCTCTCGGCGCTCGCGGCCACGCACACGTTCCCGGCAAGCAGTGGCGGCGCGACCGACGAGGATCTCGATCGCGTCGCGTTCCCGCTCGAGGGCAAGCTCGGTCGCTACGAGATCCTGCGCGAGCTGGGCCGCGGCAGCATGGGCGTGGTCGTGCGCGCTTACGATCCGGAGCTCCGGCGCGCGGTTGCGGTGAAGCTGCTCGAGCCACGGATCGCCCACGGTGCGGGCGCACGCGAGCGGCTCCTGCGCGAAGCACAGGCGATGGCACGCCTGACCCACCCCAACGTGGTCACGGTCTACGACGTGACGGCGCACGGTGATGCGCTCGCGATCGCGATGGAGCTCGTCGAAGGGCCCACGCTGCGCGCGGTGATCGCGCGCGGTCTGCCGTGGCGCGACATGCTCGCGATCACGATCGCGGCGGGGCGCGGGCTCGCGGCGGCACATGCCGCGAAGCTCATCCATCGCGACTACAAGCCGGAGAACGTGCTGTGCGCGGACGACGGTCGCGTGGTGGTCTCGGACTTCGGGCTCGCCCGCCTCGACGAAGAGCCGGCGCCGCTCGCGGGAACCACCGACGGCACGGTGACCACCCTCGCCGGAACGCCCGCGTACATGGCGCCGGAGCTGCTCGCGGGCAGCGCCGCGACGACCGCGAGCGACCAGTTCAGCTTCTGCGTTGCGACCTACGAGGCGCTCTACGGGAAGCGGCCATTCGCGGGCAAGACGCTCGACGATCTTCGCGCGAGCATCGCCGCGGGTGTTCCGCGACCGGCACCTGCGGGAAGCCTCCTCCCGGCACGGATCCGCGCGGCGCTGGTCCGCGGCCTGTCGCGCGATCCTCTCCGGCGGTGGCCGGCGATGGACGCGCTGCTCGACGAGCTCGGAGCCGCCGCCCGGCCGCGGCGCAGGCGGATCGCGATCCTCGCGGGCGCTGCCGCGGCGGTGATCGCGGGCGGCGTCGCGATCGTGGCCATGCGGACGAGCGAGCCGTCATGTGACCTCGATGCGGTGGCTGCACCGTGGGATCGAGGGGCGATCGAGGCCGCGCTCTCCGGCCGCGCGGACCGGTTCACGACCGGGCTCGATGCCTACTGGCGTACGTGGACGGCGACGCGCCTCGACGCGTGCGAGGCGACCCGCGTGCGACACGAGCTCTCCGAACGTGTCCTCGACGCGAGAAACGCGTGTCTCGAGCGCGCGCGTCGCGAGCTGGGCGAGCTCGCATCGCTCGTGGTCCGCGATGCATCGGTCGGCGACCGCGCCATCGAGGCGATCGAGCGCGTGCGCGATCCGGCCGCGTGTACCGCCGACTCCGCGGCCGGCCCGGTGTCGCCGGAGATCGATGTTGCCTCCGCCCAGCTCGCCGCCGGGCAGGCCGAGGCGGCGAGCGCGGGCGTAGCAAGGGTCCTGGCGACGATGCCCGACACGCACACGCGCGCCGAGGCGCTGTTCATCCGTGGACGCAGCGAGATCGTACTCGGCAAGATCGATGCGGGTGAGGCGACCTTCGCGGAAGCGCTCACCGCGGCGGAGCACGCGCACGCGGACGATCTGGTCGCCTCGATCTGGGTCGAGATCGTACAGGCCACCGGATCGCAGCAGCATCGGTTCGAGGCGGCGACGGCGAACATGCGCGCTGCGGAGGCCGCTTTCGCGCGTATCGATCCGGGACCTGCGGTCTTGTCGCGCTACGCGTACGTCGTCGGCGCCATGCTGCTCGCCCACGGCGACGCGGAGGCGGCGCGCGCCCAGCTCGATCGCGCGCTCGCGACGCATGGTGGAGCGCGTACCGGCGAGCTCGGACTGATCCACGCGGCGATGTGCGATGCCGATCGCCAGCTCCGGAAGCTCGACTCGGCGCGCGAGCAGTGCCGCCTCGCGGTCGAGCTGATCGCGGCCGCCTACGGACGGGATCACGTGCGGCTCGGCCCGACCTTCAACGTCTGGGCCGCAGTGGAGATGGCCGACAACCATCTCGAGGTCGCACGCGAGAAGTTCGGGCGCGCGGTCGCAATCTACGAGGCGCGCGGCATGACGAGCGACCGCACGTACGCGCTGGCGCTGTCGAACATGGGTGCGTCGTGGATGCGCACCGGTGACTATCAGCGTGCGCGCCCGCTGTTCGAGCATGCGCGCGATCTGTTCGCCTTGCATCACCCCGAGCACGCGCAGCGGGTGATCCCGCTCCAGGGACTCGCGTCCGTGGCGCTCGAGGCCGGCGACCCGGCGCTGGCGATCCGCTACTACGGCGAGGCGCTCGTGATCATCGAGAGGGTCTACGGGAAGGAGAGCCCGCAGCGCTCGGCTGCGCTGTACAACCTGTCGCTCGCGTACAAGCGGCTGCCGGATCTGGTGAAGGCCGACGCCGCGCTCGTCGAGGTCATCGCGATCTCGCAGCTGCCGGGGCACGAGGCGTGGCCGATGGTCGCCTCCGCACTCGACGCACAAGCGGACCTTGCATCGGCGCGCGGCGACGTGGCCAACGCGATCTCGCTCCGGCTGCGCGCGCTTTCGGCGCTCGACTACGCCGATCAGCCGCGGACCCGCGCGTGGATCGAGCAGGAGCTCGCGTACTCGTACCGCAAGGCGCACGACAACGCCCAGGCGCTCTCGCACTACGAGCGGGCGGTCGCGTACTTCGGGAGCGATCCGAGCGACCCGTACATCCTCGGCGCCAGCCAGTTCGGCCTCGCGCAGTCGCTGTGGGATGCCGGCACCGACCGGAAGCGGGCCAGGATGCTTGCCACGGCCGCCATGGGGAACCTCGCCGCGGCGTCCTCCGGAGAGCACTTGAAGGAGCTCAGGGCGGAAGTCGTTACGTGGCTTGCGGCGCGGGGCGCGAAATAGATCTCGAAATCGCCGGTCCTCGTTGCGACAGCGCGGCCCCTTCCCCCACTACGGGCATGAAGTCCTGGACTGCCCTGATCCCGTGCGCACTCGCCGGCACCGCCAGCGCCGACACCCTCAACGCCAACCCGAACGATTACGGCCGCGTGACCGCCGTCCGCAAGGGCGTGAAGGAGATCGATCTCGGCGGCATCTTCGTCCTCAGCCGCGAGAAGTCGGGTGACCAGGAGGCCACCACGCGGATGTCGTCACTCGGCGGCCTCAGCTTCCAGTACTTCATCAACGACAACATCTCCGTCGGGGCGGCCGGGCTGGTCGACTACGACCGGTTGAGCTCGACCACCTACGCGACCGGGTTCGGTGGCATGGCCTTCGCCGCGCTGCACGTTCGCCTCGGTCTCGGCGCGTTCCTGCGGCCGATGATCGGCGCGGGTGTGCTCGGCGGAAGTTTGACCACGGAGAGCACGCCCGGCACGTCGACGAGCACCAGCCAGTTCTCCGGCCTGTTCCGGCTCGGCATCCCGTTCGCGTTCTTTCCCAGCAACCGGATCGTGCTGCAGGCCGGTCCCGAGCTGAACGTGCTCGTCGGCGCCACCAGCCCCGACGTCGGCGACTCGCAGTCGTTCGTCACGATCTCCGCCGGCTTCGGGGTCAGCGCCGGCTACGTGTTCTAGCTACTTCGCGACGTGCACGCTCATGCGCAGGCCGAGCGGCAGCTCGGTGCCGGGAACGCCATCGAACTGCGCGATGACCTCGAGCACGCGCGTGTCGACGCGGGCGCGTGGGTCGTCGTCGCGCACGGTCTTGCGGCCGAGCTCGTTGGTGATCCGCGAGATCCGCACGGAGAACTTCTTGTCGCCGAACGCGTCGGCGGTGGCGTACGCCGTCTGCCCCACGGAGACGGCGGCGACATCGGCCTCGTCGATCTCCGCGCGGATCTCGAGCTGGCGAAGGTCGGCCATCGTGACGACCGTCATCGGCGTCATGGTGGTGACGAGCGCGCCCACCTCGGCGGTGCGGCGGAGGATGACGCCATCGGAGGGCGCGCGCAGGAGGGTCTGGTCGAGCGCGACCTTCGCGGCATCGAGCTCGGCCTGCGCGAGCTGTACCGAGGCGGCAGCCTCCTCGATCTGCTCGGCGCGGGTGCCGCGCGCGAGGGACTGGTAGCGCGCCGTCGCGGCCGCGGCCTGCGAGGAGGCAACGCGTGCGGCCGACGAGTCGGCATCGACGACCGACGTCGAGACGGCGCCGGTCTTGCCGAGCGTCTCGCTGCGATTCTGTTCCGCGGTGCGGTGCTCGGCGGCGGCGGTGGCCGCATCGGCCTCGGCGCGCGCGGCGGCGAGATCCTCACCGCGTGGTCCGCGGCGGGCATACGCGTAGCGGGCTCTGGCCTGAGCGAGCTGCGCCTGTGCGGCGGCGACGCGCGCGGCCGGGAGGCGATCATCGAGGCGCGCGATGATCTGGCCCACCTTGACGGCGTTGCCCTCGTCGACCTCGATCGCGACGATCCGGCCCTGGGCTTCGAAGGCGAGCTTGACGGGATCGCGCACGGGTTCGACGCGACCGGGCGCGACGAGCGTGGCGGGCCGCGTGGTGATCGCGGGCTGCGCCTCGGCCGACGACGTGTGGTGGCCGAACCAGAATGCGGTGCCGGCGGCCAGGGGAGCGGCGACGAGGAGAGACTTGAGCAGCTTGTTCATGACAATGGCTCCTTCAGGCGTGGGCAGTGCGGTTCGGGGAATTGATCGATTGAATGAGGCCGTCCTCGACGCGGACGACGCGGTCGGCGAACCGCTCGAGGCGCGGGTCGTGGGTGACGACCACCACCGCACGGCCCGCTTTGGTGGCGAGCTCGCGGAGGAGATCCATCACCGAGAGTGCGGTCTTGGTATCGAGCGCGGCGGTGGGCTCGTCGCCGACGAGGATCGGTGGGTTGCCGCCGAGCGCACGGGCGATCGCGACGCGCTGCTTCTGACCGCCCGAGAGATCCGCGGGCAGGTGGTGCATGCGCGGGCCGAGGCCGACCATCTCGAGCAAGGTCCTGGCCTGGCCCTTGGGGTTCTTCGCCTTCGGATCCTTCATCTGGATCGCCATCGAGACGTTCTCGAGCGCGGTCAGCGCCGGGAACAGGTTGAAGCCCTGAAACACGAAGCCGAAGTTGCGTGCGCGCAGTCCGGGCAGCGCCCGCTCGCCGAGGCCGGCGACGTTCTTGCCCTCGAGCCACACCTCGCCGGTGGTCGGCGTGAGGAGGAGGCCGAGGATCGAGATCAGCGTGGTCTTGCCCGAGCCCGACGGGCCTTCGATCAACGTGACCTCGCCGGGGTGGATATCGAGCGTGGCGTTGGAGAGCGCCTCGACAGCGTGCTCGCCCGTGCCGTAGGTCTTGCCGATGCCGACGAGCCGCGCGAGCGACGTCTGGCCGGGGAGCGGCATCACGCGGGGCAGGGACTCGGAGAGTGCGATGGCGGCGGTCATGGTGATCTCCTCAGGCTTTGAACACGGACGCGGGGTCGAGGCGCAGCACCTTGACGATGGAGAGCAGGGCGGCGAACGAGCACATCACCGCGGTGATGCCGAGCGTGACGATGTAGAGCTGCGGGCTGAGCGCGACGGTGAGGTTCGCGCCCTTCATGGCGGCGCGCATGCCCATCGCGAGCGGCGCACCGACGACGAAGCCGAGGGCGGCGGAGATCATCGCCTGCGAGAGGATGACCTTCACGACGGCGCTGTTCTTCGCGCCCATCGCCTTCAGCGTGCCGTACTCGCGGATGTACTGGAGCGTGCCGCTGTAGAGGATCTGACCGACGACGACAAAGCCGACGATGATGCCGAGCACGGCCGTGGTGAAGAAGCCGGCGCCGACACCGGTGCGGCTCGACCAGTAGTCCCGCGTGCGCATCGACATCTGCTCGGTCGTGTACGCAGCGAGGTGCGGCAGCGCGTTGATGCGCCCCTGGACCTCGGCGACCGACTCACCGGCGGCGCACTTGACGAGCACGTACGTCACCGGCTCGGCGCCGAGGCCCGGCATGAAGCTGCGCGCGGTGCGGATATCGGTGAACACGATCGGCGAGGTGGTGAACGAGCGGATGCCGGAGGTCATCGCGACCACCTCGGCGCGCACGCCCGAGACCTCGGTGATCGCGCCCGGGTGCTCGATGTGGAGCTTCTTGACCTCGCTCTTGTCGATCACGATCGCGCCGGGCTGCGTCAGCCGGCCCGCGTCGCCCTCGACCACGTTCCACGGCGCGAGCATCGGGCTCTCGCCGGGCGTGGTGTCGACGCCCACGACCTGCGCGCCGAGGTCACCGCCGCCGGGAAGCTTGAACTGCGCGAAGTTGATCAGCACGCGGTCGGCGCGCGCGACGCCCGGGACCGACGCCACCTTGTAGTAGGTGCGCTCGTCGAACGGCGTCGCGAACTCGAACGAGTCGTTGCTCTGCTTGCCGACCCAGATGTCGGCCTTGCTCGCGTCGATCAGCGCCGACGCCGTGTCCATGAAGCCGTAGTAGAGGCCGACCTGGACCAGCACCAGCATCACGGAGACGGAGACGCCGGCGATCGCGACGATGAATCGGAGGCGATCGTGCAGCAGGAGCTTGCGAGCCAGCGTCCACATGGAGCGCTCTACGAGCATCCCGCGTGCCGCTCGCTACCTGTGTAGTTTCGGTGACTTGCGCGAGCTTCGTGGGTAACGGCTCGTTACCGTTGCTCGTTTCGTGGCTGCGGCCCGAATGATCAGCGTCGTCATCAGTCTCCGCCCGATCCTCTAATCATAGAGCGGCCTTACGCTCTTGCCTGGTTCGCCGCGCGCGTCCACCGTACGGCGTGCCCGCCAAGCCACCCCGTCGGCGGCCGGTCAACGTCGAGGCGCCGCCGCTGCGTGCGGAGCTGTTCAGCGTTGGTCAGCTCGAACGGCACGCGCGCACGATCGCCGGCTGGCACGAGGTGCAGTTCGGCGAAGGTCACGGTCACTGGCTGCTCGATCGACTGGCCGACAACGAGCATGCGCTGGGCGATGCGTACGTCCTCATCACCGATGCCGTGCGTCGTGGCCGGCAGATCACGCCGGCGGCCGAGTGGTTCCTCGATAACTTCCACCTGATCGAGGAGCAGATCCGCACCGCGCGGAAGCACCTGCCGCCCACGTACAGCCGCGAGCTGCCTCGGCTCACCAACGCGTCGCCGCCGGGCACGCCGCGCGTCTACCACATCGCGCTCGAGCTGATCTCGCACGCACACGGTCGCGTCGACGACGAAGCCCTGCGCGCGTTTGTCGCCGCGTATCAGGAGATCCAGCCGCTGCGCCTCGGTGAGCTGTGGGCGATCCCGATCATGTTGCGGCTCGCGGTGATCGAGAACTTGCGGCGCGTGGTCATGCAGGTGACGGCCGGGCGGCGCGAGCGCGAGGAGGCGGCGACCTGGGTGGGCCGCATGGTCGACGTCGCGGCCACCGCGCCCGAGCGCGTGGTGCTGATCCTCGCCCAGCTGATCGAGGCGGACGTCGCGATCACCGATTCGTTCGCCGCGGAGTTCGCGAGTCGACTGCAGGGGCATGGTCCGGCGCTCGTGTTCCCGCTGGCGTGGCTCGAGCAGCGGCTCGCCGAGCGCAGCGAGACCGTCGAGCATGTATTCGAGCTCGCGACGCAGAGCCAGGCCGCGGATCAGGTCTCGATCGGCAACAGCATCGGCAGCTTGCGCTACCTGAGCGCGACCGACTGGCGGCTGTTCGTGGAGGCGATGAGCGTCGTGGAGACGACGCTGCGCACCGATCCGGACTACCCGGCCATGGACTTCGGCACGCGCGATCAGTATCGCCACGTCGTCGAGGCCGTCGCGAAAGGCAGCGGCGCAAGCGAGCCCGATGTCGCACGAGCGGCGATCGGCCTGGCGCAGGGCGCCGGCGCAGGGCGCACGGGCCACGTCGGCTACTTCCTGCTCGACGCCGGACGGCGCGCGCTCGAGCGAGCCGTGCGGATGCCCGGATCGCCGGTCGCGCTCGTGCGGCGCTGGTTGCGGCGTCATCGGTTCGGCGCCTACGCCGGCGCGGTTGCCGTCATCGGTGTGCTCGCCACGGTGCTCGCGCTCGCGGCCTCGCCGCTGCATGCGTCCACCGGTTTGCTCGTGACGTGGTGCGCGCTGCTCGCCGTGTGTGCGAGCCAGCTCGCGGTGGGAATCGTGCAGTGGGGAACCACGCTCGTGGTCCATCCGCGCTTGCTCCCGCGGCTCGACTTCTCGGCAGGGATCCCCGATGCGCATCGGACGATGGTCGCGGTCCCGACGTTGATCGGTAGCGCGCAGGAGATCGATGACCTGGTCGAGGCGCTCGAGGTCCGGTTCCTCGCGAACCGCGATCGCAACCTGTCGTTCGCGCTGGTCACGGACTTCCGCGATGCCGCGACCGAGACCACGCCCGGTGACGCGCCGCTGCTCGCACGCGCGGTGGCGGCGATCGAAGCGCTCGGCGTCAAGTACGCGCCCGAGCATGGGGAGGGGTTCTTCCTGTTCCATCGCGGGCGGCGGTGGAATCCGCGCGAGGGCGCGTGGATGGGGTGGGAGCGCAAGCGCGGCAAGCTCGAGGAGCTCAACGCGGCGCTGCGCGGCGAGCTGACGAGGTTCTCGACGGTCGTCGGCCCGGTCGAGCGGCTACCGGCCGTGAAGTATGTGATCGCGCTCGACAGCGATACGCAGTTGCCGCGCGACGCGGCACGGATGCTGGCCGCGACGCTCGGGCACCCACTCAACCGCCCTTGCTACGACGAGCGCGCCGGTCGCGTGACCGCGGGCTACACGATCCTGCAGCCGCGCGTTGGCGTCAGCATGGCGAGCATCGCGCGCTCGCGCTTCGCTCGCTGGTTTGGCGGCGAGCCCGGCATCGATCCGTATACGCGCGCCGTCTCCGACACCTATCAGGACGTGTTCGAGGAGGGCTCGTTCGTCGGCAAGGGCATCTACGACGTCGATGCGTTCCAGCGCGCACTTCACGATCGATTGCCGGAGAATCAGATCCTCAGCCACGACCTGCTCGAAGGTGCGTACGCGCGCTCCGGTCTGGTGAGCGACGTGCTCCTCGTCGAGGACTATCCAGCGATCCACGCCGCCGATGTCAGTCGCCGGTTCCGCTGGATCCGCGGCGACTGGCAGATCATGTCGTGGCTGTTGCGCGGGGTGCCCGGTGTGAAGGGGCGCACGCGCAATCCGATCTCGTTGCTCTCGCAGTGGAAGGTGCTCGATAACCTCCGCCGCAGCATCGTGCCGATCGCCCTGTGCGGTCTCCTCGTCATGGGCTGGCTGTGCGGCGCGGCGGCGTTCGCGACGATCGTGGTCGGTAGCGTGCTCGTCGTGCCCGCGGTCCTGACAGCGGCGGTCGGTCTCTCGCGCCGTCCCGAGGAGCGCCCGATCGGAGCTCACCTGCGCGAGATCGCTCGCGGCTTCGTGCAGCAACTCGCCCGCGAGCTGTTCTCGTTCGCGTGCCTGCCGTACGACGCGGTGCTGTCGCTCGATGCGATCGGGCGGACGATCCTTCGTCTGTTGATCACGCGTCGCAGGATGCTGCAGTGGCGCACCATGAGCGACGCGCACCGCCACGCACGGTCGGGCTTGGTCGGTGCGTACGTCACGATGGGCATCTCGGTCATCGTGGTCGCCGGCGCGGCGACGGCGATCGCGCTCCTCGCGCCGGCCACGCTGCCCACGGCCTCGGGAGTGCTCGCGCTGTGGCTCCTCGCCCCGGCGCTGTCCGCATGGTTGAGCGCGCCGATCGCACCGCGTCGCCCGCGGCTCGCGGTGGCGGACCGCGTGTTCCTCGGGAGCATCGCCCGCCGCACGTGGCGGTTCTTCGAGACGTTCGTCGCCCCCACCGATAACTGGCTGCCTCCCGACAACTACCAGGAGGAGCCGCCGCGCGGCGCCGCCCATCGCACGTCGCCGACGAACATCGGGCTCGCGCTCCTCGCCAACCTGACCGCCTACGACTTCGGCTACGTCGGCACCGCCGAGGTGATCTCGCGAACCACGGCGACCCTCGCCACGCTCGATCGCCTGCAGCGCTACCGTGGTCACTTCTACAACTGGTACGACACGCTGTCGCTCGAGCCGCTGCGGCCGATGTACGTGTCGACGGTCGATAGCGGGAACCTCGCGGGTCATCTGCTGACGCTCGCGTCGGGTCTCGACGGGCTCGCGCACGCGGAGGTGGTGCGCGCGAAGATCCTCGACGGCCTCGCCGAGACGCTCGCGGTCCTCGCCGAGCACGCACCCTCCGCGAGCATTGGCGAGCTGCGCGCACTCGTCACCGATCCGGTCGCATCACCGTCGGAGATTCACGCGCGTCTCGAGCGAATCGCCCCGCTGGCGGCCGAGCTGCAGCGGGCGATCCATGTCGAAGGTGACCCCGAGTCGATGTGGTGGGCCGATGCGTTCGCCGCGCAGGCCACCCATACGCTCGCCGAGGTCGCCGCGGTCATGCCGTCGGTGATCACCGGTGCGCTGACGTTGCAGGCGATCGCCCGGCTCCCCGCAGGCGGAGACGCCGTGGACCGCGCCGTGGTCCGGATCGAGGAGCTTCGTGCGCTCGCCGTGCGGTGTCGTGAGCTCGCCGACCTCGACTACGACTTCCTCTACGACCGCGGGAGGCACCTGCTCGCGATCGGCTACAACGTCAGCGATCACCGGATCGACGCGAGCTTCTACGACCTGCTCGCCTCCGAAGCGCGGCTCGCATGCTTCGTCGCGATCGCACAGAACAAGCTGCCGCAGGAGTCCTGGTTCAGCCTCGGCCGCCAGCTCACGACATCGGGAGGTCGCCCGACGCTGCTGTCGTGGAGCGGCTCGATGTTCGAGTACCTGATGCCGCTGCTCGTGATGCCGACCTATGACGGCACACTGCTCGACGAGACATATCGCGCGTGCGTCGAACGCCAGATCGCGTATGGCCGCGAGCGTGGCGTGCCATGGGGCGTCTCGGAGTCCGGCTACAACAAGACCGATGCGCAGCTCAACTATCAGTACCGCGCGTTCGGCGTGCCGGGCCTCGGCTTCAAGCGCGGGCTCGCGGATGACCTCGTGGTCGCACCGTACGCGAGCGCGCTCGCGCTGATGATCGCCCCCGAGGAAGCGTGCGCGAATCTTCGGCGCCTCGCGGGCGAAGGGCTCGTCGGAGTACATGGCTTCTACGAGGCGGTGGACTACACGCCATCACGGCTGCCGTCGGGCAAGTCGGCGGCGACGGTCGCGTCGTACATGGCCCACCACCAGGGCATGGCGTTCCTGTCGATCTCGTACGTGTTGCTCGATCGCCCGATGCAGCAGCGGTTCGTGGCGGCGCCGGCGTTCCAGGCGACGGAGCTGCTGCTTCAGGAACGCATCCCGCGCATGGCGGCGATCTTCCCGCATCCGGCCGAGGTTTCGCTCGCGGCAAACCGGACCCTCGAAGTCGAGCGCGACCTTCGCGTGTTCACCACGCCGAACACGCCGTCGCCAGAGGTTCATCTGTTGTCGAACGGCCACTACCACGTCGCCGTCACGAACTCCGGCGGCGGCTACAGCCGCTGGCACGACCTCGCCGTCACGCGCTGGCGCGAGGATGCGACGCGCGATGCCTGGGGCACGTTCGGGTACCTGCGGGACATCGAGAGCGGCGCCGTGTGGTCGATCGCGCATCAGCCCACGCTCGCGCGCGGCAGCCGCTACGAGGCCATCTTCACGCAGGGACGCGCGGAGTTCCGCCGCACGGATCACGAGCTCGAGACCCACGTCGAGATCGCGATCTCTCCCGAGGACGACATCGAGCTCCGTCGCGTCACGCTGACCAACCGCGGCCGCGCGCGGCGCACGATCGAGCTGACGAGCTACGCCGAGGTGGTGCTCACCCAGGCGGGCGCAGATGCATCGCACCCGGCGTTCTCGAACCTGTTCGTCCAGACCGAGCTGGTGCTGGCGCACCAGGGCATCCTGTGCACGCGTCGCCCGCGCTCCGGTGACGAGCGCCCCCCGTGGATGGTCCACATGATGGCCGTCAACGGCACCGCCGACGGCGACGCCACCTACGAGACCTCGCGCGCGGCGTTCATCGGCCGCGGCCGCTCGGTCGCGGATCCGATCGCGATGCACCGGGCGGCGCTGACGGGCTCGGCGGGGTCGGTGCTCGATCCGATCGTCGCGGTCCGGCGCCGGATCGTGCTCGAGCCCGACGAGACCGCGGGCATCCACATGGTCACCGGCGTCTCCGAGACCCGCGAGGGCGCGCTCGGGCTCCTCGAGAAGTACCGCGATCGGCACGCCGCGGAACGGGTGCTCGAGCTGTCGTGGACGCACAGCCAGGTGGTCCAGCGTCGGCTCGATGCGTCCAACCTCGAGCTCCGACTGTACGAGCGGATCGCGAGCAGCGTGCTGTATGCGAACGCCGCGCTGCGCGCCCCCGCGAGCCTGATCGCGCGGAACCGCGGGACGCAGTCCGCACTGTGGGCGTACAGCATCTCCGGCGATCTGCCGATCGTCCTTCTGCGGATCGCCGACATCGCGAACATCGAGCTCCTCCGGCAGCTCGTGAAGGCACACTCGTACTGGCGCCTCAAGGGCCTGGCTGCCGACCTCGTCGTGTGGAACGAGGATCCCTCGGGATATCGCCAGGTCCTCCACGACGAGATCACGGCGGTGATCGCTTCGGTGGCCGAGCAGACCGTGCTCGACAAGCCCGGCGGCATCTTCGTACGCCGCAGCGAACAGATCTCGGAACAGGACAAGCTCCTGATCGAGACCGTGGCGCGCGTGATCTTCACCGACAGCGCGGGCACCTTGCTCGAGCAGATCGACAGGCCGGTACGGTCGGAAGTACCGGTGCCGCCGCTCGTTCCGGTCCGCGTACAACCCGCGCTCGACGAGGGCGTCGTGCTCGTGCCGGATCGCCCCGACCTCGTCGGGTTCAACGGGCACGGCGGCTTCACCCCCGACGGCCGCGAGTACGTCATCACCACGACGCGCGATGTGCGTACGCCGGCCCCGTGGGTCAACGTGCTCGCGAACCCCTGGTTTGGCACCGTGGTGAGCGAGAGCGGCAGCGCGTACACGTGGTGCGAGAACGCGCACAGCTATCGTCTGACGCCGTGGACCAACGATGCGGTGACGGATGCGAGCGGCGAGACGTTCTACCTGCGCGACGAGGATGACGGGCACGTCTGGTCGCCGACCCCGCTTCCGGTGCCGGCGGCGACCCCGTACACCACGCGTCACGGGTTCGGGTACAGCGTGTTCGAGGTCGTCGAGCGCGGCATCGAGAGCAAGCTGTCGACGTACGTCGCGGTCGATGCGCCGGTGAAGTTCGTGGTGCTCGAGCTTCACAACCGATCTGGAGAGTCGCGTCGGGTCTCGGTGACCGCCGTGCTCGATCTCGTCCTCGGTGCGAGCCGCGAGGCGAACGCTCCGTACGTGGTCACCGAGCTCGACCCCAAGACCGCGGGCTTGTTCGCGCGCAACGCCTACAACGCCGAGTTTGCGGCGCGGATCGCGTTCCTCGATTGCAGCGAGCAGGACCGTAGCGTCAGCGGTGACCGTCTCGAGCTCCTCGGGCGCAACGGGAGCTCGGCGCGCCCGGCGTGCATGCTGCGCGAGCGGCTGTCGGGTCGCGTCGGCGCCGCGCTCGACCCCGGCCTCGGGATGCAGGCCGTGGTCGAGCTCGGCGACGGCGAGTCGCGCGAGATCTCGTTCACCCTCGGCTCGGGGCGTGATCTCGCAGACGCGCGCACCTTGGTCCAGCGGTTCCGCGGCACCGTGCAGGCGCGGACCGCGCTCGAAGCCGTGTGGGCGTTCTGGAACCGCACGCTCGGCGCGATCAACGTGCAGACGCCGGACCCGTACCTCAACTTCCTCGCGAACGGCTGGCTCGTCTATCAGACCCTCGCGTGCCGCATGTGGGGACGCAGTGGCTTCTATCAATCCGGCGGGGCCTTCGGCTTCCGCGATCAGCTGCAAGACTCCATGGCCCTCCTGCACACCGAGCCGAAGCTGTTGCGCGAGCAGATCGTGCGCTCGGCATCGCGGCAGTTCCCCGAGGGCGACGTCCAGCACTGGTGGCATCCGCCGCAGGGCCG
Source organism: Haliangiales bacterium (assembly GCA_038206055.1). Classification (GTDB taxonomy): domain Bacteria; phylum Myxococcota_A; class Polyangia; order Haliangiales; family Haliangiaceae; genus JABFXX01. Next base: position 87,248 of record JBBRBG010000004.1, read on the forward strand.
AGGCGTGCGCACGCACATCTCCGACGACTACCTGTGGCTGCCGTTCGCGGTGTGCCGCTACGTCGCCGCGCTCGGCGATACCGGCGTGCTCGACGAGAAGGTCGGGTTCCTCGACGGTCGGCCCGTCAAGGTCGACGAGGACAGCTACTACGATCTACCCGTCCGCTCGGATCAGATCGCGACCGTGTTCGAGCACTGCCGCCGCGCGATCGTGAACGGCCTCAAGTTCGGCAGCCACGGCCTGCCGCTGATGGGCAGCGGCGACTGGAACGACGGCATGAACCTCGTCGGCGAGCACGGCAAGGGCGAGAGCGTGTGGCTCGCCTTCTTCCTCTACGACGTGCTCGTCAAGTTCGGCGCCCTCTCGGCGCGCCACGGCGACGCTCTGTTCGCGGAGCGCTGCACCACGGAGGCCGCGCGTCTGCGCGCGAACATCGAGGAGCATGCCTGGGACGGTGCGTGGTACCGGCGCGCGTACTTCGACGACGGCACGCCCCTCGGCTCGGCGACGAACGTCGACTGCCAGATCGATTCGCTGCCGCAGAGCTGGGCGCTGCTCTCGGGCGCCGGCGATCCCGCGCGCGTCGCGCTCGGGCTCGAAGCCGTCGACAAGCGCCTCGTGCGACGAGACATCGGCGTGGTCCAGCTGTTCGATCCTCCGTTCGATCGCTCGGAGCTCAAGCCCGGCTACATCAAAGGTTACGTCCCCGGCGTGCGCGAGAACGGTGGCCAGTACACCCACGCGGCCGTGTGGGCGGCGATGGCGTTCGCGGAGAGCGGCCGCATCGAGCGCGCATGGGAGATCTTCGATCTCATCAACCCTGCGAGGCACGGCGACACTGCGGCCGCGATCGAGATCTACAAGGTCGAGCCATACGTCGTCGCCGCCGATGTCTACACGAACCCGCAGCACGCGGGCCGCGGCGGATGGACCTGGTACACCGGCTCGGCCGGCTGGATGTACCAGCTCATCACCGAGTCCCTTCTCGGCATCCGGCTCGAGGTCGACCGCCTGCGCATCGAGCCGAAGCTGCCGCCGGGTTGGAACGGGCTCGCGATCCACTACCGCTATCGCGAGACCGTCTATCACATCCACGTCACGGATCTCGGGGGCACCAAGCGCCGGGTCACCCGGGTGCGTGTGGACGGCAACGACGAGGCCGCACTGACGATCCCGCTGCAGGATGATCGCGTCGAGCATCAGGTCGAGATCGAGCTCGACGGTTGACCGCTCCGTTCACGGAGTCGTCTCGCCGTCGCGGCGCTGGCGCTTGAACTCGGAGACGCCGCCGTAGACGGCGCCGATCGCGGCACCGTTGATGCCGCCGATGATCGTGCCCGCAGCGAAGCCGCCTGCGGTGCCAAGGCCCGGAACGATCGAGCCTGCGAAGGCACCCGCGGCTGCGCCACCGACGGCGCCGGCGGTGCCGCCGAGAATCGCGCCGTTGATCGCTTGCTCGGCCATCCACGTGGGACGGTAGCCACCGCTGACGTCGAGAAGCTCGCGATCGTCGATCGCCTGCAGAGTTGATGTGCTGGTCATGCACGAGTCCTCGTGCAGCCGAGATGCCATGGCAGGTATGCGGCGCGCGGGTGTCACTTCGTCTCCCGTGGTAGACGCCGCTCGAGCGCGAACCTCGCGAGATCGCTATCGCGATACCGTCGCGTGCACATGGTGTGTGTGCGCGGCGCAGTGGTCAGGCTAGTCGAGACGCCGGCTCGGGCGGGAGACGAGGACGCGCGCCCAGCCACCGAGCTCGTCGAAGACCGCGCGCTCGCGACGGTCGAGCCACAGGCCGTGGGTATCGCAGTGCGCGAACTCGACCTTCGCACGCAGGCTGACGACCATGGCGGTCTGGCATTCCGGGCACATGAGCGAGCGCGCCGCGACGCCGAACAGCCGGTACGGCTCTGCGGTCTCGACCGCGCGCCAGTCCAGTGCGAGCGCATCCTTGCTCCACCACTCGCCGCACTGCTTGATCGCGCATGTCATGCGCCGCCCGGGTGCGACGATCATCGGTGCGCCGCATACCGGGCACGGCGGACCACCTCCGCCTTCGCGGTACGGACCATCAACGATCACTCCGCGCTCTGCCCGAGGTACTTGTTGTCCTCGAGCCACTGATTCAGATCGCCCATCACCGTCGAAGGCACGGTCGACAGATCGCCCGGGATGAGACCGGCCACCGTGTCGAGCGCGAGCTGGATCGCCGAGCGAACCGTGTCGTTCTCGGGTGGGAGCGTGGCGAGGATGTTGGACAGCTCCCGGTGCCTCGTCTGCACCCGTTGGATGATCGGCTGGCCGATGGTGGCGTCGGTGCTGTTCATGGCCGCGATGCTACTACTCGATGGCATCCGCAGCATGCTGCGATCCTACCGCAAGCAGCGGACTACGCCGCCGGCAGCATGACCGTGAACGTCGACCCCACGCCGACGGTCGACTTGACGCGGATATCGCCGCCGTGGGCGCGCACGACCTTGTGGCAGATCGCGAGGCCGAGCCCGGTGCCGTCGGGGCGCGTGGTGAAGAACGGCTCGAAGATGCGCGGCAGGTCGTCGGCGCCGATGCCGCGGCCCTTGTCCTCCACGGTGATCGCGACTTGACCGTCGTTCGCGGGCGTGGCGCGCAGGGTGACGCGAGCCCCGGGCTTCGATGCATCGGCGGCGTTGCCGACGAGGTTCGCGAGCACCTGCCGGAGGCGCTGCGAATCGCCGTGGATCACGAGGTCGTCGGCGGACTCGCACGTGAGCGCCACGCCGCGCTCGGAGAGCACGGGCGTCAGGCCCTTCGCCGCGTCCTCGATCAGCTCGCCGACATCGATCTCCTCGGACGTCAGCTTCACGGGCTTCGCGAAGTCGAGGATCTCGGCGACGGACTTGTCGAGCCGCGCGAGCTCCTCGAGGGCAATGTCGAGGTGCTCGCGATCGTCGTCCGAGAGCTGCAGCTTGCGGCGGAGGATCTGCACGTTGAGCGAGATGCTGGTCAGCGGGGTTCGGATGTCATGCGCGATCGCGGCCGCGAACTGGCCGAGCGCGGCGAGGCGGCGGGCATCGTCGAGCGCGGACACGGCCTCGGCGCGCTCGACGGCAAGCGCGACGCGGGCGGCGAGGTCGCGGGCGACGAGGTAGGTGTCGCGATCGATCGTGCCGCCGTCGATGTAGAACGCGCCGACGAGTGCCTTCTCGGCGCCGAGGGCGGGGACCGCGAGGACAGTGGGGAGCTCGGGTTGCTCTTCGCGGCGGAGGACGCCGTGCTCGCGGAGCTGTTCAGCGAGCTCCGCGGGGAGGGCGGCGGCGGGGACCCAGCGCACGGTCGAGCCGTCGCCGAAGGCGGTGATCCGCGCGCTCGCCTCGGCGATCGCGCCGACGGCATCGGCGGGGATCGGGTCGCCCTGCACGCCGAGGCGGCGCGCGCGGCGCTCGTCGAGGCCGGCCAGCACGCGGCGTTCGACGCGGGGGTAGAGCTTGAGGCCGATCGCCGTCAGCGCGAGGGGCACCATCGTGGCGCCGAACAGTGCGAGGTCCATGAGCTGGCCTTCAGGCACGAAGGTGCGGACCGCGGCGATCGCGCCGCCGGCACCGAGCATGACGAGCAGCGCGATGCTGGCGATGATGATGACCTCGGCAACCGCGGAGCGCGCCGAGAACAGCTCGGTGCGTAATACCGCGGTGCCGATCACCACGAACGCGATCATCGAGCCCACGGTGGTCTCCGCCCACACCGCCTGCGCGAAGATGCCGAACAGCGGCGCGACGAAGTAGGCGAAGAACCCGAACGCCCAGCGAAACGCGAGCATGGCGAGCACGATGCGTGCGTCACGCTGTTGCGTGCGCCGGTAGCTGCGACCGATCAGGACGAATGTCAGGATCGTCATCGGCGTGAAGAAGCCGAGCTCGATCGCGGTGGTCCCGCCCCACGGGCCGGTGACCGGGAGCACGGCGAGCACGATCGCGAGGAGTCCCCACAGCAGCACCGGGACCCGCCAGTGCCAGCGCATCGGTGGCTGGCGCGGGAACCCGACGACGAACTCCACGGTGAGCAGCGCGAGGGCGATGGTGCCCACGGTGCAGGGCACGAGCACACCGCGCGAGACGATCGATCCGCCGGTGAGGACGTTGAGGCCGCGCCATGCGGTCATCCCCGCGTCGACCAGGACGAGGATGCCGAACACGAGGTTGTCGCGGCGATGGCGGCCGCGCAGCATGAGACCGGCGTACGCGGCGCCGACCGCGGCGATCGCGAGCGGGATCAGGCCGGCGCTCATGTGGTCGCCTCCTCGCGCTTGAGGCCGTACTCCTCGATCTTGCGATCGAGCGTGGGCCGACTGATATCGAGCACGGCACATGCGCGCCGCTTGTTCCACTCGGTGTGGACGAGCACGCGCGCGATGTGGCGACGTTCGATCTCGCGGAGCGTGGGCAGCGCGCCCTCGGTGTCGTGGGACTCGTGGCCCGGTGCCGTGCCGGTGCCGAGGTGGAGCAGCGTCTCGTCGAGTACGTCGGACTTCGCGAGCACGAGTGCGCGAGTCAGCGTGTTCTCGAGCTCGCGCACGTTCCCCGGCCACGAGTACGCGGCGAGCCGCGAGAGTGCCGCCGGCGTGACGTAACGGACGTCCTTGCCGAGGTCCTTGTTGATCTTGCCGAGCAGGCCCTCGACGAGGATCGGGATGTCGCTCGCACGATCGCGCAGGGGAGGGAGGTGGATCTCCACGACGCGAAGCCGGTAGTAGAGGTCCTCCCGGAAGGTGCCCTTCGCGACCATCGCCGTGAGATCGCGGTGCGTTGCGGCGATCACGCGCGCCTCGAGCTGCATCGTCTTCGCATCGCCGACGCGCTCGTACGTGCGCTCCTGCAGTACGCGCAACAGCTTGGCCTGGAGGTCGAGCGAGATCTCCGCGATCTCGTCGAGGAACAGCGTGCCTTTGCCGGCGAGCTCGAGGCGGCCCGGGCGATCCGCGACCGCGCCGGTGAACGCGCCCTTGACGTGCCCGAACAGCTCGCTCTCGAGCACGCCCTGTGCGAGCGCGGTGCAGTTGACGGCGACGAACGGCCGCTCGCGATCGTTGGACGCGGCGTGGATCGCGCGCGCGACGAGCTCCTTGCCGGTGCCGCTCTCGCCGGCGATCAGCACGGGCGCGCGGGTCGTCGACACGGCGCCGATTTGCTTCCATACGTCGCGGATCTGCGTGCTCTTGCCGAGGATGTCGCCGACTTGATGGAGAGCGGCGGGCAGCTCCTTCGCATCGTCGCGCGATGCGCGGGACTCGAGCGCGCGCATGACGACCTCCTTCAGGCGATCGATGTCGACCGGCTTCACGAGGTACTCGTACGCGCCGAGCTGGATCGCCTTGACCGTGGACTGCATGTCGTCGCGCGCGGTCACCACGCATACGGTCGGCGGGCGTGGGCGATCAGCGATCGCGGCGAGCACGTCGAAGCCGCTGCCGCCGGGCAGGCCGAGATCGAGCAGCATCAGTTCCGCACCATCGGCGGCCGCGATCGCACCTGGCGCGTCCTGCGCCGTCGTGACCTGGTGACCTTCGCCGCCCAGGAACTTCTCCAGGGTTCTGCGGATCGAGCGGTCGTCGTCGACGATGAGGATGCGGGCCACGGGAGTCACCAACCTGCGAGCAATCCATGGGCCGTGCCAGCGGTAAGTCGCTGGATCCCCGGGAACCTCGCTGCGTCCAGAGTAACGAATCGTTGCACCGACGGGGAGATCCACGATTTCTATTTGACACTGTTAGATTCACTGTTAGATTGGGTTGGTGCAGTTGCCGTGGACCCTTCCAGAGCTCGTCGACCAGGTCGCAGAGCGGATCGCCGCGCTGCCGGCGCCGAAGAACGGGCAGGTCCGCGCCGTCCCTGATGATCGGACCGTCCGCTACTACGGGACCATCGGTCTCCTCGATCGCCCTGTCGCGATGCGCGGGCGGACCGCGCTCTACGGGGCGCGCCACCTCGCGCAGGTCGTGGCGATCAAGCGCCTGCAGTCGAGCGGCAAGAGCCTCGCGGAGATCCAGGAGCTGTGGCCCTCACTGGATGATCCAACGCTCGCGCGGATGTCGGGCGTGACGCTCCCGGCGACCGCGAAGCGCGCCGCGCGCAAGGAGTTCTGGAAGGCGGCGCCGGAACCGATGCCACCGCCCGCGTCGCTGCGCACGATCACCGCGCCCGTCGAGTTGCGCTTGCAGCTCTCGCCCAACGTGACCCTGACCATCGCGGTGGATGACACCACCGCACTCGCACTATCCCAGGCCGACGTTCGCGCACTTCGCGCGGCCGCGGCACCGCTCGTAACCGAGCTGGCGAACCGCCGGCTCACCCCGCACGCTGGGGAGGAGGACCTGTGACCGCACTACCGCTGCCGATGGTGATGAACGTGATGTCTGATGACGAGGTCGCCGCGTTCGGGCGTGACCCCGATGCCGGGTTCGGCGCGCTGTCGACCGCCCGCGGCCTGTTACCGCTGATCGCGATGGACGTCGATGCGCGGATCGCAGGCGTGATCGCGTCGCTCGAGATCGTGCAGACGTTCGTCAACACGACGGGCACTGCGATCGAGGCGACGTACATGTTCCCGCTGCCCGATCGCGCCGCCGTGCATCGCTTCCGCATGGAGGTCGCGGGACGCGTGGTCGAGGGCGTGGTCGAGGAGCGAGGTGCTGCGCGCGAGCAGTACGACGAGGCGATCGCGAGCGGCCATCGCGCGGCGATCACCGAGGAGGAGCGTCCGGGCGTGTTCACGCTGCGCGTCGGAAATCTGATGCCCGGCGAAGCCGCGACGATTCGCCTCTCGCTCGTCGGTCCACTCCCCGTCGACGACGGCGAGGTCACGTTCCGGTTCCCGCTCGTGGTCGCGCCGCGCTACATCCCGGGCGGCGCCCTGTCCGGAGAACAGGCCGGCCTCGGCACCGCGCGCGACACCGATCTCGTTCCCGATGCATCGCGGATCTCGCCGCCGGTCCTCCTCCCCGGTTGCCCGAACCCCGTGCGCCTCGCCATCCGCGTCTCCCTCGAGGGTGGCGTGCTGCGCGAGGTAGCGTCCAGCCTGCATGCCATCACGTCCTCGTTGCGCGATGCGCAGGTGCTGGAGATCCAGCCGGGCGAGCGGCTCGATCGCGACTTCATCCTCCGCTGGCATGTCGACGGGGCGGAGCTGCGGTCGCGCCTCGTCTGCATCGATGATCCGGATGGCAAGGCGGGCACGTTCGCGCTCACGCTCGTGCCGCCGAGCACGACCACCGTGGCCGCGAAGCCGCGCGACGTGGTGATCGTGGTCGATCGCTCCGGCAGCATGGGCGGCTGGAAGATGGTGGCAGCGCGCCGTGCAGCAGCGCGCATGATCGACACGCTGACCTCGCGCGATCGGTTCTGCGCGATCCCGTTCGACAACGTCGTCGAGCTGATCCCGGCCGCATCGCTGGTCGAGGCCTCCGATCGCAACCGGTTCAAGGCGGTCGAGGCGCTCGCGAAGATCGATGCCCGCGGTGGCACCGAGCTCGCCGAGCCGCTGCGCCGCGCGGCCGCGATGCTCGCCGGCGGTACCGATGATCGCGAGCGCGTGATCGTGCTCGTCACCGACGGTCAGGTCGGCAACGAGGATCAGATCCTGCGCGAGCTCGCGCCGAATCTGAGGAACGTGCGGATGTTCACGCTCGGGATCGACCAGGCGGTCAACGCCGCGTTCCTCAAGCGCCTCGCCGCGGCGGGCGGTGGGCTGTGCGAGCTCGTCGAGTCCGAGGACCGGCTCGATGTGGTGATGGCGAAGGTCCATCGCCGGATCGGCACGCCGATCGCGACCGACCTCGCGGTACGCGGCCTCGGCCTCGCGATCCAGCACGCGAGCATCGCGCCGCGGAAGCTGCCGGATGTGTACGCCGGAGCGCCGGTGACGGTGCTCGGCCGCTATCACGGTACGGCGCCAGCAACGGCACGGGTCGAGATCACGGGCACCAGCCTCGGCGAGGCGATGTGCACGCCGATCGATCGCGAGGGTGATTCTACCGGAGCCACGTGGCTCGCAGCGAGCTGGGCGCGTGCCGCGATCCGCGACCTCGAGGATCAGTACGCCACGGGCACGCGCGGTGATCTCGAGCACGAGATCGTCGCGCTCTCGAAGCGGCACTCGGTGCTGTCGCGGTTCACCGCATTCCTCGCGATCGATCGCAGCCAGGTCGTGAACCCAGGCGGCCGGCTCGTGCAGGCGGTGCAACCCGTCGACATGCCCGCAGGATGGGATGCAAGCGGTGCGGGTGGTGCCGCGATGCCGCCGCCGGCACCGCAGGCGCACCACGGCAACCTGCGCGCGAAGGCGGCATTCGCACCGGCCGCCGCTCCATCGAACGGGCCGCGTCGTCCCTCGGCACAGGCTTCGGCGCCGAGGGGCGGGTTCTCCCCGCCGGGCGGTGCGCCGATGTCGCCGCCGAAGGCGCCGGCACCGATGCCGCCGCGCAGCTCGCCGCCGCGTCCTTCCGAGGCGCAGCCCATGCCCCCGATGGCGATTCGGATGCCGCAGCCGATCGCGCGCGAGGAGGAGCGGAGCGTGGCCAAGGACGCGAAGCTCGACCGCGGGACCGGCCCCGCGCCGGCGAGCGCGTACCTCGCGACGCTGGGCGCGCTGGCCCACGAGCTCGAGACGCAGGCAAAGCGCGGTGCCCTGCTGGCCCTCCGCATCCTGCGCGTGAGGCTCACCGAGTGGATCGAGGACGTGCGCTCGGTCGGCACACACGACGAGCTCGCGACGGCGGTCGACGAGATCGTGCAGCGACTATCGGCGGCGCTCGCCGCGGGCACGTCACTTTCCGCCACGGTAACGGCCATCGCGGGCGAGCTCGCTGCACTGGCCGCCGGTGCACCGCCGCCGGCACCGAAGCCGCGAGCCCGTCTGGCGTTCTGGAAGTAGGGCTGCTACGACGATCGTGTGCGCACCTGGCTCGCGATCGTCGTCATCGCCGGGTGTTCGTCGCAGCCTTCCGACAAGGAGCCGACGACCCCGGCGCCGCCAGTTCCGGTCGCGGCGCCCACCGCGACGGTCGACGCGCCGCCGAGCATCACGCCAGTGGACGCGCCACCGGATGCGCCGGCGGTCGCGATCGTCGATGCCCCGATGGCGTGGAGCGCCGAGCGCGAGCAGCTGACGCTCGACTACCGCCGGCAGCACAGCGACGGGACGGCGGCTGATCTCGCGATCGATCCGCACGTGATCGTCCTCCACTACACCGGCGGGAGCTCTGCGAAGGCGACCCTCGGCTACTTCGACAACCCGACCATCGAAGCGAGCCGCAAGGAGCTCGCGCGCGCCGGCAAGGTCAACGTGTCGGCGCACTTCGTCGTAGATCGCGACGGCACGATCTATCAGCTCCAGCCGGTGACGCGGTTCGCGCGTCACTGCATCGGCCTCAACCACATCGCGATCGGGATCGAGAACGCGGGCGACGAGGCGAAGTACCCACTGACCGAGGCACAGGTCGCGGCCGATGCGGCGCTGATCCGGCAGCTCGCGAGCCAGCACAAGATCACGCACCTCCTCGGCCATCACGAGGTGATGGGCATGCGCGACAGCGCGCTCTACCTCGAGCGCGACCCGAAGTACAAGAACGACAAGGGCGATCCGGGCAAGGCGTTCATGGCGAAGGTGCGCGAGCGGGTCGCCGACCTACAGCTCAGCGGCCCGTGAGCACGTACGCGAGCAGGCCGGTGGCGGCGACGACGAGCAAGCCGGCGATCCATAGCCACTTCCTTGGCCGGGATGGGTAGGGCGGCATCATCGCGACGCTCTCGCGCCTCCGGTCCATCATTGCCTCCGACAGGGCGGGCAGCTCCCCGACGACCTCGACCTCGTGGCTCATGATCTCGTGGAGGGCCGACATGCCGCTGTCCTCGCGCCGCAGCGGCTGCTTCTGCGCGAACACCCACTCGACCCACGACACGAACTGCTGCTGCGTGAGCCGACCCGCGGCGGCGCGGCCGATGGCATCGCGCATGTCGCCGGCGCTCTGCCAGCGCCTCTCCGGATCGCGTGTGAGCGCCATCAGGACGATCTCGTCGACCTCGCGCGGGACCTCGGGGTTCGACTGCGAAGGCGCGGGAATCGGCAGAGAGCGCACGCGATCGAGGATCTCGCCCTGTTCGGGCGCATCGAACAGGCGTTTGCGCGCGAGCAGCTCGTACATGACCACGCCGAGCGCCCACAGATCGCATCGCGCATCGAGCTTGCCCGACAGATACTCGGGCGCGACGTAGTTGAGCTTGCCCTTGATCACGCCGGCCTGACTGTGGACGGTGGACTGCTTGGTCTTCGCGAGCCCGAAGTCGATCAGCTTCACTTGGCCCGTCGTCGACACGATCACGTTTGCGGGGGACACATCACGGTGCACGATGCCGAGCGGGAGTCCGAGCTCGTTGCGCTGGTTGTGCGCATGATCGAGCGCATCGCACAGCTGGTAGGCGATCTCGAGCACGACCATCACGGGGATCCGGCCGACGTACTCGGCGCAGTGTTGCTGGAGCTGGAGCAGCGTCGGCCCGGGCACGTACTCGAACGCGATGAAGTAGATGCCGCGGAGCTTGCCGAACTCGTAGACCCGCGCGATCCCCGGATGCCTCAGGTAACGCGCGAGGCGCGCCTCGTCGATGAACGAGCCAACGAGCTCGCGGACGTTCGCGATGTGCGGATACAGCCGCTTGAGGGCGACCGGGTTCGAGACCGCGCGTGTCCTGGCGAGGTGCACGGCGGCGAGCCCGCCGGAGCCGAGCTTCTCGAAGATCTCGTACGAACCGAACCGCTCGTTTCTCTCGGCCACGACCGACGGCCTAGCGGAGCTTCTTCGGTGGCTGCTTCTTGAGGATCGACGAGATCGAGAGGTTGTTCGTCTTCGGCGTGATCTTCTGGAGATCAGGCGCGTAGCCATCCTTGGTGATCTTCAACGTCGACGCCTCGAACGCGGGCAGCTTGATCGCAGCCGGCGTGATACCGAGCGACTTCGCGCCGAGGAAGATCGCCGCGCCGGGCGGCGACGAGCTGACCTTCACGATGAATGTCACCTTCGCGAGCGCGACGCGGACCGGTTTCTGGCCCGTGGACTTCGGCGTCACTGCGCGCTGCGCCGACACGAACCGCTGCTTCCTGAACGTCAGCCGGCTCTCGACACCGCAAGGTAACTTGAGCTTCAGAGGCGTGGTGCCGACGACGTCTTTGTCGAGCAGGACGTCCGCCCCCTGCGGCGCCGATGAAAATTCGACCTCGCACTCGGTGGCCGTGGCGATCTGCTCGGGGGCGTCGGGCGGCGCGGGCTGGACGATGGGCTCGGCGGCATCCGGCGGCGGCGTGGGATTCACGATCGCTTGTTGCGCGCTGCCGTTGCTGCCGTCGCCCTTCGGCGGATCCGGCTTCTTCGGCGGCGGCGTGGGGTTCGTGACGGCGTGATCCGTCGTGTCGCTGCCCTTCGGCTCGTCGTCGGCCGACCTCTTGGTCCCGCCGCCGAGCACCAACGCGAGGATGACCACGAGCAACAGGGCCGCGCCCGCACTCGCGATGATCACGATCAGCCGGCGTTTACGTGCGGCCGCGCCCGCGTCGGTGATCGCCGGCGACGAATCGGTCGGGTAGCGCGGCACCTCGTTCGTGTCGCGGAAGAACCCGGTACCGGCGTCGGTCACGCCGCGCGGCTGTCCCATCTGCAGGTGCGCCGGGTCCATCGAGTACGCCTGGACCTGCCCCGACGAATTCGCGAGCTGCATCGGGCCGGCCATCTGCATCGGCAATGGTGCGGGGGGGTGCGGCAGCGGCGTATGCATCTGGCCACCCGTCGGGACCTCGAGCCCCGTCATCGCCGGTATCGCGGCGGATGGCGGCGGCGGAAGCTGCGGCTCGTCGTCGAAGTCATCGATCGGCTGCAGCGGCTGCAGCGGCTCCATCAGGGTCGGATCGACCTCGACCTTCGCCGCGTCGGGGAGCTTGGGCTCGGGCGCGACCTTTGCGTTCGAGTCGAGGTCCTTCGCACTCGCCACCGTCGAGACCGGCGGTCCCGGTTGCTCCAGCGGGCGCTTCTCGACCGTCGAAGGCTCGCTCCAGCCATCCGGCTGCGACGGGTCGAGCGCGATCATCCAGTCGCCGGTCTGCGGACCCGCCGGGATCTGGTTGATCGACGCACCCTCCTCGGGCTCGGGTGCTGGGACCCGCGGCTTCGCGAGCGCGACGGGTGGCGGCGTTGGCGCGCGCGGCGCGATCGTCGGGCCGTGCTCGCCTGGCGTCATCGTCCAGTCGCCGCTTGGCGTGGCTTCCTCGACGGTCGCGTTCATCACCGCGCTCGGAAACCTCGCTCCCGCGGTCTCGGTCACGCCGTGTGCATCGACGTCGACGACCTCCTTCGTCGGCAGGCTCGTGATCATCACCGGCCCGCTGGCCTCGTCGCCCTGCACCGCCATCACCGACGTATCGCGGCTCTCCTCTTCGCTCGGCACGCGTCGCGCGGGCGCTGCAGGCAGCACGTGCACCCCCGACGGCACCACCGCGATCCCGATCACCGTCTTGCGCGGCTCGCGCACCGACCTCTCTGGCCCGCCCAGCTCCGACGTGACTTGCTCGACGGGAACCAGCGGTAGCTCGGTCAGATCCGTCGGCTCGTCGGCATCGTCGATCGAGTTATCGATCGGCGACGGAACCGCGACCACCGGCGGTGCGGGCGTGAGGATCGGCGGCGGTTGCGCGATGACCAGCGGCGGTGGCGCGACGATGGTGGATGGAGCCGGTGGCGTGGGTTGACGCGGAACGAACGGCGGCGGTGCCGTGCCGCGCGGCGGTGTGCTCGTTGCTGTCGGCACCTTCGGGGCCGGCCCGCGCATCGTCTCGTTGACATCGATCGTCTTACCCCGGGCGACCAGATCCACGCCGGGTGCGGGACCACGCACCGTCTGCATCGCCTCGGCCTTGTCGCGCGAGGCAGCAGCGGCGGCCGCGACCTTGGCAGGCGTCGGCATCGTCGGATCGAGGTCCGCCGGCAGCTTTCCGAGCGCCGGCATCCCCATCACCGTCTCCTTCGCCGCGACCACCGGCGGAGGCGGAGCCGGAACGGGAAGTGGCGTTGGAACGGGAAGCGGCGTGGGAGCGGGAACAGGGCCTGACGCCGGCGCCTTCTCGAGCGCGGGCATCCCCATCACGGTCCCCCTGCCGACCGCCGGCACCGCACTCGGCGGAGTTGGCTGGCGTGGCAACACGGGGATTTGCCCGGTCGGCGCCTTGAGCGGGGGCAGGCCCGGAACGCTCGGCGATTTCGGCCGCCCGGCGACGGGCGGGATCGCCGGCACCATGAATCTGGGACCCACCTTCGGCCCGTCGTCGCTGGTCAACGTGGACAGATCGCCGATCACGACGCACTCGGCGAGGGCATTGACGGCGTCGATCCGACCCGCGGGCGTGGGTGGCGTGGGCCGCGGTTCGGCAGGAATCTCGGCAGGGCGGGGCGCCACGCTCGGCGGCGCGGGCTTCATCTGCAGACGTGCCTTCTCGAGCTCGCCGAGCAGCGTCTTGCTCGGCTCATCGGGCTCGGTGAACTTGAGTGTCATGCCGACCCGGCCGTACAACACCGAGGGGGTCTTTGCCGACGACACCACCTCCGCCTCCCCCTCGATCATCACGCCGCCGTCCTTGAGCGTCAGCGCAAAACGACCCTTCCGACCCGGCGGGAGCGGAGCGGCGATCGGAATGAACACAACGCCGTTACGGTCGGCGTAGCGACGGAACGCGGAGATGAACTCCTCGCCCGATGCACAGGCCGACACCAGGTAGATCGGCGCCCCAGTCGTCACCTGTCCCCAGTGTAAGCCGGCCACGCCGAAAATGCGACGGGCGCCACAGGAGAGAACCCCCACGGCGCCCGATCAGCACATCCTCATTTACATGATGATGAAGTCGTGCGCGCGAACGGTCTTCCGGCCGTTCTCGCCAGCGCGCTTGGCCGCCTGGGCCACGAGCCACGCCACGTAGCCATTGAGGCCATCGAGCGCATCACCCGCGGTGTTGCAGCCGAGGTCCTTGATCATTCCGCGGACCTTGGAGCTGACCAGCAGCATCTCCGCCGGCTTCCCGCCGCCGCCCGACTTGCCCTTCTTTGCTTTCGCCATTTGTGACTCCTTGAAAAATGTTGAGGTGCGGCTCTTTTACACCCGGCCGAGACGGGACCCAGCGCCTGGACGACGACTTTTTCGGGAAATGGACGCGATCTACGGGGACCGCGATTTCTCAGCGATCGAGCTTGAGGACGAACGTATCCGGCTTCGGAATTCGATCACCTTCCGCGCGCACCGACTCGAGCGCGGGTGTCACTCCGCTCATCGTGAACCGGTAGATGCCTGCGACGTATGCGGCGCCCTTGTCGTCGATCGCAACCGCGCGACCCTGATCGTGGTCCTTGTCGCCGAAGCTCTGCGCCCACACGGTCTGCCCCTTCGCATCGAGCTTGAGCGCGAACACGTCCTTGTTGCCCTTGCTGGTCATCGGGCCCTTGCCGAAATCGACGGTCTGCTGGAACCAACCCGTGGTCACCGTGTTGCCCGCGGCATCCGAGGCCACCCCGAACGCGATGTCCTCGCGCTCGGCGCCGATCGTGCGCGCCCACTCGAGCTTGCCGCTCGGCGTGAAGCGCGCGGCGAAGATGTCGGACTCGCCGAGCGAGGTGTGATCGTCGCCCTCGCCGAACGACGCGCTCTGGTCGAACGAGCCGACCATCGTGACGTGCCCGGACGGATCCACGGTGACGCCGCCGGCGACATCGTTGAACGCGTTCCCGAACCGCTGCGCCCACAGGTAGTCGCCGTTGAGGTCGTACTTCGCGAGCACGACGTCGTAATCCGATCCGCCGCCGGCCTTGAGCTTCTGCTTGCCGCCCCAGTCCGAGAGGTCCTTGAACTGGCCCTGCACGTAGATGTTGCCCTGACCGTCGATGGCGAGGTGGGTGATGCTGTCCTGGTACGCGCCACCGAACTGCTTGATCCATTCGAGGTCGCCGCCGGCGGAGAGCTTGAGCAGCATCGCATCGGTGCTGCCGCGGCTCGTCAGCTTCGTGGTGCCGAAGTCGCAGGTCCTCGAGAACGATCCACCGACGATCCAGCCACCATCGGGCGCCGCGGCCACCGCGTTCGCGCCATCGGAGTCGATGCCGCCGAAGTTCCACGCCCACTGCACCACGCCATCCTTGTCGAACATCGCGACGAAGGCGTCGTCGGAGCCGACCGAGTTCTTGACGAACTCGCCGAGCTTGAGATCGTCGAGGTAGTTGCCGACGACGACCACCTTGTCGCCGCGCACCGCGACGCCATTCGCCGCATCGTCGCGCTTCGCGCCGAACGTCTGCACCCAGAGGATCTTGCCATCGGCGCCGACCTTCACGAGGTAGCCGTCGGAGGTCTTGCCCTTCGGCGCCTTCGGATCGTCGTTCTGGATCGGCGACTTCTTGCCGATCTTGCCGCCGAAATCGATCGTGTCGTCGAACAAGCCGACGACGTAGGCCTCGCCGCTGGCGTTGACCGCGATGTCGCGTGGCGAATCGATGCCGAGCCCGCCGAAGCTGGTGGCCTGCAGCGGCTTGCCTGTGGCGCCGCCTGGATCGGCCGCGAGCTGCGGCAGCGGCGTCTTGTCGACGGGCTTCTTCACCTGCGGCGGAGGCTCGACGACTTTCGGCTGCTCCTTGGGCGCCTCCTCCTTCTTGCTGCACGCCGTGACGAGACACAGGCCGATCGCGATCGAAGCGAGACGCATGGCCTCACGATGTCACGCAGCCAGGACCGCAGCAACGGGCTACGCGCGACGTTTGTCGTCGGAGACGTCGTGGGAACCAAGTGCGATCCGAGTTGTCTGAGCGCGCTCCCCGAGTACGATGCGCGCATGTCGCGCGTGCGTCTTGCAACCTCGGTCGGCATCATGTGTCTCGCGCTCGCAGCGTGCCCGTCGTCGCGCGGTGGTGGAGGTGGTGGTGCGGACACCACGCCGAAGGAGTCCGCCGATCGCGCGGTGCGGATCTCGATCGCACGTGCGGAGGCGAAGCGCGAGGACGGCGTGCGGGAGCTGCAGGAGCTCGTCCGCACCGGCGACACGCACGTCAAGCTGCTGGCGCTGCGCGGCCTCGGCCGGATCGGTGGTGCCGAGGCGCGCGTCACCCTGCTCGCGACCTTCCATGATCCCGATCCAGATCTCGTCGCCGGTGCGATGGCCGCATTCGGCGTCGCGCGCGAGCTCGAGGATGTGAGCGTCGAGGACGGTGCGGCCTCCGTGCCCGCGTTGCACGCCGCGTTCGAACGCACGACCGGCGCTGGCCGTGTGCTCGCGATCGAAGCGCTGGGACGCGCGGGTGATCAGCGCTCGCAGGCGATCCTCGTGGCGCAGTTCGCTGCCGAGCCGCAGTACGCCGAGGCCGCGGGCGTCGCGCTCGCGCGGCATGGCCGGCGCAAGATCGCGTTCGATGCAGAGACGTTCAAGGCGCTCGTCGGGCAGAAGGATGCGGCCTCTCCTCTCGCTCGGTATGGCGCGATCTACGCGCTCGCGCGCGCCCACGTGCCAACACCGGTCGTCGATGGTGTCGCGCCCTTGTTGCTGGGACGCGTCGCAACCGACGATGTGGTCCCGGAGATCCGCGCCCAGGCGATCCTCGCGCTGGTCAAACACGGAGGCGTCCCGACGGCCGCAGCGTTGCTCGAGCGGGCGTTGCTCGATCGCGACTGGCGGGTCGCGGTCGAGGCTGCGAGGGCGTTGACGAGCGATGCGATGGAAGGGAACGCGGCGGAGGCCGTCGCGGTCGCGCTTGCCCGGCGGCGGGTCGATCTCGAGGCGGGTGCGGATGGCGAGGCGCACGTGATCATGGAAGGGCTGCGCGGCCTGCAGAAGTACGGCGCGCGGACGGTGGTGCACGATGCGCTCAAGGCGATCGTCACCTGGTCGACGTCCACGACGAAGACGCCCGCGCTGACCCGCGCGTGGATTGGGTGCCTCGCCACTTCGGCGCTTGTACGCGGCGACAACGCAGGCCTCGCGACCGCCGAGGCCTGCAGCAACCGCGAGCTACCAGATCACCTGCGCCTTCCGCTCGTCGTAGATCTCGTCACGGCGAACGTCGGAACGCTCGCGGAGCGACGCACGGCGCTGGCCATGCTGCTCTCTCACAAGGACGTTCGCGTGCGCGCCGCCGCCCTCGGTGCACTGACCGCGCCGTGGAAGGAGGGCACCGCCGCCGATCACACGTCCGCGATCGGCATCCTCGTCGGTGCGCTGGCCTCGAACGAGCCGATCCTCGCGGGCAATGCGGTCGATGCCGCCGGCGGCTTCTACGAGGTGATCGGCACCGGCGATCACGCCGCGATCGACGCCGCGGTGATCGCGCGCGCGATGACCGAGAAGGACGCCGAGCTCGCCGGCTCGCTGCTCGAGCTGATCGGCAAGCAAAAGCTGGCCGCCGGCGTCGAGGCGTGTCGCGCCGGGCTCACCGGCATCCCCGTGCGCGCGAAGGCGGCCCGCGGATGTCTGCATGCGCTCGGCGAGCCCGCGAACGATCCACCTGTCCCGGCCCATGCGCCCGCGCCTCCGGTCGACCCGGCGAACGTGATCGGCGCTGATCTCGAGTGGCACCTCGAGACCACGCGCGGCGAGATCGTGATCGCGCTCGCCCCCGATGTCGCGCCGTGGGCGGTGGCCAGCATCGTGGCGCTGACCACGAGCGGGAAGTACGACGGCCTCGAGGTTCATCGCGTGGTCCCCGACTTCGTGGTCCAGGGGGGCGATCCGACCGAGTCGGGATGGGGCGGCCCAGGCTACGCACTCCCGGCCGAGCCCGGCACCACCGCCGACGGAGCCGGCTACGTGGCGGGCGGTGTAGGTATGGCGGATGCCGGGAAGGACAGCGGGGGATCTCAGTGGTTCATCATGCACGGCCGCGCCGCACATCTCGACGGTCGCTACACCTGGGTGGGTGCGGTGCAGAGCGGCCAGAAGTCCGCGGATGCGCTGCTGATCGGGGACAAGGTCGTGAAGGCGACGATCACGGCGAAGTCAGGGGTGCGCAGATAGTGTGGAACCCCAGCGATCACGCGGTGTCTGGGGCGTTATGGCGAATAGATCGCGGCGCTCCGTCGTTCGTTCCACCACACAGATGCGCGCACGCAAGCTGCTGATCGGTGCCTTCCTCCTCGCCCTTCCGGCCACCTACGCCTTCGGCAAGGTGATCGGAGACTTCGACCGAAGCCCGCCGTCGTTCGAGCTCGCCGGTCGACCCATCGGCGGCGCCAAGGCAGCGATGCCGAGCGCTGCGTACCTCACCGCATCGCGCATCATGGCGACCACCGATGGCGCCGTCGTGATCGACGCCGACAGCGGCGCGCTGATCAAGACCGACAAGACCGGCAAGAACCTCGCGCAGCTCGCGATCGCGCGCGAAGCCGGCCTCCTGACTTATGATCCGGCCAGCGGGCTCGCGTACGTCGCGGACCGCCGCAACGATCGCATCGCGGTCGTCAAGGTCGGCAGCAAGCTCGAGGTCGCGCAGTCGTTCAAGACGCCGGTCGAGCCGTACGGCGTCGCCTTGACGCCCGACAAGAAGCTCCTCCTCGTCACCACGATCGCGGACCGGATGATGGTCGCGCTCGACACCACGACCGGCGCGGAGAAGTGGCGCACGCCGCTCGGCAAGGAGCCCCGTGGCCTCGCGATCTCGCCGGATGGAACCCGCGCGCTCGTCTCGTACCTGACCACGGGTACGGTCGATCAGATCGACCTGCTCGAGACCCACCGCGCCGAGCACATCGCGATCTCCAACGCCTCGGCGCCGAAGCGCTGCCGCGGCTGCGGCACCGATGGTGACAGCTTCGCGCGCGCATCGTTCGCGGTCGCGTTCATGGGCACCGATCAGGCGATCGTCCCGTTCCAGCGCGAGACCCCGGTCCAGATCTCGAACGGCAGCGAGAACACCGGTGGCTACGGTGGTGGCTTCGAATCTCCGGTCTCGCACCAGCTCGCGTTCATCGGGCTCGGCAAGAACGGAAACACCCAGCAAGTGGTGGCGCAGATCTCCCAGCACCAGCCGCGCGCGCTCGCGTGGGACGGCATCCGCGACGCGCTCTACGTCGCGGGCATGGGCTCGGACACGCTGCTCCAGATCAAGAACGCCTCGCAGGTCGGCGTGGCCGAGGGCGTCACGGCGAGCCTGACCAGCGGCACGAGCAAGTGCGGCGCCGATGGCGTCGCGATCATGGGCGACGGCAACGTGCTCGTGTGGTGCTCGTTCAGCCGTAACGTCGAGAAGATCGACTTCATCGATGCCAAGGGCGGCCTCGCCACGGCGGCCAAGGTCAACTCGGGTCCGGCGCTCGTGGCCTCGGCGCTCTCCGAGAAGCAGCACCAGGGCCTCGTCCTGTTCCACAGCCAGGAGCCGGCGATGTCGGCGCGTGGCTCGATGGCGTGTGCGACCTGTCACCCCGATAACCGCGCCGACGGCCTGTCGTGGCGTATCGAGAAGCACGAGCTGCAGACGCCGCTGCTCACCGGCCGCATGGTCGGCACCGGTCCATTCAAGTGGGACGGCACCGACGCCGACCTCAAGGCCAGCATGACCAGCACGATGAAGCGCCTCGGCGGCTTCGGTCTCGACAAGCCGCAGACCGACGCGCTTGCCTCGTACGTCGAGCAGATGTCGCCGGTGCGGGTCCCCACCCGCGACGCGGCGATGGTCACCCGCGGCAAGAAGCTATTCGACGCCGAGGGCTGCCGGACCTGCCACGATGGCGTGCACTACACCGACAACGAGACCCACAAGTTTGCGGGCACGCTCGAGAAGTCGGATACGCCGAGCCTCAAGGGCGTGGGCGCGAGCGCGCCGTACTTCCACGATGGCAGCGCGGCGACCCTCGAGGCGCTGCTCCGCGATCGCGGCGCGGTTCACGGCATGGCCGACACGGCGAAGATGACCGACGCGCAGGTCGCCGACCTGACGGCGTTCCTCGAGACCCTCTGATCCGTCAACCAGCGAGCCGGCTCGCGGCGACCGGGCGCGTCATCCCATCGCAGCACGAGCGATGTGACCTGACCATGACGCGATGGTGACCCCATCGTTCGGAGGCCACGTACTCCGAGGGGGCCATCCTGAGGGATGGCTCAACCGCAGTACCTCGGCGATGCGCCGCTGATCCCGCTTTCGCACTACGTGAAGGCGTTGCGGCCGGAGCTCCCCGCGGAGGCGTTCACGCCCGCGCACTCGCGCCTGCTGTGGATCCCCGTGCACCTCGCGATCATCGGGATGGCGGCGTCGGCGATCGCGCGCGGGTGGGTGCCGTGGCCGTTGGTACCGGTGCTCGGTATCGTCATCGGCATCTCGTTCTCGTGCCTGACGTTCGTCGCGCACGAGGCGATGCACGGCGGGATCGTGCGCGACAAGCTCGCCCGGCAGATCGTCGGGTGGATCGGCTTCTTGCCGTTCATGGTCGCGCCGCGGCTGTGGGCCTCGTGGCACGACCGCATCCATCACGCGACGGCGAACTTCGCCGACGATCCAGACATCTATCCGACGCTGAAGGAGTACGACGCGAGCCCGCGGATCCGGTTCTTCGTCAACGCGTTCTCGCTCGGCGAGCGGCGCTGGCGGGGCGTGCTGAGCCTGGTGCTCGGCTTCACCGTGCAGAGCGCGCACCAGCTCGTCTCGGCAACCCGGAGTGGGTTTCTGACGGCGCGGCAACGCCAGATCGCGATGTTCGAGACCCTGCTCGGCGGAGCGTTCTGGCTCGGCGTCGCGTTCCTCGTCGGCTTCCTGCCGTTCCTGTTCATCTACGTGCTGCCGCTCGTGGTCGCGAACATGGTCGTCATGGGCTTCATCCTGACGAACCACAACCTGAGCCCGCGCGTGACGGTCAACGATCCGCTCGCGACGGGCCTCACGGTGACCGCGCCGAAGTGGATCGAGTGGGTGACGCTCCGCTTCGGCCTCCACGTCGAGCACCACCTGTTCCCGGCGATGAGCTCGCGCTACGCGCACCTGGTGCGAGACGCGGTGCTCGCGAAGTGGCCGGAGCGGTATCAGACGATGCCGCTCACGGCTGCGCTCGGTCAGCTCCATGCCACCGCGCGCGTCTACAAGAACGATACGACGCTGATCGATCCGAAGACCGGCCACGAATACCCGACGCTGATGCCCCGGCGGATCACGATGCCCGCGGCAGCAGCGGCGTAGTTGCTCACGGCAGGACGTCACCGCCGAACAGATCGATGATCTCGTTCCGGTACTCCTCGTCGGTGACGGTGACCTCGCGTATGTACGCCATCGTGATTCTCCGGAACGCCCGCCGCACGTACGAGATCCGGTTGGTGATGGTGGTCAGGTCGAGGCCGATGGTCTGTCCGATCTCAGCATAGGAGGGGGTAGCCCGTTCCGAATCCAGGTGCAGGAGCTCGAACACGCGCAGGTGCTCGAGCTTGTTTCGTCGCAACAGCTCGGTCGTGAGCCGTTCGCAGCCGACCGTGAGGACGTGCCGGACCCATTCCGTATCGAGCAGACGCGCGGGATCCTCGATCGAGGCCGCGGGGTCAACATCGTCGATGTTTGCTGCGGTCAGGTCCCCGCCCCGCTTGAGCGCATGGTCGTGGCGATCGCGATCGGCGATGAACCGATCGAAACAGATGCGGAGAAACGTTCTGAACCGCCCGCGCGACGGGTCGAATCTCTCGAGGATCTCGCGGCTCAAGAAGCGTTCGAAGAACTGCTGGGTCAGATCCTGTGCGTCCCATTCGGACCGGCGCCAGCGTGCCATCGCGTAGCGTCGGAACGGACGCCAGTAGTTCCGCGCAACGAGCTCGAGAGCCCGCGCACGATCCGCCGGGTCCTGGCTCGCCAGCAGCTGTCGCAGCGAAGTTCCGGTCGTCGGGAACATGGCCAGCGATTTTGACACTGGTGCGGTTCCGCCGCTACGGTAGGGTTGTGACCCTGTCTGCGGAGCTCGAGCTGCTGCGCAGCCAAGCCCTCGACAGTTTCGGAGGGCGACTTCGGATCGAGCGTCTCGCCGGAGAGGGCGGGATGGGGCGCGTGTTCGAGGGGATCGATACCCAGAGCGGCCAGCGCCTCGCCATCAAAGTCCTGATTCGCGGCGAGAACGGCACGACCGCGGCGGAGGAGCGCAGGTTCGCCGCGGAGGCAGAGTTACTCGAGCAGCTCGCGCATCCTGCGATCGTCCGCTATGTGGCGCACGGCGCGACGCTCGCGGGCGAGCCGTATCTGGCGATGGAGTGGCTCGACGGCGAGACCCTCGCGGCGCGCCTCTCGCGCGGTAGTTTGACCCTGAGCGAGACGATCGCGGTAGCCACGCGGACGCTCGCTGCTCTCACGGTCGCACACGAGGCTGGGGTCATTCATCGCGACCTCAAACCATCAAACCTGCTTCTGGTCGACGGAGATCCGAGCCACGCGACGCTGATCGACTTCGGCGTCGCACACGTCGTGGAGACCCACGACCGCTTGACCCGCACGGGCGCGGTCATCGGGACGCCCGGGTACATGGCGCCCGAACAAGCGAGAGGCGGGCGCGCATTGGATGGACGCGCCGATCTGTTTAGCGTGGGCTGCGTGATGTACGAGTGCTTGACCGGTCGTCGGGCGTTCGCCGGATCGGAGCCGATCGGCGTACTGGCGGCGGTGCTTACCGACGAGCCAGCTCCTGCGGAGCAGCTGGTTCCCGAGCTCCCACATCGCCTCTCGCACCTGGTCAGTCGCTTGCTCGCCAAGCAGCCGGAACAGCGGCCGCCGAGCGCCGCGCGCGTCTCTGCTGAGCTGGCGACGATCACGGCCGCGATCGCAGCCGGGGATCAGCCGACACTCGCGGCGGATGCCTTTCCTGGACTGTTCCCGCTGGAAGGCGGCGAGGCAGCCACGGTCGACGAGCGTCCTCCCGCTGGCGCGCACCTCGTTCGGCGCAGCGCTCGGCGGCGTCGGACCGTGATCGCGATCGCCGCCGGTACGGGGTTGGCGGGGTTGGCCGGGTTGGCGACGCTCGCATGGTTCGCGCGGGGTGCGCACGATTCGACCGCGGGCGAGTGCACGCGCGATGACCGCACTGCGTGCGTCGAACGATGTGCGGCGAATGAGGGCGAGGCCTGCTTTCTGGTGGGCGAGGCCGAGCTCGGCGGTTCTTACGGCTTCGCCGTCAACGAGCCTTCGGGAGATCTCCATCTTCGGCATGCGTGCGAGCTCGGCGTTGGGCGGGCCTGCATGGTCTCCGCGCTCCGGGTCTCTCGCGTGCTCCGGATCGACGGCGGAGCAGGCGCGGGGACCTTCGATCGAGCGGGCTATGAAGCGCTGCTGGCGCGGGGCTGCGACCTGGGGTTCTACGCCGCGTGCCGGCGACTGGCTCGCGATCTGCGACTCGGCGAGAACACCATACCCATCGACCTCTCCCGGGCACGGGCGCTCCTCGAACGAGGTTGTGGGTTGAAGGACCGGCTGTCGTGTCGCCAACGTGCCGAGTTGGACCCGACGACCGCACAGGTGTGGCTGCGTGCCGGTTGTGCCCTGCACGACGCGGAGGCCTGCGCTCGGGTCGTGGAGCCCTGAAACTCGAAGGAGTCGTAAGCGACGCGACCTACTCGAGAACCGCGCGGCTACGTACAAGTCGTACACGACGCGATCGGGACGCGTCCGTAACCACCGGGAGGGCGAGATGTTGATTCGTCGTATTGCGTACTTGGCAGTGATCGTCGCGACGGTCGCCGTAACCAGCGGGAGCGCTTCGGCGGATGATACGGTCCGTGGGTACGGCGTGGAGATCACCACCCCCGAGGGCTGGAAAACCGCGACCGGCCCCCGTGAGCTGATCACCCTGCTGCCCAGTGACACGGGGCACTTCCTGGAGCTCTACCGGTTCACGGCGGTTCCCCAGGCGGACAAGGCCGGGGTCGCGTCACTGTTCGCGAAACGCAAGGACACGACCGATGTCGCGGTCACGCAAGCGAGCGCGACCACCACGGGCGCGATCGCGGCGCGCGGCACCATGAAGATCAAAGGGACGGCTGTGGCGTTCACGCTGATCTCGTTACCGGTCGAGAAGCACGCGGTCACCATCGTCTCGTACATCGAAAGCACCCGGGTCAAGGCCATCGAGCCCATCCACGAGAAGATCATCGCTTCGATGAAGTCGGATACGCGCAAGGCTCGCAAGTCCTTGCCGAAGGATTTCTAGATGTCGATCCGCCACGTCATGGCTTCGCTGTGGCTCGTCGCGGCGCTGATGGTCGGCGTGGCGCACGCTGCTCCGACCAAGAGCGTCATAGCCCACGGCGTCGAGCTCGAAGTCCCGGCGGGTTGGGTGCCCACGTCGAAGGGTACGATGACGCTCCTCGGTCCAAAGGGCAGCAAGGCTCGTGCGATCCAGGTCGTCGCGCTCCCCGCGATGCCGGCCGCGACCGCCGACGCGATCGGAAAACTGCTCGGCGAAGCCGTCGTCCTCGAGAAGGTCGCGGAGCTCGAACGCGATGGGGTGAAGGCGATCGTCGGGACGGGCAAGGTGAGTCGGGCCGGTGGCCCAGCGCTCGACCTCGATATGCTCGTCGTGCCGACCGCGACCGGCGCTGCGCTGATCGCTTCGTACATCAAAGGTGATCAGGATCCCGTGCTGCGCGAAGCCAACGCGCAGATCCTGCGGTCGGTGCACGACACCCAGCCGCGGGTCAAGGTCACAGCCGCGGCCCCGAAGACCGCCGGGGTCCACGGGGCGCCGCCGGACTTCATCATCGCGATGAAGACGAAGCTCGCGCCGGGGCTCGACAAGATGTTCCGGTTCCCGCGACCTCTGACGATCACGTTCGAGGAGTGCGGGACTGTCAACGCGTTCTACGATCCGAAAGCACACGCCGTGAGGCTCTGCCACGAGATCTTCGATGACACCGTCAAGCGGTTCACCGCGGATGGCCGGAGCTCCGCCGAGGCCGTGAAGAAGATGCGCGGCACGCTAGTATTCGTGTTCTTTCACGAGCTCAGCCACGCCCTCGTCGGCGAGTTGGGGTTGCCGATCACCGGGCGCGGCGAAGACGCCGCGGACGAGCTCGCAACGTTGTTGCTCTCGAAGTTCGAGGTCGGCAAGACCGCCGCGCTCGACGCGGCCGAGCTGTGGAACATGAGGGCGCAGTCCGCCACGATGGCGAACCTCAAGTACTGGGACGATCACTCGCTCGCCGGCCAGCGCGTGATCACGATCATGTGCCTGCTCTACGGCGCCGAGAAGGCGCGCTATCAGACCATCATGAAGAAGCTCGGCGTGGACGCGAACCGCCTCGCCAAGTGCTCGCGTGACTACCTGCTCCGCGAGAAGGCCTGGATGACGATGCTCGCGCCACATCTACGCAAGCCGCGGGCCGCGAACCCGTGAGGGCGGAGCCTGACAAGCGACCTACCATCGTCGGCGGTTGACGCCTCGTGTAGGGGCGCGCACTCTCGACCCGAACACGTGGATCACGTCGTACCAGCGCTATCGCGCGTCTCGTCCGCCTCCACACGCCTGTTCGGTCGCGACGCGGAGGTTCGGCGGCTGGAGGAGCTGCTCGCACAGGATGCGCTCATCACCGTGGTCGGGCCCCCCGGGATCGGAAAGACTTCTCTCGTGGCATCGGTGGTCGCGAACGTCGATCGGCACGTCTCCTGCGACCTGCGCGCACATGCCGGGGCGGCGGGAATGCTCGCGGCGATCGCGGCGAGTATCTCGATCGTGCTTCCCGTTGGGAGCAGCGCGGAGACGCAGGACGGAATCATCGCGGAGGTGCTTGCCGGTCGTGGGCCGATGGTGCTCGTGCTCGATAACTTCGAGCACATGACCGAGTGGGCCAGCTATCTCGGCGGCTGGCTCGAGAGCGCACCGCACCTGCGGATCGTGGTGACGTCGAGGCAGCGTCTGGGGATCCCCGACGAGGCCTGTCTGCCGCTCGGCCCGCTACCCGTCCCGGCCGCGATCGAGCTGCTGGTCAGTCGTGCGAATCGAATCCGGCCTGGGTTCGCCACGCTGGCCGCGGGCGATGATCCGGCGCTGGCCCGCGTCGTGGTCGCGCTCGACCAACTTCCGCTCGCGATCGTGTTGGCCTCCACGCGCGCTGCGGCGCTCACGGTGAAGGATATGGAGGCGAGCCTTCACGCTCGCTTCGAGTTGCTCGTCGCGAGCCAGGCAGGCACGGCCAGCGGCCACCGTAGTCTGCGCGAGGCCATCGACAGCTCGTGGAAGGCGCTTGCCCCCGGCGATCAGCAGATCCTCGCGTCGACCTCGGTGTTCCGCGGCGGGTTCACGGTGGCGGCGCTCGCGAGCGTGGTCCAGCCCGTACTTTCGCCGGTGGCGGCGCTCGCGGCCGTCGAGCGGCTGGGGGACCGCTCCTTGCTCGTCGTCGAGGATGGAGGTGCATCGACCGCGATGCGATTCGGGCTCCTCCAGAGCATCCACGACTACCTGGTCGAACGGCTCGAACAACTCGGTCTCGCGGCCGAGGCACGCGGCCGCCACGCTCGATATTTCGTCGAAGAGGGAGAGCGAGCCGCCGGCTTGCTCCGTGGTCGCGAGGCGGTTGCGGCCTACGAGCGGCTCAATGTCGAGCACGACAATCTGCTCGCGGCGCACGTGAACATGCTCGACGCCGAACCTGGGTTGGCCGCGCGCGCCGCGCTCGTGCTCGCCGAGCGCTACGCGGTTGGCGGCAAGCGCAGCCTGCACCAATCGCTGTACGCGAACGCGGTCCTCGCCGCCCATGCCGACGGCGATGTCGCGCTGCGTGCCAGCGCGCTCCGGCACGCGGCGGAGGTGGCGAGGGTCGCCGGCAACGTGGACGAGATCGCCGCGCAGCTGGTCGAGGCCCGCGAGCTCGCACGCGCCACGACCGATCGTAACCTCGAGGGCCTCGTACTGCGGACCATGGGGAAGACCTGCTTCCAGGCGGGCAAGCTGGACGACGCAGGCAGGTGCTTCGAGGCGGCGCGGCAGCTCCACCTCACCGCCGGTGCGCACGTGCACGCCGCCGCCGCGAGCGCCAGCATCGGATTGTTGTGTTTGCTCGAAGGGCGCTCGTCAGAGGCCTGCGAGATCGCGGAGAGCGCGCTCGACGTCCAGCGTCGCGAGGGAGACCGACGCGCCGAGGGCGTGACCTTGAACTTGCTCGGTGAGGCGCTGCATCACCAGGGCCGGCTCGCCGAGGCGCGCGCGCATCTCGAGGATGCTGTTCCGATCCATCGCTCGATGGGGAACCGGCTGGGAGAAGGCATCGCGCGAGGAAATCTCGCCTATGTGCTGTGCGAGCTGGGCCAGCTCGATCTCGCCCAGGACCAAGGTCGGCGCTCGCTGGCGGTGTTTCTCGAACAGGGAGACCGTCGTCATCAGGTGTGGATGCATCTCGCCCTGGGTGGCTTCGCGTGGAGCCGCGGTGAGCGTGACACCGCACGCTCGGCCTACTTCGAGGCGTTGGAGCACGCCCGTCTCGCGCGCGTTCCGAGGTTGCACGGGGCGGCGCTCTATCACCTGGGGGCGCTGTTCGCATCGGAAGGCGCGGTGGCCGACGCCACGGCTGCGCTCGCGCGTTCGCGGACCATCCTCGAGAGTGTCGGTGACGTCGAGCACCTGGCCGCTTGCGAGGTAGCGTCGGCAACGCTCCACGTCGCGCGGGCGCGCGCCGCGTGGCGCGCTGGTGATGCAGAGGCCGCCGCCTCCTCGCTCGGCGCCGCCCGACACTGCCTGGCCCTCGGTGAGCGAACGGATCCGCTCCCGCCCGTGGGACCGCGCATCGCGGCGCTGTTGTTTCGCCGAGCGCTCGGGGACTCGTTCGACGACCTGGCGCGCGATCTCCCGGCCGCGGTGGGCCAGCCCATGCCAGCAACCGTGCTGCACGTGGCGTCGGATGGCAGGTGGTTCGCGCTCGATGGCCAGCCGCGGGTAGAGCTCGGGCGGCGGCGCGCCGCACGGCTCGTGTTGGCTCGCCTGCTCGAGCTCGCCGGCGCGAGCCCGCTCGCGGGGCTGTCGCTCGACGATGTGTTCGCGATCGGTTGGCCCGGGGAGAACATCAAGCCGCACGCCGCGTTGCTGCGCTCCTACGGGGTGATTCACACGCTTCGCGAGCTCGGCTTGCGCGACCGCCTGCTCACGCGAGACGACGGCTACGTTCTCGATCCGCGAGCCGACGTTCGATCCGCTGGTGTTTGATCAACTGGTGCGCGTCGCGCGTCCGTACTCTATTTGCGTGTGCAGTAGAAACTCGAAGGAACTCTAAGGCGGGGCTTCGCCAGCTCCGGCATAGCGTCCCTCTTTTCGTGGGCTGTTTTCCCCGAGGTCGAAATGCGTGAGTTTTTTGTGTTCGGTGCATTCGTGCTGGTGCTCGGCGGTTCGCAGGTCGCGCACGCGCGTGATAGCCGCTGCGAAGGCGCGTGCGTGAAGCCACCAGAGGCCACCGTCGCGGCGGCGCCTGGGGCCGAGGTCGTCCCCGTGGAATCGACGACCTGGTGCGGGAAGCGAAGTGACAAGGTCGACGGCCTGGATCTGGATGCCGGCGTCAGCAGGCTAGGCCGCGAAGTCGAGCAGGCACTGTTCAAGGGCTGGCTCGAAGAACGTGAGGCGTACACGATTGCCGAGGTGTCATGCCAACGCAGCGACGAGAAGGGGGACGATGCGAATCTGGCCAAGCACGTCGCGAGCTGGCGTCAGGCGATGGTCAACTTGATGGGTATGACGGTCGCGGAGAACGCGGCGTACATGAGCCTCCTGGCCCTCGGTGACGACAAGGTCACCAAGCTGACTCGCGCGTTGTGCGACAAGCTCGCCGACACCAAGGCTGGATCCGGCGAAGACAGCATGCGCCTGGCGGCGCGCCGCTTTGTGCTCGGCTGCAACCTCGATACGTCGGACGACTCGGACGGCGGCAACCGGCGTGATCGGGACGACGACGATGGCATCTCCGGCGACGACGATGCGGCATGGTCCATGGCGCGCCGGCAGGAGAAGCTCCCGGGGCAGCTCGTCACGTTGGTCCACGTGGCCAAGTGCCTGGGCGCTCAGCCGCGACTGCCCGAGAAGCGCAGTGTTGTCGACAGCGGCTTTGCCGCTGACTTTGTTGCATGCGCGCACGACATCAAGACGCTCGACAAGGCGGCCCTGGTCGCGGAGCTGAAGAAGCTCGATCCGATCGAGCAGATCCGGGCGCTGCAGGCGTTCGGCATGGTCAAGCGGTACGTCGCGTTCGTGACCTCGAGCTTCGCCGGCGCAGCGAAGAAGCACCCCGAGCTGGTGACCATCCTCGACAAGGCCCCGGAGCGCGGGTTCGCCGACTGGGTTGCGAAGGCCGCGCCCTGGAAAGCCCAGCTCGAGGCAGCCACGACGTACGAAGCCAAGTTCTATGCCGCACGGACGTCGAAGAGCGCGATCCAGAAGGCGTTCGCGGGTTGCGGCGCGCCGTTGCGCAAGGCCTTCCAGGACTTCGTGCACGCCAGGAAGCCGAAGACCGCGGCGCAGGTTCGAGCGGTTGGCAGAGATCCGATCGGCGTCGCGCTCGGCTTGGCGCTGAGCGCGTGCGACGCGGCCGAGGGCCGGGGCTTCGCCGGCGAGGCGTTGTGGGACCTGATGTTCACCGACAACGGAGAAAAAGCGCAGTCCGCGAATCATTTCTCTATCGCAGGCCCACGCGCGGCCTCGTTCACGGCGGCCGAGCGAGTGCTCGCCGAGATCGACAAAGACCAATCGAACTTCCCACTCAAGCTCGATATGTTCCATTCGGACCGCGGCGTCGCCAGTGGCGCATCGAGCGACTTTGCGCAGGACGTGTTCAAGCGCTTGCAACTCGACGAGAAGCGCGGCTACGACGGCGGCGAGGACGGCACGTGGTCCGATGTCGTGAAGGCGAGCAGCGGCAGGGAACCGGGGGACTCCGACGGCGAGATCCTGCGGGTCACCAAAGGGCAGGGTGGAGTCGTGGCATCGTTCAAGACGGTGTCGTGGATGGAAGGGATGCAGACGTGCGTGGATGCGAAGCCCCGCCGCGTCGATTACGTCGAGCATGAGAATGGACGCTCGACCGTCGTCTACGTCCAGAGCTGCACGCCGGCAGGCTCCGAAAAGCGGACCTCTACACTGGCGCCTATCGTCCTTCCCGAGGCGATCGCCACCGGACTGCGCCCGGGACTGTTCGTCCGCGTTCGAGCCCCCTACAGCGACATCTGGAGGGGGAAGGGTGCTCGACCGGGCTTCATCGTCGAAGGATACGCAGACAAGGCGCGCAAGAAGCTCGTCTACGCGATCGGGATGCCGCTCTGAGCGTGTGGGCGGTCGTCGTCGTCTTCGGCACCCTCGGCTGCCGCGCCGGCTTCGACGCGCTCCCTGTGTCCGACGCACCGGACGCGCCGGCAGATGCCGCGCCCTGCGTACCCTCGATCGCCATCACCCACGCTGACATTCCTGCGGTGAGCGACCTCACCACGCTGGGGACGAAGGACTGGCAAACGCACCTCGGCACGAACAATGACCGCAAGGTATCCGTCAGCCCGCTCATTTTCGGCTTCACACTCGTCGGCGGTGGCGGCAACCAGCGCACGAACGTACCGATGATCCAGGCGTACTCGTGGTCGGACGGCACCAACGCGACGTCGTACGGGCCCGCGAGCCCGAACGCCGAGGGGTGGTGGGAGGTGACCGCGCCCGGGATGGGTATCCAGAACTCTGTCCTCGTGGACACCAAGAACCTCACGGTGACGACGGATGTCGACGCGCTGGATGGTCGGTTCGAAGTCGGGTGGTCGGGAACTGCCTCGACCATGGTGGTTCAAGGAGCCAGCCACCAGCGCTACGTGCTCGCCGTGCAGGGCTGCGAGACGGGCGCGCTGCTGGACTTTTCGGTGCGGTCCAACGTCGCCTACAACGGCGTGTCCAATCCAGATCCGTTTGTCGGGGTGTTCGTCATCGCAGTCCGCTGACCGGGACGCCGCCACTTAGAGATCCCTCGTCGAGCTGAGATCGCACCATGCGGCACGATGCGCCGTTGAATCCGTTGCTCACCGTCGCGTCCGGCGCCAACTCATGCAAGTCATGTCTGCCCCCATCGTCACCATCGTCACCATCGTCACCATCGTCACCATCGTCAGACCCTGGTCGTATGCAGGCGTCGCCGGCGTGAGCCACTCCCACCGCGACTCGCTCAAGCTGCTCGCGACGGTGCGCGTCACTGAATGACGACGTTGTTGATCGGCAGCACGCTTTCGCCCGCTGGGTAGCCGTAGCTGACCCAGCCGGTGCTGGTGTCCTCGCTGCCCCAACCCCAGACCCAGACGCCGAACCCGCCCGTCGAATCCATCGTACGCACGCCGTTGTTGCACTGCCCTACACCGTGGAAATGATCGACGAGCTCGACGTACGTGATCTCGTACTCGGCGCTGGTGCCAACGGGCCGCCACCCCGACACGGTCCCGGCGCAGTCGAGCGTGACGGGCTCGAATACGCTGTTGTGCTTGTGACGCACGACGGTGAGCCAGGTGAACGGGTACGTCGGATCGGTGAAGAACACGTAGTGGGACAGGAACTGCGTCGGAGGCACGAGGCGGACGAAGTCGGCGTCGCCCCAGCCACCCTCACCGGTGGCGCCCGCGCCGCTCATGTACGTGAACATCGAGAACGGATGCTGGTCGTCCTGGCTGCGCACGACAAACGGGGTCGTGCTACGGATCTCGAGCATGCCGCCGAGCCCGAGGCTCGCGGGGCCGATGTTCGGTGGCTCGTAGGTGAGCGCGGTCCCATTGACCGCGCCGTAGATCCGGTAGATCCGCGGCTCCCCTGGTTGGGGTTTACGATCGGCGTGCGGTGCCGCCACGTACTCGAAGCCAAGCGCCCGGACCGGGGTGAGCATCTGCTCCGCGTGGTCGCCGCAGCATCTGTCGATCGACACCACCTGGTGGCCGCCGAACACGCCGACCGGCTTGGACGCCTCGATTGGGCTGCTCGCCAGCGGCGCTAGCTGGGTGATCTGAGCATGCTGCCCCCTGGCGAGCGTGAACGTGTACGGCTGGTTCTCGGCGCCCGCAGGCAGCCCTGCGCCGCCGAGCACCGCCGAACGCGGCCGCATAGTGATCACCGTGCCGTCTTCCTTTGCGACGATGTTGAGCGAAGGGCCCGTCGGGAGCGGAAGCGGCGGCGCCGGGGTCTCGAAGCCGGTAACGGCGATGTAGTTCGTGCCCCACGCACTCGTTGGGACGAGCAGCGATGCGCCCGTCGCTGCGGCGCGACCGCCGCCGTACGGCAGCATCTGATACGCGACGACGGGAAGGTCGGTCGTGAGATGGAAGGCATGACCCAGGCCGGTACCCGGAATCTGCGCATCGGAGCCGATCGCCGCCGGCACCGGGCAAGCGACATTGCCGATGACGAAGCCGTAGCCGAGGAAGACGATCGCGACCTGACCGGGAGCAAGTCCGGCTGCCGGGTTGTAGTCCCCGTAGGTGAGCGTTGTGCCCTGTCCGAGCGGCAGCTTCGCAAACCGCGAGAGGTCGATCGCCTGACCGTTCCAATCGAACTGCATGTGGACCGGGCCTCTCGATACATTCGCAACGAACACCGCGTAGCACGCATCGATCGGCGGGCCCGGCGCTGCATCCATATCGACGGCGTAGTAGTCGCAACCAACCGATGAGTGATTCATCTCGGCGACCTCGCACGGATTCGCACACGCGCCGTTGGAGCACACGCTATCGGACGGGCACGTGGTCACGTTGCCCGCGCAGTCGAGCACTGCTTTGTCGTCGGCACAGACGGGACACCCGGGCTCACCGCCCGTGGCGCCGTCCTGGTCGCCAGACCGGCGGGGGGCCGGCCCACACGCGATGAGCCCAGCGATCCCGAGTAACACAACGCAGGTTCGAGTCATCGGTCCTCCCAACGTCCGGCCACCGTAGGCGAACCGATGAGCGAAGAGAACTGCTCCGCATCAAGTCGAAGAACTTCTAAGGCGTGCGATCAGAACGTTGCGGCGATCTCCGCGCGCGTGGTCGCGGCCGTCGCGAACACGAACATGCGCCTGGGCATACTGGTGTCGAGGGCGATCGCCGGAACGGTCACCCTCCGTCCGGTGTAGTACGCACCGGCGGGCAGATTGCGGATCGTGCCGTCGCGCACCTCGAAGGCATCGCCGACGGCAAGATCCTGCGGGACCTCGAACCACACATCCGGTGCGGTTGCCTGGATGCGCCAGTGCGGCGTGTTCGTCGGTACCGCGCACGCCGGGTCATCGATGCCCCCGGCGGTCTTGGCGTGGATCACGATCACCACGACGGCACCGGAGCGCGGATCGCTTCGACGATGATCGCGGGGTCAGAGCCTTCAGCGGCGGCCTAAGACGGATCCACGTCGCGGCGGGATCGTGATCCACCCCGGCTGGTGACGCGCGGCGGGATCGTGATCCACGTGTCTGCAAGACGGCGCGGGGTTGGCGGGCGCGCACGCTCCGGAGATGC